>DASZSV010000043.1:0-91833 GCA_035548495.1 Steroidobacteraceae bacterium
CGTACCGAGAAACCGCCACGAATCATCAGATGGTGGAAGTGTTGTGTATCACCACGAAATGGGGATTGGCCTTTCAACAAGCGACGGCCAAAGGTCCACAACAATTCAAACAACGGCAATGCAACCAGCCATAAAACGGTCACTGGAGCAACGCTGCGTTCGCCGGCCGCCTGACTGAGACGGATGCCAATCCACGCCACCGCGAGACCAAGGAAGGTGCTGCCAGCGTCGCCCATGAAGCAACGAATTCGATTGTTCCATATCAAGGGCGCATTGAACACCAGAAACGCAAGAACCGAAGCAATGACCACAATGGCAATGTAGGGAGAGACTGGCAATCCTGCGCGATGCGCCATGTAGCCCAGTGCGGCAAAGGTAATGGCCGCAACAATACCGGCCAGACCATCCATGCCGTCCAGCATGTTGAATGCGTTGATGGAAGCCACCATCAACACCACCGTAACGACAGGACTGACGAAGTGATTTAAATGCAGCTCACTGCCAAAGGGAGCACCCAGCGTGGTTACAAATGTATGTGTGCCATACATTGCGACGATGGCAGCGGTTGCCTGAACGGGCAGTCGCGTCCAGGGGGACAGGCTGAAACGGTCGTCCAGTAAGCCCAGCAGTACCAGCAAAGAGATCGCAGACAGCAACGTACCCGAATACACAATGGGATGATCCAGCAAGCCGATACCGGTAACAATGCCCAGGAACATGCCCAGCCCGCCGATGATGGGCACTTCACCATGGTGGGTCTTGTGACCACCGGGACGGTCCACCAGATCAATTCTGAATGCAATGTGCCTGAGCGCGGCAATTGCAGCCAACGTCACAACAAAACTCGCCGCTGCGGCAAAAAACTCGTTCACTGTCATTCCTTCTTTACTGGATGTGAATGCTGAAGTTGATCGTTAACAGTCTTTATCTCAACTGTCTCTGTAAACCTTACTATCAGAGCGCATGCAAAAAGCATCCCCATAACTGGTTCAGACTATCACATATTACGCTACAGCAGTATCGCCAATGCGTGGTTTATCTTAAGTGAACCAGCTAACACTCGGGTTAGCGATAGGCATTATCCGTGAACAAGTACCGCTGTAGATAATCTGCGACACCCTCTTCAAGCGATGTAAACGCCTTGCTGTAACCCGCTGCCCGCAGCCGGTCCATCTTCGCTTCCGTGAAATATTGATACTTCTCACGCAAGGGTTCCGGCATCTCTATGAACTCGATGTTGGGTTCAAGTCCGGCGGCAGCAAACATCGCATGCGCCAAATCGAACCAACTGCGTGACTGACCCGTACCCAAATTGAACAAGCCGGACACTTGCGGGTTATCCAGCAACCACAACATCACGTCAACACAATCCTTAACGTAGATGAAGTCGCGGCGTTGACCGCCATCGGAATAATCAGCGCGATAACTTCTGAACAGTCGCAAGGGTTCGCCACTGCGTATCGGTGCGTAGTTCTGTGCAATGACGCTTTTCATGCTGCCCTTGTGATATTCATTCGGGCCGTACACGTTGAAGAACTTCAACCCCACCCATTGTGATGGCAGCGGCAGGTGCGTTGCATGCAGCCGTGCAATGCGCCGGTCAACCACATGCTTGCTCCAGCCATAGGCATTCAGTGGTCTCAATCTGCCAAGCGCTTCGCAACTGAATTCATCGTCAAAGCCTGCACTGCCATCGCCATAGGTGGCCGCCGACGATGCATAAATGAACGGTGTGCGGTGATAGGTGCACCATTGCAACAAGTCCAGTGTCAGCCGGATGTTGTTTTCGGCAATCAAATCGACGTTGGTCTCGGTGGTGGCGCTGATGGCGCCCATGTGCAGAATGGCCTTGAGCCGGCCTCTGAGTTTGCCGAGACAGTCAAACAGGTTGTCAGGTGCAATCAATCCTGCGATTTCATGTCTGGCAAGATTGCGCCAGCGTTCATCACTGCGCATCCAGTCGCATACAATCACTTCCTCGCCGCGCGCAGCGAGCGCCGCAACCAGGTTGGAACCAATAAAGCCAGCGCCGCCAGTGACCAGGTACATGAAACGGATTCCTGCAATAACGATAGCGCTCATTCTAACGGCTGATGCCATTGACTCAAAACAAATCGGCGACGGGATTGGGTAGAATCCGGTGATGAAATACAACTCCCTGGTCGATTTGCTTGATGAGTTCCACCGGGCTCATGTGCTGGTGCTGGGCGATGTGATGCTCGACCGCTTTGTTTATGGCGTGGTGGAACGCATTTCCCCGGAAGCACCGATTCCCGTGATGTCGGTGCAGAATGTCAGCGACATGCCCGGTGGTGCGGCGAATGTGGCGCGCAATGTCGCGGCACTGGGTGCGCAATGTACCTTGATTGGTGTGGTTGGCGATGATGGTTCTGCGGCTGATCTGCAACAGCAGCTTGCGTCAACGCCAAGCATTGCCGTTCAGTTGATTGCTGACGCGTCGCGTCCCACTACGGTGAAAACACGCTATGTGGCCGAGCGCCAGCAGATGTTGCGTGCCGATCGTGAAAGCAGCGAGCCGGTTGCTGCCGCAGTGGCTGCAGAAGTGCTGGTGGCTTTCCGGCAAGCCCTGCCGCATGTGCAAGTGGTGGTGTTGTCCGACTACGCCAAGGGCTTGCTCACCGATGACCTTACGCAGCAAGTCATCACGCTGGCGCGTCAGTCGGGCAAGCCGGTGATTGTTGATCCCAAGACGCGGTTGTTCTCCAAGTACCGGGGTGCAACGGTGCTCACACCCAATCGTCATGAATTGCAGATTGCATGCGGCGCTGAATGCATCACGGACATGCAGGTTGTTAACGGCGCGCACCAGATACTGGATGCCGGCATTTGCGATGCAATGGTGGTGACACGCAGTGCTGATGGCATGTCGGTCATCCGCAAGGACACCACGACAGCGCATCTGCACACCGCAGCGCGTGAAGTGTTTGATGTCTCCGGTGCAGGTGATACCGTGCTGGCGGTGCTGTCACTGGGACTGGCCATTGGTGGCGAGTTGATTGATGTGGCGCGCATTGCCAATGCAGCGGCAGGTATTGTTGTCGGCAAGCCGGGTACTGCGGTTGTAAGTACCGGTGAAATCATTGCCAGCATCAACGAACCGGTGCCGGCTGGCAGTACGGAAAAAATATTTACCTTGCAGCGAGTGATGCAGCAAGTGCAGAGCTGGCGTGATCGCGGTCTGAAAGTCGCGTTTACCAATGGCTGTTTTGATCTCCTGCATCCCGGGCACATCTCGTTGCTGGAACAGGCACGTGCGACAGCGGATAAATTGATTGTTGGTCTCAATGCTGATTTGTCGGTGCGGCGCCTGAAAGGAACGGGCCGTCCTGTGCAAAGTGAAATATCACGGGCAACAGTGTTGTCATCGCTCAAGACCGTGGACGCGGTGGTCATCTTCAGTGAAGACACACCACTGGAACTGATCAAGTCATTGCAACCCGATGTGCTGGTCAAGGGCGCGGATTACACCGTTGATACTGTGGTTGGTGCCGATATCGTGCAATCCTATGGCGGCCGCGTCGTGCTGGCGGAACTGGTTGCCGGTCAAAGCACCACCAACACCATCAACCGCATGAATCAATCCTGATCATGGATGCCAACACAGCACCGGCAGTAATCCTCGATCGTGATGGCACCATCGTCGTTGATCGTCACTATCTCGGCGATCCCGAACAACTGGCATTTCTTCCCGGCGCTGTTACCGGTTTGCGCAAGCTGCATTCACTGGGCTGCAAGCTGATTGTTATTACCAATCAGTCCGGCGTGGGCCGCGGATTGCTCACGTTTGAACAAGTGCAGCGCGTCAATGCGGGACTGGCAAGCATGATGGATACGATTGGCGCACCATTGACTGCAACCTACTTTTGTCCGCATGCACCGGATGCGCATTGTGATTGCCGCAAGCCTGCGACGGGCCTGTTGCTGCAGGCAGCGCGTGAGCATGGTTTTGATCCCGCGGCGTGCATTGTGATCGGTGACAAGGCCAGCGACATTGAAATGGGCAGGCGGGCTGGCGCGCGTACCATGCTGGTGATCGGTGAACATTTTGCATCGGCGCAATCAAGCCGGCCTGACATTATCGTGAAAGACCTGAGTGAAGCCGCCATTCACATTGCTGCGGAATACATTCACATCACGTGACACCAACCATTGCGAGTGCTATTCAACCTGGCAGTTTGAAGAATGCCGCACTGAGTTTTTGAGAGTGCATTGTACAAGGAGTGAATTGCACGCTGATAAATCATGAGCTGCTGTTCCGTTGAAAAATGAGATTTCCAACAGCAGGCTAGGTTTGTTACGCTGGTCCTGATCACCTCGCGGAGTGCTGCATGATCTCGCTTTCACAAGTTGCCGTGTTTCTGATCGCGGCTGTGATCTTTGTGCCGGTGTTCCGCTGGCTGCGTCTGAGTTCCATTCTGGGTTATGTGGCTGCAGGCATTGCCATTGGCCCATGGGGAATGGGACTGGTCGCCGATGTTCACAGCATCATGCATATCTCCGAATTCGGTGTGGTGTTGCTGCTGTTCGTCATCGGGCTTGAATTGCAGCCGTCGCGCTTGTGGGTATTACGTCGCGCCGTGTTCGGATTCGGCAGCGCGCAAGTAGTGTTCACTGCGATATTGATTGGTGCAGCAGCTTGTCTTGCAGGCGGCAACATCATCAGCGCGGGCGTGATGGGCTTTGGACTGGCGTTGTCGTCCACTGCACTGGTGTTGCAAGTGCTTGCCGAGCGCAATCAATTGAAGACCAACTACGGACGGGCGGCGTTTGGCATTTTGCTGTTTCAGGATCTGGCTGTGCTACCCATGCTGGCAGTGTTGCCCTTGATGTCGCCGGATGCGCCATCATTGAGTTCACCATTGCTGGGGTTGGCCAAGCTGCTGGTGGCAATTGCTTTGGTCATTGGCGGCGGGCGTTTGATATTGCGTCCTGCGCTGCGGTTGATTGCCCGCACGCGTGTGACCGAAGTATTCACCGCCGCGGCCTTGTTGATCGTCATCGGCATATCGTTGATTGTTTCTGCCGTTGGATTGTCCATGTCGCTGGGTGCATTCATGGCCGGCGTGCTGCTTGCAGACAGCGAGTTCCGCCACGAACTGGAAGCTGACATTGAACCTTTCAAAGGCTTGCTGCTTGGATTGTTTTTCATCTCAGTGGGCATGTCCGCCAATCTGTCGTTGCTGCGTGATGTGCCGGTTACGGTATTCGCCGTGACACTGGGGTTCATGCTGCTCAAGCTGCTGTCGTTGCTGTTGATTGGCCGCTGGACATGCAATTCGCGTGACGCATCGTGGCGGCTGGGATTGTCGATGATGGCCGGTGGTGAATTCGCGTTCGTGCTGTTTTCACTGGCCGCGCAACATCACGTCATTGAACCGCACACGGCGGATATTCTGGTGCTGTCGGTAACCTTGTCCATGATGATGGGACCGGTGCTGTCATCGCTGTACGATGTAGTGATGCGCCGGCTGGAGTCCGGCAGTGAAGCACCATTTGATGACGTTGAATCGCGTGATGGTCGAGTGCTGATCGCAGGCTTCGGCCGTTTTGGGCAGATTATCGGCCGCATTCTGCGCGCCAGAAAAATTGCATTCACTGCGCTCGACGCCAGCCAGGCAAACATCGATTTCCTGCGGCGCTTTGGCAGCCAGGTGTATTACGGTGATGTGTCGCGTCTTGATGTGTTGCGTGCCGCCGGGGCTGATCGGGCGACGGTGCTGGTGCTGGCCATTGATGACGTTGATGCGTCGATTCGTACTGCGGAAATCGTCATGCAACATTTCCCTGATCTCAGGATTTTTGCACGTGCGCGCAATCGTCAGCATGCTTTCCGGCTGATGGAGCTGGGTGTGCAACTCATCATCCGTGAAACTTATGCATCCAGTCTGGAAATGGCGCAAGCAGTGATGGAGTCACTTGGCGAACCTGCGTCCTCAGCGCGCGCCGCAGTCAGGCGCTTTCGCGAACATGATGAAGCAACCTTGCAGCGGCAATTCGCAGTCCGTGATGATGATTCCAAACTCATCGCCACTTCGCAGGAATCCGTCAAGCAGCTTGAACAATTGTTCGATGCCGATGCGGCCGGGTCTGGCGGTGAAAAGAAGCCGGCGGGTTCCGTACTGGGCTCTGTAAGCCAATGAGGTTTCAGTGGGTATTGAATTCCGGGCGCACTGTTCCCGCGCATGACTGGCAGGTGGCAGGGCGTTCGAATCGAATTCTTACGCTTAATTGCTCAGCAGCAGGATGGCTTCAAATCAGACGGATTATGTGACAGGCCACGCCGGGAAGTGAGATTGAGGGTGTGGCACGCCGAAGCGCGGACGTTATTCTGCGATTTGTGCCAGTTTATGTATCGCTCGCATGCGGCCGCTCGCAAATATCGTGACCTGCCTGCAAATGTGCTTATTATCTTGCACCTGCTTGTGGTAAAAGTACGCGGCTTGCAAGGCCGGATTTCCGGCGGTTTGCGAATCCCTTTTTATTGGTTTGATAGAAGTGCTACCGGAGGACGAATGAGCGCACGATCCATGCGCACGCTATCTTTGATGACGGGCCTGGCCCTGTTATTCATGTGCCGATTGCTATTGGCTGCGGCCCCTCCGGGAGCACAACCCGGAGCAAAGAGCGATGCACCTTTGGTGCAACTGGGAATCGGCGATGAGGTGCGTTTTCAGGTGTACGGCCAACCGGACATGGACACGGTATTGACGGTGGCGGATGACGGCAATGTGACTATCCCGCTGGCAGGTCCGGTACAGGTGTCCGGGTTGTCGCTGAGCGAAGCTGCAACACAGATGGAACAGTCCTTGAAGAAAGGAGGGTACCTGGTCAATCCGCATGTGACACTGACAGTGATGCAATCGCGCAGTCAGCGGGTTTCGGTGCTGGGCGAAGTCAGAACGCCGGGCCGTTACGTCATTGATTCAGGAACCACGATTTTTGACTTGCTGGCCCAGGCCGGCGGCATTACGCCAAATGGAGCCAGCCGCATCTACCTCATCCGCGAGGGACAAGATGGCAAGGTGGCGCGCTATCCGATCAACTTGCGTGGTCTGGACAGTTCCAATTTCAGTTTGCCCGTTGAAACATTGCGTGCTGGCGATTCGATCTATGTTCCGGCGGCGGATCACTTTTACATTCAGGGCGAGGTGACCAAGCCCGGGCAATACACCATTGATCCGGACATGACGTTGCTGCAGGCCATTGTCAAAGCGGGCGGTATTACCCAGCGCGGCAGCAGCAATCGTGTCACCATCAAGCGCCATATCAAGGACAAGTACAAAACCTTTTCCGCCAGCATGTCCGAGCAGATTCAGCCTGATGACGTCATCGAAGTGAAGGAGAGCATTTTTTGAATACTCCCCGTAAACTGCCTGTTCTTTCCATTGCCACGCCTACCGGTCAGGAACCGCCGTTGGTCACGGGTGGCGGTTCCGAGCTGGGATTATCGCTCGCACAAATCACCGCAATCGTATGGGCACACCGCAAAGTCTCGATAATCATTGCCAGTGTTTTGCTGGTGCTGGCGAGTGTTGTTATCAAGTTTCTGCCAAAGACTTTTGAGTCCACTGCAACCGTGATTGTTAACTATGAAGTCAACGATCCGCTCAGTGGCCAGGCCTTTCCCGTCATGTTGATGGACAACTACATCGCAACACAGATTCAGCTGATGCAGAGTGCGTCGGTGTTGGGGCCAGTGGTTGAGAAATTGCAACTGACCAAGGATCCGGATTTAACGGATGGTTATCACGGGCAGGGACCGATAGAGGACTGGGTTCGTACCGCCCTGCAAAAAAAGCTCACCATTGCCCACAGATCAGGCACCCAGTTGATTTACGTTACTGCAGAATCCAAGCAGGCAAATGCAGCAGCGAAACTTGCCAATACGGTCGCCGATGTCTATATCAGTCAGCAACAGGAAAGACTGAACGACCCTGCGATGGCACAGGCGAAGCGCTATACGGAGCAACTCGCCGAGCTGAAGCAAAAGGTTGATGCGGCTCAGGAGCGTATCAGCGCATTCCGTCAGAGCACCGGACTGACGGAAGTAACAGCAGGTGTCAATGATACCGATGCATACATATTGAATGGTCTTGAGGGCAGGTATCAGGAAGCCTTGAATACTCTGCGTACAGCGGAAACCAATCAGGCCAATGAAGCCGATGTAAACAAGGCGGCAACCACGTCCAATCTCGTCCAGAATTTGCGTACACAACTGGCTACACAGCAGGCGCAGATGGCGGAGTACCAGACCACGTATGGACCCAAGCATCCCAAAGTAATGGAACTGGCATCGCAGATTGCGGCCACCCAGGAATCGCTCAACAACGAATTGAAAAACATCAATAAGAGCACTTCCGCCGATATCAACGCAGCACGTGAACTGGTCGCCAAACTGAAAGCCGCAGTGGATACACAGCGGGCCAAGGTAATGAGCACCAAGGAAAAACAGGACGAGGGTGCCAAGCTTGCACTGGAACTGGAATCGGCTCGCGCAGTGTACAAGCAGGCCCTCGATGGCTATGACAAGGTCATGGCAGCAGCAGGCGGACGTTACAGCAATGTGAGTTTGATGAATGCGGCAGAAGTTCCGATCAAGTCCACCAAACCCAACAAGGTGAAACTGTTGATTGTTGCGTTCATGGCCAGCTTGATGTGCGGCGTTGGTGCGCCGTTCATGTACGAGTTATTGATGCAGCGTCGTATCCGTTGCCGCGATGATCTGGAACGTGATCTTGGTTTGCCCGTGCTTGCCGAGTTTGATGCGATTGCCGCGTTTGCCCGTGAGGCCAAGTAATGACCGCCGAACCGTATAAATATGCTCCGGGCAGTGCGCGTGAACGCGAAGCCATTGCCACACTGGTTGACCGGTTGCATTTGCCGCCTGACAGCATCATGCAGATTCAGGATGCCATGCGCCACACCGGCATGGGATTGATTGAAGTGGTGTTGAGCCTGAAGCTGGCAACGCCTTCGCAAATTGCAGAGCTTGGCAACAAGGAACGCCGTCCCGATGTTGAACATGCAGGTTTGATTGAAGCGGCCATGCGCAAGATGGCACTGCGGCGCAGTTTTGACATGGTGGAGCCACAGGGAGAAGCCGTTCCGGGTGATCATCTGGTGTATGCACATGATGCATATGCCGGACGCAGCGAAAAAATGCGCGCACTGCGCACCGAATTGGCATTGCGTTTCCCGCCGTCCAATCAGGGCATCACCATGGCAGTGATCAGTGCGGCTGCAGGTGATGGCCGTTCGCAGCTTGCAGCAGAGCTTGCCATCGCCTTCGCACAATTCGGCAAGCCTACCTTGCTGGTGGATGCCGACATGCGCAATCCATCACAGCATGTGTTCTTCAAGTGCAAGAATGATGTCGGGTTGTCGCAGGCTATTACCAGTGATGACCGGCCGTTTCTTCATAGCGTGCGTGACAATCCGCACCTGACCTTGTTGACTGCGGGCAGCAAGCCCGCCAACCCGCTGGAGTTGCTGGCGACCAAGCGTTTAGAAATGCTGATCAACGGCTGGCGGCAAAATTATGCCTACGTAATTTTTGACACGCCGCCGGTAACCAACTATGCCGATGCATTGACCGTATCAACGCTGGCCTATCGTGTGCTGCTGGTGGCGCGTGCACACCAGACCATGCTCAAGGAAGCGAAAGAAATGCTGCGGCGCCTGTCGATAACGCAGTCCGAAATTCTGGGTTCGGTGATCAATCACTTTTGAGTTGATGCTGTGGTGGTCCAGTGAAATATGATGCCTTGGCGTGTCATGATGAGATATACATGGGTAGTGGCAGAATGACAAAAAGGCAAAAAAATCAGCGCGAACAGCATCGCGGGATGATAAGTGATGTTACTGCCAGTGGTGTTGTGAACTCCTGTTGCGGGACACGTTGAGTTCATGAATTTGTACCAAATGAAGTCGTTACTTACTGCAAGCGTCCATGCGTTCGCGACCGGCGGCCCACTCACACGATGAAAGCATGATGAGTACTGCCGTGGAAACCTTGAGCGTTTGTATAGCGACTTACAAACGTCCGGAGCGATTGGCTCTGGTGTTGCAGGACATCGCAGCGCAGACGGTTCGCTGTGAAGAAGTGATCGTTGTGGACAATGATCCTGCTGGCAGCGCGCGTGAAACAGTTGAACGATTCTCTAAGGCGATGGCACAGCGTCAGTCTGTACTCGAAGTGCGTTACGAAGTGCAGCCTGTCAAAAACATTTCGATCACTCGCAATCGCACCATTGCACTGGCAAGTGGTGACTGGCTTGCCTTCATGGATGATGATGAACGCGCACCGGCGAACTGGCTGGAGTTGATGCTGAGTGCCGCAAAAAAATACCAGGCAGATGGCATTCTTGCGCCAGTCGTGCCAGTGGTGCCGGAACAGGCGCCCGCATGGATCAAACGCGGTAATTTTTATGATTTGCCGCGTGCCAGCACGGGACAGCGTGTTCCATCCAGCAACTTCAAGTTTGGCAACGTGCTGTTGCGTGGCGAAGTACTGCGTTCCGAGCCGGGGCCCTTCGATCCCGCATATGGCACTACCGGTGGTGAAGATGGTGACTTGCTGTGCCGTCTGGAACTCAAGGGCGTCAAGCTGATCTGGAGCGATGATGCCATTCTGCAGGAGCCGGTGGAGCCAAAGCGGTTGTCGGCGCGCTGGCTGTGGATGCGCGCGATGCGAGGCGGGCAGGACTTTGCGCGGCACACGATCACGGGACGCTATGGTGCCATTGGCTTTGCAGGCAAGCTGGTGTTTGTATTGCGTGCGTTTGTACAGATGGTACTGGCAGTGGTGTTGTCGTTGTGCATGTTACCGCTGGGTGTGCATCGTGCAATGCGCTGGATAATCAAAGTCGCCGCCAACTTTGGCAAGCTGTCCTATTTTCTTGGATGGCACTATCAGGAATATGCTTGATGAATCTGATTTCAATTATCATGATCGTGCTGTACCTGCTCGCCATTCCTGCGGTGCTGGCATGCGGGTACCTGTTGCTGCTGACATTGCTGTCCGCACGATTGAAACCACTGCTGCCCGCGAACCGCGATCTGAAGTTCGATGTGATCGTTCCGGCTCACAATGAGTCATCCATCATTGCACATACCGTTACCAGTCTGAAAAAAATTGACTGGCCTGCGGATCGTCATCGTCTGACAGTCGTCGCCGACAATTGCACTGATGACACCGCGGACATTGCGCGCCGTGCGGGTGCTGAGGTACTGGAACGGCATGACCCCTCATTGCGTGGGAAGGGCTACGCACTCAACTTTGCCTTCAATGACAGCGCTGCGCGTGGCTGGGCCGATGCCGTGGTAGTGATTGATGCCGATGCCGAAGTGTCCAGTAATTTGCTTGAAGCCATTGCCGCACGCATTGAACGTGGTGCCAGTGCGGTGCAAGTGCACTACGGTATCCTGAATCCGTCGGCGACCTGGCGTACACGATTGATCACCATCGCCAAGTCAGCATTCCACAGCGTGCGTTCACGCGCACGCGAACGGCTGGGTGTGTCATGTGGCATTCGCGGCAATGGCTGGTGTGTGACACATCAGTTGCTGAAGAAGGTGCCTTATCAGGCGTTTTCACTGACTGAGGATGTTGAGTACGGCGTTGAACTCGGCATCGCCGGGTATCGTGTGTACTACGCAGAAGAAGCGCATTCTGATGCGGAAATGGTTTCAGGAGAACAGGCTGCACGCAAACAGCGCCAGCGCTGGGAAACGGGCCGCTTTCAATTGATTCGCAGCAAGACCATTCCCTTGCTGATTCAATCCATCAGGCAACCCAGCCGCATCTGTCTGGATCTGGCGCTGGACTTGATGGTGCTGCCCTTGTCCTACGTGGTGGTGAATGTGGCGTTGCTGTGCGGATTGGCCGGTGTGATGTCATGGTTCGATCCGCAATTTCTCGGCTGGCTGTGGTTGGGGGTGACATGTGCAGCGGCATTGATCATTCATGTGTTGCGCGGCTGGCAGTTGAGCGGCACCGGCGTGCAGGGCTTGCTTGATTTTGCACATGCGCCCGGATTCTTGTTGTGGAAGTTGTTGTTGATGTTGCGTCGTCGTGATTCCAAAGAGTGGGTACGTACGGAGAGAGAAAAGCGTGATTGATATTCACCGCCATGGTTTTTTCGTAAAGTTGTTCAGCAGCGCCATTCTGATGCAGGCGCTTTTGTCCGGCGCCAATCTGATTGTGGGAATGTTGCTTATCCGTCACACAACGAACGCGCAGTATGGCTACTACGTCCTGGTGTCAACTGCAATTTTGCTGATGACTTCAATCCAGAATGCATACATACAACCATCGATGGTGGTCAAACTTACGCGTGCCGCAGATGATCCACAATCTCGCGGTGACTTTGTTGGCAGTTTGCACCGCGATCAAGTCAGGTTATTGCCGGGCCTCGCGGCAATTGCAATTGCAATTGCATTAACCGCGCGGTTAATGAACTGGATCGATACCACATTGTTGTGGATTGTCATTGCCGGTGCATGTGCTGTAACCGCCAATCTGTTCCGCGAGTTTTTCCGGATGGTGTTGCTTGCGTACCGCCGTCCCGGTGATGTGGTACGTGGCGACGCATTGTATGTTCTGGTTCTCATCATTGGCGCCGTAATCGCAATTCAATTGCCCTTTGCCGCTGCGGCAATGGCCGGGTTGCTGGCGGTTGCCGCCATCGTTGGTGGCGGCTATCAACGGCGTTCCTTGAGAGCAAATGAGCCATGGAATCCCAGGGCTAAGTCTGGTGCATTGAAGAGCATTTATTCCGTGGGTGTCTGGGCGGTTATTGGCGCTGCAATACACTGGTCATTTACGCAGGGATATAATTATCTGGTCGTTGGTGTGCTTGGCGTCAACGATGTGGCTGCCATCGCTGCCACACGCATTCTCATGATGCCGGTTAATCTGGTGTCATCGGGAGTGAGTACCTTCATGTTCCCAACGGTCGCCGGCTGGTTGAAGCAACATCGTGTTCCGGTCGTATTGAAACGGATTTACCTGTTTACGTCCGGGCTGGTTGTCCTGGCGCTGGGATACCTGCTCATTCTGTGGTTTATGCGCGACTGGATATTTACGGTCGTTCTGAGAAAACATTTCGAGCATCGCGATGAGTTGTTGATATTATGGTCAGTGATTTGCATTACCATGGTACTGCGTGATCAGCTTGCATATACGTTGATTGCGCATACACGCTTCCGTCAACTGTCAGCATTGGCCGCGGTATCAGCTGTGATTGCCCTTTCGACCAGCGTCATTGCGATGAAGTTGATGGGGCAGCCCGGTGCATTGATCGGTATATTGTCGGGTGAAGGTATCAGCGTGCTTGGCGTGCTAGTCATGGGCTGGCACGATGCCAAACAGGTTTCACCCGTCGCCAAAGATGCCTGATTGCAGAGAGCATGATCATGAATTCGATGATGTCTTTAAAGCGAATACAGGCGGAGCGCGCACGCGTTACCTGCAGGCTTTTCTTGTACAAGATAATGAGTATGTCCAGACATGTGCTATGTCTGGTGTTGATATCGCTGCCGGTGGCAACTTACGCCAAAGAATCAACCAACTCCGTTCCCGCATTGAAAGTAAGCGTGAAGGGACGCACCCTTGTTGACGCACAAGGCAGGACATTGCAACTGCGTGGCGTTAATCTCAGCGGCCTCGAATATGTGGCGATTCAGGGATGGAGTCCGGGGAATCCGTGGGGAACCGGGGTGCCGGGAAATGTCTGGGAATTGTTGCAGCAATGGCAAGTGAATGCGGTGCGCATTCCGTTGAATGAAGCATCGTGGCTGGGTTATGACTGCGTCGATGGCGGCAACAAGGTGCGCAATGCCGATCCCGGCAAGAACTATCGCAAAACGGTACAGGCGGCAGTAACCGCGGCAACCACGCATGGCATGTATGTGATTCTCGATCTGCATATCACCGCGCCAGATGATCCATTGCGTGCAGTCAACGGTGTCAACGCGATGTGTCCCATGCAGCAGAATCCCGTGCCTGATGCTGCCCATGCCATCGACTTCTGGACATCGCTGGCTGACACTTACAAGAGCTATCCCAATGTGATGTTCGAGCTTTATAACGAACCATTCTTTTATGGACAGAGCGGCAGCAAATCGTCGTGGGAAACCATTCGTGATGGTGGTGTCATGTCTGATTACGTTACTGGTGATGGCCGCAACTTCCAGATTCAGAATCATCCCTGGAAGGTGGCAGGCACACAGCAAATGCTCAATGCCGTGCGCAAGACCGGTGCAAGTAACGTGGTATTGATTGGTGGACCCGACTGGACACAACGCCTGGATTTCTGGCTTGACTACCGGCCAACCGATCCCTTGAATCAGATTGCCGCTGCGTGGCATGCCTATCCCGCCTATGGCAAGCAATGGGGTACGCCTGAATATACGCAGCCGGGATTCAAAGAAGGTTATGTATGGGCGGAGGCCATTCTGGCGGCGGGATTTCCGGTGGTGATTACTGAGACCGGCGATCGCAATGCAAATGGCACCAAGGGTGCACCGTTTGTTTCCAGAGTATTGCCGTGGGCAGACAAAAATAGCGTGTCCTATTTTGGCTGGGCATTCGATATCTGGCCTGATCATCGCGATGATGCCTTGTTGAAAGACAAATCAGGAACGCCAACCGACGGCTATGGCGAATATTTCAAGAGCCACCTTGAATGCTTCACTACTGGCGCAAAAAATTGTCCATAATCTGGCGTCGACACTATGCAATTCTCCTGTCCGGGCTTGCCAAGCGTTTTTAATTACACTCTTGCTTAGGCTGTTAATTGCAGACAGAGCTGCTTCACTGTTAGTGTTTGTCAGGCAATTTGATTCTTGAACGAATTCCCCAATAAAGCGCAGATCTTTTTGCGGCGGAATGCCAAGCTGGCATTGTTTTGTCTGGGTGATGTCCGGCGGGCGGCAGACTGCAAGTTGCTGTCGGCTGTGCATTGACTGATAGAAGATGTAAAAAAATATTGGCTTTATTGAAGTAATTCCCAATTTTTTGGGTCCCGAATTCGCTACACTGTTATTATTATTAAGTTTTCTACATGAAATCAGGCTAGAGAAGATAGATATATGTCATCAACCAGTGATCGTGTCCGTTCCGTACTCAAGCAGCATGCAAAATTGACCGTAGATGCAGCCACCCTGGCAGACAATGACGATTTGTATGCGGTGGGGTTGTCTTCCTTTTCAACCGTGCAGTTGATGCTGGCGCTCGAAGAGGAATTCAATATTGAGATTCCTGACAAGATGCTCAATCGTCGTTCGTTTGAAAGTGTTGCCGCCATCACCGGCGTGATCGAAACCGTCGCCAACAGTTAATCAACGCAATATCAAAAACCTTGCCGGAACAATCTGGGGTCAATCATGAGCCTTACAAAACAATCCGACGCAGCAGAACGGGCGCGTGCCATCGGTACTGAAGTGGCGGCCAAGCATGCGGATTCGGTGGATCGTGAAAGCCGCTTTCCTGCTGAAGCCATTGCGGCCATCAAGAAAGAAAAACTGTTGAGCTTGTTGATCCCCGGGGATCTGGGCGGGCAGGGCGCACCATTTGCCGAAGCGGCAGAAGTCTGTGCGACGTTGTCACAGTTTTGTGCTTCAACGGCAATGATCTATGCCATGCACCAGATCAAGACATCCAGTCTGATTTCGCATGGGCAGCATAGTCCATGGCATCGCAAGTTCATGCAGCGCATATCCGACGAACAGTTGCTGCTGGCCTCGGCCACCACTGAAGCAGGTATCGGCGGTGATTTGCGCAACAGTATTTGCGCTGTCGAGACCAGGGGCGATCAATTCACGCTCGAAAAAATGGCCACGGTCATTTCATATGGAAAATATGCCGATGCCATTCTGGTTACTGCACGCAAGAATGCGGACGCGCCGCATTCCGATCAGGTGATGGTTGCCGTCACCAAGGATCAATACAAGCTGGAACAGATTGGCGACTGGGATACCCTGGGTATGCGTGGTACCTGCAGTGAAGGATTCAAGCTCATGTGTGCCGGTCCTGCGGAACAGATTTTTCCCAAGCCTTTTGCAGAGATTGCCGCGCAATCCATGCTGGCGAGTTCGCACCTGTTGTGGACCAGCGTGTGGTATGGCATTGCCGCCGATGCAGTTGCCCGTGCGCAAGCCTTCGTGCGTGGTGAAGCGCGCAAGCGTCCCGGCGCACCACCTCCCGGTGCATTGCGTCTTGCTGAAGCAATAACATTGTTGCAAGCCGTGCGTTCCAACGTCATCGCCGGTCTTGAACATTTTGCGTTGGCGCAGCAATCCGAAGATGAATTGATGTCGATGGGCTTTGCCGTTGCCATGAACAATGTCAAGGTGAATGTCTCGCAGGCCGTGGTGCAGATCATCAATCACGCACTGCTGATCTGCGGCATTCATGGTTACAAGAACAACACGCCATTCAGCGTGGGACGTCATTTGCGTGATGCACATTCCGCAGCGTTGATGATCAGCAATGATCGCATTCTCGGCAACAGTTCCAACCTGTTGCTGGTTCACAAGCACGACACCGGTTTGTTGCGTTGATCCATTACTCCTCTTTCAATTAACCCGGACACAACATGAGTGACGCACAGGCAGAATTTCTCAAGCAGTTGCTGGAAAACGGCATCCTGATTGATATGGGCGTTGAAGGCCTGTATGGCCGCAGCGGTGTATTCGAAGATGTGGTCGAACGTTTCAGCCAGATGGTTGCGGCATTCGGCCGTGAAGATCAGGCCGAGGTCGTGCGCTTTCCGCCCGGCATGGCGCGTTCACAATTCGAATCCAGCGGTTACATGAAAAGCTTTCCACAACTGGCGGGCACCATTCACAGCTTTGAAGGCAGTGACCGCGATCACGCTGCATTGCTGGCGAAAATGGAAGCCAAAGAAGACTGGACGCAGGGACAGAAAGCCACCGATGTGGTGCTGACACCGGCTGCGTGTTATCCACTGTATCCTGCCATTGCCAAGCGTGGCGCATTGCCGGAGCAGGGTGGATTATTCGATCTCTATTCCTATTGCTTCCGTCATGAACCGGCGATTGATCCGGCCCGCATGCAGATGTTCCGCATGCGCGAGTATGTACGCATTGGCTCGCAGGAACAGGTCGTGTCATTCAGACAGACATGGCTTGAACGCGGCGAAGCATTGATGAAATCACTGGGCGTGCCGGTGGCGCTCGACGTAGCCAACGATCCTTTCTTTGGCCGCGCAGGCAAACTGCTGTCCAACAATCAGCGCGATCAGAAACTGAAATTCGAATTGTTGATTCCCATAACCAGTGAAGAAAAGCCCACTGCCTGCCTGAGTTTCAACTATCACCAGGACCACTTCGGCACCAAGTGGGGTCTGTGCACCTGCGACAATGCCACGGCACATACTGCTTGTGTTGGTTTCGGCATGGAACGTGTGGCACTGGCGTTGTTCAAGCATCACGGCATGGATGTGGCGCGCTGGCCGCGCGCAGTGCGTAAAGTGCTGTGGGGTGAATAAATGGCGGTGGCAACCTGTTTGCCTGGATTGAATCCGGCTGCCTATCAGCCGCATGCCTTGCATGATCCACAACGCAACTGGCCCGAAACCAATTGCTATGTGGATTTATGGATCGAAGTGTTGAATGCCATGGGCTTTCAGCCCGAGGCCGCATTGGGATTCACTGTTACCCAGGATTTTGAAGGCGATCAATTCACCTTCTTCAAGTTTCCGCCGGAAGACATTGCAGCGTTGTTCGATCTCAACGTGCAGGAACTGGCCATTTACGATCGTGTTGAATCCCACACGCTGGAACAGGCGCAACGCGGACGTCTGGTGCTGATTGAAGTGGACAGTTTTTATCTTCCGGACACACGTGGTGTTTCGTATCAGTTGACGCACGGCAAAACCACCATTGCCGTCAATCACATTGACAGCGATGCACGTGTGCTGCATTACTTTCACAACGCCGGCTTCTTTGCGCTGAGCGATAGTGATTACGACGGCATATTCCGCCAGAACCATCAGCCCGGCAGTGCGTCGGCCGCGCTGTTTCCGTATGTTGAGTTCGTCAAACCCGGCAAGCAGAAACCGGTGATCACGCGCGAACAGGTGGTTGGTTTGTTGAAGCATCACCTGCGGTCACGGCCGGTCAGCAATCCCCTGCGCGCATATCAGCAGGCGTTTCCATCGCATGCAGAAATGCTGGCGCAACGGCCGATGGAGTTTTTTCACCTGTACGCTTTCAACACGCTGCGTCAGATCGGCGCCAACTTTGAAATGCTGGGCAGTCATTTATCCTGGCTGGCAGCGCAGGGTGAAAAAGAACTGGACGCCGGCATCCAGGCCGCCAATGAAATTGCCGCGGGTGCCAAGACCATTCAATTCCAGTTGGCGCGTGCAGTGACGCGCAAGAAGTTCGATTCATTTGTTGCAGGGCTGGAGCCGCTGGCAGTTGCCTACGATGCGGTATTTGCATCGCTGGCAAGATATTGCGATTGAATGGTGCAGGCTGGGTGCCTCGCCCAGCTCCGGCAATGAAGAAGCGAGTAGGTTGGGTTGAGTCTTCGAAGCCCAACATTTCCATGCGACGAAAATCGTTGGGCTTCGAAGACTCAACCCAACCTACGATCCGTACGTTTGATAGTGGGCCGACTATTCAAATCACATCAGAATGTCCAACTTCATAACAACTAATCCGGCAATTCAACTCGACCAGCACTGGGAGATGACCAGCACTGCTGCAGCGGCGATTGAATCGCCCGCGGCGCTGTCATCAATTCAATACTGGATTCCGGCGATGGTGCCCGGCACCGTGGCGCAGGCCATGCAGGCGGCGGGTACATGGCAAATCGAATCACCTCATCCATTGCATGACAGCGATCACTGGTATCGCGCGCGCTTTGCGGGTGCTGGCAAACAGATGCTGCGATTCAATGGGCTCGCCACGCTTGCGGAAGTGTGGTTGAACGGTGAGGTGATCCTGCGTTCCAATAACATGTTCATTGCACATGAAGTGGAAGTTGATTTACGCGGGGACAATGAATTGTGCATCTGTTTTCGTGCGCTGGATGGTTTGCTCAAACAGCCGCTCAAACGCGCACGTTGGCGTCCCGCAATGATTGTGCCTGCAACACTGCGCGGTGTTCGTACCACATTGCTTGGCAACATGCCGGGCTGGTGTCCTGAAGTGCATGCCGTTGGTCCCTGGCGTGGTGTTGATCTGATCGCAATGGATCAGTTGCGAGTGGTGAAAGTTGATTTGCGCGCGACGCTGGAGGGAAATGATACAGGCCGGTTGCAAATAAGACTGCAGCTCAGTGGAACATCTTCCGCATCTGTGCAACTGGAATGTGCCGGCAGCATTGTGACATTGAAGCCGGAAAGTGATGAACTAACCGGTTCATTGACGGCTGAACACATCAAACCCTGGTGGCCGCATACGCATGGTGTTCCGCAGTTGTATCCAGTGGCAATAAAGATTGGCAATCAGAGTATTGATCTTGGCAGAGTTGGTTTTCGGCGCATCGAAGTGGATCACGGCGCAGATGGAAATTCCTTCACACTGAAGATCAATGGTGTGCGAGTTTTCTGCCGCGGTGCGTGCTGGACCAACGCCGGCATTGCTGGACTGTCAGGCGACCGTGAAGCATACCTGCCGTGGTTGCAGTTGATGAAGGATGCCAACATGAACATGGTGCGCATTGGCGGCACCATGTTGTATGAATCCAATGCGTTTTATGCGTTGTGCGATGAGCTGGGCATCATGGTGTGGCAGGACTTCATGTTTGCCAACTTTGATTATCCGGTTGCAGATGAGAACTTTGCCGCCAGTGTGCGCCAGGAAGTGCAGCAGTTTCTGAATCGAACGCAATCATCGCCCTGTATCACGGTATTGTGTGGTGGCAGTGAAGTGTCGCAGCAGGCTGCGATGCTGGGATTCGCAGCGGAGACATGGACCGGGCCGTTGTTTGATGTATTGCTGCCCGGCGCCTGTTCTGCATTGCGTCCTGATGTCCCCTATGTGAAGAATTCGCCCTATGGCGGTGAACTGCCTTTTATTGCCAACAGCGGCGTCACGCATTACTACGGCGTTGGTGCTTACATGCGGCCATTGGAAGACGTGCGCCGTACCGAAGTGAAATTCGCATCGGAGTGTCTGGCGTTTTCCAACGTGCCTGAATCAATCACGCTGAATCATTCATTGCCCGTGCCCGCGCTCCATCATCCATTGTGGAAACAACGTGTGCCGCGCGACATGAATGCCTCGTGGGATTTTGAAGATGTGCGCGAATTTTATCTTGGGTACCTGTTCAAGGTTGATCCCATGATGTTGCGTCGTACAGACCCGGAGCGTTATCTTGAACTGTCCCGCGCAGTGACCGGCGAAGTGATGGAACAGGTATTTGTGGAATGGCGCCGCAAGCGCTCACCTTGTGCAGGCGGACTTGTATGGACTTATCAGGATCTCATGCCCGGTGCAGGTTGGGGTGTGGTGGATTCGACCGGTGAGCCCAAGGCAGCATGGTATGCACTGCGTCGTGCATTCCGTCCTGTGCAGGTTGCGATGACCGATGAAGGTGTGAATGGCATTGCGATTCATATGATTAACGATGGTGCTCAATTGCAGAATGTCACGCTGTCTTTCATGTGCATGCATGATGCCAGTGTATTGATGAATGCAGAACGGTCATTGCAGTTGTTGCCGCATTCTGCGGAAGAAATTTCCGCCAATGAGTTGCTGGGAAGATTCTTCGATGTCAATTATTGCTATCGTTTCGGCCCGCCCGCGCACGACGTGAATGTTGCAGTACTGAAGAATTCAACAAGTGGTGAAGTGCTGGCAACGGCCTTTCATCTTCCGCAGGGGTACGACCTGCAACCACGTGATGTTCAACTGCAAGTCTCGGCTGTCAACGAAGATGGCAATTGGTACTTGCATGTCAAATCATCACAGTTCGCCATGTTCGTGCATGTGACTGATGAAAATTATCGCGCCGAAGACAACTGGTTTCATCTTGCTGCAAACATGGAACGGCGTATTCGCCTGATCCCGCGTTCGGACGGTACTCACAGGCCCGATGGTGAGGTGAGAGTGGTGAATGGCAATTCAGTGGTCCGGTATCGGGTTTAGGTTGCTCTGTCGCCATGGTGTTGTTTGCATTCTACACACCACAACATGCAACATGCGCTACCTGGTTTATGACGTTCATGCAAATGGTCAACAAGACGCGGTGCATGCCATCAATACGCCTTGTCATCCTTGAATATCTTGTACGCGGTCAGAAACAGAATCTTGAGGTCCATGCGTAATGACCAATGGCGCAGATATTCAAGGTCATAATTGACACGTGCCTCCATCTCTTCGAGTTTTGCAGTTTCTCCACGGCATCCGCTGACCTGAGCGAGGCCGGTAATGCCGGGCAATACTTTGTGCCGCACCATGTAGCCCTTGATCAGTTTGCGATATTGTTCGTTGTGTGCAACAGCATGAGGACGCGGACCAACCAGACTCATGCGGCCTTGCAGTACGTTGATCAATTGCGGCAGCTCATCAATGGAAGTCTTGCGCAGGAATCCGCCGACTTTGGTAATGCGGCTGTCATTCTTTGATGCCTGCGTTACCTTTGCGCCGTCTTCCGTTACACGCATGGAACGGAACTTGTAAACCGCAATTTCCTGTCCATCCAGTCCATAACGGCGCTGCTTGAATATCACCGGTCCTGGCGAAGTCAGCTTCACCGCAAGCGCGGCAACGATCAGCACCGGCGACAACAGCAGCAATGCAATGGCGGAGATGGCGATATCCATCAAGCGCTTGATGATGCCGCGATAACCATGAAACGGCGTTTCGCACATGGCAACCACCGGAATGCCGCTGATCTCTGCGAAGCGCGCTTGAATCAGATCGAACACAAAGATGTCAGGCACATAGTAAATGGATGCCGTGGTGTCGCGCAGGTCATCCAGCAGGTCCAGCACGCGCTGCACATGCCGCATCGGCAGCGCTACGAAGATAACATCAATGTTGCTGGTCTTTACGTACTCGCTGATATCGGTGAGTTTGCCGATCAATTCACCATTGTCCGGAATGCCAAGGCGTTCGTAACTGCGGTCGTCAAAAAAACCTTTGACCTGGATGCTCAATGCGGGATTGTTCTTCAGTGCCGCTGACAGTGCGCAACTGATATCGCTGTATCCGGCAATGATCGCGGAGCGGTTGTTGGCTGCGCCGATCAACAGGCGGCGGGCAAGGCTCATGGTGATCAGTGTCACCACGATCAATATCGATGGCGTTGCCAGCGCCCAGGAAAGAAACAGGCTGAAAGGATGCACAGGGCGCGCGAGTATCAGGCAGCTTGTCAGCAGAATGGCAACGATCAACAGCCATTGCACCAGCAGCCGCAATACGGCCAGACTGGGTTGCAGGGTGATTTGCGACTGGATGTCGCCGGGAGGACGAATCAGCATCAGGCACAGCACCATGCTGATATAGAACAGCATGGAAAAGTTTTCGTGAATGTCCATGCCGCCCGCATAGGCAAATGCAAACAGTGAAGTGACGGAGATCGCGGCAGAGAGCGTGGTTTGCACCAGCGCGAGCAATGCAATGGACAGGCTGTTCTTGAACAGTATGGGTTGTGGCATTGATCTGGCGATGTCAGGAAGATCAGAAAATGAGAGCGGTCAATTATTCGCGATGCGTTCTGCAATATGCCATAGATTAATGACGAATGTGCCGGTGATTTCGGGTTTGTGCATCAGTTTTGTGAAGTGCTGGAGGCTGGTGTTTCAGTGCCTGGAAAGGTATCAAGAATGATCCGTCGCAGACATTGTTTCAGCAATTGCTCTTCCGCCGGAGTGAGATTGCGTGTGGCGTGATCTTCCGCTGCCTTGCCTGCACCCACCAGTTCAATCACCACACGCCGCCCCACATTGGTCAGGGTCAGGCGTGTTTGTGGTGCATACTCGCCGTGCAGACAGACAAAGTCATGCTCGGCAAGATGTGTTACCAGGTCTTCGGTGATGTGTTTGCCGGTGTAGTCGAGCAGCTTTTCCAGTTCGGCGATGCTGCGGTCACTGGATACGCCCAGCAGACTGAGCACAAACCAGCCGTCTTCATTCAGGCCAAAGCGTTCCAGTTCACGGCGCAGATGCAGGAACAGATGATGATGTGCACGACCCAGCAGATAGATGAGAAAATCCTGACTGAAGCTGCTGTCCGGTTCGTTGGTGACATTGCTGACGGACTGTTCAATGCGCACTGCATGTGCATATCGTCCGCCGTGAAACAACAGGGGACTGTGATGCGCGTAGTCGAATGCCTGCACATTGCCGACGAAGATGACGTGATCGCCGCCTTCATAGCAGAATTCGGTGCGGCACTGGAATCGCGCCGCACAGTCGGGCAGCAAAGGCGTGTTGCCCGCGCCGCGGGTAATGGCAATGTTGGCGAATTTGTCCACGCCGCGTTTGGCAAACTGGTTGGATAACGCATCCTGCGCGGCTGTGAGGATGTGCACGGTGAAGTAACCCGAATCCATGAATGCGGGCAGGCTCAATGAATTTTTTGCCAGGCTCCATAGCACCAACGGCGGATCAAGTGAAACCGAATTGAAACTGTTGGCAGTGACGCCAATGTCTTCACCGGTCTTGCTGTGCGTCGTGACAATGGTCACGCCCGTGGCAAACGACCCGAGTGCAGCACGGAATTCTTTTGGATCAATGGGCATTCGCTGTCAACCCCGTTCAGGAAGCGAACATTCGCTATAATGGCCGGAAAATTATAGGTGTTTGTTGCGCCATTGTCGCGCAGACCATGATCAAAACGTATTTAAACAAGCTGCTGGCGTCGTCAATATTGCGCTTTGCCGTGACAGGTGTGCTGAACACCCTGATTGGTCTGGGCACGATTTACGCGCTCAAATGGTTCTGGAGCATAGGCGACACACTGGCAAACATGCTGGGTTATCTGGTGGGCGTGATGTTCAGCCTGGTGGTCAATTCGCGCTGGACCTTTCAATCCCGTGAATCACTGCTGGTGATTGCACCGCGTTATTTGGCGGTGATTGCCATTGCCTATCTGGTGAATCTGGCCTGTGTGCAATGGTGCATTCGCGCGCAGGTGAACAGCTATCTGGCGCATGCCATCGGCACGGTTCCTTACGCAGTCATCAACTACGCGGGATCGCGGTGGTGGGTGTTTCGTCGTACCATCACCATCGCGGCCAAACCATCTGAGTACTAACTGAACGATAAACATGATGAGCAGCGCTGACATGCAATCCATTCCCGTGTTGACAGTGGTGATTCCGTGCTACAACGAAAACGAAGTACTGCCGGAAACCAACAAGCGCATGGCAGCGCTGCTCGATCAATTGACCGCATCAGGAAAAATTGCCGCCACATCGCAGGTCATGTATGTGGATGACGGCAGCAAGGATGGCACCTGGGAGATGATCAAGTCATTCCATGCCGTGTCAGCACGAGTCGCTGGACTCAAGCTCTCTGCCAATCGCGGACATCAAACGGCATTGATGGCAGGCTTGTTTGCAGCAGCGGGCGATGTGGTGATCAGTGTGGACGCGGACTTGCAGGATGATCTTGCCGCGATCGAGCAGATGCTGGACGCACATCGCAATGGCAGCGAAATCGTGTTCGGTGTGCGCAAGCAACGCACGGCCGATACCATGTTCAAACGCAACAGCGCGCAAACCTACTATCGCTTGCTGAAGTTGCTGGGTGTCAATGTGGTATTCAATCACGCCGATTACCGGTTGCTTGGCAGACGCGCGCTGGAGGCGCTCAAGCAGTATTCCGAAGTCAATCTGTTCCTGCGCGGCATTGTGCCATTACTTGGCTTCAAATCAACCACGGTATTCTACGATCGCGCGGAGCGCTTTGCGGGAGAGAGCAAGTATCCACTGCGCAAGATGCTGGTGCTGGCCTTTGATGGCATCACCTCGTTTACTGCGTTTCCACTGCGATTGATCAGCATCATGGGCGTGCTGGTGTCGCTGGCCAGTGCCGTCATGATCGGCTGGGTGTTGTGGGTAAAACTGTTTACGTCCGAAGCACTGCCGGGCTGGGCATCATCGGTTATCCCGATTTATTTTCTTGGTGGTTTACAATTGCTCAGCATTGGCGTGCTGGGCGAGTACGTTGCAAAAATCTATGCCGAAACCAAGCGGCGGCCACGCTACTTCATTGAGGAAACCGTGTAGCGTTCATCCTCTTCGCATCAAGCGCGCCTTGTCACGTTGCCAGTCACGATCTTTTTCGGTGGCACGCTTGTCGTGATCCTTCTTGCCCTTGGCAAGACCAATACGCAATTTCACTTTGCCGTTCTTCCAGTACAGTTCCAGAGGCACCAGCGTATATCCCTTGCGGTCCACTGCGCCCACCAGACCATTCAATTCGGCGCGGTTCAGCAACAGTTTTCGTGTGCGAATGGGATCAGGAATGATGTGCGTTGATGCCGTGGGCAGCGCGGAAACATGCGCGCCAAACAAAAACGCTTCGCCATCGCGGAGAAAAACATACGCCTCTTTCAGTTGTGCACGGCCAGCCCGCAGGCTTTTTACTTCCCAGCCTTGCAATGCCAGCCCGGCTTCATAGGTGTCTTCGATGAAGTAGTCATGCCGTGCCTTGCGATTCTCTGCAATCGACGGATTGGCGCTGTCGTGTTTCTTGTTCATCACGCTATTGTACAGTGTTGCCGGCCGTAGTCTGCGGGTACACTGCCATGGGGTTGGCGGGTCAAGTCCGGTTGACCGGAAGGGCTGGCAAGCCGGCTTGTGGTTATTGTTAATGCATGCAATGGTGAAGTTGAGTGAATCATGCGAGAGGTAAAACGCAGCGCATTGGTCAAGTATTCTCCTGCGCAGATGTTTGCGCTGGTGGCTGACTTTGAAAGTTATCCGGCGTTTCTGCCGTGGATCATCAGTGCCGCAACACTGTCGCGTGACGGCAATCAAATGGTGGGAGTGCTTGAAATGATGCGTGCCGGCATGCGCGAGAAAATCATTACCCGCAATACGCTCAATCAACCGGAACATCTGCACATGCAGCTTGTTGATGGTCCGTTCAAATCGTTGCAAGGCGACTGGCGTTTCACACCGCTCACGGACATGGAAGGTGCAATCAAAGGCACGCGTGTGGAGCTCGACATCAGCTTTGAATTCAAGAATGCGTTGTTGAGCATGATGCTGGGCCGGGCATTCGAGGCCAGTTGCGGGTCACTGGTGGATTCATTCATCCTGCGGGCACACCAGTTATACGGTGACATGCCAATCTGAACACAGTTGTTTATGTCTTCTGCGCAACATGGCGATCAGCGCGCAGTGACAAAAAAGCCCGGATTTTCCGGGCTTTTTTGATGATGTGATTCAGTGTGAAATTTACACCAGCCAGCTGAACCAGCGGCGATACCACGGTTGGTTTTCTTTTTTCACGGTGCCGGTATCCGGGGTATAGAAAACGACATCGCCACGTTCCAGCTTGCTGACCTTGTCATTGTCAAAGTACACCACAAACTGCTGCTTCTTGGACTGTTTCATGCTGTTCAACTTCAGATAGAACACATAGTCCCAGCGATTGCTGCTGAACGGATCGGACACCATTGGCGTGCCCAGCACGTAACGCACCTGTGCCTGCGTCATGCCCACCTTCACCTGGTCAATATCCTTGGCATCCAGCAAATTGCCCTGCTGAATAGGCGCGTGATAAACACAGGCCGACACGCATGCCACCATTGCCACAATCAATGGTTTGTAAAAACGGTGCCGCATGCTGCGTTCCGGATGAGTCGGGGGAGTGAAGGTGACGGCTGGTTTCATGGTCAATGTAAACTTGAAGATGACAAACTGCGAGTTGTTACGCAATAATGCCGTGATCATACCGGACCTGTCTGGTGCAGAACAGCTTCAGTTGCGGATTCTGCATTACTATTGCGTTACCTGATGACGGGAGATGCGCGTGGAATCCACCGACCTTCGCAAAGCAGGACTGAAAATCACCCTGCCGCGCATGAAAATTCTGGAAATTCTCGGTACCGCCGAGCCGCGCCACATGAGCGCTGAAGACATCTATCGCCGGTTGCTCGAGTCTCACGAAGATATCGGGCTGGCCACGGTGTATCGCGTGCTGACCCAGTTTGAATCTGCCGGGCTGGTGACACGCCATCATTTTGAAGGCGCCACTGCCGTATTCGAGTTGAACGAAGGCGAGCATCACGACCACATTGTCTGCATGGATTGCGGCAAGGTGGAGGAATTCATCGATACCAATATCGAGAAGCGCCAGCGTGACATTGCCACATCCCGGGGCTTTGAACTCAGCGATCACTCCATGATCCTGTTTGGCCGCTGCAAGAAGCAGAATTGTTCCGGTAAGCAGTCGCGCCGCAAGTAGCTTCAACAAGTAACTTCAATCAATGTCAGCACGCCAGTATTCGCTGGTTCGTGCGTGTTTGGTGTTGGCGGATGATTCATTCATCCGTCATTCATCTGCACGCCTTGCTCTCAGAGATATGGAACGACTCACCAGCGAAAGCACTGCAATATGGTTAACCCCGCAGTTCTGAATCGATAAGTTGGACGTACTGCAGGCGTGCAAGATGCCAGCGCAGCAGGTTTTAGCAGCTTGTTGAAAAAAAGCTGTCCCGCCTTTTTTCAAGTCGGCTTTGCAAAAGGCGTGACTCTTATCCGCCAACACACCGTCAAAAATGAGATTCTCAACAGCCCGTTGGCAAATCCCTAACAAATAACGAACGGTTCCCGAATGGTTCTGCAAGGAAATCTCCGTTAGGGTCGGTGCGTTCGAATCAGGGAAGAACCATGCATTCGGACGTACGTTGTTTGATCCGCATTTTTTGGATCTGGGTAAGGGGTAACGTACTGCGGGACGTGACATCACTGTGGGACTTAACCTCTCAGTTTCCCACGCTGATGTCACGTCCATGGAACCCGGCGCAGTCCCGTGCTCAGCGGCTGCGAGATGTCTTTTTTGGTTTGCCCTGCGGCGATGACGTTGCGTTCAACATCTCCGCGGCATGGGCCCGCGCGGTGTCGCTGATATGTGCACCGCCCAGCATGCGGGCGATTTCTTCGATGCGTGCTTCGTTGCTCAATGTTTCCAGTGTGGTTCTGGTGTGCTTGCCATCGGTGAGTTTGCTGACCCGCACTTGTGCGTGCGCCTGGCTGGCCACCTGCGGCAAATGAGTGACGCATAATACCTGTGCGTTGTTGCCCAGGGTGCGTAGTTGACGTCCCACCATTTCTGCAACACCGCCGCCGACGCCGGCATCGACTTCATCGAACACCAGTGTGCTGGAAGTGGATGATGAATGCGTGGCTGATTCGACTGCAGCAACCTGAACAGACAAACTGATGCGTGACAGTTCGCCGCCGGAGGCAACTTTGGCGAGCGGTTTCAGGGGTTGTCCCGGATTGGCACTGACCATGAATTCAACATCGTCGGCGCCGTGCTCATTGCAATCGCTTTCATCCAGCTCGCGTACCTGTGCCGCAAACTTTCCACCCGGCATGCCCAGGGTTTGCATCAGGGTAGTGACAAGTTGCGACAGTTCCCCTGCGGTTTTGATGCGTGCCCTGGATAACTGCTGGCAGGCTGTTGTGAATTTTTTGAGTGCCTCATTGATCTGGGCATCAAGCTGTTCCAGCGTGAATTCCACTGATTCCAGTTGCTGCACGTCGCGGCGGCATTGCTCGAGCACGGATGCAAGTTCGTCCACTTCAACACGATGCTTGCGCGCCGCGCTTTCCAGTGCCGCAAGACGTTGTTCCACCCATTCCTGTCGCGCAGAATCAGCATCCAGCGATGATTCATAGTGCTGAATGGCGCTTGCGGCTTCGCGCGCAGCAATCAATGCTTCATCGAGTAATTGCACCGTGCTATTGAGGCCGGCGTCAATGGATTGCAGATTGCGTGCGACATTCAGGGCGCGCGACAGCAATTGCTCGGCATTGATGTCTGCTTCGCGCATCAGTTCAACCACTTCGCGTGCACCACTCGCCAGTTTGCCGCTGTATGCATGACGCTGGCGCTCGGCGTTCAATTCAATGGCTTCGTTGGGCTGCAACGACAATGCTTCCAGTTCATTGACGTGATAACGCAACAGTGTGAGGCGTTCATTGCGGTCTTTTGCATTCTGTTCTGTATCGGATCGTTGCTGGCGCAAGCTCTTCAGTGTTTTCCATGCGGCAGACACCGCTTCAGTCAGTGCTTGATGATTGCCGTGAGCATCCAGCAATTCGCGTTGCGCCGCACGTTTCATCAACGATTGATATTCCATCTGTCCATGGACATCGACCAGTACTTCACCAAGTTGCCGCAATGCCTGCAAGGGCATGGATTGACCATTGACCCATGCACGTGATCTGCCATCATTGCCAAGTGCGCGCCGCAGAATGCATTCACCTTCGTACTCAATGGCCTGTTCATTGAACCATGTCTGAATCACAGGATTTTTGCCGCTGGCAAATGCGGCGGTGACTTCCGTTCTGTCGCAGCCATGACGGATGACATCGGTGCCGACACGGCCGCCGGTCACGAACAACAGCGCATCTACCAGAATGGATTTGCCAGCACCGGTTTCACCGGTGAGCGCGGTCATGCCATCGCCCAGTTCCAGTTCGATGCGATCAATGATGGCGAAGTCTTTTATTTGAATGCTGGTTAACATGTGAACTAATTGCTGATCCAGATGGGTTTGGTCCTGCAGGCCTGTGAACATGGTCAATCCGACTCATCCTCGATGCGCTTGTCCAATGCACCGCGGCCCCAGTGCAGTTTCGATCTCAATATACGATAGTAGTCGTGATCGGTGGGATGCAGAAAATTCACGCGCAGATGGGAAGGTTCAATCAGCAACCGGTCTCCGGTATTCAGGTCGCCGAGTATTTCGCCATCGCAGGTGATCTGTGCCTTGGTGGCACGATCCTGAACACGGCGGATTTCCACCGTACTGCTGGCGGAAATGACAATGGGACGATCCGACAAGGTGTGCGGGCATATCGGCGCAATGACCAGCGCATCCAGATTTGGATGAATGATTGGACCACCACAGGACAATGCGTAGGCGGTTGATCCGGTGGCGGATGCAACGATGACACCGTCGCCGCCATGCGTATTGACGTACTGGCCATCAATCCAGGTTTCATAGTCCAGCATGCGTCCGGTTTCCCACTTTTGCAGAACGCAATCGTTCAATGCCAGCGTTTGCTGAATGTGGTCATTCGCCGTGATCAATTTCACTTGAAGCAATGAGCGGCTGCCGCGGACAAATTTTCCAGCCAGCACTTCATCAATGCGGGTGATGATGTCCTTGGGATTGATATCGGCGAGAAATCCAAGCCGGCCGCGGTTGATGCCAACCAGGGGAATGCCGGTGGCGGCAAACATCCGCGCCGCGCGCAGCATGGTGCCATCGCCGCCGATGGTGATGATCAAATCACAGTGCTTACTCAAGTGCTCGGCGGTGTGATGGGTAACCGCTGTGGGCAGTTGCCACTGCAATGATTGTTCTACCGCAACCTGTAATCCACGTTGCAGCAGATGTTCCGCCAGTTCAGCAAATGACGCTGCGATGTGATTTCCGTCATTGGCCCCGATCAGTGCAATGCGCTTGAACTTGGTATCGGCTGACATGCTGGACGGATTCCGGTGTGTACGGCTCAGGGCCGGGATTTGTTGCTGAATAATGCACGCATTATATGGGTTGTACTTGACAGCCGCGCGTCCCGCCCCTAGTTTTTTGTCCATGAGTCCAGAATCCGATGAAATATTGAGCGATCGCGCCCAGCAACTGTTGCGCATACTGGTCGAACAATACATTCGCGACGGCCAGCCCGTGGGTTCGCGCACCCTGTCGCGGGAATCGGGCATGAGCCTCAGCTCTGCCACCATCCGCAATGTGATGGCCGATCTGGAAGAAATGGGTTTTGTTTCATCGCCGCACACTTCCGCCGGACGCATGCCCACGGCCAAGGGCTATCGTTTTTTTGTTGATACACTGCTGAAAATACGCCCGCTGGAAGAACAGGCAGTGCAGGCCATTCAACAAGGGTTGATGCCACAAAGCAGCGATCCAAAGTTACTGATCGCACAAGCTTCGCGCATGTTGTCCTCGATTACACAATTGGCGGGCGTGGTGACCTTGCCGCGCCAGGCGCATACCGCACTCAGCCAGATCGAGTTTCTGTCGTTGTCGGACAATCGTGTGCTGGCGGTGCTGGTGACCAATGGCCGCGAGATACAGAATCGCGTGGTGCAACTTGATCGTAGCTATAGCAGCGATGAACTGCGCCGCGCGGCCAATTACCTCAATGAACAATTTGCAGGCCGCGACATTAACGAGGTGCGCGTGCAACTGCTGCAGGAACTGCAACAGACACGTGAACATCTGAATCAGAGCATGCTCGATGCCGTACGTCTTGCACAGCAGGCTGTTGCACCGGATCCGTCCAGCGGACGCATGGAGTACGTTATCGCCGGTGAAACCAATCTGATGAGCTTTGCGGAATTATCGAATGTGGAAAAGCTGCGCAGATTGTTTGAAGCCTTCAATCAGCAACGTGACATTCTTCATCTGCTTGATCAAAGCCTGCGCGCCGATGGCGTGCAAATCTTTATCGGCCAGGAATCCGGTTACACCATTCTTGATGATTGCAGTGTGGTGACTGCGCCATACATGGTGGACAAGGAAGCCATCGGTGTGCTTGCCGTGATCGGCCCGACTCGCATGGCATATGAACGTGTGATTCCCATTGTTGATCTCACCGCCAAACTGCTGGGATCGGCATTCAACGCGAAAGGCTAGTCACCGCGTCATCTGTTTCCTCCAGGAAGAGCGGTGTGCATTGGTGATGACAGCTGGATGGCAGGCGCAAGCCGATCAGCATCAGGCGATTAGTAAGGCGCCGCAAACCGGCGAAATAGCAAAATTCGCTTGATTCCCGCCAATCTATCCCCATACTCGCCATCCCTGAATTATCCGGCGACGCTTAAGTTAAGTAAGCCGCTGATCCAATCCCGGAGCGAAGCGTTGAATGAGTACTCCCGAAGACAATGTACAGGCAGAGGTGGCTGCTGAAGTGGCGGACGCCGCCGCCAGTGAAACCGAACAACTGAAGGCAGCGCTCGCCGCCGCTGAAACCAGGGCCAATGAAGCACGTGATCAGGCACTGCGTGCCATGGCCGAACTGGACAATGTCCGCAAGCGTGCAATGCGTGACGTCGAGAATGCGCACAAATATGCGATCGAAAAATTTGCTGGTGATCTGATTGCCGTTAAAGACAGTCTGGAAATGAGTCTGGCGGCGCAAAACGCCAGTGCAGATGATCTGCGTGCCGGCAGCGACGCAACGCTGAAATTGCTGGCGAAAGCATTTGAGCGTGCAGCAGTGATGGAAGTGCAGGCAGAGGGCTTGCCTTTCAATCCTGAATTTCATGAAGCCATGGCCATGGTGCCGGTGGCGGACAAACCGGCCAATACCGTGGTGAATGTGGTGCAAAAGGGTTACATACTGAATGGCCGCCTGGTGCGTCCGGCGCGGGTCATTGTTTCCAAAACGCCAGACTGACTTTGTGACGGATAGCTGTTTCCGGTCTTCGAGTGATTTCGAAAACGCCGTAAATCCGTCCATGGAGGCTTTGGCAAAAAACCACTGCTTTTGGCGATTTCTTTATCACAGGGCATTTGAACGTATGAACCTTGCGGGCTGGTTTGGTGGGGTCACAAGCGGGTAAGTAGTTCCTCGAGCGCACTTGAATTGAACGATGACGGCCACATAAACGCGACAACGGTTTTTATTACAGTTTTAAATCTGAATTTTCTGGAGTTTCAACATGGCTAAAGTAATTGGCATTGACCTGGGTACGACGAATTCATGCGTCGCAATCATGGAAGGCGGCAAGCCGCGCGTGATCGAGAATAGCGAAGGTGATCGCACCACGCCTTCCATTGTGGCATTTACCAAGGACGATGAAGTGCTGGTGGGCCAGTCTGCCAAGCGCCAGGCCGTCACCAATCCCAACAACACCCTGTTTGCGGTAAAACGTCTGATCGGCCGCCGTTTCAAGGATGATGTGGTACAGAAAGACATCAACATGGTGCCGTACAAGATCATCGCCGCTGATAACGGTGATGCCTGGGTGGATGTGCAGGGCAAAAAGATGGCACCGCCCGAAGTCTCAGCACGTGTGTTGATGAAGATGAAAAAGACCGCTGAAGATTTTCTCGGTGAAACCGTCACCGATGCCGTCATCACGGTGCCTGCGTATTTCAACGACTCGCAAAGACAGGCCACCAAGGATGCCGGTCGCATTGCGGGCTTGAACGTCAAACGCATCATTAATGAACCCACCGCTGCGGCACTGGCCTATGGCCTCGACAAGCAGGGCGGTGATCGCAAGATTGCGGTGTACGACCTGGGTGGCGGTACCTTCGACGTGTCTATTATCGAAGTGGCCGATGTCGATGGCGAACGTCAATTCGAAGTGCTGGCCACCAATGGTGACACGTTCCTCGGTGGTGAAGACTTTGATAATCGCATCATTGGTTATCTGGCGGATGAGTTCAAAAAGGAAAGCGGTGTGGATGTGCGCAAAGACCCGCTGGCCGTGCAGCGTCTGAAAGAAGCCGCTGAAAAAGCCAAGATCGAACTCTCTTCCAGTCAGCAAACCGAAATCAATCTGCCGTACATCACGGCTGATGCATCCGGCCCCAAGCATCTCAACATCAAGTTGACACGCGCCAAGCTGGAGTCACTGGTTGAAGATCTGGTGAACAAGACCGTTGAGCCTTGCCGTATTGCATTGAAGGATGCAGGCCTGTCCATCAATGAAGTTTCCGAAGTCATTCTGGTCGGCGGTCAAACCCGCATGCCGCTGGTACAGAAAGTGGTGAAAGATTTCTTCGGCAAGGAGCCGCGCAAGGATGTGAATCCCGATGAAGCCGTGGCCGTGGGCGCCGCGATTCAGGCCGGTGTGTTGTCCGGCGAAGTGAAGGATGTGTTGCTGCTTGACGTGACGCCGTTGTCACTGGGTATCGAAACTCTGGGCAGCATCATGACCAAGCTGATTGAAAAGAACACCACGATTCCGACCAAGGCATCGCAAGTGTTCTCCACTGCCGATGATAACCAGAGTGCTGTGACGATTCATGTATTGCAGGGTGAACGTCAGCGTGCCGCCGACAACAAGTCACTGGGTCAATTCAATCTCGAAGGCATTGCACCCGCACCGCGCGGCATGCCGCAGATCGAAGTCACCTTCGACATCGATGCCAACGGTATTCTGCATGTCTCTGCAAAAGACAAGAACACCGGCAAGGAACAGAAGATCACCATCAAGGCTTCTTCAGGCCTGTCGGAAGACGAAATCAAGCGCATGGTGAAAGATGCCGAAGCGCATGCAGAGGAAGACCGCAAGTTCAAGGAAGTGGTCGAGTCCCGCAACAAGGCAGATGCGTTGATTCACAGCACTGACAAGGCACTGAAAGATCTGGGTGACAAGGTGTCCGGTGAAGATCGCGCCAAGATTGAATCGGCAATGTCTGACCTCAAGTCAGCATTGAGCAGTGACGACAAGGACATCATCGAGAAGAAGGCACAAGCCTTGTCCGAGGTTGCACAGAAGCTGGCGCAGCAGGCCTATGCACAGCAAGCTGGTGCAGGAGCTGCCGGTGCAGGAGCTGCCGGTGCTGAATCAGCGCAGTCCGGCAATACCGGCAAGGACGATGTGCTGGATGCGGAGTTTGAAGAGGTCAAGGACAAGAAGTAATTTCTCTGTCTCTCTCCCACGATGGGAGAGAGAACGTTATCTTCCGATGTTGCTGCGTGTGTATGGCGCTGCAATAAAGGAACAAAGTTACCAGCAAGCCGCTACAGCTTAAGAGTTGCAGCGGCTTGTGTGTGTTTAAGATTTTTTGTACTGAGTGACCATGTCGAAGCGCGATTACTACGAAGTGCTGGGTGTTGAACGTACCGCAAGTGAAGCGGACATCAAGAAGGCGTATCGGCGTCTTGCGCAGAAATATCATCCTGATCGCAATCCGGATAACAAGGAGGCCGAAGAAAAATTCAAGGAAGCCAAAGAAGCCAGCGAGATTCTTACTGATCCGCAAAAGCGTGCGGCGTACGATCAATATGGTCATGCCGGTGTCGATCCGCATCGTGGTGGACAGGGCTTCAATCCCGGTGATGCCTTCGGTGATATTTTCGGTGAAGTGTTCGGTGACATCTTCGGTGGCCGCCGCGGTGGCGGCGGACGTCAGGTGTATCGTGGTGCCGATCTGCGCTATGACCTTGAACTCACACTGGAACAGGCAGTGTTTGGTGATTCGCTCAATATCGACTTCACCACACTCGGCGAATGCGATGTGTGCCATGGGTCGGGTGGTGCGCCGGGTTCCAAGGTGAATACCTGCGAGACCTGTCATGGCACGGGACAGGTTCGCATGCAGCAGGGATTCTTCGCAGTTCAGCAAACCTGCCCGCGTTGCAAAGGCCGCGGTCAAAGCATTAGTCAACCCTGCGATCACTGTCTGGGACAGGGACGGGTACGCAAGAAAAAAACACTTTCAGTAAAAATTCCTGCGGGTGTGGATACCGGTGATCGTGTTCGTCTGCAAGGTGAAGGCGAGGCGGGCCGTAATGGTGGTCCTGCCGGCGACTTATACGTGGAAGTGCATGTCAGGGAGCATGAGATATTCGAACGCGATGGTGCCAATCTTTCCTGCGAAGTGCCGGTGAGTTTTGTCACCGCCGCGCTGGGCGGATCAATTGAAGTACCTACGCTGCATGGCAATGTGGTGCTGAAAGTGCCAGCGGAAACGCAGTCTGGCCGTGTATTTCGCCTTAAAGAGAAGGGCGTGAAACCGGTTCGTGGCGGATCAACGGGAGATCTGTTCTGTCGCGTGATGGTGGAAACACCGGTGAATCTCAATGATGACCAAAAAGAATTGCTCAGGAAATTCGAGGCGACGATGTTGAAAGGCGGTGCGAAACACAGTCCGCGCGAAACATCATGGCTGGATGGCGTCAAGAAGTTTTTCAGCAAATAGTTTTCGTCACCAATCTGCGCTACGCTGTGCAGCATCATGACAAACACAACTTCAATCGCGTTGCTGGGTATCACTGGCCGCATGGGCCGCATGCTGTTAACCGGCATCGAGAATTCCACGGATCTCAAACTGAGTGGCGGAATGGATTCACCGGACAGTCCCTGGATCAACAAGGACGCCAGTGCATTTGCAGGTCCAATGGCGGCCGGAGTGGTCGTTACTGATGATCCAGTGACTGCCATTCGTGATGCACAAGTCGCGATTGCGTTTGCCCTGCCGCAAGTCACGCAAACGATTGCCGATGCATGTGTCAGGCGTCGTTGTCCGCTGATACTCGGTACCACGGGACATACAGCCGAACAACGCCGTGCTGTTGATGCGGCTGCTCAATACATTCCGGTTGTGATGACATCCAATTTCAGCCTCGGTGTTAATCTGTTGTTCAAACTTGCGGAACAGACAGCGCGGGTGCTCGATGCTGACTACGACATCGAAATCTATGAGGCACATCATCGCAACAAGAAAGATGCGCCTTCGGGCACCGCCTTAAGTCTGGGTGAAGCGGTTGCCAAAGGTCGCGGCGTATCGTTGCAGGACAAGGCGGTCTACCAACGTTATGGTGATACCGGTGTACGTGAACGTGGCAGCATTGGATTCTCTGTTGTGCGTGGCGGTGACATTATTGGTGATCACACCGTGACGTTTGCCGGTATTGGCGAACGCATTGAACTCACGCATCGTGCCAGCGATCGCATGGCCTTTGCGCAGGGCGCATTGCACGCAGCACGTTGGGTGGTTGGCAAGCCCGCAGGAATGTATTCGATGCAGGATGTGCTGGGAAATTAGAACCCACCTCAAAATTACTGCGCTCGATACGTTGCCTCCATACTGTGCTCCCATGTTTTCAACTGGACCTCATGTATCGGCATATGCATTCCAGCTCCTGCGCTCCGGCTCATATCCAACATACTTGGGCAAATTATCTTCGCTCGCAACATTTTGAGATGGGTTCTGGTTTCGTCAAATACCGACAATGAATAATTTGTTGCGGAAAATTGTTCAACAAAAACCAGATTTCCATGGACCTCGGCGACGCACTCGCGTAAACTCCTGCGCCTTAGCACGCGGGTGATTTTATTGCTTGACGGGGTAGGTAGTACCTACACCGCTTTCCGCATGCCTGTGTCCTGCTAACAGTTTTTAACACGAGGGGCTGCACCTTAATGAGCTCTGCATCTGCGGTTCTGGCGCTTGAAGACGGTACGGTATTTCATGGTCGTTCTGTTGGCGCCAGAGGAAACACTACCGGCGAGGTTGTATTCAATACGGCCATGACCGGCTATCAGGAAATATTGACTGACCCTTCTTACTGTCGCCAGATTGTTACCCTGACCTATCCGCATATCGGCAACACCGGTACCAACGCCGAAGACATGGAATCGCATGCGATCTATGCAGCTGGTCTGATCATTCGTGATTTGCCGCTGTTGCATTCCAGCTGGCGCGCCACCGAATCACTGGAGACTTTTCTGCAACGTGGCAAGGTGGTTGCCATTGCGGATATCGACACGCGCAAGCTGACGCGCATTCTTCGCGAAAAAGGCGCGCAGGCGGGTTGCATCATGGCAGGTGACAAGATCGACCCCAACGTTGCAGTGCTGGCTGCAAAGAAATTTCCCGGTCTCAAGGGGATGGATCTGGCGAAGGTGGTCAGTACCAAGCTCGCTTATCAGTGGAATGACGGCACGCACTGGGGGGATGTCGTGGGGCCGGAATCGCGCCCCGGCACACGCCGGCATGTGGTGGCTTATGATTTTGGCATCAAGCGCAACATTCTGCGTTTGCTTGCTGATCATGGTTGCCGTGTCACTGTCGTACCGGCACAGACACCGGCGCTTGATGTGCTGACCATGAATCCCGACGGTATTTTTCTTTCCAATGGTCCCGGTGATCCCGAACCGTGTACTTATGCCATCGAAGCCATTCAGCGCTTTATTGAAACCAGCATTCCGATTTTCGGCATTTGTCTGGGACATCAATTGCTGGGGCTTGCCACCGGTGCAAAGACCATGAAAATGAAATTTGGCCATCATGGCGCCAATCATCCGGTGATTGAATTGGCATCCGGCCGGGTGTTCATCTCCAGCCAGAATCATGGCTTTGCCGTGGATGAAGCGACATTGCCGGGCAACGTCAAAGCAACGCATCGTTCGTTGTTTGACGGTTCTTTGCAGGGGCTGGAACTGACCAATCAGCCTGCGTTCAGTTTTCAGGGCCATCCCGAAGCCAGCCCCGGTCCGCATGAATTGCAGTATCTGTTCTCGCGGTTCATTACCTTGATGGATCAACGTGCCGCAGGAATGGGATATGCCGGCGCACATCAGGCAACGCAAACCACCGCAACCTAATCAAGTGAAAGATGCCAAAACGTACTGACATCAAAAGCATTCTGATCATCGGCGCCGGTCCCATTGTGATCGGCCAGGCGTGTGAATTCGATTACTCCGGCGCGCAAGCCTGCAAAGCGCTCAAGGAAGAAGGCTATCGCGTGATACTGGTGAACTCCAATCCCGCGACCATCATGACCGATCCTGAAATGGCGGATGCGATTTACATCGAGCCGGTTCACTGGCGCACGGTGGAACGCATCATTGCAAAGGAAAAGCCCGACGCCTTGCTGCCCACCATGGGTGGACAGACCGCATTGAATTGCGCGCTTGATCTGGTGCGCAACGGCGTGCTGGAAAAATACAAGGTGGAATTGATCGCCGCATCGCGCGAAGCCATCGACATGGCGGAAGATCGCGAGAAGTTCCGCAACGCCATGCGCGAGATTGGACTGGAATCGCCGCGTTCACGCATTGCGCATACCATGGAAGAAGCGCTGGCCGTACAGGCCGAGATCGGTTTCCCCACCGTCATTCGTCCGTCATTCACCATGGGTGGATCCGGCGGCGGCATTGCCTACAATCGTGAAGAGTTCGAAGCCATTGTGGCGCGAGGTCTTGATGCATCGCCAACCAGCGAGGTGCTGCTGGAAGAATCCGTGATCGGCTGGAAAGAATTCGAGATGGAAGTGGTGCGTGATCGCAAGGACAACTGCATCATCGTCTGCTCCATTGAAAACTTTGATCCCATGGGCGTGCACACCGGCGACTCCATTACCGTTGCACCGGCACAGACACTTACTGATCGTGAATATCAGCGCATGCGGGATGCTTCCATTGCCGTGCTGAGAAAAATCGGTGTGGAATGCGGCGGCTCCAATGTGCAGTTCGCAGTCAGTCCCGATGATGGACGCTTGCTGGTGATTGAAATGAATCCACGCGTATCGCGTTCGTCCGCGCTCGCGTCGAAAGCAACAGGCTTTCCCATCGCCAAAGTCGCGGCGAAACTTGCCGTCGGCTACACGCTGGATGAACTGAGAAACGACATTACCGGCGGCGCCACACCGGCATCGTTTGAGCCCACCATTGATTACGTAGTGACAAAGATTCCACGCTTCACCTTTGAAAAATTTCCAGGCGCAAATACCCGTCTTACAACACAGATGAAATCCGTCGGCGAAGTGATGGCCATGGGCCGCAACTTCCAGGAGTCGTTGCAAAAAGCATTGCGTGGACTTGAAGTCGGCATCGATGGCCTGGTGCCATTGCTCAAGTTGCCATTGTCCGATACGGATGCGGACATGCTGCGTGAAGAACTGCGCATGCCGGGAGGACAGCGCATTCGTTATGTTGCTGATGCATTCCGCGCAGGCTGGCCGCTGGAAGAGGTGCATCGCTACTGCCGCATTGATCCGTGGTTCCTGGTGCAGATACAGGATCTGATCAGTGAAGAGAAACGCATCACTGAACAAGGGCTGGAAATTTTTGAAGCCAATCGTTTGCGGCAACTCAAGCGCAAGGGATTTGCCGACAGTCGTCTTGCCAAATTGATCGGCATTGACGAAACGTCAGTGCGCCGCCGCCGCCAGCGATTGAATGTGCGTCCGGTGTACAAGCGCGTGGATACCTGCGCGGCCGAGTTTGCAACATCAACGGCCTACATGTATTCCACTTACGATGAAGAGTGCGAAGCGCGACCGGGCGACAAAAAGAAAATCATGATTCTGGGTGGCGGCCCCAACCGCATTGGTCAGGGCATCGAGTTCGACTATTGTTGTGTGCATGCCGCGTTCGCCTTGCGTGACGCGGGCTATGAAACCATCATGGTCAACTGCAATCCAGAAACCGTTTCCACTGATTACGATACCTCGGATCGTCTGTACTTCGAGCCATTGACGCTTGAAGATGTACTGGAAATCATCGACAAGGAAAAACCCATCGGGGTCATTGTGCAATATGGCGGACAAACGCCGCTCAAATTGTGTCGTGCGCTGGAAGCAGCCGGTGCGCCGATCATTGGCACCTCGCCGGATGCCATCGATGTCGCGGAAGATCGCGAGCGCTTCCAGCAGCTTGTCAATCAACTGGCGTTGAAACAACCACCCAATCGTACTGCACGTACTGAAGATGCGGCCGTGCAGGCAGCAAAAGACATAGGCTATCCGCTGGTAGTGCGTCCCTCGTATGTGCTGGGCGGTCGCGCGATGGAAGTGGTGTTCACTGAAGCTGATTTGCGCACCTACATGAATGAAGCGGTCACGGTATCCAACGACAGCCCGGTGCTGCTGGATCGTTTTCTGGATGTCGCGACCGAAGTGGATGTCGATGCCATTTGTGATGGCGACGATGTGTACATCGGCGGCATCATGGAACATATCGAACAAGCCGGCGTGCACTCCGGCGATTCCAGTTGTTCGTTGCCACCCAACAGTTTGAGTGCGGAAGTGCAGGCGGAATTGAAAGTGCAGACTCGCAAGCTGGCACTGGCATTAAAAGTGGTTGGCCTGATGAATATTCAATTCGCCATTCAGCACGGAATCATCTATGTGCTGGAAGTGAATCCCCGCGCTTCGCGGACCGTGCCGTTTGTATCGAAGGCAACGGGTGTGCCGCTGGCGAAGATGGCCGCGCGCGTGATGACCGGTGAAAAACTCAAGGCGCTTGATCTCATCACGGAACGCATACCGAAATTCTTCTCGGTAAAGGAAGCCGTGTTTCCCTTTGCCAAGTTCCCGGATGCCGATCCCATTCTCGGCCCGGAAATGAAATCCACCGGCGAAGTAATGGGCACCGGCCGCAGCTTTGGTGAAGCCTATGCAAAAGCGCAACTCGCATCGGGTGTGGTGTTGCCAACGCGCGGCGTATGCCTGTTAAGTGTGCGTGAGCGTGACAAGGAGCAGGTGGCAGCGCTGGCGAAAAAACTGATTGATCGCGGCTTTGAACTGGTGGCAACGTCGGGCACAGCCAAGGTGATTGAGACAGCGGGCCTGCCGGTGCGTGCCGTGAACAAGGTGCGTGAAGGCCGTCCGCACATTGTGGACATGATCAAGAACGATGAAATTTCGTTGATTGTGAATACCACCGAAGGCAAACAGGCAACGCTGGAATCGCGTTCTATCCGTCGCGAAGCCGTGCATCGCAAAGTGACTTACTACACCACCATCAATGCAGCGTTTGCAACCTGTGAAGCACTGGATCATCTTGATTCAGGCGAAGTCAATCAATTGCGTGATTTGCACAACGAAGTTGCACAGAAAGAGGTTGGCACATGAAACGTGCTCCGTTAACAAAAACAGGCGCAGAGAAGTTGCGTGCGGAATTGAAACGTCTCAAGACCGAAGATCGTCCGCGCGTGATCCAGGCGATTGCGGAAGCGCGCAGCCATGGTGATTTGAGCGAGAACGCCGAGTATGCCGCTGCGCGTGAACAGCAGAGTTTTATTGAGGGCCGCATCAAGGAAGTGGAATCCCTGTTGTCCAATTCCGAAATCATCGATGTCGCTTCAATTGCAGCCACTGATCGCGTGGTGTTCGGCGCCACCGTTGAACTGGAGCCGGAAGAGGGTGGCAGCAAAGTTGTCTATCAAATCGTCGGCGATGCCGAAGCCGATATCAAGGTCGGCTTGATTTCTGTTTCATCGCCCATTGCACGCGCGATGGTGGGTAAGAGTGAAGGCGATGTGGTTGAAGTGACCGCACCCGGTGGTGTGCGTAGCTACGAGATTGTGACGATCAAGTACGTTTGATTTTCTCTTTGCGAATCAGCGTTGCCACCTTGCCGACGCGCGCTGTCGTTGGATGTTTCACTAAGCCATTTTCGAGAAAGCGGGAATGACTTTCCACTTTACATTTACTGAATAAGTAGAAATCAAACGCAATAGTTAGCTAGTTATCCGGGAGCACAATCTTCGGCTTGTCCTTGCGAGCGCGATAGAACACGCCAATATTCCCAATGCGGGTGACAAACTCGCTTGTAGTTCGTTTTCCTAACTCTTCAAATATCTCATCGCGCATTTCGCGATCACCAACACGCACACTCACCTTGATCAGTTCATGTGCATTCAAGGCGCCATCCATTTCCTTGGTGATGGCGGCAAGTTTTTCTTCACTATCGCTGTTGCTGCCGACCATGACAATGGGATGCAGCGGATGCGCAAGGCCGCGCAGGTGTTTTTTCTGACGTTCGGTGAGTGACATAACAAGGATCAAATTGAATTGAGATGCGGCAGTTTATCGCAGTCCTTCGCTGGTCATATGTATTTGTTAGCGCGGCCGTTTTACAGCAATGTCGAAATGCATGACGTCTTCGCGCACACCCAGCTTTTCGTACAACGCGATAGCGGGATCATCGCCGTAGTCAGCCTGAACATAAATGACCCAGGCGTCACGTTCTGTCGCGATCCCGCGTAAATACTCAATTAATGCTGTTGCAACCCCGCGGCGGCGATACGCTTCGGCCACCGCCAGATCGTAGATGTAGATTTCGCTGCGTTCCTGCTCGAACTTGATCAATTCGTAGGCGACCAGCCCGCCAATCACTTCACCGTTTGCATGTGCTGTCAACACAAACACAGAATCATTGTCCAACAGCTTCCGCAGATAGGCCTCGCCGGCAGGCTTGCAGCGGTAATTTTCAGGATCGCAGAACGCATCGGCAAACAGCTGATTAAGCTGGCGTAGCTCATGGATGTCGATTGACGACAGCCGGAGCACAGTGAAAGCGGGGCCGGACATCGATGCTCCATTTGACGAAAATGATCACCAGGTATCCAAACGAGCGGGCAAGGCACAATGTCCATTACAATGACATTTGTTTAATCCAATATTCAGCAAACCGTTCCATGCCCAAGCGAACCAAGTCCAGCGCACGCTGGTTGGAAGAACACGAAAGCGATCCTTACGTCAAAGCGGCTCGCGCTGCCGGGTATCGTTCGCGTGCGGTGTACAAGCTGGAGGAAATCCAGCAAAGTGATCGTCTGCTCAAACCCGGTATGACGGTGGTCGATCTTGGTGCTGCTCCGGGTGGCTGGAGTCAGTATGCGGCGCGCGCGCTGCAAGGCAAGGGGCGAATCGTAGCGCTCGACATTTTGCCGATGGATGCCATTGTTGGTGTCGAATTCATTCAGGGCGATTTTGGCAGTGATGAAGTGCTGGCGGAACTTGAAAAACAATTGGGCGATGAGCGTCCGCACCTTGTAATGTCAGACATCGCCCCCAATACGGTGGGCATTGCGGATGTGGACCACCTGAGGGCGATGCATTTAGTCGAATTAACCCTGGATTTTGCTGAAAAACACCTTGCGCATGGCGGTGACTATCTGGTGAAGGTATTTCAGGGGCGTGATTTCCCGGCCTTTGTGCAACGATTGCGGCGTTTGTTTCAAACTGTGAAAACGCGCAAGCCCAAGGCATCCCGGTCGCGCAGTGCAGAGCTTTACTTGTTGGCACGCGGGTTTGGGATGGTGTAGTGTGGCGCCAGTCATTTCCGGTGTATCGCAATCCACGATCAGCGAGTTGCAGCAGCGGCAGTGGGCAGGGTTTTGAGATTGCGTTGAAAGTGCCCTCAATGCGCAGGAGATTGTCTTGAACGAATTAGCCAAGAACATGATTTTGTATGTGGTGATTGCGGTGATCCTTGCCGTGGTCATCAATAATTTTTCCAGTCACAATGCACCGGAGCCCATCGGGTATTCCACTTTTCTCGAGCAGGTAAAGAGTGACGGCATCAAGGAAGTCGTGTTTCAGGGCGACCTGATTACCGGCAAGCGTTCCAGCGGCGACAAGTTTCTGACCTATAGCCCTGCCACCAACAACACTTCGTTGATTGAGTTATTGCAGGCGCATAACGTCACGTTCAGCGCAGCCGCGCCGGAGCATCAGGGATTCCTGATGCAGTTATTCCTCGCCGCCTTCCCGGTGTTGTTGCTGGCCGGATTGTGGTTCTACATGATGCGCCAGATGCAGGGCGGAGCCGGTGGCCGCGGTGCAATGTCTTTCGGCAAGTCGCGCGCACGCATGCTGGGTGAAGATCAGGTGCAAGTGACATTTGCCGATGTGGCTGGTGTGGATGAAGCCAAGGAAGAAGTGGGCGAGATCGTTGAATTCCTCAAGGACCCCGGCAAGTTTCAACGTCTGGGCGGCAAGATTCCGCGCGGCGTGTTGATGGTGGGATCGCCGGGTACCGGCAAGACCTTGCTGGCGCGTGCCATTGCGGGTGAAGCAAAGGTGCCTTTCTTTACCATTTCCGGTTCTGATTTTGTCGAGATGTTTGTTGGTGTCGGCGCATCGCGCGTGCGCGACATGTTTGAACAGGCCAAGAAGCATGCGCCCTGCATCATCTTCATTGATGAAATCGACGCCGTGGGCCGTCATCGCGGTGCCGGTCTTGGTGGCGGACATGATGAACGTGAACAGACATTGAATCAGTTGCTGGTGGAAATGGATGGTTTCGAAGGCACTGAAGGTGTCATCGTCATTGCTGCAACCAATCGTCCAGATGTGCTCGATCCTGCTTTATTGCGTCCCGGCCGCTTTGACCGTCAGGTGGTGGTGCCATTGCCTGACGTGCGTGGCCGTGAACAGATTCTGAAAGTGCATATGCGCAAGCTGCCGCTCGCCGATGACGTAAAGCCGCAATTGATTGCGCGTGGTACGCCCGGCTTCAGTGGCGCTGATCTTGCCAATCTGGTGAATGAAGCGGCGTTGTTCGCAGCGCGTTTCAACAAGCGCGCTGTCACGATGGACGAGTTCGAGAAAGCCAAGGACAAGATCATGATGGGCACCGAGCGCCGCTCGATGGTGATGAGCGAAAAGGAAAAGCTCAACACGGCTTATCACGAGGCAGGTCATGCCATTGTGGGTATCAATCTTCCCGAGCACGATCCGGTATACAAAGTCACCATCATTCCGCGCGGCCGTGCATTGGGTGTGACTTTCTTCCTGCCGGAAGAAGACCGTTACAGTTACAGCAAGCAACGCATCGAATCGCAGATCGCCAGCCTGTTTGGCGGGCGCATTGCCGAGGAACTTGCTTTCGGTCCTGATGCTGTCACCACTGGCGCCTCCAATGACATTGAACGCGCCACCAATCTGGCACGCAACATGGTGACCAAGTGGGGTCTCTCCGACAAGCTCGGTCCATTGTCATACACCGAAGAAGAAGGCGAAGTATTTCTCGGGCGTTCCGTGACACAGCACAAGCAGGTATCTGACGAAACAGCGCACGTGATTGATGTCGAAGTGCGTCGTGTCATCGACACGGCCTATCAACGTGCAAAAGACATTCTTGTCACCAATCGTGACAGGCTTGAAGCCATGGCGAATGCCCTGATCAAGTATGAAACCATTGACGAGAACCAGATCAAGGACATCATGTCCGGACACGAACCCCGTCCGCCGCAGGATTGGGACGACACGCCGACTTCAGGAAAAACTCGTGAGCGTAGCGATGCTGAGCCGGCCATCGGTAAACCGGCCAGTCAGCACTGACAGCACATCTTGCGATGCACACATGCAACAGCCAGCTCCATGAGCTGGCTGTTTGTTTGAAGAGACCAGAAAGCCATGATGGTTGATTGTGGTTCACGCCAGCTTGATCTCGCCACACCTGTGGTGATGGGCGTGTTGAACGTGACGCCGGATTCTTTTTCCGACGGCGGCAGCTATTTTGATGCTGCACGTGCCGTCGCACATGCACATGACATGATTTCTGAAGGTGCGCGTATCATTGATGTGGGCGGTGAATCAACACGGCCCGGTGCGGCACGGGTGCCGGTACAGGAAGAACTGCGGCGTGTCATACCCGTGATTGAGGCGCTGTCAACACTGGATGTCATTGTGTCCGTCGATACCAGTAAAGCGGAAGTCATGCGCGCTGCAGTTGCGGCCGGTGCGTGCATGATCAATGATATTCGCGCGCTGAATGAATCTGGTGCGCTGGAGGCTGCGGCTTCAACCAGTGCAGCAGTGTGTCTCATGCACATGCAAGGGCAGCCCGCGACCATGCAACTCGCGCCGCACTATGATGATGTCATCGGCGAAGTGTGTGATTTCCTGCGCATGCGAATTGCGGCATGTGAGCGGGCTGGTATCGCACGCAATCGGCTGATCATTGATCCCGGCATTGGTTTCGGCAAAACCTTGCAGCACAATCTTGAATTGCTTGCACATCTTGCGGGTTTCAAAGAGTTGTCCTGTCCGTTATTGGTTGGTGTGTCACGCAAGAGCATGATGGGCCAGTTATTGAATCGCGCAGTGAATGAACGTGTGCACGGCGGTGTGGCAATTGCAACCGCTGCGCTGCTTTCCGGTGCAAAAATTATTCGTACACATGATGTTGCTGCGACGCTGGACGCTGTTCGTGTTGTACAAGCGTTGTATGAGCATGGCTACAGTTTTTGCAATGACATGTAGTGCTCGAACGCCACGGTGGCGAATGGTCATACCCGCAAAAGCGCCATGTATATGATTGGCCGGCAACAGAATGTTGTTAACTCAACTCCCGTTTGCGCGGGAATGATTCATCGCTTGATTTTGTGGTATCGAATTTGTAGATGGTAAATTCCAAGAGACTGGAGAGTTGCTAGTGAGCCGAAAATATTTTGGTACCGATGGTGTGCGCGGCAAGGTGGGGCAAAGCCCAATGACCGTGGATTTTGCGTTGCGCCTGGCCAGCGCTGCTGCACGGGTGCTTGCGCCCAATGGTGGCACGGTGCTGGTGGGCAAGGACACGCGCCTGTCCGGTTACATGTTTGAGTCTGCGCTGGAAGCCGGTTTTGTCGCGGCCGGTGTGGATGTCATGATGATTGGCCCATTGCCAACGCCGGGCATTGCCTATCTCACCAAAAAATTCGGATGCAACTTTGGTGTTGTTATCAGTGCTTCGCACAATCCCTTCGGCGACAACGGCATCAAGTTCTTCGATGCGGACGGCGGCAAGCTCAATGATGAGGTCGAAACACAGATTGAAGCCTTGCTGGAATCACCTCCCATCACCTGCGAATCACAACGGCTTGGCAGGGCCGTGCGGGTGGACAAATCGCGTGTTGAGTATCAGCACTTCTGCATGGAGAGCATTTCCAAGGGCGTGGATTTGTCGGGTTTCAAGATTGTCATCGACTGTGCTCATGGTGCCGGTTACAAAGTCGCGCCACGCATCCTTGCCGATTTGAAAGCTGAGATCATTCCCATTGGTTGTTCTCCCAACGGCCGCAACATCAATGCTGGTTGTGGTTCCACGTCGCCTGAGTTGTTGCAACTCACCGTGCCGGGTGTGCGCGCCAATGCCGGCGTGGCGCTGGACGGCGACGGCGATCGCCTGGTGATGGTGGATCATCTCGGCCGCGTTGTTGACGGCGATCAGTTATTGTTCATTCTCGCTACGGCGCGCAAGGCCGCAAACCAGTTGCAGGGCCCAGTGGTCGGCACGGTGATGAGCAATCTCGGTCTGGAACACGCGCTGGCCAAGCAAGGTATTGAATTCCATCGCGCCAAAGTGGGCGACCGTTACGTGCTGGAGATGATGCGTGCCACTGGTTCCGTGCTGGGTGGCGAAACCTCCGGGCATTTGCTCAGTCTCGATCACACCACCACGGGGGACGCCATGATCGTTGCATTGCAGGTGCTGGCCATCATGAAGCAAACCGGCAAGAGTCTTGCTGAACTTGCTGCGGGCATGCCGAAGTATCCGCAAGTGATGGAGAATGTGCGCATCGCATCGAAAATGAATCCGGATGAATCGCCCTTCATTCAAGATGCCATCAAGAAGGCGGAGGAAAAACTCGCTGGCAATGGCCGGATCGTGTTGCGTGCATCAGGTACTGAACCTTTGATCCGCGTTACTGTTGAAGGCCGTGATGAAGCGCAGGTCAAAACGCTGGCCAGGGAACTGGCCGATGCTGTCAGGGCGGCAGCGCGGTAATAATCAGCGATTCGGCAAGGGCGCAGTCACGACGATTGCGTCCTTGATGCCGGAACGGGGCGCCTGCGGTTCAAAAGCAACGGCCTTTGAGCGCTGATGACTGACCAGTCCACTTTCTGTCCTTATTCCCGTTTGCTTTCCAAGCCTTGTGCCAGTAAGCTTTCGCGCCTTTCGCCGGGGCTGGCCCGGTTTCAATCGAGAATCTCAGGTTAAAGATATGCGTCGACCGCTGGTGGCTGGTAATTGGAAAATGCATGGTTCGCGTGCCGAAAATGGCGCGTTGTTGCAAGCGTTGCTCGCCAGTGTAGATACCGCCAGGGCCGATGTGCTGGTTTGCGTACCCTTTGTGTACGCCGCAGAAGTTGCCAATCAGTTGCGCGGCAAGCCGATCAAGGTGGGTGCGCAATCGGTATGCGCCGAGACGCAGGGTGCGTTTACTGGCGAGGTGTCGGCTGCCATGCTCAAGGATATTGGCTGCGAATACGTAATCGTCGGTCACTCTGAACGCCGCAGTATTTACAATGAAGACGATGCCTTGGTGGCGCGCAAGTACATTGCGGCACAATCACAGGGCTTGATTCCGGTATTGTGCGTGGGTGAAACACTGGCGCAGCGCGACGCAAACCAGACATTCAACGTGATTGAAACGCAGCTTGCGGCGGTGATTGCTGCAGCCGGAATTGCCTCCCTGAACAAAGCCGTGATCGCCTATGAACCGGTCTGGGCCATTGGCACCGGACGCACTGCAACACCGGAGCAGGCGCAGGAAGTGCACGCATTTATTCGGCAGTATCTCGCAAAGCAGGATGCAGCAGTGGCGAATGCCGTGCAAATTCTGTACGGCGGCAGCGTTAAGGGCGCGAACGCAGCGGAGCTGTTTGCCATGAAGGATGTGGATGGCGGCCTGGTGGGCGGTGCCTCGCTCAAGGCTGATGAATTCTTGAAGATTTGTGCCGCGGCTGGTTGAAGCGCCGCGCCGGGATAACGGGTATGAATTGGCTGAATACACTGACAATGATTGTGCATCTGTTCCTCGCTGTGGGAATCATCGGCCTTGTGCTGATACAGCGCGGCAAGGGCGCGGATGCAGGCGCAGGCTTTGGGTCGGGTGCATCAGGTACTGTTTTTGGTGCGCGTGGTTCGGCATCGTTCCTGTCGCGGACCACCGCGATTTTCGCTGGACTGTTTTTCATCACCAGTTTGACGCTCGCGTATTTCAGCAATCATGGCTCGCATACTGCGGATGTCAGCGTGACTGATCGCGAAGCAGCGGCTTCGGTGTCTTCGTCGGCGCCTGCAGTGGTGCAACAAGCGGCCAGCAGTGCTGCATCGGTGGTGGTTCCTGCAACCGGTGTACAGACTCAGCAAAGCGCGGCATCATCAAGTGCTGCGGCAACGAAGTAGAATTTCCCTCGATTTACTGATCAGTGCGAATGCGGATGTGGTGGAACTGGTAGACACGCTACTTTGAGGGGGTAGTGGGGTAACCCGTGTCGGTTCGAGTCCGACCATCCGCACCAAGCCTTTGTCTTTTGCTTCTTTTCTCTTTGGGGTTGTCCAAAGAGATAAAGAAGAAGAGCAGAACAGGCTTTACCTGTTCGTGCTATCTGACTTGGCAAAGAAAGAAATAGGAATCCTCATCAATATTCCCGCATAGACTGCGGTTCCTGCGCTCCGGTACGACGCAACCTATCATTGCTCGTTACATTTTGAGACAGGCTCTAGTGATATCAGGGAGCTTGGGTCGCAGGCGCACACCTGGATTCGCAAAGAAAAAGAATGATGCCAGGGAGCGAGCATGTCGAGTGCCGCCTCCTGATTGTCCATCGCGAAATATATGGCCATCCATTTACTGCGGGATTGCAGTCTCAACATTGTGCCCGCAACGGCGTGTCTTGATCACTCGCAGTGCATGTTGATTGGCAATAACGTTGAAGCTGCGCAAAACCGTGCTGAATGTCACTTCCTTAACTGCATTGTCATTTTCTGTGCCGGGTTTTTCCTTGCGGGTGTGTAACTTGGCCGCCGTGTCCTGTACAATTCGGCTGCTTTTGTGGTCTGAATTGTTACGCGATGCTGCAAAACTATCTTCCAACCTTGATTTTTCTGGGCGTGGCGACGGCGCTGGCCTGTTTGCTGATGGGACTCGGCTTTCTGTTCGGTCCGCGCAAGCCGGATGCCGAAAAACTTTCCGCATATGAGTGCGGATTTGAAGCCTTTGAAGATTCGCGCATGAAATTCGATGTGCGCTACTATCTGGTTGCCATCCTGTTCATCGTATTCGATCTTGAAATAGCCTTCCTCTTTCCCTGGGCGGTGGCGCTCAAGCACATTGGCGTCATTGGCATTGCTGCAATGGGTCTGTTTCTCTTCATCCTCATCGTGGGCTTTATCTATGAGTGGAAGAAAGGAGCTCTGGAATGGGATTAACCATCACTCAAGGCGCCGCAGTATCTGCGCCGGTTGGTCCGGCCAATCCGGTGGTCGATAACGAAGCGGCCATCTCCGAAACCTTTGCGCATCGCGGTTTTGTCACCACCAGCATTGACAATCTGGTCAACTGGGCGCGCACCGGTTCAATGTGGCCCATGACCTTCGGGCTTGCATGCTGTGCCGTGGAAATGATGCATGCCGGCGCGTCACGTTATGACCTTGACCGTTTCGGTATCGTGTTCCGGCCCAGCCCGCGTCAATCCGATGTGATGATTGTGGCAGGCACGCTGGTCAACAAGATGGCGCCTGCATTGCGCAAGGTGTATGACCAGATGCCTGAGCCTCGCTGGGTGATTTCGATGGGTTCCTGCGCCAACGGCGGTGGTTACTATCATTACTCGTATTCAGTGGTACGCGGTTGTGATCGCGTTGTACCGGTCGATGTGTATGTTCCCGGATGTCCGCCAACAGCAGAAGCATTGCTGTATGGCATCCTGCAATTGCAGAACAAGATCAAGCGCACCAACACCATTGCCAGGACGGTAAAGAAGTAGTTATGACGGCACGTATCGAAGCGCTAATCAGTCGCGTAACCGCTCAATTTGGTGAGCGTGTGAAAGTGGTCCCTTCCATCTGCGGTGAGGCCACTGTCGAGCTCGCTGCGACAGAGTTGTTGTCCATCGCCACTGCATTGCGTGATGATGAACAGTTCAGGTTCGATCAGTTGATTGATCTCACCGGTGTCGACATGCTCCAGTACGGGCAGGTTGAGTGGTCTACGGAGCAATCGACGCGCACCGGCTTCAGCCGTGGGGCATCACGTGGTGCGGCAGTGGGTAAGGACGATGCACATCGTTTTGTGGTGGTGTATCACCTGTTATCCACTACGCACAATGTGCGTTTGCGGTTGCGTGTCAGTTGCGAACGCGGACGCATCGGCCAGGGGTTGCCACAGATCGATTCAGTGGTTGCAGTGTGGGCGTCTGCCAACTGGTTTGAGCGTGAAGCGTTTGACCTGTTCGGCATCATGTTCAAGGGACATCCCGATTTGCGCCGCATTCTTACCGATTACGGATTTATCGGTCATCCCTTCCGCAAGGATTTTCCGTTGATCGGTAATGTGGAAGTGCGTTACGACGAAACACAGAAGCGCGTGGTGTACCAGCCGGTGTCGATTGAACCGCGAATACTGGTGCCGCGCGTGATACGCGATGACAACCGTTACGATCCGGCGCTCACCGCAGGCAAGGCTTGATCAACATGGCTGATATTCATAATTTCACATTGAACTTCGGACCCCAGCATCCTGCAGCGCATGGCGTGTTGCGTCTGGTGCTGGAGATGGATGGTGAAGTCATTCAGAAAGCCGATCCGCACATCGGCCTGTTGCATCGTGGTACCGAAAAACTCGCTGAATCCAAGCCGTTCAATCAGTCGATTGGTTACATGGATCGTCTCGACTACGTGTCGATGATGTGCAATGAGCATGCGTATGTGATGGCCATTGAGAACCTGCTGGGCATCAAGGCGCCCATTCGCGCACAGTACATCCGTGTGATGTTCGATGAAATCACCCGCATTCTCAATCACCTGATGTGGCTGGGTGCGCATGCGCTCGACATCGGTGCGATGACCGTTTTCCTGTATGCCTTCCGTGAACGCGAAGACCTGATGGACTGCTACGAAGCGGTGTCAGGCGCACGTATGCATGCAACCTATTATCGTCCGGGTGGTGTGTATCGTGATCTGCCGGATTCCATGCCCAAGTATCAGCCATCGAAGTGGCGCAGCCAGAAACAGGTCGACAAACTCAATGAGCGACGCAGCGGCAGCATGCTGGAATTCATTGATGACTTCACGCAGCGTTTTCCGGCGTGCGTGGATGAATACGAAACACTGCTGACTGACAACCGCATCTGGAAGCAGCGCACTGTCAACATTGGCGTCGTGTCGCCCGAACGTGCGTTGCAGCTGGGATTCACTGGTCCCATGATTCGTGGTTCCGGCATCGCATGGGACTTGCGCAAGAAACAGCCATACGAAGTGTATGACAAGATGGACTTTGACATTCCGCTGGGTGTGAATGGCGATTGCTATGATCGTTACCTGGTGCGCGTTGAAGAGCTGCGTCAGTCCAATCGCATCATCAGGCAATGTGTGGAATGGCTGCGCAACAATCCCGGACCCGTGATGCTGGAAGACCACAAGATTTCACCACCGTCGCGTGAACACATGAAGGATGACATGGAATCCCTGATCCATCACTTCAAGTTGTTTACCGAAGGTTACTGCGTACCCGAAGGTGAAACCTACGCGGCCGTGGAAGCGCCCAAGGGAGAGTTTGGTGTGTATCTGTTGTCCGACGGCGCCAACAAGCCCTATCGCATCAAGTGCCGTGCACCAGGCTTTGTGCATCTGTCGGCGCTTGAAGAAATGGTGAAAGGTCACATGCTGGCCGACGTGGTTGCGGTGATTGGCACACAAGATATCGTGTTTGGTGAGGTGGACCGATGAGCATGGATCATGATGCAACACAGCCCATGCCCGCTCTCGGAATGGGGCTGTCTGCGCATCTGAAAGAAGAGATTGATCACTGGCTGACCAAGTTTCCGCCGGATCGCAAGCGTTCTGCCGTGCTCGCTGCGTTGCGTGCCGCACAGCACGAAAATCATGGTTACCTCATGCGTGAACAGATGGATGCGATTGCCGCCTATCTGCAATTGCCGCCCATTCAGGTTTATGAAGTCGCATCGTTCTATTCGATGTTTGAGACCAAGCCGGCGGGTCGCTATCACGTTTCAGTGTGTACCAACATCTGCTGTATGCTGCGTGGTGGTGAAGAGTTGCTGAAGCAGGTTGAAAAGCATCTGGGCATCAAGGTGGGCGAGAGCACACCGGATGGACGTTTCTTTCTCAAGCAGGAAGAAGAATGTCTCGCTGCATGTACCGGTGCGCCGATGATGATGGTGGATCATGTGTTCTATGAAAACCTGACGCCGGAGAAGGCCAAAGATATTTTGAATGGATTCAAATAGGGAGTGAGATTACGGCTTGATGAGATGATTCTATTTTTGAAACACGCTGCAAGTACATCCTTGTAAGCTCGATACCCGCTCCCTGCGGGTGACGGTTTCAAAAATAGAATCATCTCATCAAGCCATAACGGTCGTTGTAGTTGGCGTTGGCGGTTGTCTGATGGCGATGGGAGAGGGTGGAAAACATGACAGTTTGTTTTGAAGTCGTTCTTCCTCTCCTTACCCTCTCCCGTGTGGAGAGGACGATTCATTTGGGTGTGACAAGTTAGAGTGTGCTGATTGAGTCATAGGCAAACTGATGAGCAAGCTTGAGCAGAAAAATCTGGTGTGCTTTGAACCGTTGCAATACGAACGGTCATGGGAGCTTGCTACCTATCGAAAGATCGGTGGTTATGAGGTGTGGGAAAAAATCCTGCGCGGTGAAATGACCAAGGAACAGGTCATCGACGAAGTGAAAGCATCGGGCTTGCGTGGCCGTGGTGGCGCAGGATTTCCAACCGGAGTGAAGTGGGGATTTATGCCGCGCAATGCACCCGGACAAAAATACGTCGTATGCAATTCCGATGAGAGCGAACCCGGCACCTGTCACGATCGCGACATTCTGCGTTTCAATCCGCACGCCTTGATTGAAGGCATGGCCATTGGCGGATTCGCAATGGGTGCTTCTGTCGGCTACAACTACATTCGCGGCGAATTTCTTGGAGAACCGGTGCCGCGATTTGAAGCTGCATTGAAAGAAGCCTATGAAGCGGGCTTGCTGGGCAGGAACATCAAGGGCTCCGGCATTGACTTTGACTTGCATACCTATGTCGGTGCAGGTGCATATATCTGCGGTGAAGAAACGGCATTGCTTGAATCGCTGGAAGGCAAGCAGGGCCGCCCGCGTTTCAAACCACCATTTCCTGCAAACTTCGGTTTGTACGGAAAACCCACCACCATCAACAACACGCAAAGTTATGCATCGGTGCCCACCATTTTGCGCAAGGGCGCCAAGTGGTTTGCGGATCTTGGCGTGCCGACGGCGGGCGGCACCATGGTGTTCTCGATATCCGGTCATGTGAACAAGCCGCAGAACATTGAATTGCCGCTGGGTATTTCCTTCATGGAGTTGCTTGAGAACGTCGCAGGCGGAATCTGGAAAGGGCGCAAATTGAAAGCGATTATTCCCGGCGGTATTTCCACGCCGGTTGTGCCCGCAGCCTTACTTCAGGATGTCACCATGGACTACGATGGTCTGCGTAAAGTCGGTTCTGCACTGGGCACAGGCTCGATGATCGTGATGGATGATCACACCTGCATGGTGAAAACACTGGAGCGCATTTCGCGTTTCTTCTACGCCGAATCCTGCGGTCAGTGCACGCCTTGCCGTGAAGGCACGGGCTGGGTGAATCGTGTGCTCAAGCGCATTGTCGCCGGCAACGGTACACGCAAGGATCTGGATTTGTTACTGGAAGTGGTGGGCAAGATCGAAGGTCACACCATTTGCGCATTCGGCGATGCCTCCGCATGGCCGGTGCAAAGTTTCCTCAAGCATTACCGGCATGAATTTGAATACTACATTGATCATGGCCACAGCATGGTGGAGAAAGAACATCCACGTGCGGCATGATGAGTGATGTAACTGATCAATAACCGGTAACGGTGAACAGCGAAGGCACAGACTTAAACAAGATGAGTGATGACATCGTAAACATAGAAGTCAACGGCGAGCCCGTTCAGGCACGCAAGGGTCAGATGCTGATTCAGGCAACTGATGCTTCGGGTCATTACGTGCCGCGTTTCTGCTATCACGACAAGTTGCCGGTCGCGGCCAATTGCCGCATGTGTCTGGTGGAAGTGGAGAAGGCGCCCAAACCCGTTCCCGCGTGTGCAACACCAGTGACCGAAGGCATGAAGGTGTTCACCAAATCACCCAAGGCCATTGCTGCACAGAAGGCGGTGATGGAATTTCTGCTGATCAATCATCCGCTCGATTGTCCGATTTGCGATCAGGGTGGTGAGTGTGAATTGCAGGATCTGGCGATGGGTTTCGGCCGTGATGCTGCACGTTATGCGGAACGCAAGCGGGTGGTGAAAGACAAAAGTCTGGGACCATTGGTCTCGACTGACATGACGCGTTGTATTCACTGCACACGTTGTGTGCGTTTCACCTCGGAAATTCAGGGCTTTCAGGAGCTCGGCACCGTGGGACGTGGTGATCGTGTAGAGATCGGCACTTACATTGAAAAGAGTGTGGAACACGAACTGTCCGGCAACATCATTGATCTGTGTCCGGTGGGTGCGTTGAACAGCAAGCCGTATCGTTACAGTGCACGTGCTTGGGAAATGATGCAGCAGCCATTGGTGTCACCGCACGACAGCGTGGGTTCCAATCTGTATGCCCATGTGTTGCGTGGCCGTGTGATGCGTGTGGTGCCGCGGCCCAATGAAGACATCAATGAAACCTGGATTGCCGATCGAGACCGTTTCAGCTACGAAGGCATTTACAGCGAAGACCGTTTGCACAAGCCATTAATTCGTGAAGGCAATCAATGGCGCGAAGTGGACTGGCAAACTGCATTGAATCGCGCTGCCGAAAAATTGCAGGCCGTGATCAGGCAGGATGCCAAACAACTGGGCACGCTGGTTGCACCAACGTCCACACTGGAAGAAGCCTATCTCGCACAACGCATTACTCGTGAACTGGGCAGCAACAACATAGATCATCGTCTGCGCCGCAGTGATTTCCGCGACCAGAATCATGATCCTGTTTATCCGTGGCTGGGCATGCCCATTGCCGCGCTGGAACAGTTGAACAGTGTGCTGATTGTCGGCAGCAACCTGCGCCGCGAATTTCCGATTCTTGCACATCGTATTCGCAAGGCCGCCAAAGCCGGCGCACAGGTGTCATTCATCAATCCGGTGAAATATGAATATCTGTTCCCGGTGACTTCTTATCTTGCCAGCAATGGCCTGAATACCTGGCAGCACCTTGCTGCCGTGTTGAGTGCGGCAATGCAGGCCACGAATGCAACCATTCCTGCAACCGTCAGCGCCCTGCTCAGCAATGTGCAGGTGAATGATACGCATCGTGCCATTGCCAGCCAGTTGCTCAACGGCACTGAACAAAACAAGCGTCGTGCGATCCTGCTTGGCGCGATTGCGCAACGCGATGTGGCCTACACCGAGATTCGCGCACTGGCAGCAGTGCTGGCGCAGGTCACCGGTGCAACGCTGGGTTACATGGCGGATGGCGGCAATTCTGTTGCAGCACATATTGCCGGTGCTGTTCCACATCGCAGCGTGGATGGACAGTTGCTGTACGCGCCGGGTTTGAACGCGAAGGACATGATGAGCGCGCGGCTCAAGGCATACCTGATTGTGGGTGCGCTGGAATCACAGGACTTTGCCGATGTCACTGCCCTGTCGGCATGCCGTGGTGCGGAGTGTGTGATTGCCCTGTCATCCTATGCATGCGCCAAGGATTATGCGCACATCATCCTGCCGGTGGGCACGTTTGCAGAAACATCGGGAACGTATGTCAACATCGAAGGACGCTGGCAAAGCGTGGCCGGCGCAGCAACGCCGGTGGGTGAATCAAGACCCGCATGGAAAGTGCTGCGTGTGCTGGGCAATCTGCTCAATCTCGCCAGCTTTGACTACAACACTTCCGAAGAAGTACGCGATGAAGTGCGCAAGCTCACGGCATCATTGCAGGCCGATAACAGTTATGCCAACACCATGCCGATTCATGCCAGCAACAACAGCATGACACGCGACATTCCCATGTATGGCGTGGATGCAGTGGTGCGTCGTGCCACGGCATTGCAACTGACACATGAAGCACAGTCCTCATCATGGGGGCACTCATGAACCAGGTGATGAACAACGTACTGGCTTTCATCAAAGCTCTGCCGGGGTCCACTCCGGGCTCGATCAACTATGTGGTGTGGACGGTGGTGATTGCGGTGGCCATGTTCCTCAGCATCATCATCTTCATGGCATTTCTGACGTTGGCAGAACGTCGTGTCATCGGCAGCATGCAGGCGCGCATCGGTCCCAATCGCATCAAGGCATTTGGTCTGCCGTTTGGCCGTGGACTGGCACAACCCTTTGCCGACGTGATCAAGCTGATGCTGAAGGAAATCATCATTCCTTCCAGCGCCAACAAGTTTCTGTTCCTGCTCGCGCCGGTGTTGACCGCCATTCCGGCGCTTGCGTTGTGGGCCATCATGCCCATGTGGCCGGGCTTTACCGTGGCCGACATTAATGCCGGTTTGCTGTACTACCTCGCACTGGCATCCACTGGTGTGTACGGCATCATCCTTGCGGGCTGGTCATCCAATTCCAAGTACGCGTTCCTCGGTTCCATGCGTGCAGCGGCACAGGTGGTTGCGTATGAACTTGCCATGGGCTTTGCCATCATCGGTGTGGTCATGGCATCGGGAACCTTGAATCTGGGTGACATCATCAAGGCGCAGAGCGGACACTTCGGATATTTCTTCTGGTGGATGCCGCCATTGTTCCTGGTGTACTTCATCTCCGGTGTTGCCGAAACCAATCGTGCACCGTTCGATGTGGTGGAAGGAGAATCGGAAATTGTTGCAGGCTTTCATGTGGACTATTCCGGCATGGCCTTCGCACTGTTCTTCGTCGCCGAATACATCAACATGATTCTGATCTCGGCACTCACCGCAGTGTTCTTCTTCGGCGGCTGGATGTCGCCGCTGGAAGGCTGGGTTACGTCGGGTCCGGCGTGGCTGATTCATGGCAGCCTGTTCTGGTTGTTTCTCAAGGTTTGTTTCTTCCTGTTCTGCTATCTGTGGTTCCGCGCCACCTTTCCGCGTTACCGCTATGACCAGATCATGCGTCTTGGCTGGAAAGTATTCATACCCATAACACTGGTGTGGATTGCAGTTGAGGCGGTACTGGTGGTGCTGAAAGTCGGCCCATGGTCGGCAGGTTGATAGAGGAAGCACACATGAAAAATTTCTTTAAAACATTTTTCCTCATTGAGCTGTTGCAGGGCCTGTGGGTGACGGCGCGTCAGTTCGTTGCACGGCCGAATATCACGGTGCAGTATCCCGAAGAAAAAACGCCGCAATCGCCGCGTTTCCGCGGTCTGCATGCACAACGCCGCTATGCCAATGGCCAGGAACGTTGCATCGCCTGCAAGCTGTGTGAAGCGGTCTGTCCGGCACTCGCGATCACCATTGAATCCGGCGTCAGCGAAGATGGCACACGCCGCACCACGCGTTACGACATTGACTTGTTCAAGTGCATCTTCTGCGGTTTCTGCGAAGAAGCCTGTCCGGTGGACGCCATTGTTGAAACCCGCATCCATGAATATCACATGGAACATCGCGGCGAGAACATCATGACCAAGGACAAGCTGCTGGCCGTGGGTGAAAAGTTCGAAGCCATGATTGCGGCCGACAAGGCAGCAGATGCGCGCTATCGATAATAAAGAGTTTCATCAATGAGCTTCACTGAAATACTGTTCTACATTTTTTCCGCCGTGCTGGTGGTATCCAGTATCGGCGTCATTACCGCGCGCAATCCGGTGCATGCGGCATTGTTTCTGGTGTTTGCATTCTTCAACAGCGCGGTGATCTGGTTGTTGTTGCAGGCCGAGTTTCTCGCCATCGTACTGGTGCTGGTCTATGTCGGCGCGGTGATGGTGCTGTTCCTGTTCGTAGTGATGATGCTCGACATCAACATTGCGCAGATGCGTGCCGGCTTCACCAGGTATGCACCGCTGGGTATTGTGATTGCGCTGATTGTGATTGGAGAAATCGCCAGTGTGGTGTGGCTGAAATCAGCAGGCAGCGATGCAACCACCAGTGCATTGGGTGCCAGCAGTGGTGCCGCAGCGCCGCTGGCGATGGCGGGTTACAGCAATACCCAGGCACTGGGTGAATTGTTGTACACAAAGTATTTGTATCCGTTGGAACTGGCTTCGGTGGTGCTGCTGGTGTCCATCGTGGTGGCGATCAGTCTGACCATGCACAAGCGTGCCGGTCACAAGGTGCAGGACATCAATGCGCAGGTGAGTGTGGTGGCGAAAGACCGTATCCGCATTGTGAAAATGGCTGCGGAAAAAGAACAACCTGCAACGGAGAAACCACAATGATTCCACTGCAGCATGTACTGTTGCTCTCCGGTGTGCTGTTCAGCATTTCGGTGGCGGGCATTTTCCTGAACCGCAAGAATGTCATTCTGTTGCTGATGTGCATTGAGTTGCTGCTGCTGGCAGTGAATTTCAATTTCATCGCATTCTCGCGCCAGTTGGGCGATCTCAACGGTCAGGTGTTTGTGTTTTTCATACTGACGGTGGCTGCCGCCGAATCCGCCATTGGTCTGGCGATACTCGTGGTGCTGTTCCGTCAGCGCAAGAGCATTAACGTAGAAACACTGGATACAATGAAGGGCTAACGTGCAAAACACGCTGATAACCATTGTTCTGGCGCCGCTGATTGGCGCGCTGATTGCCGGATTGTTTGGCCGCAGGATCGGCCGGGTGCTGTCGCATTCCGTGACCATTCTCGGTGTGGCCATTGCGTGCGGCTTGTCCATCCATGTATTGCAGCAATTGCTCAGCGGCGAAGCGCAGAATTTCTACGGCAATGTATATACGTGGCTGGTGAGCGATGGCGTGCAGATGAATGTGGGCTTCATGGTGGACCGGCTCACTGCGCTGATGATGGTCGTTGTTACTTTTGTTTCGTTGTGCGTGCATGTCTATACCATCGGATACATGCATGATGATCCGGGTTATCAGCGCTTCTTCGCGTACATCTCGCTGTTCACCTTCTCCATGCTGATGCTGGTGATGTCGAACAACTTCATGCAGTTGTTCTTCGGCTGGGAAGCTGTGGGTGTCGTTTCTTATCTGCTGATCGGCTTCTGGTATACACGGCCCACCGCCATCTTCGCCAACCTGAAGGCTTTTCTTGTCAACCGCGTTGGTGATTTCGGTTTTGTGCTAGGTATTGCCGCCGTGCTGCATTACACCGGCTCGCTGGATTACCGCACGGTGTTCGATCATGCGAATCAGGCGTTCGCCGGCAGGATGATGGAAATCATTCCCGGTGTGCAGTGGAGTGCAATCACCGTTGCGTGTTTGTGCTTGTTCGTCGGGGCGATGGGCAAGTCGGCGCAGATGCCGTTGCATGTATGGTTGCCGGATTCAATGGAAGGCCCGACGCCGATCTCTGCATTGATCCATGCGGCGACCATGGTGACAGCGGGCATTTTCATGGTGGCACGCATGTCGCCGTTGTTTGAAATGTCCGAGACCGCACTCAGCACCATTCTCATCATTGGCGCATCCACGGCGTTTTTCATGGGCTTGCTGGGCATGGTGAACAATGACATCAAGCGCGTGATTGCCTATTCAACCTTGTCACAACTCGGTTACATGACGGTGGCGCTGGGTGTTTCGGCATATGCAGGCGCGATTTTTCATCTCATGACCCATGCGTTTTTCAAAGCCCTGCTGTTCCTTGCAGCGGGTTCGGTGATCATCGGCATGCATCACGAACAGGACATGCGCAAGATGGGTGGTTTGAAAAAATACATGCCCATCACTTACTGGACTTCATTGATCGGGTCGCTGGCTTTGATCGGCTTTCCCGGCACATCAGGCTTTTTTTCCAAGGATGCGTTGATTGAGGCAGTGAATGCATCACGTCTGCCCGGTGCGACTTACGCATACTGGTGTGTATTCCTTGGCGTGTTTGTTACCGCCTTCTACAGCTTCCGGCTGATCTTCATGACCTTTCATGGTGAAGAGCGTTTCGCCACATCTCATGAAGAGCCTCATGAAGATCCCGCTGAAGCCACCACCGTTCCCAATGCACGCAGCAAGACCGGACCGCAGGTGGTGACGCATGATGATCATGGTCATGATGCACATGCAACCCATGGCGACGATCACGGCCATCATGATGAGCATCATCACAGCGGGCCGCCACATGAAAGTCCGTGGGTGGTGACTGTGCCATTGATACTGCTTGCGATTCCGTCGCTGTTTATTGGCTGGTTCACCATTCAACCCATATTGTTTGGCGATTATTTTGGTTCCGCGATTCACGTGAGCGAAGCGCACAATGTTCTGGGAGAACTGGGACGTGAGTTCCATGGTTCGGGACAATTTATCATGGATGGTTTGCAGCATGCGCCGGTATGGCTGGCGCTGTTCGGCGTATTTGTCGCCTGGTTCATGTATCTCAAGAAACCGGAACTGCCGGCAAAAGTAGCGAATGCCTTTGCACCGTTGTACACGCTGCTCAGCAACAAGTTTTATTTTGATGAAATTTATTTTGCGGTGTTTGCCAAAGGCAGCCGCAATCTCGGCAAGGCATTGTGGACAGTGAGTGATGCCGGCCTGATTGATGGTGTGATCGTCAACGGCTCGGCACGTACCGTCGGCTGGCTTGCCGGCATCGTACGTGGCATCCAGACGGGACGTTTGTACGGTTATGCATTCGCCATGATCATTGGTCTGGCAGCGATGCTGGGATGGTTTGTGGTGTGGCCACTGTTTAAGTAAACGTTGAGTTTGCGCCACTGTGTCATTCCCGCGAAAGCGGGATCGCGGAAACTGGAGTTGAAGCAAACATCGGCTTTGCCGATGGCCCGGAGGCGGACAGCAGGAAGATGTTCGTAATCCAGTAAGACAATTTCTTTATGGAAGGAAAAATTTAATTACTGGTTCTCCGTTTGCGCGGGGAATACGTTGAGGTGATCCGTCGGGTTTGTGAGTTTTGATTTGAATATAGTTTTATCAGAGCATATTAATGATTGACTGGCCCATATTAAGTGTACTCATCTGGCTGCCCATGATTGCCGGCGCACTGCTGCTGGTGCTGGGCGATCGCGTGCCGCTGACACGCTGGCTGGCGTTGCTGGCATCAGTTGCAACATTCATTCTGTCGCTGCCATTGTGGATGCACTTCGACACCACTTCGGCGGCAATGCAATTCACCGAATGGCGCTACTGGATTCCCACTTTCAATGCGACGTATCACCTCGGTGTGGATGGCATTGCCATGCCGCTGATCATTCTCACTACATTCATCACGCCCATGGTCATTATTGCGGGATGGACGGTGATCGAGAAAAAGCAGAATCAATATTTCGCCGCCTTTCTGATTCTGGAAGGCCTGATGATCGGTGTATTCGCTGCCATGGATGCGTTGCTGTTCTATGTGTTCTGGGAAGCCATGTTGATACCGATGTTCATCATCATCGGTGTGTGGGGCGGACCGCGGCGCGTATACGCAACCATCAAGTTTTTCCTGTATACGTTCCTGGGTTCGGTGTTCATGCTGGTGGCATTGATTTACCTGTATCTCAAATCCGGATCGTACGAACTGGCCAGCTTTTACAAGTTGCCGCTGAATTTGCATGAACAAACGCTGATCTTCATTGCTTTCCTGCTGGCGTTTGCCGTGAAGGTGCCGATGTGGCCGGTGCATACCTGGTTGCCGGATGCGCACGTTGAAGCGCCCACGGGCGGCTCTGTCATTCTGGCGGCCATCATGTTGAAGATGGGTGGGTATGGCTTCCTGCGTTTCTCATTACCCATTACGCCGGATGCCTCTCATCAACTCGACTGGTTGATGATCAGCCTGTCATTGATCGCCGTGGTTTATATCGGCTTTGTTGCACTGGTGCAGCAGGACATGAAGAAGCTGATTGCCTATTCATCCATTGCACACATGGGCTTTGTCACGCTGGGTGCGTTCATTGCATGGGACATTCAGCGTGCCACGGGTGGTTTGCAAGGCGCCGTGATGGGACTGGATGGCGCCATGGTGCAGATGATTTCACATGGCCTGGTGTCCGGCGCATTGTTCCTCGGTGTGGGCGTGATGTATGACCGCGTGCACAGCCGCGAGATCAGCGCCTACGGCGGCGTAGTCAACAAGATGCCGGTGTTTGCCGCGTTTTTTGTGCTGTTTGCAATGGCCAACTCCGGTCTGCCTGCGACATCGGGATTTGTCGGTGAATTCCTGGTGATCCTTGCCAGCTTCCATGCGGATTTCTGGTATGCCTTCCTTGCCGCGCTCACCTTGATTCTCGGTGCGGCTTATACATTGTGGCTGGTCAAGCGCGTGATCTTTGGTGCGGTTGGCAATGATCATGTTGCACACATGGAAGATTTGAATGGCCGCGAATTTCTGATTCTGGGTGTGCTGGCGCTGGCGGTGCTGGCGCTCGGTGTGTATCCCGCGCCATTGCTGGATGTGCTGAAACCCAGTGTGGAGCATTTGTTGCAACAGATGCTGACTTCAAAGCTGTAATGACAAGACTGCAAACATGCCAACCAACCTGAACCTGATGTTCGTCTATCCCGAGCTGCTGATTGTCACGGCGGCCTGCGTGTTGTTGCTGGTGGACCTGTTTTTTTCCTCGCAGCGCATGGTGACTTACTTTCTCACGCTGCTGACATTGCTTGCAGCCGTATGGCTGACCAGCAGTTATGGTGTCAGTACCCGCACGGTGGTATTCAATGGCATGTTTGTCATTGATCCCATGGCCAATGTGCTCAAGATATTCGCCTATGGCGCCACCGCCGTGACCCTGGTCTATTCGCGCGACTACTTGCAGGCGCGCGGCATGTTCCGCAGTGAATACTATGTGTTGAGTCTGCTGGCATTGCTCGGTGTCATGGTCATCATCTCTGCTGCATCGCTGGTGACGGTGTATCTGGGTGTGGAATTGCTGTCGTTGTCACTGTACGGCATGGTGGCGTTTGATCGCGAATCCGGTGTTGCAGCGGAATCAGCCATCAAGTACTTCGTGCTGGGCGCGATTGCATCCGGCATGTTGTTGTATGGCATGTCCATCATTTATGGCGTCACCGGCAGTCTCAATCACGATGTGATTGCTGTAAAGGTTCATGCGCTGGGCGCAAGCAATCTGGGTTTGATTTTTGGACTGGCATTCATTGTTGTCGGTGTTGCTTTCAAGTTCGGCGCAGTACCGTTTCACATGTGGGTGCCCGATGTGTATCACGGTGCACCAACACCGGTGACATTGTTTGTCGGTTCGGCGCCCAAGATCGCCTCGTTCGCGCTCGCGATGCGCTTGCTGGTGGATGGTCTGGGTGGATTGTCTGCTGAATGGCATGGCATGCTGGTGGTGCTGGCGATTCTGTCCATGGCGATTGGCAATGTGGTTGCCATTGCGCAAACCAATCTCAAACGCATGCTGGCGTATTCCACCATTTCTCATGTGGGCTTCATCTTGCTGGGCGTGCTTGCTGGAACCGCACAAGGTTATCGCGCTGCCATGTTCTACACACTGACTTATGTGATTACTGCCGTCGGTTCTTTCGGTGTGATTCTGTTGCTGGCGCGCCCCGGTGCATCGGCGACGCAGGGTTTTGAATCCGATCAACTTGAAGACTTCAAGGGATTGAGCAGGAAAAGTCCATGGTTTGCCGCAGTGATGGCCATGTTGATGTTCAGCACCGCAGGTGTGCCGCCGTTTGTTGGTTTTTCGGCAAAGCTGGCAGTCATTCAAGCCGTGGTGAATGTGGGTGATACCTGGCTGGCGGGTGTTGCCGTGTTGTTCTCGGTGATCGGTGCTTATTACTACATTCGCGTTATCAAGCTTATGTACTTTGATGAACCTGTTGAAACCGGAACGGTAGTCGCAAGCAGTGCATTGCGAACACTGTTGAGCGCCAATGGCATTGCCGTACTGGTGCTCGGCGTGATGCCGGGTGCATTGCTGGAATTGTGCACTCGAGTCATCGCCGGTTGAACTGAGTGGGGCAGCGCCAGCCGTTCACACGGTTCGACAAAATGGATTTTGATGTCATTGTTCCATGCCTGCACTGCAAGCGGTAATTCCCGCCATCACGAACTGAAAACGGCGTGCTCGTAATCGGGCTGTCAAATACTTGGGTTGAGCTGTCAATTTTCCTTGTAATCACCGCAGTGCATCATTAGAATGCGCGGCCTCTGTTGCGGGGTGGAGCAGTCTGGCAGCTCGTCGGGCTCATAACCCGAAGGTCGTAGGTTCAAATCCTACCCCCGCTACCAACTCCTGGAATTCCGGGTTTTTTTGCTCCGTAAGGGGCTTTTTGTGTTCAACGGCTACTTTGGCTTATTGAGTAATGGTATCTTTATAAGTGTTTGGTGGTTTTGGAGGCTCACACTTGGTGTGCAGCAAGACAGGGAATGAGTGGTAGTGAATGGGCCTCGGGCCCATTTTTCGTTTTTGAAGGGCGCTGAATTGCTGATGGGGTTGCGGTGCGGGAACGGCTGATAGAACTGCTTGAGCCGCTGGTACGGCATCTTGGTTACGAACTGTGGGAACTGGAGTTCACCGGCCGCAATGGCGTGTTGCGGTTGTATATCGATTCGCCGGAAGGCATCGACATTGACGATTGCGAAACGGTGAGCAGGGCAGTGAGTGACCGGCTGGATGAAGCCGATCCGGTACCCGGTGAGTACACGCTGGAAGTATCGTCGCCCGGAATGGACCGTGTATTGCGTACTGAGCAGCATTTCGAGCGCTTTATTGGCGAGCAGGTGAATGTGGAGATGAAGCAGCAGGTGAATGGACGCCGCCGGTTTGTGGGCAAGCTGTTGAAGGTATCGCCGCAGGACATACAGATTGAAATGGGCGGCGAACAGTTTGAACTGGCGCTGGAGAATATTCACAGGGCGCGTTTGTCGCCGCAGTGGTGATTGATGCAGGAAGGTCGTAACGGCAGGAGTGCCTGGGTTGATGACTCTGTCAGGAGTTGATGATGACGATGAACAAAGAAATTCTGATGGTGGTTGATGCCGTTTCCAACGAAAAAGGCGTCGACAAGGAAATCATTTTTGAAGCGCTGGAAGCAGCGCTGGCCTCGGCAACGCGCAAGCGTTATGGCGAAGGCTATGAAGTGCGCGTGGCCATCAACCGCAAGACCGGTCACTACGATACCTTCCGCCGCTGGAAAGTATTTGCCGATGATTCCAACGAACTGGAATTTCCGGATCGCGAATTGCGTCTGGAAGATGCACTCGATATCGACAAGAACGCACAGCCCGGCGGCTATGTGGAAGAGCCTATTGAATCTGTCGAGTTCGGCCGCATTGCCGCGCAAACCGCCAAGCAGGTGATCGTGCAGAAGGTGCGTGAAGCCGAACGCAATCATGTCATCGAACAATTCAATGATCGCATGGGCACGATGGTGTCCGGCATCGTCAAGCGTGTGGATCGCAACGGCATCACCGTTGATCTTGGCGGCAATGCTGAAGGGTTCATTCCGCGTGAACACATGATTCCGCGCGAGCCGGTGCGTGCCCAGGATCGCATCAAGGCGTTTCTCAAAGGCGTGCGCACCGAGCAGCGTGGTCCGCAACTGGCATTGACCCGCACTGATCCGGAATTTCTCATTGAATTGTTCAAGCTCGAAGTGCCCGAAGTGGGTCAGGGTTTGATCGAGATTATCGGTGCAGCACGCGATCCCGGTATTCGCGCAAAAATTTCCGTACGCAGCAAGGATCAGCGCATTGATCCGGTCGGCGCTTGCGTGGGCATGCGCGGCGCGCGCGTGCAGGCGGTCTCGAATGAAATTGCCGGTGAACGCGTGGACATCATTCCTTACGATGAAAATCCGGCGCAGTTTGTCATCAATGCCATGCAGCCTGCAGAAGTGGTGTCAATTGTGGTGGATGAAGATGCGCATTCGATGGATGTCGCTGTTGCTGAGGAAAAATTGTCGCAGGCCATTGGCCGCGGTGGACAGAACATCCGTCTTGCCAGTGAACTCACCGGCTGGAATCTCAACATCATGACCACTGAAGCCGCGGAGAAGAAGAGTGAATCCGAAGCGCGCAAGCTGGTCGAGATGTTCATGAAACAACTGGATGTGGATGAAGAAGTGGCTGCGATTCTGGTGCAGGAAGGTTTTTCCACCATTGAAGAAGTGGCGTACGTGCCTGCGTCCGAGTTGAGTTCGATTGAGGAGTTCGATGAAGAGATCATCAAGGAACTGCGCAATCGCGCACGCGATGTATTGCTGACACAGGCCATCGCCACCGAAGAAAGCAGCGCCGGTACTTCGGATGATCTGTTGCAGGTGGATGGCATGACGGAAGAACTGGCTGCGCAGCTTGCACAGCGCGGCATTCACACCCGTGACGATCTTGCCGAACAGGCCATTGATGATCTGATGGTGATTGATGACATGGATGAAAAACGCGCCGGTGATCTGATTATGGCAGCGCGCAAGCACTGGTTTGAATCAGCAGGCCAGAATGTCTGAAGCGGAATGCGGCGGAGAACGACATGGCTGATGTAACGGTAAGTCAATTTGCAGATGTACTTAAGGTACCGGTCGAGCGGTTGCTGATGCAGCTCGATGAAGCCGGTATCAAGGTTACTGGCGCCGAAGACATGATCAGTGACGAAGCAAAGATGGAACTGCTGACGTTTCTGCGCCGTTCGCATGGCCGCGATGAAAATGCGGCTTCACCCAGCAAGATCACGCTGAAGCGTAAATCGCAGGGCGAGATCAAGGTGGCAACAGCGCAGGGCCGCGCGCGTACTGTCAATGTGGAAGTGCGCACCAAGAAGACGTATCTCAACCGCAGCGTGCTGGAAGAAAAGGCACGCCAGCACAATGAAGAACTGGATCGCAAGCGTGAGCGTGAAGATCCTGCGGCGCGCGCTGAAGCCGAGCGTCGCGAAAAGGAAAAGCACGAAGCGGAACAGCGTGAGAAGGAACAGCAGATGGCGGATTTCCTGCGCCGTCAGGAAGAAGAGATTCGCTTGCAGGCTGAAGAAGCTGCACGTGCTCACGCCGAAGAGCGTGAACGTTCCGATGCTGAACGCAAGGCTGCGGAACAACAGGCACGTGATGAACGCGCGGCGCGCGAGCGTGAACGCGAAGCGCAGAAAGCTGCGCGTGCTGCGGCTGAAGCTGCGGCGCGTGAGCCCGGCAAACGCGCCGAGCTGCACATGTCCGAAGAATCGAGCGAGCGCTTCAAGAAAAAGAAACAGCAGCAGGCGCAAAGCCGGTCACGCCGTGCACCTGCGCAAGTCAGTGTCTCCACCCAGCATGGATTCGAAAGACCGGTTGCACCGGTCAAGCGTGAAGTGTCGATTCCCGAAACCATCACTGTGTCGGAACTGGCGCAACGCATGGCGGTGAAAGCCACTGAAGTAATCAAGGTGATGATGAACATGGGTGTGATGGCCACCATCAATCAACCCATTGATCAGGACACCGCCATCCTTGTGGTGGAAGAACTGGGTCACACCGCAGTTGCACACAGGGAAAGCGCACTGGATGAAGAATTGCATGGCACTGAAGTGCAGCACGAATTGCTGCCGCGTCCGCCGGTGGTGACCGTGATGGGCCACGTTGATCACGGCAAGACTTCATTGCTTGACTACATTCGCCGCACCAAGGTTGCAGCAGGTGAAGCCGGCGGCATTACACAGCACATCGGTGCCTATCATGTTGAAACACCGCGTGGCGTGGTCACATTTCTCGATACACCCGGTCACGCGGCATTTACTGCAATGCGTGCACGTGGTGCGCAGGTCACTGACGTTGTGGTGCTTGTCGTGGCTGCTGATGACGGTGTGATGCCGCAAACCATCGAAGCAATCAATCATGCGCGTGCAGCAGAAGTGCCGCTGGTTGTGGCCATCACCAAGATTGACAAGCCCGAAGCCGATCCTGAAAAGGTGAAACAGGAACTGACACAGCATGGTGTTATTCCCGAAGCGTGGGGCGGCAGCGACTTGTTTGTGAATGTCTCCGCAAAATCCGGTGCAGGCATTGATGAGTTGCTGGACACCATTCTGCTGCAGGCAGAAGTGCTGGAATTGAAAGCACCGCGCGATGGTTTTGCTGCCGGTGTGGTCATCGAATCATCCATCGAAAAAGGCCGTGGTCCGATGGCCACCGTTCTGGTCAAGCGCGGTACATTGAAGCCGGGTGATCCCATTATTGCCGGACAGGAGTTTGGCCGTGTGCGTGCGCTTTTTGATGAAAATGGCCGTCAGGTTCAGGAAGCCGGTCCTTCATTGCCCGTCGTTGTGCTGGGCCTCTCCGGTGCGCCCAATGCAGGTGATGACCTGCTGGTGCTGGAAAGCGAGCGCAAGGTGCGTGAAGTTGCGTTGTATCGTCAGGGCAAGTTCCGCGATACCAAGCTGGCCAAGGCCGCAGGCGCCAACAAGATTGAAGACATCTTCTCGCAGGCCGGTGACGGCAAGGCGAAGGTGGTGGCGATCATCATCAAGGCTGATGTCCAGGGCAGTGCCGAAGCATTGCGCGATGCATTGACGCAATTGTCCACTGATGAAGTTACCGTGAAAGTGCTGGCCAGCAGTGTCGGCGGCATTACTGAATCCGATGTCACGCTGGCGGCTGCATCCAATGCGCGCATCATCGGCTTCAACGTGCGTGCTGACAGTGTTGCCCGCAATGCCATCAAGGATGGCAACGTCGATGTGCGTTACTACAGCATCATCTATGAAGCGATTGATGATGTTAAACAACTGGCCTCGGGTCTGTTGTCACCCGAAGTCAAGGAAACCATTGTGGGTCTGGCTGAAGTGCGCGATGTGTTCCGTTCTTCCAAGTTCGGCACTGTTGCAGGTTGTATCGTGGTCGATGGTTACGTCCGCCGCAACAATCCGATCCGTGTGTTGCGCGACAACGTGGTGATCTTTGAAGGCGGCCTGGAATCGTTGCGCCGCTTCAAGGACGACGTCAACGAAGTGCGCGCCGGTACTGAATGCGGTATCGGTGTCAAGAACTACAATGACGTGCAGGTAGGCGACCAGATTGAATGTTATTCGCGCGTTGAAGTGGCGCGTACTGTCTAGGTTCATCGGTTCGTCAGGTTGCAGCGAGTGGATGACGCTTGCTGCAACCCTCGGTCTCTCTTCCGGAATATCGACGTGTCCAAATCCTTTCCCCGTAATCGCCGTGTGGCGGAGCAAGTGCAGCGTTCACTCGGTGAACTCATTCGCCGCGAATTGCGCGATCCGCGGCTGGGTCCGGTGACCATTGTCGATGTGCAGGTCAGTGCGGATTTGTCGCACGCAAAAGTGTTCTATTCCATTCTCGGTGGTGACAAGCATCCGGAATTGACGCGGGAAATTCTGGATGAAGGCGCGAAACGGTTGCGCGGCCCGCTGGGCCGGACATTGCAATTGCGCCATGCACCGGCCATTACTTTCATCGCCGATCAGCTGATCGAGTACGGCACCAATCTCAGCAACCTGATCAGCGATGCCGTAAAGAGCGATGAAGCGCGTCATGTGGATGAGCCAGATGATGGTGAATTCCCGCCGCAGAAATCCTGATCAATCAATTCGTTCATCCTGAGATTGTTGAAGGTTCCGACAAATCGTGATGAATGGTTCCCTTATCCATGGATTATGGGCACGCCATAAACGGATTTTGTTTGTCTGACTGGATTCCTCTTCGCGGGAACGACGGCTGGCGTGATTTGATATGACATTAAGTATTCATTGCCGTCTTCGATCATGAATCAGCCATCAAAACCAAAACGTTTCGACCGCATTGTCGATGGCATTATCCTGCTCGATAAGCCGCAGGGCATGTCATCCAATGCAGCGTTGCAGCGTGTGCGTGTGCTCTTGCGAGCATTGAAAGCAGGTCATGCGGGCAGTCTTGATCCGCTGGCCACTGGCATGCTGCCATTGTGTTTCGGACAAGCCACCAAGGTATGCAATTATCTTCTGGATTCACGCAAAACCTATCAGGTGACTGCGCGGCTGGGAATCAGAACCGATTCGGCTGATGCTGATGGCAGTGTCATTGAACGTCGCGACGTGCCTGTGTTCGATGAAGCACAGATCGCTCACGCATTGCAGTCCTTTCTGGGCGTGCAGCAACAGGTGCCGCCAATGTATTCGGCGCTCAAGCACCAGGGACAACGTCTGTACGAACTTGCACGTGCCGGTGAAACGGTGGAACGCGCGCCGCGTGAAATCATCATCGAGCACATCCAATTGCTGCTGCATGATGCACAGCACATCGCGTTTGAAGTGCGTTGTTCCAAAGGCACCTACATCCGGTCATTGGTGGAAGATGTTGCAGAACGTCTCGGCACCATTGCGCACGTGACTCAATTGCGGCGCACGCAGGTTGATCCGTTTGTTGAAAATCAGATGATGACGCTGGAGCAACTGGAACATCTGGCGACACTTGGTTTGCCGGCGCTGGATAACTGTATGCTGGCAAGCGATGCTGCATTGTCGAGATTGCCGGAGATCAAGCTGGATGAAATTCAGACCGTTCATCTGCTGCATGGCCGATCAGTATGCGGCATTGATGCCGTGCCGGGATTGACACGTGCCTACGGTGCCGACGATGTATTTCTGGGGCTGGTGACAGTGGAACTGTGTGGAAAAGCGCTGCCGGAACGGCTGTTTGTGAACAGCGTTACGCAATAAGCTGCATTGATCAGCAACATCTTCGACAGCGTGTTTGCGGCAAAAACAAGCTGCTTTAAATACTTATAGTGCTCCCTTGCACCGTCGCTCATAGTGCGGCGGCTGGCTTGTTCTTCCCGATAGCACAGGGAGTCGCAGGACGTGATTTCAAGGCTGGATCGCTTTCTCTCAGCATCCGCCTGATGTGCCGCGAACTTGCTACGCGTAATGTGCAGCCAATCACGTCAGCAGGAGTGGAACATGCGGAACATGCGCCTCAAAGAAACGGAGTGGCTGACGATAACTGCTCCATGTGAAACGGAAGACACAGTCGTCTGGTGATTCTCATTTTTTATCAAGCGGATTGCATAATGAATACAGTGCCCGAGAATCAGTTCGCTGCTTCTGTTGCTTCACACTCCCGTGGAGCTTCCGGTTCCGGGACAGAGGTGTTGCTGCGTGCACAACTGGAGTTGTATGACCGCGCCCTGAATGCCACGAGCACTCATTTTGCGATCGTCGCCTGCCATTCACCGGATGCCGATGAGGTGGTGTATTGCAATCGCGCCATCGCTGAACACTATGGTTACTTGTCGGCGGAAATGATCGGCATGAGTTTTCTGGCGGCGGTGCTGCATCTGGATGCAGCACGATGCCGCGAAGTCATTGCCACATTGCAAGGCGGACAGGAGGTGTCGATGGAGAATGAAGTGCCGCGCAAGGATGGCAGTACCTTCTGGATCGGCATCACGTTGAGACCGTTGTTCGGTGCCGATGGCCAGTTGACACATTTCCTGAGTGTGGGCGCCGACATCACGCGCCGTCGCGAAGAAGCGCGCAAGAAACAGGAATTGCAGGAACGCTTGATTGCCGAAATGAAAGAGCGTGAACGTATGGCGGCGGAGCTGAATCTGGCGCAGAAGCTGGAATCCGTGGGCCGTCTCGCTGCGGGACTGGCGCATGAAATCAATACACCTATCCAGTATGTGGGCGACAGTGTGTACTTTATCCGCGATGCCTACCAGGACATCAAGCGCTACATGGATGCGTCGCGCGACTTCATTGCATCGCTTCCTGAAGAACTGGGTGATGCAAATTTGCGCGCAACGGCGGATGACATCAGGACCACGATTGACTATGAGTTTCTGACGGCGGAATGTCCGAAAGCCATTGAACGCATTGCCGAAGGTGCCGACCGTGTGGCAGGTATTGTGCGTGCGATGAAAGAGTTTGCCCATCCCGGCGGACAGGAACATGTGGCGGCCGACATCAATCATGCCCTGCAAACCACGCTGGTGGTGGCGACGAATGAATACAAATATCTGGCTGCCATGCACACGCATCTCGGTGAATTGCCGCTGGTGGTGTGCAACATTGGCGAATTGAACCAGGTATTCCTAAATCTCGTCGTCAACGCAGCGCATGCGATCCACGATGCCGGCAGGGATGTCAGCAGCGGCGAGATCCATGTACATACGGAAGTTGAAGGCGACATGGCTGTCATTCGCATTCGTGACAATGGTTGCGGCATTCCTGCGGAACATCTCGACAAGATTTACGATCCCTTCTTCACCACCAAGGAAGTGGGACGAGGTACAGGTCAGGGATTGGCGATCACGCGTTCGATTATCGTTGATAAACACGGTGGCAAGGTCAGTGTTAACAGCACGGTTGGCAGTGGTACTGAATTCATTCTGCAAATACCGATCAATGGACACGTTGCAAAGACAGGTAACGTATGAAGAACATTCTGTTCGTGGACGACGAAGTGGAGCTGCTTGACAGTCTGCGCGCGCGTCTGCGCAAACACCGCAGTGACTGGAACATGATCTTTGTGGAAAGCGGCGAACGTGCCATCAAGGAACTGGAGCAGCAGCACATCGACCTGATTGTGTCTGACGTGAGAATGCCCGGCATGGATGGCGGCCAATTATTGACGGTGGTCAAGCAGCGCTGGCCTGACACCATCAGGATTGTGCTATCGGGTTATTCCGAACAGGCACAGGTATTGCGGCTGACCATGCTGGCGCAGCAATACATGGCCAAGCCATGCAATGCACAGCAACTGGAAAATACCATTGAAAGGTGTTTCCAGTTGCACAGTCTGCTGACCAGCGACAAGGTGCGCGCCATTGTCGGCCGGGTTGGCAAGTTGCCGGTGTTGCCGAAAATATTTGCGCGCTTGCAGGAGGCCATTGCACAACCCAATATCAGCATGAACACCGTCAGTGACATTGTCAGCGCCGATGCGGCGATTGCCACCAAGGTATTGCAGATCGCGAATTCAGCCTTTTTTCGTCTGTCGAAACCGATATCCGGTATCAAGCAGGCAGTGACGTATCTTGGTATTGCCACGTTGCGCAATCTGGTGTTGTCTGCAGAAATCTTTGAACAATGGAAGAGCCCAAGAGACTTTCCACAGTTTGATGCAGAACGTCTGCAAACACATGCACTGATGTGCGCCGCGGCGTGCAAGTCATTGACTGCGCCAGGGCAATCCAATGACGATGCATGGATGCTCGGGCTGGTTCATGACATTGGTTATTGGGTACTGGTGCAGGAAAGCCCCAGGGAACTGCTCAACGTGATGTCACAGGCGCGCGATACGAACACACCTGCATATCAGATTGAACAGCAGATCATCGGCGCGACGCATGCCGAGATCGGTGCCTATCTGCTGGGCATGTGGGGCCTGCCCTATCCCATTGTCGAAGCAGTGGCCATGCATCACACGCCGCGAAACGTTGAACAACATGGTTACGATCTGTTAGCGCTGCTGGCGACTGCGCATTCACTGTTGCCGAAGCATGGCGCGCATGCTTTCACGGAAGAGCTGGATGCGATTCCGGTGGTGGATGAGAATTATCTGGTTGCACTGAATGCACCCTTCAAGTGGGCTGAAGCCGAACAGCGGGTTCAGGCCAGTCAGGCCAGTTTTTAACCGGAGTCCAGTTATTTGCAGTGGGTGGAAAGAGCCGTTTTTCACAAACTGCCGGTTGCGCCACAGATGGCGCAGCCAAAATCATGCACTGTCGGGTGCATGATTTTGTAAAGCGACGTTGAAAGTGTGCCGGAACGCATTTTTTCAGCCCGCGATAATTTCAGGTGATGCGAGATGGCTCAAAAAGAATTGCCCAGAGTAATGTGTGTTGACGATGAACCGCGTGTTCTTGAAGGACTGGCGCTGCATCTGCGTCGCGATTACGAAGTGCATACCGCTACCAGCGGCGCCGTTGCGCTGAAATCATTGATTGACATGGGTGCCGCGCCAGCAGTGGTGATATCTGACATGAGAATGCCCGTGATGGATGGGGCAACATTCCTGAAACAGGTCATGCATCTGTATCCGGAAACGACGCGTATTCTTTTGACTGGAGAACCCGGCCGCGAAGCGGCGGTGGACGCCATCAACAAGGGACAGATTTTCCGCTTTCTGACCAAGCCATGTGCGCCGGATCAACTGCGAGCTGCCGTGGATGCCGCCGTCACGCAGCATCGTGTGCTCATTGCAGAAAAAGTATTGCTGCAGGAAACCTTGATTGGCTGTATCAAGGCGTTGATTGATGTGCTGGCCATTACCAATCCGGTTGCCTTTGGCCGCGCCAGCCGTGTCACACGGCTGGCCAACGATCTTGCAAATGTCCTTGGCGGCAAACGTTTCTGGCAGGTAGAAGCAGCGGCCATGCTCTCCCAGATCGGTTACATTTCATTGCCGGTGGAACTTGTGGAGAAGGTTTATTACGGCGAGCAACTGACACCGGAAGAAAAGGTGTTGATGGAAGGCGTACCGCAGGTAGCACGCACATTGCTCGGTCATATCCCGCGACTTGAACCGGTGCTGCAAATACTGACAGAAGCCATTCAGCCCGGCAGTGGTGTAGCCGGTGACGGCATGATAAAACTTGGCGCCGGCATTTTGAGCCTGGTGCTTGAATACGATGCACTGATTGCACAAGGACATTCTGCCAGCGTTGCCATACAGACTTTGCGCAGCAGTAAATCGCATGATCAACAGATGGTGGAACAGTTTGCATCCATGCTCGGCACCGGCAGTGCAGCGGAAGAAATCAGAACCATGCCACTGCGTCTGGTGAAACCCGGTATGGTTATTCTGGATGACCTGCGTACGCATATGGGCACGTTGCTGGTGCCCAAGGGCTTTGAAGTGACGGAAGCATTTCTGGAGCGCATGCGGAATTTCGGTTCGAGCATTCTGCAGGAGAATGTTCGCGTCATGGCGTCCATCAATCAGTAGTCACGCATTGTCAGGGATGCAACAGAGAACGGCAGTGCACGTTGTTCAAGTATTGCCCTGGATGGTGTTGTTGCCGGGATCAACCGGCAATTGCAGAACGAATTCCGTTCCCTGCCCCACCGTGCTGTTGACGCTGATTTCGCCGCCGTGTTTATCGACGACGATGGAATGCGTAATGGCCAGTCCCTGACCTGTACCTCGTCCCACTTCCTTGGTGGTGAAGAAGGGATCGTAAATCTTGTCGAGATGTTCAGCCGGAATGCCGCAACCATTGTCACGGATGCGGATCACCACTGTGTCGTTCATTGCTTCCGTGTGCACATGGATTTCGCCGCTGCTGACATCCTTGCCGGCATCCTGAATGGCATGCGCCGCATTGACGATGAGATTGAGGAATACCTGGTTCAATTCACCGATGTTGCATGCCACCAGCGGCAAATTGCCAAAATGGGTGTGCACCGTGGCCAGATACTTGTATTCGTTCGTCGCCACCACCAATGTGGTCTGCAAGGCATGATTGATGTCGGCATGACTGCGTTCCTTCACATCCGGATGTGCAAATTCCCTCATGGCGCCGACGATGCTGGCGACGCGTTCGGCGCCGTTGAAGGTGCGCTCAAATGCACGCGGCACTTCCTCGTTGAGAAACTCGATGTCTGCCGTGATCTCCGCCTGTGCAAGCGCCTCCTTTACATTCTCCGGCGCAGTGCCTGCCATCACCCGGGCGAATGTTTCCCGATAGGTATTCAACAACCCATTCAGGTCGGCAAAGGCAGTGCGCAGGAAGTACAGGCTGTCACTGACAAACTGGATCGGCGTGTTGATCTCATGCGCAATGCCGGCGGCGAGTTGTCCCACCGATTCCAGTTTTTGTGCAAGTCTGAGGTTGATTTCCGCACGCTCACGTTGATGAATTTGTTCCAGCAGTTGCTGTTGCAATTCGCGCTGTTTGCGTTCGCCTTCGCGAATTTCGGTGATGTCCCGGCCGATGCCGACAATGCCAATGATGGTCCCTGACGCATCACGCAGCGGAAACTTGGACGTCAGCAAGGTGCGGATTACACCGGAAGCATAGTCCAGTGCCTGTTCTTCACGATCAATAAGCGGCTCGCCGGAACGGATGATGGCTTGTTCATCTTCATAAAATTTCTCCGCCATATGTGCCGGATAAAAATCGAAATCAGTGCTGCCGGTCAATCGTTGCGGTGTGGTTCCCATATTGCGTGCGACCACGTTGTTGCACGCCAGAAAGCGGCTGTTTGCATCCTTTGCGTAAATCATCACCGGCAACAGGTCGATCATGGCGCGCAATAATTCGTGCTGCGATATGATGGGTGTTGCATCGCCATGTGGTGAGCGGGCAGTGAACATGCCGGATGCAGCCGGGTTATTCTGTGGCATCTGCACATGACGCACGATGCATATCAGGCCACAGGCGGTGTTATCAAGAATCAGCGGGATTTTGCTGATCTTGACGGTGATGACATCACGTGTCAGCGGATTGATCCAGCGTTCTTCCCTGTCGTGCAGAGACTGGCCCGTGCGCATCAGCGCCTGTTCTTCGGCGAGCGCTTGCAGTGCTTCGGGACCGGGCCGCAGATCGAAACCGGTTTTTCCGGCCAGCAAGTGCGGTGATGCAAAACCGTGATAGCGGGCAAACAGTGCATTGCACAGCAGGAAGCGGCCTTCGGTGTCCTTTACACAGACCGCGTCCGGGAGATTGTCGAGCAGATTGTCGACAATGGCGCGCAGCAGGACGTCATCGCCAAGTGAGGGGCTTCCGGCTGAGTATTGTCCGCGGGCAGTACTGCTGTTCATGATGCTGTGGAATCGCAAATCGCGTGATTGAGCAGTGCTGTTGCCTGTAAACAGTTACGTTAAAAAATTGCGTGCATGGCGAAACAAGGGCCGAAAACCTTGTCCTTCGCCAGCCTAGCGGCACGGATGACCGAACCTTTACCGGGACCGCTGGAAAATGCGGGAAAGTCCTGTCTTTGAATCGGGCTGCAGCCGGATGGCGGCGATCCGGTGGAGATTTTCGAGGGAGTGTGCAACGCAGTGATGTCCATGCCCGCCATTTACATATCTCCCGGATTTCGCTTGAGATTGGGCGGGTTGCAGCATAGAATGCGCGCCCTGTTTTAGGGTCAATGCAGGGCAAGCCCTGCCGGGCACAGTGCCCTGAAGGTCATAGAGGTTTTGTAATGTCATTGTCGAATGAGCAAAAAGCCAGCGTGGTCAAGGATTTCAGCCGCAATCCCGCTGATACCGGTTCTCCTGAAGTGCAAATCGCCTTGTTGTCGACGCGTATCAACGGTCTTGGCGAACATTTCGCCAACAACAAGAACGATCATGCATCGCGCCGCGGATTGCTGAAGATGGTTAACCAGCGCCGCAAGTTGCTCGACTATCTTAAAAGCAGCGCACCTGAGCGTTATCAGGATGTCATCACCCGTCTGGGGTTGCGTCGCTAAGCCAACTGAATTTTACGGGCTGCCTCTTCAACAAGTGGCAGCCCGTTTTGCTTTTACAGCCGGAATTTCACAATTCAAATTTCAAGTTTCTTTTATCAATCTGCAGAAGCGGTGGGAAATATATCGTGAGTGTATTCAAACAGAGTTTTCAATATGGCAGCCATCAGGTCACCCTGGAAACAGGTGAACTTGCACGACAGGCTGATGGTTCAGTGCTGGTGACGATGGGTGAAACCGTGGTGCTGGTCACCGCAGTGGCACGCAAGGAAGCTGAGCCCGGCAAGGATTTCTTTCCACTGACCATCAACTATATTGAAAAAACCTATGCGGCGGGCCGCATTCCCGGCGGTTTCTTCAAACGCGAAGGCCGTCCTTCAGAAAAAGAAACACTCACGTCGCGATTGATTGATCGTCCATTGCGTCCACTGTTCCCCGAGCATTTCTATAACGAAGTGCAGGTGGTTGCCACGGTGCTGTCGGTGAACAAGGATATTGATGCGGACATTCCTTCGATGCTGGGTGCGTCTGCTGCACTTGCATTGTCCGGTGTGCCCTTCATGGGGCCGATTGGCGCCGCCAAAGTCGGCTACAAGAATGGCCAGTACATTCTGAATCCCACCAATTCACAATTGAAAGATTCGCAACTTGATCTTGTCGTTGCGGGTACGGCGCAAGCCGTGTTGATGGTGGAATCCGAAGCCGCCTGTTTGCCTGAAGACGTGATGCTCGGTGCAGTGGTGTTTGGTCATGAACAGATGCAAGCGGCCATCAATGCCATCAACGCATTGAAGGCACAGGCCGGCAAGCCTGCATGGGATTGGCAGCCGCCAGCGGCCAACACCGCGCTTGAAAATGCCGTGGCACAGCGCGCACGCGCTGATCTGGATGCCGCATATCAGATTACCGAAAAGCAATCACGTTATGCACGCATTGGTGAAATCAAGAAGGCCACTGTTGAAGCACTGTCTTCCGGCGATGCGCCACAGTTTGCCGCAGCCGATGTCAGCAAGGAACTGGGTAATCTCGAATATCGTCTGGTGCGCGAACGCATTCTCTCTGGTGCGCCGCGTATTGACGGACGCGACACCAAAACCGTTCGCCCCATCTCCATTCGTACCGGCGTATTGCCGCGTACACATGGTTCTGCATTGTTCACGCGTGGCGAAACACAGGCAATGGTTGTCACCACTCTGGGTACCGGCAAGGATGCACAGATCATTGACGCACTGGAAGGTGAACGTAAAGAACCTTTTATGTTGCACTATAACTTTCCTCCATTCAGCGTCGGTGAAACCGGCATGGTGGGTTCGCCGAAGCGCCGCGAAATTGGTCACGGCAATCTCGCGCGTCGTGGCATCAGCGCCGTGCTGCCGGATATGACGACGTTCCCTTACGTGATTCGCGTTGTGTCGGAAATTTTTGAATCCAATGGTTCCAGCTCAATGGCATCAGTTTGCGGCAGCAGCTTGTCGCTGATGGATGCTGGTGTGCCTATCAAAGCGCCGGTTGCAGGTGTGGCCATGGGTCTGGTGAAAGAAGGTGATCGCTTCTCCGTGCTCACTGACATCCTTGGTGATGAAGATCATCTCGGCGACATGGATTTCAAAGTGGCTGGCACGGCTGATGGGGTCACCGCGTTGCAGATGGATATCAAGATCACCGGTATCACCAAAGAGATCATGCAGGTTGCATTGACCCAGGCCAAAGCAGGCCGGCTGCATATTCTCGGTGAAATGAACAAGGTCCTGAATGCGCCACGTGCGCAGATGTCCGAATGGGCACCGTCGATTATCACGCTCAAGATTGATCCGGAAAAGATTCGCGAAGTGATCGGCAAAGGTGGTGCGGTGATTCGCGCCATTACCGAAGAAACCGGTACCAGCATTGATATCGACAACGATGGTACTGTGAAGATTGCTTCCGTTGACGGCATGGCTGGCAAGGAAGCGCAACGCCGTATCGAATTGATCACGGCCGAAGTGGAAGTGGGTCGTGTGTACGAAGGCAAAGTCGTTCGTCTGATGGACTTCGGCGCATTCGTCACCATTCTTCCCGGCAAGGATGGTCTGGTGCACATCTCGCAGATTTGCGAAGAACGTGTTGAACGCGTCAGCGACAAACTGAAAGAAGGCGATGTAGTTCGCGTCAAAGTGCTGGAAGTTGATCGTCAGGGTCGCGTGCGCCTGAGCATGCGCAATGTGGATGGCTGATACGTTCCAGCAATCTGATTGAAACCAGGGCGCCGCATCATCAAAGTGATGCGGCGTTTTTTATTCGTAGCGCAGTATATGCGCAGGATTGTGTCGTGCCGCTCGATAGGTCTGAAAATAAACTGCGCCGCATGAGATAAACAACACGGCCAGCAAACTGATTACGAATGGAGTGCCGTTAATCGCGGTTCGATAGGGGAATAAGCTCAGGAAAGCACGCGACGCCAGCCAGCCCAATGGCCAGCCTATCAGTACATTGGCCGCTAGCACCGGCATTGCGAAATACTTCATCAGCAACATCATGATATCCAGGGTGCTGGCACCCAGAGATTTGCGAATACTGATCTCGCGCGTCCGTCTTGCGATGGTGTGTGTGGCCATGCCCACCATGCCCATGATGGAAATGGCGATGGCAAGGACCATCAGGAACGTCATCATGATGAATAGCAAGTTAAATACGCCGACGCCGTTCAACGCGTAGTACTCGTCGAGAAAGATTGGCTTCATGGGTTTGGCAGGAGCAAGTGCTTTCATGGTGGAGTCGATGTCGCGTAACGCCTCATCCACATGTTCTTTGTCTACTTGAATGACTGGTGTGCCATTGCGAATGCCTTGAACAAACACAGTGCCTTCATTGTGCGTACCATTGATTCCCTGATAAGCATTATCAACGACACCAGAAATGATCAGCTTCTCGGGTATGTTACCTCTGCCGACCAGTGACTTGCCAATCAATTCGGAGGCGCTTTTGTATCCCAACAATACTATAAAGTTCTTATCAACAACCACATAGTTGCTTTTATCATTACGTCCTGCATTTTCTACGACAGTGTTTTGAGGCTCTTGCTTTATCAGTATTTCGTCACGGCTTGATAGAAAATCGCTGCCAGCCAACATCTTGATTCGCATGACATTGAAGTAATTGGATGATACGTATCGAACGTCGGCGCGAATACGCGTTGAGGAGTTGGGTTTGGAGACGGTGTTGGGTTCCAGAGAAAAACTGGTTCCCCACAAAGCATTATCGGCAAGAGCAACCCCCTTGATGGAGCTATGACCAGACATTTCGTTAACAAAAGTGTGATAGTCGATGCCATTCGCAAACAAATTGCCTTGCAACAGCACTACCGGGTCCGTCATGTTGTTCAATGCTAATCTCCGGAGTTCCGATTTTTGTTGATAGGTAACCACTATCAGGAACACCAGAACACCTGCGACTGCAAATTGTATGGCCACCAGCGCCTGAGTCAGTCTGCGCTGCGACACCCCACTTGCCGGGATTCGCAGCGAATCCAGCGGAGACGTTCGCGAGATGATCATCACCGGATACAGAGATGCAGCCAGGGATAACAGGACGGTCAGCATGAACATGGATAGTACGAAGCGCCAGCCAGTCAGCCAGGTGATGTTGAACTTCACAAAGCTCACCGTGGAGATAAATCCCTTTAATGGATGGAACAACAACAGTGCCAAAGCCAATGCCACAATACATACCAGGAAAGTTTCAAGCATGCTTTGCAATACGATTTGCAGTTTGGTTGCGCCGAGCAGCTGGTTCGTGCCCATCTCCTTGCGCGTTGTAATCACCTGTGTGGTATACAGGTTGATGTAATTCAGAACAGCGACTGCAAGGATGAGCGTGCCGAAAATATTCAATAGGGAAGTCAACGGCATGCCCAGCAACTTGGCTGCCGACTCGGCAAATATTTCCAATGATTGTTGGACGGGGACGAAAGACGCCTTGTACGTGATCTTGTCGCCATTGTAAGTAAAATCCTTGCCTTTGATGGCAGCGTCGAATAGCGATTGAAGCCGCGAATTCAGGTTGTGTATGCTGCTTGATTCGATCCCACGTATGTATACAGAGACATTGGGAAAAACATTGCCATCAAGCGGATCGTAATCGGCCGGAGGAGGAGAACCCTCAACTACGACGTCCCGTGTCGCCATTTTCTTGTACAGGGCCCATGATACTAGGACGTCCAGATAGGGTTTATCTGCGGCATCGCGGCTTGCAGACATTGTTAGATGCGAAGGTTCTGGCAGTGAGCCCGTGACCCCAGTTACCGTGGCAACAGCACCATTTTCAAACTGAATGACTTTTCCGACGGCATCCTGATTACCGAACAGCTTGGTTGCAATGAGCTTGCTGATGACGACCCCATCTGGTGTGGATAAGGCATCGCTGCGATTGCCGCTGAGGAATGGAATGTCAAACAGGCGAAAAAATGCATCGTCTGCTGCCATGATGTGAGCGTCTTCATAATGCCGGTCTGCGAAAGTCAATTTCTTTGGCATGACGCCACCCAGCAGATTGCTGGCCAGTGATACATCCTTGAATTCGGGGAAGGCATCTTTGATCTGCTTTGCGACGAAGTAGGGCGCGCCGGCAAAGGGAAGGTCTTTCTCGTTGTTTCTGAGTGGCCATGTCTTGACGATATAAATCCGGTCCGAATTGCTGAAGCCCGATTCCGCCGAGGCAAAGAACGCGTAGAAGCTATAAGCAATTAGAAAACACGTCATGCCAAAGGCCAGACACAATGTATTGGCTATGGTCGCGTACTTGTGTCGCTGAAAATGCCGCAAAGCGGTTTGCAGGAAATGAATGATCACGCGACACCTGTCTGATTGCAGTTTTGTATGTGTTCAATCCGGCCATCACGCATGTGAACCGTGCGGTGGGCTTTCGCGGCATTCTCCGCAGAGTGTGTGACCATCAGAATGGTGGTGCCTTGTTCGTTGAGTGTGGTGAGCATGTCCATTACTTCATCGCCATTTCTGCTGTCCAGATTGCCCGTGGGTTCGTCAGCGAGAATCAACTTTGGGTCGGTGACCACCGCACGAGCAATAGCGACACGTTGTTGTTGACCGCCTGAAAGCTGTCCGGGTTTGTGCTTGATTCTTGCTTCCAGTCCCACCAGTTCGAGTACTTCGCGTACCTTGGTTTTTCGTTGCGAGCGCGGGACATTCTGATAGAGCAGGGGCAGTTCAATATTTTCATACACGCTCAGGTCATCAATCAGATTGAAACTCTGGAAGACGAAACCAAGATAACGGCGGCGCATCTCAACCAACTGCGATTCTTTCAAGTCAGTGATGTGATGTTCATTGAACAGATAGTCGCCGCTATCGACGCCATCAATCATGCCTGTCACGTTCAGTAATGTGGATTTGCCGCAGCCCGACGGGCCCATGATGGCAACGAATTCACCTTGTGCAATCTCAAGGTTAACCTCGTTCAGTGCCCGTGTTTCCAGTTCAGTCGTGCGATAGCTTTTGTTGATATTGTGCAGTTTGATCATGGAAGTGTCCTATCTGAATCGCAATTGATTGATGCCGTTGTAAGATTGATAACCGGATACCACCAGCCGCTCTCCTGCGGACAGTCCGCTGAGTATCTCCACTTGATCGGCATTGCGCCGTCCCAGTATTACTGTCCGCCGTTCTGCTGTATTCCCGTCGTTATCGACCACGAATACATCCTGGTTTCCGGAGTCATAAAATGCACCGTTTGCAACAAGCAACGCATGAGTAACTGCGCTGATATTCAGTCGCAGGTCCATGCTCTGGCCGATGTGCATGTTGCCCGGCGCATCGCCATCAAAAGTGAGATCCACATTAAAAATGTGGTCATGCACTTCAGGATAAATTTTCGTGACGCTGAGTGTGTAAGTTTTCTGATCAATGGCGGCAGTGGCCTGTTGATGAACAGCAACGCGGTTGAGATAGAACTCATCTACCGCTGCAACGATCCTGGTATGATCAATCCGGTCAATCTGCCCGATACGTTGCGCCGGCATCACCAGTTGTCCCACATGAACATTGAAGCTGGTGAGCTGCCCGCTGATCGGCGCACGCACGTGCAACCGATCCAGATTCTTGCGGGCCAGATCGAGTTTGGTATTCAGCGTATCAATCACCCGCTGCATGGTTGCAATTTGCTTGCGTCCCTCGGTATTGCTCAGTTCCAGTGATTTTTCCATTGCAACCAGGGATTGCTGTTGACGCGTCATTTCAATGGACATGTCATCCAGATCGGCCTGTGCGACAGCGCCGGAGTCTTTCAGCTTCAGCAGGCGCTGATGATTGGCCATCAATTTTTCAAGTGAAGCGTGCATGTCGATGATGCTGGTTTCAGTGTTCAACCGTGTCTGCTCGTATTGCAGCTTCGTCGAGCTCAATGCGTTAACCTGCTGCGCCAACAGGTTCTCGCTGTTCATCAATTCATTCTCGGGTGCAGTGCTGGTCACGCGGATCAATACCTGTCCGGCGGTTACACTGTCACCTGCCTCTGAAAATATCTCTGCCACTTTTCCGGGCTCGGCGATGTCAATGTATACGCTGTCGATGGGCGCAACTGTACCGGTCAAGGGCAAAAATTCCTGGAATGCGCCTTGTCGAACGGTGGCAATGGTGAGCCGATTCTTGTCGACATACAGTGTGTCGGCTCGTCCATAATGCGTGAGTAGTATGGTCAGCAGCAGGATGACAACTGCAGAGAGGCCAATGCCGGTGCCATATTTGCGGGCAAACGACAGCGGGGGCAAGGTGCGATCCATCGCCTCCAGCCTGGTGGCTGACGGCCGGGGGAGGTCGGCATCTCTTTGTCCTGCTTGCGGCGGCATTTTGTTTACTGTGTTAGTGATGTAATACAGTATTTACACAAAGCCGATTTGATGTCAAGCTGTATCCATGAGTCAGGCTGCACACCATTGGGATGAACATCTGCCGATTTACCGGCAATTGATGGATCTGCTGATCCACCGCATTCTGGATGAAACCTATGCGGAAGGTGAAATGCTGCCGTCCGTGCGGCAGTTGGCCAGCGATTTTCAGATCAATCCGCTGACCGTGGCGAAAGTTTACAAGGAACTTGCGCGAGACAACCTGACGGAAAAGAAACGCGGCGAGGGATTGATCATCAAGAAGGGCGTGCGTGCATTGCTGCTGAAACGCGAGAAAGCCAAGTTTCTGAAAGAAGAATGGCCGCAGATCAAGGCACGCATGGAACGGCTGGATATTGATATGAAGAGTTTGTTGAAGGAGTAAGGTATCTTCCGCTGTCCTGGTGGGTGCAAAGCAAACGGGAGAATGCCAATGAAAGTCCATGGCAAATGCCATTGCGGTCAGGTCAGTTATGAAGCAGAGATTGATCCGGAGAAGGTATCGTTGTGTCATTGTGCCGACTGCCAGATGCTCACTGGTTCAGCCTATCGCGTGAATGTGCCCGCATCAAAGGAGATGTTCATCCTGCATACGGGTGAACTGGCGTCATATATCAAGACTGCCGATAGCGGCAACAAGCGCAGACATGCCTTCTGTCCCACGTGCGGAACGCCGGCTTATTCAAGTGCTGTTACTGATCCGCAATCTTTTTCATTGCGGATCGGCTGTCTTGACGAGCGTGCGCGGTTGCCGCCAAAGCGCCAGATATGGTGCGACTCAGCAGTGCCGTGGTCGATGGATTTGCATTCAGTACCGAAGTTCGCGAGACAGCAACATATGGTTGCCTGACGGTTACTGCGGCGCGCGTGGCTTGATTGTCAGGACGGTGCAGGACTTGATTCATTTTGACGTAATTCTTATCGCGCAACATTGCCCGATGCCATAGCCGTAGCGCTCCAAAATCCGGGGCAAGCCTCAATGCGGAACGCCAAGCGCGATAACGTCATGATTCAGCAGGACGCTGAAGCCAATCTGTGGTTCGTTATTTTTGCGTTCAGACGGGTGTGGCCTGTTTCGCAGTGGCAAGCGCAATCATCAGACCTGGTTCAGTCCACTATCAAAACGAACCTCTACGCCAGATCACAATTCAAAGTCACGCACTGCAAATGGAGTGCTCAGGCAGGCCGTGCAGTTCAGTTCGTGATGGTTACGGTGATCGTCATGTGCGCGATGTGATTTGAAGCCGTTGCGAGTATGTAACTGGTCATTTGAATCCTTCATGCGTTTCACAAGTTGTCATTAATGTGCGGCATAACACCTGCTATGCTTGCGCACCTTTTTTGCGGGTGTGCTGATGCTCGAATCATGGTCCGGCAGGCGAGGGCAAATGCGCTCGTCGTTCCGGATCCGGTCCGCAGGCACCTGCGTCGCAAGCTTGATTTGTGCAGACATTACTCCGGGTGATGATGTAATACGTGTGTGCGATTGGATGTTCCGCAGATTGATCTGATGTTCAACATGAAAACAAACCGGTCCGAATCATTTGCCTTTATCCGTGATCACGCCACACGCTGGGATTTGATTGCGATTGTGGTGGTCATCGGACTCATGGCATTTGCCATTGATGCCAGCCGCGGGTTGTTTGCACCATTGACCCAGCTCAATGCCGTGCCGATATCGCTGAATCCCGCAAACCTGCCTTTTTATGCGGCGCGCACCACTTTGCGCATGTTTGCTGCGCTGGGCGTGTCGCTGCTGTTTACGTTTACTTACGCAACCTGGGCTGCAAAAAGTCCGCGCGCGGAGAAACTGCTGGTCCCCATTCTCGACATTCTGCAATCGGTACCGATTCTCGGTTTCCTGTCGATCACCGTAGTGTTTTTCCTGTCACTGGTGCCGGGACGGGTGTTGGGTGCAGAACTTGCGGCGATCTTTGTCATCTTTACCAGTCAGGCATGGAACATGGCGTTCAGTTTTTATCAGTCATTGCGCACCGTGCCGGTTGAATTGCAGGAAGCGGCAGAATCCTTCGGACTCTCATCATGGACGCGCTTCTGGCAACTGGAGGTGCCGTTTGCGATGCCGGCATTGATATGGAACATGATGATGTCGATGTCGGGTGGCTGGTTCTTTGTAGTGTTTTCCGAATCGTTCAGTGTCAGAAACCATACCGTTTCGTTGCCCGGCATTGGCTCGTACATTGCACTTGCCATTGAACAACGCAATCTCACTGCCATCGGCTGGGCCATTGCCACGATGACTCTGGTCATTCTCGCCTATGATCAGTTGATCTTTCGTCCCTTGGTGGCATGGGCAGATCGTTTTCGCATTGAACAGGAACCGGGTGCTCAGGTGCCGCGATCATGGGCCCTCAGCATGTTGCAGCATTCACGGCTGGTGAGTGTGTTCCGCGCGTTGTTCCGCAGTGTTGTACGTTTTACGACTCGACGTATTCCAGTCAAAGCCGTACCGCAACCATTAATGAAGGCGCGCCGTCACGACATGCTCTGGTTGTTTGTACTGGCAACAGTGCTGGTGGTGGCGCTGTGGCACGTGGTCAGTGTGTTGATCGAGCATACGTCCATCAGTGAAGCACTGTCCGTATGTGGCCTGGCACTGATCACCATGTTGCGCGTGTTCGTATTGATCGTGCTGGCGAGTTTGATCTGGGTGCCGGTGGGCATCTGGGTGGGATTGCGTCCGCGTGCCACCGCCATCATTCAGCCCATTGCGCAATTTCTCGCAGCGTTTCCGGCTAATCTGCTGTTTCCGGTGGTCGTGTATTGCGTGGTGCGCTGGCGTTTGCATCCGGATATCTGGCTGAGTCCGCTGATGATTCTCGGCACACAGTGGTACATTCTTTTTAACGTGATTGCCGGCGCCTCGGCATTACCCACCGAGTTGCGCGATGCCGCCGAAAATTTCGGTGTGAAAGGCTGGTTATGGTGGAGTCGTGTGGCATTACCCGGTGTCTTTCCTTTTTATGTGACCGGCGCAATCACTGCATCCGGCGGATCATGGAATGCATCCATCGCAGCGGAAGTGGCAAGCTGGGGTAATACTCAGGTTGAAGCACATGGCATCGGCGCCTACATTGCGCGGGCCAGTGCCAGTGGTGATGCGCACGATATCATCCTTGGCATCGCAACGATGAGCATCTTTGTGCTGGTCATCAATCGCGTATTCTGGCGGCCTCTTTATTATTTTGCGGAACGCAAGTTCCGGCTTACCTGATCATGGTGAGAAACATGGAAACACTCAATGCAGATCTGTTGAATGTCAACGCGGTACGCAAGGCTTTTCCAAAACCGGATGGCGGCGAATTGCTGGTGCTGGACAATGTAAATCTGCAATTGCGCGAAGGGCAGATTGTCGGACTGCTGGGCCGCTCCGGTTCCGGCAAATCAACATTGTTGCGATTGATCGCAGGGCTGTCGCAACCCACTGCCGGTGACTTGCAATATCTTGGGCAGCCCATCTCCGGACCGGGTGCGGGCATAGCAATGGTGTTCCAGAGTTTTGCATTGTTTCCGTGGTTGACAGTGTATGAAAACGTTGCGTTGGGTCTTGAAGCGCAAGGCATGCCCAAGGCCGATATCAGAAAGCGGTCGCTGGCAGCCATTGATCTTATTGGTCTGGATGGATTTGAATCTGCTTATCCGCGCGAGCTGTCGGGCGGCATGCGGCAACGCGTGGGTTTTGCACGTGCACTGGTGGTACATCCAAAGATATTGTTGATGGATGAACCGTTCTCCGCACTGGATGTGCTGACTGCTGAAACACTGCGCACAGATTTTCTGGACTTGTGGTCCGAAGGACAGATGCCCATCAAGGGTGTCATTCTCGTTACGCACAACATTGAAGAAGCCGTGTTGATGTGCGACCGCATACTGGTGTTTGGCAGCAATCCCGGACGCATCCTCAGTGAAATCAATGTGACCTTGCCGCAACCACGCAATCGTCTTGATCCCAGCTTCCGTGCCATGGTGGAACGCATTTACGTGGAAATGACGGCCAGGCGCAGCAGTGCACACATGCCGAATCGCGCCGAATTTTTTCCGGGGCAGGGCATTGGTTCGATCATGCCGCATGTATCTTCAAATCGTTTGTCCGGCTTGATGGAAGCGGTGGCGGCTGCGCCGTTCAATGGTGTGGCCGACTTGCCGAAGATTGCATCGGACCTGCAAATGGAAATTGACGAATTGTTTCCCGTTGCAGAAACCCTGCAGATGATGCGCTTTGCAGAAGTGGAAGGCGGCGACATCAGGTTGACTGATGCAGGCCTGGCATTCGCCAATGCCGCGCCCAATGAACGCAAGCAACTCTTCGCACGTCACCTGCTCAGTTATGTGCCACTGGCCATGCACATCCGTCGTGTTCTTGATGAACGCGCCTCACATCGCGCGCCACGCAGCCGCTTTGTCGATGAACTTGAAGACTTCATGAATGAAGAAGATGCCGCAGAGACGCTGCGCGCCACCATCAGCCTCGGCCGTTATGCCGAAGTGTTCGCTTACGATGATGAGACTGCGACGTTCAGTCTGGATAATCCGAGTTAGTAATGGTGGAATTTTTGGTGCAACGTTAATGGTGACCTTTGACACCAGTCAAAATCACCACGGTAAATTTCGACTGCTGTCTAAAATCACCGCATGCTTGGTTTCCATGAAAATCAGGCCTCGCAGGTGACGACAGTCTGGATGCATACTTGCCAGAGCCTGGTGATACTGTAATCTTCCAACCATATCCGGGCGGTAACCCGTCAGGTCATATACAAACATTTACAGGGCTGCTGGGGGAGGAGTTGCAGTCGCAACAGCAACAGATGCTGCTGCTTTGAGCTTCTTCGAAGGAACAACTTATTCAGCCAAAGTATTACAACAAATGGAAGCGGGCGTTGGCGAATTTCACTTGTTTTCTGATTCGGTAACTGCCTTTGAGGGTGAGGGTACAGTACAATCCATTACTGGTGGAGATGGTCAAGCATATCAAATGCTGGAAATACCCGGTTCCTACCTGACCCCGAGCGGTACCTGGATTAATGGTATGTTCCAGTTTATTAAGGACGCGAATGGTGTTATTAATCACCGACTATTTGTGCCGGGAGCGCCATAGTACTATGCTAAATTTTAGAGATATTGAGTGTTGATTTCCAAGGATTATGAGCGGCTGCTAAAAAAGAAAGGCATTCCATTGGTTGTGCTTGGAGTTCGAGAAGTAGGACTGTCTCGACAAGATACATTGTATGCGATCGACCTTCTAGAAAATGAGTCGATTGCGATCCTTGGAGGTGACGTTTATTTCTGTCGTGATTCGACGACGATAGAAATTGCTTGCGCTAATTGGTATTGCGATCCGGTGCCGGGAGATGAGCAGTCTGAGTTTCTTGCTAGAAGTTGGAAAAGAGCTAGAGAGTATGTAAAAACTTTTCCAGATCAACAAGGACTTGAACCATTGTTCGTTCTGGTTGTGAAAAAGTGAAGCGCGAATACGCACCGGGTAACACCCAAAACTACAATCGGTACAGTTATGTTCTCAATAACCCACTGCGTTATACCGACCCGACGGGGTTTGATCTTGAAGAAGTGGTTGTCAAAGGTACTCGTAGCAGTGGTGGCGGTGCTGGATTCAGCAGTGACGACGGCGGTGGTGGAGCGACTACGTCCGGCGGTGATGGGGATGAGGGGCAACAATTAAACTTTATGAATACGGAGAAGAATGCGGCGACGAATAGCCCGCCCCTGCTAAAGCAGGACAAAATAAGTCGGCAAAACAGCTGGAAGGTCTGGTTATTCTTGGCATCAGGAAACTTAAGAAAGGCGATAGCATCACCATTGATTGCTCAAGCCAGCAGGAGCTATGTCAGACATTAGTTACCGACCTAACTGCATTGGCGCAACAAGGTATAACCTTGTCATCTCCTGTGCCAGGAAAGTTAGTTGTGCG
>DASZSV010000044.1:0-13123 GCA_035548495.1 Steroidobacteraceae bacterium
GTGGCAACGGCAGCGCTCGACAGCAGTTCTGATGAGTATTCGACGCGCTGAAGTGCGGGAAGAATGGTCAGCCGGTCATAGCCTCTGATCTTGATCATGGCTTCCTGCACCGGGCGATTGCTCTCCAGAGTTTGCTCCACGCCGATTTCGGGTTGCACACCGAAACGCCGGCAAATGCCGGGATTGCGCAAATCAAAATCCACCAGCAATACGGTGCGGGTTGATTCGGCGGCAATGGCGATGGCGAGATTGATGGCCGTCAGTGTCTTGCCGTCGCCAGCTGTGGGACTGAGGATGGCCAGTGAATTTGCATTCAGCTGATCCATGCGCCGCAATACCTGTGCGCGCAACATCTTGTATGCACCGGCGTGCGCACCCGCCGCACCGGGCAACATGATGCGCTGCTCTTCGAGACGCTGGTTGTCCACTTCCAGCACCGGCGAGCGGAACATCATCGTGTCGGTAAATTCATGCTCGGCATGCGCCACGGCTCTCTCATCGGCAACGTGTGCCGGGGCGTTGCGTCCCTCACGCTGTGTACGCAGAAATTCTATGGTGTTGGTACGATCCACAATTCACTCCTCATACACCAAGACGGCGCCACAGCACCATCCACAACACATCCAGCGGACGGTAGAACAAATGCACTGCGGCAAGCATGATCACCAGCAGGCCGATACTGCTGGCCACGGTGATGCGCTGATTGCGTACTGCCACCGCTCGGTCTGCTGCTGTTTCAATCCATGGCACTATGGCCAGCGGCGGAACGTTCAGCAACGATTCCAGATCGCGGCGATTACGAATGCTGGTATCCAGTGTCTCACGCACCGCAGCCAATCCCACCGCCCCACCGATCGCAAGCACCACGCCAAGCACGAGTATGACAATGCGATTGGGACTGTAAGGGTCGGTTGGTGTCAGTGGCGGTTCAATCAATGTAAAGCGTTCGCCCTTGCGTTCAGTTTCAAGATTCTCCGCAGATTGTGCTTCCATCTGTTTCTGACTGAGCACCCGGTACTGCAACTGGTCGCTTTCCAGCTCGCGTGCCATCTCCGAGTATTGGCGTTCCACCGCAGGTGCATCAGCAAGTCTCTTCTCATAATCGGCCACATCGGACTCCAGTTGCTTTTTCTTCAGCTGCAACGATGCCTTCTCCGCCTGCGTTGCTTCCATCTGCGCCTTGATCTGGATATAGGCCGGATTGTCCGGTTGCGCAGGATCAGGCGTGATGTATTTGTCCTGCTTGTTTGCCTTGTCAAGATCAGTTTGCAACGACGCGATCAAGTGATTCAGACGAATGATGTCGGGATGATCTGGTGAATACTTCTGCTGCGCCTCGGCGAGCTGTGTTTTTGCTGCTTCGAGCTGCCGTTGCAGATCATTCACTTCGCTGACTTCGCCGGTGGTTTTTTCCAGGCTGGCGATCTCGCGCTTCAGACGAATCACATCGGGGTGTGTGGGTGAATAGAGACCACTGACGCGCGCATATTCGGTACGCAGATACTTGAGCCGGTCATGTGGCGACAATACGCGCTCACCTGTTGACGTGTAGACCTGGGAACTGGGACTGATCTGCGCCAGTTGCGCCTGCAGATAAACGCCCTGCTGATCGAGGGAACGGATACGATTGTCAGTATCACGCAATTCGTCATCGGCACGATTCATCAACTGGATATTGAGTTGCGTCAGATCCGGCAATTCATCGGTATGCTGCTCCTTGAACCTGGCGATCTGTGACTGGAGCTCATTGATGCGCTTGTCCAGTCGATCTGCCTCACTCGTCAGGAAAGTGGCCGCATCCGCAGTTCGTTCCTTGCGGCTTTCGATGTTCAATTGCAGGTACAGCGATACCAGTTCGTTGGCCACATGTGCCGCAACATCCGGCGAACCATTTTTGAAACTTACTTCGAAAGCAATCGTTGCCTTGGTCGGATTGCCGGAGCGCGGGTCAATGACATCGGCACTGATCATGTTGAAACCAATGTCATCACGCATTTTCTTGAGTATTGCCTCGCGTGATTTGTAGTCGCGTTCCTTCTTGTACAGATTATATTTGTCGATGATCTTGTACAGATTGTCGCTGGTCATCACCTGCTGGGTGATCACTTGAATGCGTTGATCCGCATAACTGGTAATGGTGGACCGTACCAGATCGGGCGGCACTTCCTGCTGTTCAATAAGAATGGTGCCAGACGCTTTGTAAGTTGGTGGCCACAATATGGCCAGAAGTATCGACGCGGCAGCCACAATGGCAAATGTCCGGATCATGGCCTTTTGCCGGCGGCGCACAATGCCCAGCAATTCTCCAAACGACAATGATTGTTTTGCAGTGTTCGCGTTCATGACATCAATGCAGTGTATGAGTCAGACCATTCCAGCTGACGCCAAGCGACACATAGTTGCGTCGCGCTTTTGCTTCACTGTTATCCAGCCGCTGCTCGGTGTGTCCCGCACTCAGCGATACTACACAGGTCGGTGTCCAAGCCCAGCTCAGGCTTGCGTTTACATCGCTGTAACGCACACCGTAGAAGTTGAAACTGTTGAACAACAGCAGGCTGTCATTCTGGACTTGCGAACCATTCAGGGTTGCAGTGAGTCGTTGCGTGATACTGCGCGTTGCGCTTAGCGTGATCTGCTTGCGGCGTGTCAACACACCTTGCCCCGTCGGTGTGATATCGCGCGATAGACGCAGCTGCAACGTCGACGTTTCCGACTTCCTGTTGAGGCTGAATTCGTACACGGTGCCCGATTCCCTGCTGAACTCGGAACGTACCTGGGAGGGACCGGCGGAGAATTTTCCCTGCCAGCGTTCGGCAAAGGAAACGCTGTAACTCAGCATGATCGACTGATTGGTTTTTCCATAGAGCGAAAATCCCGGCACGTCCAGCCTGCCGATGGAGCCATCAAGAGAAAGGCGTGATCGTTCATTCAGCGCGTAACCAAACGCAATATCGGCTGCGCCATAGTTGTAATTGACCAGCCCGGTGTTCCCGGCATCCATGTAGCGATTGCCGGTAATGAACACCTGGCTCTGTGTATCGAAGCGTTCGGTCCATTGTGCAACATGTGCCAGCGTCACTGATGTGGCCTCATGGTGCTTGTTGACTTCGGCAAGTCCGGTCAGCCCCAGCTCACTGGTCAGTGTGGTATCACGCGTCCAGCCAACGGCCAGCGACGACTGGCTGGTTTCACTTTGCTGCTGTATTGCAGTGTTGATGAAGGTGTCGGTGCGGTCCAGTTCATGATAGTTGCGGTAACGTTCGACGCTGATGCGTGGATCGAGACTCCATGCAACCGTCTCGTTCTGTAATGCCAGATGCGCGCCGAGATCGGCTGAGTCATAGACTGTCGCCGGCAGCGCATTCACCGACAGACGCACATTGTCATCGTAGCCGGCATGAACGCCGCCCTGCGCGGACCCGGTCCACACGGCCGCATGCGCCGCAGTTGTTCCTGCGATCGCGATGCCGGCGGATAATGCAACTCTTGCCATGATCATTCAGGTGTTCGCATCGGGCGGCTCATGCGTCACCGCTCACGGCACCACCACAGTGTCGCCACTGCGCAGCACAATGTTTTCCGCAAGACTCTTGCCGTCTTCAATCCTGTTGTAATTGAAGCGAATGGCGATTTGCCTGTCGCCCTCGCGACGCAGAATGCGGATATCCGACAATGATGCAAATGGTGTTGCACCGCCGGCCATGGCGAGTGCCTGCATCACGTCAATGGGTCTGCTGAATGCATAGTCACCGGGACGATTGACCTTGCCAACCACGTAGATGTGATTGCCGCCAATCGTCTTGGTTGCCACAGTCACAACGGGATCCGGAATGAATTTCTGGATGCGCTCAACCAGCACCTTGGTCAGTTGCGGAATGCTGAGTCCTTCGGCATGCAGATCGCCCGCAAGTGGAAAAGAAAGGCCGCCATCGGGCCGCACCAGCACTTCCGCCTGCAGATCGGTTTCCTTCCATACCGATATCTGCAATACATCGCCCGGCTGGATAAGATACTCGGCATCTTCCGCATGCACGTCATGCATGCACGATAATGCCAGTGCACACATCGCCAGCATGCGCACCATCATTTTTATCAACTGTCTGCCTGAGTTGTGTGACATCTGTATTGCAACCGGAAAACACGCCGCCGCAAACATACTGGGTGATGTGCGGCGACGCGGGGAAAGACCAACAGTTAAGCGCACATTTGTGACAGTTTTTGCTTCGGTCTGAATGACGCCAGTCCGGCAATGCCGGAGATCAGCAACCATCCTGCTGCCGGCAGCGACACGGGCGCCACTCGCTGAAAGTAGATTTGCGCGTTGTACAGACCACCTTCCTTACCTTCCGCCGGTGCGGCAAAGATACTGGCGTAGTAAGTGCCCGCAGCATTGATCTGGAACCCATCCGAACCATTCAGCGTGCTGTCAAGTGAATAGCTGCCGATGACATGCGTAGCATCAAACAGCGTGAAGCTCAGCGTACCGAGAAGATCGGGCCACTGCAGGTCGGCAAGTTTCACCGTCAAGGTTCCAGCACCAGTAATGTTCAATGTTTGCAGGTCAATGTTTGGCTGGGTCACCAGCGTAGTGGATTCATACACTTTGGTGCCCAGCATATCGGCTTGCGCCGGTGTTGCTGCGACCAACCATCCTGCCGCCAGCAGGATCGCCAGTGCCGTTGTTCGCTTGCCATATCGACTGATCATGAGTCTTCCTCCGGTTACTTTGAATTGATAAAAGCGTCGCTGCGCGAATGCACGTACTTTTCATAAAGGTACTGACGCAGTGTCTGTTCAATCTGGGTGTGATCCTGATTGGCGGAACGGCTTTCGCCGTTGACATTTGCAACTGCCGCTCCGTTTGCATGTGTCGCATTGCCGGTTGCGCCGGCCTGCGCGTTACTGCCAACCTGTTCAAGCCGCCAGCGCAGATATGAACGCTGGATGCCACTCATAGACAGCAACTGGATGTCTTCCAGTTCTACGCGTGATTCTTCATGCACTCCGTCATTGATGATGCTGTCGAGACGTGGTGTATCCAGATCAAAGTGACGGAACAATTCCGTACCGTTTTCCAGAAACACCGGCACCAGTGAACGGCCCCGGACATTGTTGTCATGCAACGGCGCCCACTTGCTCAACAAGGTCTTGATGGCCACACGAATCACGTCGGAATCGCGTACGCCAAGCCGCTTGGCAAGACGCCGCAAATTGCCCAGATCCGCTTCACCCACACGAACCGAGATCGCCTGTTTTTTAGGACCCATGTCGTTACCCCTGCAGATCACCGGTATGTGACCTGCTTCTCATTTGCTGGGTACAAAGTAAAATCGCGGTATTTCAGAAGTGTGGCGAATTGATGACGATTGGACACCAAAGCCAAGACAACAGTGCGACAGACAAATCCGCCAAGAGCATGAATGCAATGCACTTTATTGAAGTGCGATACAGATATGTACCGGCAATGACGGATGTGGATGCATGGTGTATGAGACGCGATGCAGCAGTACTGCGACTGTCATCACCGTGATTCGAGTTTAACCATGTACGTCCTGATGTCATGCAGAAAGATGACGAATGTATTTCAGATAACGATACCGGGTTAAATCGGACATGGCCTGGTGCGAATGATCCAGGGGCAGGTCACAATGGCATCAAAGTGGATTAAGAAACGTGCAAGCGATTCAATCCGAACGAAACAATGTATTGATATGCGGCTTGAAGTCAGGGTTGCGCTGGTTTAATGCCTGACGCCGCATTTCCGGATTTGACAGGAACACGATTGTGCGATGGCGCCATCGGCAATAACAACAGATGTATTACTGCCGGAAGGTTTTCCGGGCATTGCCTGTACGGTGTATCGAAATGGCAAGCCGCATAAACAAGTCATTCATTGAGGACACGATGACTGCAACTGTATTCATCGTGCATATTCAGCACCGCGCCAGACCAGAAGGCGCCGCAACAGGCCGGCAACTCTGGCTGGATGGAAATTAGAGTTGTCCGCGGCGACGCATTGCACCCAACAATCCCACACCAGATAACAACAATGTAAACGCTGCCGGCAACGGCACCGGTGCCGCATTCAGAACGCCGGCAAAACTGCCACCGTACGATTCGGCAGTGCCACGAATCTGCAGGTCGTAAGTGCCTGCATTCAGTACTTGCGGATTGATGACTGCAACAGTTCCCGTGCAACCACTTCCACATGACATGGAAGAACTCCAGGCCTGAATCAGCGAACTGCCGGGATAACCGGTGGTACCTGGTGACGACGCATCCGGCACATTGAACAGTCTCACCTGAAGACCGTTGATGCCCACCAGACCGGCAAGGTCAATGGTGGAAGTAATCGAATCTACCTGACCTGAACCGATGCTGAAGATATAGTCATCATAGAAACCGTATGATGTGCCCGCCACATTGCCGGGTGTATACACAACCGAATGCGCATAGTTGTAAGTACCCGGCACCATCACATCATTTGCCGTGGTGCTGTACGTCGTTGTACCTGCGGCCGTGGTTTCAAAATTGAGATTCAGAGATCCAATGGTATCGCACCATGCGGTATCGGACGCCAGTACCGCAAACAAAACAGCGACGCAGGTCATCAGTCGTTGTGCACGCATGAAACACTCCCCATTACAGTTGCCGGATTCAACATCATTTGCCGGTGAGGGTATCGTGCCCCGCAATAGTGACGCAGATATTATGGTTGATTTAATTGCCGCCAACGCCGTATGTCATTCATGTCTTCCGATCACAGGCGTGATTCACATGCAGGACGTTTGCATGACAATGCGGAGAAATCACACGTTGTCATCGCAGAAACGTTCCAGCACCATGCGCAGCTTGGCAATAACCGCGTGCACGCTGTGCAACTGGTCGCGATACTCCAGCATCATGGCCTGCTGCGTGGCTGCGTCGCACGCCATCAACGCACCGAGAAAGCGCGAGTGACGCTCGGACAGAATGCGCATTTCCGCTGACAGCACATGCTGCAATTCGGCAAGCCGCTGCAATGCCCGCTTGCTGACGATGGGTGCAGCAGCTTTGTCCGGCTTCGCAGATTCTGGTTGGGCAGTTTCAGACACTGGTTGAACTCGATATTTATCCCATCGTGCGCATGGTGGACTTACTGTGTTGCGGCTGTTTTACGATTGACGCGCAATTCTTCAACGCGGTCACGGTAATCATCAATCAGGTTTTCCAGACGGGTGCGGGCAAGACGGGTGAATGGTTCCTTTTCGCGCACTGTGTCCCAGATACTGTGATCTTCCAGCTTGCGCAGGATTTCATCGTTCAGGAAATACAGACCCGCATTGCGGTCTACACAGGTGTTGTAGTCACGATCACGGGCGGCCAGATCGTTCTTGAATTTTTCACGATCAGTTTCAACGGACTGCAGCTGAGTTGCAGTTTCCCTGAATTTGGCAATCAGCTCCTGCAGCTTGTCACGCAACTGTTGTATGGTTGTTTCGTTTTCTTTCTGACGTGCATTGCTGGCTTCCAGTTCACGAGTGGTACGTTGTTGCAATGCTGCCTGTTCGCTTCCAGCCTTGCCGACCTTCGCCTGCAATTCCTGCAATTGCTTTTTCAGCGAATCGTTTTCTGTTTGTAGTTGCGCCTTCTCGCTCATGACCTGTTGCAATTGTTGCATGACACGCGCTGTATCATTTCCAGATCGCTGGACCTGCGCCTGAACAGTATTCATTGCGAACAGCGCGGCAGCTGCCAGCATGTATCTCTTCCAGCAGTAAGTCATGATTTCATCTTCCACTAGAACTGGCCGTTGACATCAAACATGAAGGTATCCACACCGAAACGCGGCGTGTCATTGGGTACGGTTGCATTTCCCTGTGCATCGAGATACACGGGACCGGTGTGCTTGATCTCATCCGAACTGATGTACTTCACTGTCAGCCAGTTACGATCACGAAACCACCAGTCGCCTTGCAGGATATAGCCCTTGGCCGCCGTGCCGCCGAGATGAAAGTCGGAATCAGTTAACGCATCCACCACCGCATCCCGTTCAAGATATTTGTAGTTGATTGCGGTTCTCCACGTGCCGCGCTTTCCGCTCTGCACGGTGCCGAAGGCAAAACCGACCTGATAACCATTCACCATCTTGTCAAAAGCGAGTTTGCCGACCGGGTCGGTTACCTGGTCCACGGATGCAAATCCGCTTTGCGCCAGCACTTTGTTACGGTCATAGCCAACATTTGTCACGTAATCCGCGGTGACACTGAGCAGATGACTGAATGCCGGAATATCCACCAGTGCCGTAATGTTGACCTCGCGATATTCGGGTGCAAGTGCAAACAGATTGGTGCTGTTGTCAGTATCGTTGAGAATGTCAAATGTCGTGTTGCCCTTCTGCATGTACTGTGGTGCAGTATAATTAAGCAACGTGCTGTTGGGCGCATTGAGCTTGCCGGTGATATTGCTGAATGAATAATACGAACCGGCAATCACCATCTTGCCGCCGTTGTCCCATGGCATGTTGAAGCCCAGCTGTCCGCCATACAGCCACTTGTCTTTTGACGACAACTCGATTTCCTGCAACGGGAAAGCGCCGGCCGTCAGAAATACATGCGACGGCATCGACATGCCGCCCAGCGCATATCGCCAGGTTGCTGCCATACCTTCAAATTGCACATCGGGATCCCAGACCAGATCGGTTGATACAAAAGGATTGGGCATGCGGCCCAGAGTCAGCGTCATCCATGGCAATTTGCGCCCCGTAGCATCGTAACGAAGATAGGCCTGATCAACCGCAAACTGGTAACGGTTGCCGCTTTGACCCAGTGTCTGATTGGTAGACACAGGCTCAGTCAAACTGCCGGTGGCCAGACGAATTCCAGCCGTAATGCCGTCCGTGATTTTTGCATCAATGCCAAGGCGCAGACGTATGCGAGCACGCAAACGGTCTTCGGTGGTATTGAGATAAGCGTTTGCGCCTGCCTTGCTGATACCACCTGCACTATTGACGGCGTTGTAGTTCAAGTAAGTGTTCTGTTGATTGTCCTTTGCAAAGTGATCGTTCTCCACACGAAACCGCATGTCGCCATAAAAATTGAAGTTGTTCACCCACGGTGGCAACGCACCGGGAATGCCCCAGCGATCCTTCTTTGCTTCATCAATCACGTTGCCGGTGACCGTTGGCGTTACCTCTTTTGCGACCTGCCTGCTGATTTCATCACGCACGATCTGCGGCACATAGGTAACGTGAATGGCATCTTTTTCTTTTTCATCCTGTGCAGCCTGTGCCTTGGCGCGCGCCTGCGCAGCGGCTTCGGCCTTGGTCTGTGCATCAGCGACAATCGCCTGCGCCTGTTCGCGCGTCAGCAATCCTTTTTCCACCAATGCCTGCAAAACACCAGTCAGGGTGTCACGCAATTCATCAACCTCCTGGTCACTCTTGCCATCCGCATACACGGGTGCACAGCAGGCAGCACCAACGGCCAGGGCCAGCACACTCTTATATATAAATTTCATCATTCATCCATCTTGCAATCATTAGTGAATAAATATTCCCGGCTGCACCTCAGCCGCGCGACACAATAAGAATCGTCGCCAGCTGCGGCATCTCCAGTGGACGGCTTTCGCCCGTGCTGCAATTTTTCAGGTTACGAATGGCGGCATCCCTTTCCGGACTGCCGGAACTGCCCAGCAGCTGCACAATTTCCAGATGTCCATCCGTTTCAACATGCACGCGCACATTCGCCCGATAGCTGCCCTTGCGCAGCAGCTCATCCTCCGAAAAACATTCCTGCAATCGCGTCGCCATGAGACTGGTGTACCACTTGAATGGCGCAGTGCCATCACCAATCAAGTCGCGGCCACCCGGCCTTGCCTGCAAACCGAAACTGTCACCGCCTGCAGAGGCATCTGCATCAATACCCAGCGGTTGTTGTGGCGCCTGGTCCGGTTGCTGCTCTGGTTGCTGTTCAACTGGTGTTTCAATCTTTTCCGGCGGTGGTGGCGGTGGCGGCGGTGTTTCCTGTGGTGGCGGTGGACGAATCAAGGTGATGGTCTGTGCCACTTGTCGTGTGGAAGTGGGATGCTTGTTGTGCATCATGCGATAGATGAACAGCAACAAGGCACAACACACGATGAGCACAATCAAGGCACCACCCATCAACGGAACCATGCGTTGCCAGCGCTTGCTCACAAGTCCATCCGCTATTTCACAACGCGCTGAGTCACCAGACCCAGTTGCGTAATATCGAGCTTGCCGACCAGATCGAGCACATCAACCACTTTCTGATATTGAATGGTGGCATCAGCCTTGACGATCACCGGCAAATCCGGGTCCTGCGCCTTGTATTGACGCAACAGATTTTCAAGTTCGGGAAGCGTTACAGGATAAGTATCAAGATAGATGGTGCCGTCAGCAGTGATTGAAATGGCCTTGGTCTTCGGTTTCGCCAGTGCCGGCGTGGCACTGGCTTTGGGCAGATTCACCTTGATGCCCTGCACCGAAGCAGTGGTCATGATGATGAAGATCACCAGCAGCACATATGCGAGATCGAGCATCGGTGTGATGTTGATTTCATCATATACATCTTTTTCTTCGGCGGAAGCGGCCATGAGTTATTCCTTCATGCTCAGCTGTAGTGTTCGGCTATGCGCGTCACGAACTCGTCCACGAACACACGCATGTCCGCATTCACTTCCTTGATCTGTGTATTCAGCCAGTTGTAACCAAACAGGGACGGAATCGCGACGCCCAGTCCGGCAACAGTTGCCGCAAGTGCCGCGGCAATACCGGGTGCAATGGAATTGACATTCACATCGCCACTGGCGGCAATGGCTGCAAAAGTAATCATCACGCCGACCACGGTGCCGAGCAGACCAAGGAACGGGCCACCGGCGATCGCAATGGTAAGCAACACCATTTTTGACTGCATTTTCTGTGTCATGCGCACCTGCGTGGCGTCCATCGCAGCATGGATGGCAGCGATGGCTTGTGGTGTCAGTGTCTTTACCGCGCTTGCGCCCGCGGACAGACCCACGCGTCCTGTCATCTCCTGGACGCCGTGGTGATACAGACGATAGATGGTGGAGAACTTGAACTTGCTTTGCTGTTCTCCTTTTACATGCGGCATGAAGGCGGATTCATCGAGAGCTTCATCGCCGTCGTCATCCTTGCTGTCGAGTGCAGTGGGATCGCCACGCAGACGTTCAAACTCCTTGATGAATGCTGCATTGGCACGCCGTATACGCCCGAGATACACCGCCTTTGCCGACATGATCAACACCGCGATGACAAACATGATTACCAGCACAATGATCACCACCCAGCCATCGGGTGTGACATTCTGCATGGTGGTGGCGAAGTAATTGACCTTCTCACCTTCCCGCTGGGCATCGCCACCATATACAACCAGCGGTGCCTTCTGCCCCTGGGACTTCGCCGCAGCCAGCAACCATTCGGCGGGGCGTGCCACGCTGGAAACTTGCACCTCGTCCATCTCGCCAGTCAGTCCGTTTGTGCCGGCAGCACTGTTGCCAATACTGAGTGCTCCAGCCACTTCAAGCGGCACAACAGGTGAACCGTTGTAAGCCGGTTTGCCATCGACATACAGCGCAAGCTTGCCACTGCCTACGGTGGCAGCAAGATGATGCCACGCACCTGTGGACAATGAATCCGTTTGCGAAATTTCTGCTTCACCGCCTGCGACCGACACGCGTGTGTAAACCTGCGTTCCCTTGATGCCCAGCACGAAGTGTCTGCCCTGATCTTCCAGCGCCATCACATAAGCATCCGTCTGGGGTTGGTCAATGCGTACCCATGCCGACATCGTCGCTCCCTTTGCCGGTATCAATCGCAGTGATGCACTCGAAGGCACGGTAATGACGCTACTGCCGTTGAATTTTGCGCCGGTACCAATCAATGATGCAGGATTGATTTCAGCGGTGGATGCACTTGCCTTGTTGCCATAAGCAGTGTTGTCTGCCAGAGCGGCATCACCTTCACCAAAGTGCATCACCAGTACTTGATTGACATCATAGGTATCAGCAGCCTTGATGTTTCCGGATGCCTTGCTATTGCCGTAGTAAAGATAGATCTTTTCATTATTAGTGGCGCCAGCCAAACGCGGCACACTCACCCATACAAAGGCCATCTGGTTGGTGGTATCGTATCTTTCAACATGAAACTTCAATGGCGTCTTGTCATCGCTGGCGACAAAGCGCAGATCACTGCCATCCGGTTTTGTATCGGCGAAATAACCAAAGTTGCCAAGACTCAGGCGTATCAATACCGGCACATCAGTAACGGTGCTGGCAATATCCGCACCGGCCGGCGTCAGATCAAAGGTGATTTCCTTGCGGTAGTTCCAGTCGTTGTTCCACCAGGCATAGCTGGCGACGGGATAACAACACACCATTAACAGAATTGCAGCGAAAAACTTGCGCACGTACCCATCCCCACATAAGCATCAATTCAACTGTGCTTTGCGTGCACAGCACAGCAAAGTCAGCGTCACATTATTCAGGGTGGACGTGATGATTTTGTTACATGAGCGATGCGGCAATGAATGCCGTCAGTGGGATAACGGGCGGTGATACCGTGTTCCGTGGCACAGTGTCATATATATGTATGACAAGTGTCGTTACGCGCCTGTTCTGCAACTGCGAATGATGTTCCGCCAGCAGCCGGAATGACCGCATGGCGCCGCAACAGATGATCTGCGATGACAGTATTCCTTACGGAGAGGACGGATGGCGAGATGGCAGAATCGCAGTACACTGCCCGCTTGTCGGTGCGGCAGCGTTATCGGCATGTTTTCAATCAGCGATCAATGGCGTCCAGTAAATGAAGCAAACAGGCCTGTACGGGTTTTCATGCAGCGCTTTCTTCCAGCGCCTCAATTTGCTTGATGATTGATTGCTTCAGACGAATGGCCTGTTCCGCTCGCGCCGCTACAGCCTGCTTCTGAACGTCGGTCATGTGCCCGCCTGCAGCGAGTTCAGCACGGGCAGCACGCAGCATGTCATCCGCTTCACGCCACCGCAATTCCAGTTCAATGAGTTGCACATCAATCGTGGTCATCGGCATTCCCCAATTGGATTGGACCAGCAGCAACTCTAGGTGGATTCCATGACAAGCTGGTGA
>DASZSV010000045.1:0-12966 GCA_035548495.1 Steroidobacteraceae bacterium
AACACCAGAAAATCGCATTCCTCGATGCGGTCGGGCCATGTCGCCAGTTGTACCGCTTCCAAACCTTGCGGTGGAGAAGTGAATCCCGGATCCCAGGCAATGACTTTCATGTCATTCGCCAGAAGACGCTTGGCGGTATGACGACCGATATCGCCAAGACCAATCAAACCCACCGTACGACCGACGGTCGACATTCCACAAGGCTTGGGCCAGTGACCGGCACGAATACCGCGATCAATGAGAAAAGTTTCGCGCGCCAATCCCAGCAGGTAGCACATCGCTACATCCGCCACTTCCGCTCCGAACATGTTCGGTGTATTGGCGATGGGAATGCCCAGGTCTTTGCATGCAGCAAAGTCCACATTGTCCACACCAATACCCCATTTAACAGCAGCTTTTAGCTTGCCGGCCTTGCCTGCAGCAAAAACTTCCCGCGTGGCCGGATCATCACCGATGATCCAGCCGTCATGCTCGGGAACCAGCTTTACCAGTTCCGGAACCGACAGGGTTTGCACCATCGGTGGTATCGTCAGCTCCACATTGTGACGGGCGAATATCGGCTGGAATTTTTCAGCCATGCCGCGCATCGGCGGACAAGTCAGCAACACTTTCATATCTGCAAGGCTCCATTGGCAAGCAAGTAACGCGCCACAACTTCGGCAAGTTCCCAGTCTCGCGGCGTATCAATGTCAACACATTCAATCTTCGGACTTTCGAACATCATGGGATGTTTGCCGATTCGCGCATTGGTGGTTGCGAAACTCTCGCGCGTAAAGATATACAGATTGGAATTTTCTTCGTACCACGGTTCGAGGTCCTGTGTACGTATCAGATTGTCCGGATCGTGATTCACCGCAGAACAATCCGCGCGATAAAAACGTGTCTGGAACTTGTTGACAGTGAACAACGAATCCACATTGCCTTCACTCTGACCCTTGTGGAACGCCTGCAGCGCATTGCGCACAGTCGCCGCGCCCATCAACGGATTGGTGGTATGTGTCATCAGGTAGGTATCGGCAACCACATTGGCAACATCGTCAGCCAGCACCAGATTCATGGATACAAAGTCACCGCAGATCTCGGGACGGCGGTCGCGAATCATGACACGGTCTGAATCGACCAGGCCATGTGATGCAAGAATGTCCCTTGCATCGGTATTGATGACGACCTTTTCAATTTCTTCCACGGAAAGCAGACAATCCAGCATCCAGCGGAACAACGGTTTGCCACAGAAGTCGCGAAAATTCTTGCCCTTCACGCGCTCGCTATGTGCCTTCATCGGTAATAGTGCGACCGTTTTCATCAATCAATGTCTCCAATACTCTTGTTAGGATAAAAATAATTTTCCTTGCGCCGTTGCGATAACTTGCGGTGTTCGTGGTTTCCCCGGTAGGTTCCCCAGTATTGGGCAGTGCGAAACTTCAAGATACCGGCAAACTCACGCCAGAAACACCGTTCCCTGAGTGCACTGGAACTGTCTGCAATGATGGAGGCCAACGTGTATCTGATCATGTCCAGCAGCGACACATGCACCTCGGGCATGATCTTTTGTAACGCAATGGCTTCCCGCTCGTAGCGCCGCTTGGTCTGGCGCCATGATTCATCATGAATATGGAAGACCGCTGCTTCAGCCACATAGGCAATCGCCGAGCCATCCGCAACTATACGCTTGGCCAGCTCCATGTCCTCCAGCCCGGTGATTTCCTCATCAAAACGGTACCGGCTCCATACATCGCGCAGGATTGCCGAATTGGCATTGTTACAGAAAAAATCTTTCTGGGGAACACGTGATGCGTCCGGAAAGTATTTACGGAAAATCTTCCGCTCACTGTACTTGGTGGTATCCCGCCCGATTTGACGGCCATAGGTGTAATGCGCAACACCATTCAACAGCGGCGTGATCATCGCGGCCAACCATCGCGAACCCTCCGGAATGCAGTGACCGCTCAAAAATACTAGTATGTCACCGCGGGCAAACTCGCAGCCGCGATTCAAGGAACGGCCAAAAGTGAACTCATGCTTGTGGATATGTGTAATGCGGCATCCATATTGTCCGGCAATCTTCAGTGTGGCATCCACCGAACCGGAATCAATGATCACTACTTCAACATCCGCATCAACAACCTGGGCCGATACAGCCTCAAGCAACTGGCCCAGATATCGCGCTTCGTTCAACGTGCGTATGACAATGGAAACTAGCATCTTGCTTTCAAAAAAAGGCCGTTCAAGCGGTCATGCGTGCTTACGCATCGCGCGGAATGGAAAATGAATTTCTTACCAGCACCCATGCTGCTGCCAGCATGAATCCGAACAAGGTCGAAAATACAATGATAAGAATACGTTTGGGCGCGGAACGCTCCTCCGGCACCATCGCCTCGCTCACCGTGGCAAATTCGTATTGCGGACTCGCTGCGGCAACCATTTTGTTCTTGATTTCGTTTTCCATCAACTGATAGAGCACTTCCTGCATTTGTGCAATCGATGTCTTGTTGATCTGGTCCTGCAGGTATTCTATGTTCTTCGACGATTCATCCAGTTTCCGCTGCCTCATATGTTCATTAATCGCTGCAACATACATGTCTACCCACTGCTTGGCGACCAATGGCGAGTAATATTCAATTGAAACCGAAATCAGGCCCGTCTTCTTGTCCTGCGATACATCAAGATGCTTGGAAAATTCATGAAACAGTTCCCAACTCGTGGGCTCAATCGTTTTTCCGCGAGGCGGCGTACGTACCCATTTTTTCTGCTTGACATCATAAAGACTGCTGTCGATTTCCAGGGTATTCGTCTCGCGATCCCAGCCATCCACAGCGAACACATCTACCTGCAACTTGTTATCCTTGATGAACTTGTCGATGAAGTCCCATGACTGCATGGATTGCATTGCAGTTTGCGACTCATCTTCCTGGCCATTACCCAAAGAAATGCCCGCCAACGCTGCGAGCCCCCCTAACTGAGACGCAATGGAATTCAAGTTGCTGCTCGATACCGGCGCCACCACAATCGTTGCCGTGTACTGACTTGGCAACCAAAACGCGACCAGCACCGAGACCACCGCAAACACAGCGGTAACGCCAGCGATAAACCATTTGCGCAACCACAGCACGGAAATCAGCTCGCGCAGGTCGATTTCATCTTCATTTGCCTTACGGCGACCCAAAGCATCTTCATGCCTCGCGTGATGTTCAATGGTGTTGGGGTCGTCCGCGCTCATGCTCTGTCTGGGTTACTGGCTACAATGTGGAACCGGTTGGTACTGGCTGATCATCAAAATGAATGCACCGCCGCTGCGGCAATGGCAATGTTATACATGATCTGTGTCACAGCCTGCCACAAAGGCAATGCAGGCATTCTTTCCGTATCCAGCGGCACAACAATGGTATCGCCGGGTTTGATCCGGGTATTGCCGCCGGCAAACCAGCGATGCGAGGTATTTGCCACCACAGAACCGTTGGCACGCACCACATAGATCAGCTTTTTGTCCGCCTTGCGTGTCAAGCCGCCACTGAGCTGAATATAGTCATCGCGTGCAAGTCCATTTTGATAAAGCAGCGAAGTATTGTTCTGCACTTCGCCAATGACGGTGACTTCCTGTTCGATCTTTGGAACGATGAGCATGTCGCCATCGCGCAGCACGATGTCATCTTCGCCACCAGGTGGACTGTGAGCCACCTTGCCAAGATCAATGACTAAACGACCCACGGCCTTGGTGCTTTTCAGTTGTGCGAGAAGTGAATTGCCGATCGACAACGCCTGCGATGCCTGCGCACCTTGCGTGCCGCCCGCCTGCGATGCCTGCAATGCCAGCGAACTCAAATCACCCTGCAAACGTTTTGCCAACACATCCAGTTGTTGCTGTTCGCGGTCTTTCAGTTCATCGCGGGTAAACACGCTGCCTTCAATGAAGGCCATGTCGGTAAAGCCGCCCGCACGCTGAATCAGCTCGCGCAAGGTTTCACCGCGGCGTATGGGATAGCTGCCGGGAAATCTGACCTCGCCTTTCAGCATCACCGTTTCCTGATCACTCCATTGCGGCAACTGTTTGACATTGAGGGTATCCATGGATTGCAACTGCACATCGGCAGCAACATCCCCTTTGACAATGGCGGCAAGATCAACCGGAATCAACGTGGTGTTTCGTTTGTCGCCGTCGGTGGTGTAGCGTATCAGTTCCGCAGTAGCACCATAGGCAGAGGATTGCAGTCCGCCACCGGCACGCAGCAAATCACTCACCCGCATGCCGGGCTCAAGCGGATAATTACCCCGCACTTTGACACTGCCGTTCACGGTGACAACTTCGGTGGGCCGTGCCAGATGCGACTGCAATTGCAGTTCATCGAGAATGGGCTGAATGACTTGCGACCGATCGGTTTCAAAATCAAACACGGTGATCTGGTCTCGCGGCATCAACACCAGATCGTTCTTGCCATGGGGATCAGCCAGTGCTCTGGCAAGGTCGGTGGAAAGCACTGCCACTGTGCGATCCGGCGGCAATTCGCGCCGGATCAGCAAGTAATGAATATCCGCATTGGGTTTCAACTCATCCACAGACCTGATTACGTCCGTCAAATGCAATCCGTCATGCCAAGCCACCAGACGCGGCGCATATAAATACCCTTTGAGACTCACTGCTGCATCCAGCGTGGGCGGCATGCGTGGAACATTGATGACATCGCCATTGCGCATCGACAACTGCTGCGACTCGGCTGTTCCCACTTTTACATTCAATACATCGCGATGTTCGCCATTGATGCGCACCAATGCGGCCTTGCTGGCATCCGCGTTGGCAGTCAACCCGCCGGCCAGCTTGATGATCTCATCCACAGATACACTACCTTTCAATTCATAAATGGCAGGCCGTTGCACTTCACCCGCCACGGATACCGTTGCACCCACGGGTGGAATGAAAATTACATCGCCCGGCAGCAGCTTGGCATCGTTGCTGGTATCGCCTTTAAGCAGCAAGTCATACAGATCCAATGTGGTAACGACTTTGCCCTGGCGTTTAAGCTGAATATTGCGCAACGAGCCGATTGGCTTCACGCCACCCGAAGCAAACAAGGCAGTTGTCATTGTGGCCAGACCACTGACGGTGTACGAACCAGGCAGATTGGCTTCGCCCATTACAAACACGCGAATGGAACGTATCTCGTTCATGGTGATGCTGGCATGCACACCAATCATCTGCTGCGCCACCCGTGATTCGATCAATGACTGCACCGTAGTGAACGTCTGACCACTGACATTGATCGGTCCCAGTTCAGGAAAGTTGATGCGGCCATCACGTCCGACAACAAGCTGCATCGTGTTGTTCTGGTTGCCAAACAGTTGCACGTTCAAGGTATCGCCGGGACCCACAACGTAGTCAGCAGGCACAGGCACATCGGTGACCGGTGCAAAGGTCGATGGTGCATTGTTGAAAAGATCGTAGCCGAACGGCTTCAATCCTTCAGCGCCGGACCTCTCCAGCGGCAGCAATGTGATTGAGACCTGAAGCGTTGCGAATGCAGGTTCAGCGGCGATTCGCGCATTGGCCTGATCAATGGTCAGTCCTGCGAGGGGCATGGGCGGAAAACCAGGCAACAGCAACGCACCGTCGTTCGACAATGTGTACGGATTCTTCTTGCGTATGAGTGTGATCAGTTGTTGCAGCTTGAGTTTGTCTGCATCACTGAGCGGAACATCAGGCTCAGGAGCCGGCACGGTCAACACTTGTGCGGGCTGTCCGGCATTACCACCGACCACCGTGGTAGTGGCATGAGGAAAATCAATATTGATCAAAACCGTGTCACTGCCCTGCAGAACTGGCGGTCCAAGCGGTACTTGCTGTTGATCGTTTGCCTGGTTGCGCTGCGAATTGCTGACGCCGGAGTTTTGAGAAGTTGTTTGCGTCGTGGTGCCGGTTGCAGTTGTCCCACTGGGATTCATCCCGCTTTTTCCCAACGCCTGCAAAATGGATTGCTGCGTGGCCGGGTCAAGATTGCTGAATGCTTTCAGTTGTTCCGGTGTGGGCGATTGCGCTGCCGCCAGTGTTGCGAACAACAGGCCGAAAAAGCCATACAACATACCGAGCATGCAACGCCGCCACCTGCTCTGGGCGGCATCACGATGGAAATTCAACATGCTCAAGAAACGCTCCCTTCGATTTCGCTTGTATCAGCGCTGAAAAATAGCGGCGAATTTTAGGGTGTGCAGCCCCATGTGGCAATGTTTTAATGCAATGTTAATGAGAAAAGGCGGCAGCCCCGGTCAGCACATCATCACGACGCTGTGTAATGTTTCTGCATCCATTGCCGGTAACTGCCATCCATCACATCTTGCCACCAGGCCTCATTGGCCAGATACCATTGCACGGTGGAACGCAATCCGGATGCGCTATGAAATTGTAAACAAACATCAATATACAACCGTCACCAACACCATTGGGCAAACCGACGCTTTACGTTACTTGCGCCACCTGGCCACATACCCCAGCAGACTTTTCATTGCCGGATCAACATTGGCATCTGCCGGATTCTCGATTGCGGGCGCCAGAGACTCCGCCATCTTCTTGCCCAGTTCAACACCCCACTGATCGAAGGCATTGATGCCCCAGATCACGCTCTGCACAAACACCTTGTGTTCATACAGTGCAATCAGTTTGCCGAGTGTTTTGGGTCCCAATCGCGGAAAGAGAATGATCGAACTGGGACGATTGCCGGGATGAGTCTTGTGCGGTATCAACGCTGCAATCTTCGCATCGTCCATGCCGCGTGCTTTCAGTTCGGTCCTGATTTCTGCTTCGCCATAACCCAGTGCAAATGCCTGCGCCTGTGCAAAACAGTTGGCCAGCGCCAGATTCTGCTGCCCCTGAAAATCACTGGACGCATTCACCGGCGCGATAAAATCCAGCGCCACACGTGCGGTGCCCTGATGCAGCAACTGGAAGAAAGAATGTTGTGCGTTGGAACCGGGCTCGCCCCACAGCACTGCACCGCTGTCACACGACAAGACCTGCCCCTGCAATGTCACGCGCTTGCCATTGCTTTCCATTTCAAGCTGCTGCAGATAGGCAGGCAGTCGATGCAGACGCTGGTCATAGGGCAGTACCGCCAGTGTATCCATGTTGAGGAAATTGTGATTCCACACGGCGAGCAATCCCATCAGTACAGGAAGATTGTTCTCAAAAGGCGTGTTGCGGAAGTGCTCATCCATCTCGCGCGCACCTTCCAGCAGAAAATGAAAATTGTCCATGCCAACGGCCAGCGCAATGGACAAGCCCACTGCCGACCACATGGAATAGCGACCACCCACCCAGTCCCACATGGTAAAGCGGTAATCGGGCGCAATGAGAAACTCATCCATCGCCTTGTGATTGGTGGACACCGCGGCAAAATGTTTTCCCACTGCCGCATTGCCGAGCCGGTCGATGACCCACTGACGCGCCAGACGTGCATTGCTCAGTGTTTCAATCGTGGTGAATGTCTTTGAACACACAATGAACAATGTGGTTTCGGGAGTGACTTGTTCCAGCACATCCGCCAGTTGCGAGCCGTCAATGTTTGATACGCAATGCAGGCGGATATTGCGGTTGCGATAGCGCGCCAGTGCTTCGGTAGCCATCACGATGCCAAGATCGGAACCGCCGATGCCAATGTTGACTACGTCGGTAAAGTGCTTGCCGGTTGCACCCTGCACGCGTCCCGAATGCACGCCTTCCACAAAACCGGCCATGTGTGCGAGGTTTGCCTTGACATCCGGCATCACATCCCTGCCATTCACCTTGATGATGCGATCCGCAGCACGCAGTGCGGTATGCAGCACCGCACGTTGTTCAGTAATGTTGATGATATCGCCGTTGAACATCGACTCAATGCGATCATGCAACTGGCGCGCCTCGGCCAGTTTGAGCAATGACTTGATCACCGCCGGTGTTACGCGCTGACGCGAAAAATCAAACAGGATATCCAGCGCGTTGCGTGAACATTCGGCAAAGCGTTCCGCATTGCCGGCAAACAGGTCACGCAAGTGCAACTCACCATCGGTGCTCGCCAGCGTTTGCAGTGCGCGCCATTCGGGAAGAGAAGTCACGTCAGTCATGTTGCTCGCTCCAGTATCACAAAACTGTAGGCGTGGGCATGGCGATCATCTGCTGCATGATCTTCACGAAGCACTTCGCGCCACTCTGCACCACTCAATTGCGGAAAACGTGCATCGCCATCCATCGCAGCATGCACCTCTGTCAAGTATACCCGCTGCGCATGCGGCAATGCCTGCCGGTAAATTTCCGCGCCGCCAATGATCATGATTTCTTCTGCATCTCCTGCAAGTTGCAGCGCGGCATCCAGGGAATGTGCCATGGTGCAGCCGGCAATCTTCAGGTTCGTATCGCGTGTGATGACCACGTTGCGACGACCTGGCAACGGCTTGCCAATGGATGCAAATGTCTTGCGGCCCATCACAATCGGCTTGCCCATGGTGATGGATTTGAAGCGCTGCAAATCATTCGGCAAGCGCCATGGCAATCCATTGCCCACACCTACAACGCCATTGTCAGCGACGGCAACGATCAGCGAGATCACTTTCTCGCCTGTTTCTTGACGGTTTTCCCGGCGCGGGAAGTAATCTTCTGCAACGCAGCTTCTGCACGCAATCGCGCACGCTTGCGCCTGGCGCGTTCGCGGCGGCGCTGTTCATCCAGTGGCAGCTTGTCGAGCATGGTGCCGCGGCAATTTTTTGAACCGCAACGGCAGTCATACAGTTTCAGTTCTTCAGGATCATCACCGCTGTCCCACGTAAGCTGGTAGTCGTAGCCCAGTTCCTCGCCGGCTTTGATGTTGGTCATTGCATCAATGAAGATGCGATTGCCTTCGGTAACCGTTTCGCAATTCGCGGCACAACGATGATTGATGTAGCGCGCATCGTTGCCATCATGAGTACCGTCAATCACCGTTTTATGATTGACAACAAACAAGAAGGTGTGTCCATCATCCTGTCCCTTTTTCCAGAAACGGCGATCGGCTTCCGCATGCGAGATGCGTTCACCCACGTATTCGAGAATGCGTGTGCCTTTCTTGATGGGTTTGACGGCGTACACACCGCGACCATGAATCGGTGAATTGCGCACCTCCACCAGATCCGAACGTGAGTAATCCGGTTTCGCCACGGCGCGCTTGCGCGCAACCGCCTGAGTGGCCTTCTTGTTGGCGCGTTCGGTATGTTGTGATGAATGTTTTTTTCGGGTAGCCATGAAATCAGCAACTAAGTAATCATTGAAACAAAATCATTAATTCGACCAGCCAGCCGGCAAGGTGATCACATCACAAGCACAAGTCTCGTGCCTGATGATCTCTGTGAAGAACCGCCAAAAACAGGGACGTTTTTGCCGGAGCTTCCAGAGATGGATTCACAGCGGTTCCGGGCAGAGATCGTCAAGCACGAGACCATCACGTTGGCATTCATGAGATGCTTACACCGCAATGGGCGCCTTGATCGACGGATGTGCCTCATAACCGGCAATCTCGAAATCTTCAAACTGGTATTCAAAAATCGACGCGGGCTGGCGCTTGATATGCAGCGCCGGCAAGGCATGCGGCGTGCGCGACAACTGCAAGTCCGCCTGTTCCAGATGATTGAGATACAGGTGACAATCACCGCCGGTCCAGATGAATTCGCCCGCCTGCAAATCACATTGCTGTGCAAACATGTGCGTCAGCAATGCATACGATGCAATGTTGAACGGCACACCCAGAAACACATCGGCGCTGCGTTGATACAACTGACAGGACAATCTGCCATTGGCTACCCAGAACTGGAACAACGCATGACAGGGCGTCAACGCCATCTGCTCCAGCTCGCCCACATTCCATGCACTGACGATGATGCGCCGCGAATCCGGATTGCGTCTTATCAAATCCACCGTGCGGCTGATTTGATCAATGTAACTGCCATCGGGTGCTGGCCAGGTACGCCATTGACGGCCATACACCGGACCGAGTTCGCCGTGTTCATCAGCCCATTCATCCCAGATGGACACATTGTGTTCGTGCAGATATTGAATGTTGGTATCACCGCGCAGAAACCACAGCAACTCATACACAATGGAACGGATATGCAGCTTCTTGGTAGTCACCAGCGGAAAGCCCTGCGACAAATCAAACCGCATCTGATGACCGAACACTGACAACGTGCCCGTACCGGTGCGATCGGTTTTTTGCACACCGGTGTTACGGATCAGTCGCAGCAGATCGAGATACTGGCGCATGTCACGGCGTTTTATAGTTGCCGCTCGGCTGATTGCGGCGATAGGACCAGACCAGAATGTAAATACCGGCCGCCATCATCGGCACACACAGTATCTGTCCTTCGGTGACCCAGCCCCACAACAGATACCCGCGATTGGCATCGGGCACACGGACAAATTCAACCATGAAACGGAAGATGCCGTAGCACAGCAACCACAAACCCGAAGGCGCCAGTTGCGGCTTGGGTTTACTGGTAAAGAACCAGATGATCAGAAACAGGGTCAGTCCTTCCAGCGATGCCTCGTACAGTTGCGAAGGATGCTTGGGCACGCCATCCACCACAAAGGCCCAGGGAACATCCGTGGGTTTGCCCCACAATTCGCCATTGATGAAATTGCCAATGCGGCCAAACATCAAGCCCAGCGCAGGCAGTGGCGCGGTGAAATCACAGACATCCATGATGCTGCGGCCGCGTCGTCGTGCAAACAACACCAGTGCCAGCACCACACCGATCAAGCCGCCATGAAATGACATGCCGCCTTCCCAGATGCGGAACAGCAGCGACGGCCGTTGCAATTCTTCAGTGAAACCATAGAACAGCACCCAGCCAATTCGCCCGCCCAGAATGACGCCCATCGCCGCAAAGAAAATCAGATCTTCCACTGCCTGCGCATTCCAGGTCGAATTGGATTGCATGGCGCGCTTGCGGGCAAGCAACCATGCAGCAACAAACCCGCACACATACATCATTCCATACCAACGCACCGATATCGTTCCGAGCAAGGGCACTGGACCAATGGAAAAGATGGCGGGATTAATGTGTGGATAGGTAATCATGAGCGCGGAAGTTTAGCAGTATCGTATGGCACGCGGCAGCCTTGTTTGACTGCTATCGCTACTCGCCAACCACCCGCACGGTGAAGGCCTTCAGGTACTGTGTTTCGGCGATGGCGGGATGAACCGGATGATCGGGTGACTGGCCGCCGGTTTCAATGATTTGCACAAAGCGGTTCAACTGGCGTGCGGCACGCTGGATGGCATTGACCAGTTCGGCACTGTGCAGATGCCACGAACACGAACACGACACCAGCAGGCCATTGCGATTCACCAGTTGCATGGCCAGTCTGTTCAAGCGTTGATAGGCCGCTTCACCTTTGGGAATGTCCTTCTTGCGCTTGATGAAGGCCGGTGGATCAATGATGACCACATCGAACTTGCGGCCACGTTCATGCAGTTCAGCAAGCACATCAAAGGCATCCCCCTTGAGTGTGTTCACTTGCAGTCCATTGTTTGCGGCGGATTGTGCAATTGATTCCAGCGCCGTTGCCGATGAATCCACACAGGTCACTTCACTGGCGCCCGCCCGGGCTGCCGTTAATCCCCATGCACCGGCATAACTGAACACATCCAGTACTGTCGCGCCGTGCACGTACTTGAGCAACGACTTGCGGTTGATAGCCTGATCGAAAAACCAGCCGGTTTTCTGGCCTTCGCGCACCGGCGCGTGAAACGTGACATTGCTTTCACTGATGGCAATCCTGTCAGGAACATCACCGAATGCGGTCTCGACACAGGCCGGCAATCCTTCAAGATCGCGTGCACCACTGTCATTTTTCCAGAGCATTGCACCGGGATTAACCACTTCTTTGACCGCCGCAACGATGTCATCCTTCCGCGCTTCCATGCCGGCAGTGCTGATCTGACCGACAATCACATCACCAAAACGATCCAGCACCAGTCCCGGCAATTGATCTGATTCGCCATACACCAGCCGGTAGAATGGCTGCGCATAACACCGTTCACGCAATGCCAGCGCATCCTGCAAGCGATTCACGATCAATGATTGCAACGAGGAAAATTGATTGTTGCGGCTGATGATGCGCGCGCAAATCAATGCATGCGGATTCACATAGGCCACACCAAGCATCTTGTCGCGTGCTGACATCACACGGCATACATCACCCGGCCTGAATGCCGTCAGCGGTGTTTTATCAGTATCAACTTCATTGGAAAACACCCATTGATGGCCCGCCATCAACCTGCGTTCTTCATTGCGTTTTAATTGCAGGACGGGAAAATCATGTGAGGTCATGAACGTTGTCCGTTTAGCTGGCGACAGAATGATTCACTGCTGGGCACACAAGAAATCGTTTCAAAACGTAGCGTACACAGCTAGATTGCACGCAACCGGAGCGCAGGAACCGGAGTTTATGACGAAGATAAATGAGGCCAAGCCGATAATCTGGGAGCACCGTATGCGTGCAAGATAGCAAGCGCAGTAGTTTTGAAACGATTTCGCTAAGCCTTGCCGCGCGCCAGATATTCCCCCGTGCGCGTATCCACCTTGATTACTTCGCCTTCGCTGATGAACAAGGGCACACGCACTGTTGCACCGGTTTCCAGCTTGGCGGGCTTCGATCCACCGGTGGCGGTATCGCCGCGCACACCGGGATCGGTTTCAACAATCTTCAATTCAACATGCGCAGGCGGTGTAACCGTCAATGGCTGACCATTCCACAGCATCACGGTGCATTCCATACCATCCTTGATCCACTGCGCACTTTCACCCATGGCCGCCTTGCCTGCGGTGTATTGTTCGAAGTTGTCGGGAATCATGAAGGTCCAGAATTCGCCGTCGCTGTACAAGTACTGCATCTGGGTTTCGACCACATCAGCGCCTTCGACCGAATCACCCGATTTGAAAGTGCGTTCGATGGTGCGTCCGGTTTTCAGGTTGCGT
>DASZSV010000046.1:0-36628 GCA_035548495.1 Steroidobacteraceae bacterium
CCGAACCTGTAGGCGCGGCAATCAATGTATGCGAACCACTTTGAATCGCCGGCCACGCATCCAACTGCACCGTGGTCGGTGTGTTGAACACACGGCCAAACCATTGTTGAACGGCAGGATGGAAGTGGGAGAGGGGCATGATGACCTACACTTTCTGGCTGAACTAAAGGCTCTCAAATATGTGCTTTCTGTGGTATTCCAAGAACGATTCCTCTGGTTGAAATTTGTCCGGAAGCTGAATGCGAGTGTCAACGTATTTAAATAGCGCGCTTTGCAAAAAGCCATCTTTCTTCTTTGCAATCTTTCTTGACACTTGAACGGTAAAGTTTTTTGAAATCGTGATTAGTCCGAGATCAAAGGCCCGATCATGCAATACCGATAAGCACAGGCCATTTCTAGGATTTAGCCTATTCTTTGGATCGTTTCGCCAAGGAATTATATGACTTGCGACAAGAAGGTTGGTAATGGTCAATCCAGAAATGCAGCATTGCGATTTATAGGCGCTAAGAATTGTCTTACGAAAGAAATTTTGTCCAATGCGTACATTAACCAATGTCCTCTTATTCTTTCCCTGATAATCAAATTCAGATTCGGCATTCTCATCGGAGGAGTTGTCAATGTTTCCCAAGCCCAAATTCCTAAGAATTGCTTGTGAGCGCACTGCAAAGCCTTTCCAATCACTTTGCATTTCAGTCCACATATTTCTATCTGCGGCAGACGCTCCGGGCAGTCCTTTCCGACCTGATTGAGTAATCATCGGGTCAAGACTCGCGATATTGGTTAGTTTCATTGCTAGTGCGCCAGGGGATCGTCCAATTGCTTGCGCATAGCGTATTATTTCTGGATTGCGGGAGTGCATCTTGCCAAATGGAATTTGGCAATATAAGGCAAACGCCACCAGCAGTTGTTTCTGAGTCCATCCTGCACGATCTACCATATAGCACCTGATATGAGATTACGGCTTCTTCGCCCTCTGTATGCCATCAAACATTGAGAACACCCACGGGCGGAACGCCAGCAACAACGCGACGCTGCGCTTCTGTTTCAACGGCAGGTGACGATCAAGCGCGGCATAGTCGGCAAACTCGCGTGACAATTGTTCCAGCTTGCGAAACAGCAACTGCGCCGACGCATCCGACAACTCGGCAGTACAAAACTGCAACGATTCATCCGCGCCGGTGAAATCGGATTGCAGGAACTCTGCTTTGACCTGTCTTTCATACACGCGACGCACCGGACCATCGGTACGCCACACAACAATGGGTCCGACACGCAATCGCGCTTTCAATCCGGGCAGCAACTCAATCAGCCGGGCGTCATCCAGCTTGACATACAGCGATCGAATTTCGCGTTCATTCAATGACAGGCGCGCCTGAATGTCCGGTGTGCTGCGGCCATTCAACAGCAGGTAGAAGCAGGCAAGCAATCGCGGGTCCTGCGCCAGTATCTGTTCCTGTTCAAGCTTGAGATATTTATTCTGTGAGTCTTCGGTGGCCGCGCTGCGGATCAGTTCTCCCACGGTGATGCCAACGGCGCTGCACACTTTTTCCAGCCGCTGCAAGGTGAAGGTCTCTTCGGCAAATACGCGCTTGATGGAGGCCTCGCTCAGATTGATCCGTTTGGCCAGATCACGATAGGTGATACCGCGTGTTTTCAGCATGCGTTTCAGCACATCCACAATTTGCGCGCATTCGCTCATGGCTTTATTCCGGGACAAAACGGGTGGTCGAGTTTACGCGCGATGCAGTCGTGAAATCCACCGCCGCAAGTACCAGCAAGAGCGACCCGGTGGAGCGTGCTTGTTCCTGCAATTCTGACCGGCGTAATTTGCCTGCAATTCAGGTGGTTTCAACGGGAGATTGCGATGAAATTCTTTTACGCTCTGATTGGTGTGATTGCATTGACGGCATCGCCGGTGATGGCGGCCGACAACGGTTCGTTCATGATCAGTCCACGTGTGGGCAGAACCACGATCACCATTGATCGCGACATGCTGGCCAGTAATGAACGCGTTGATGTGGATACGCTGACCACCGGAATTGCACTTGGATATGTGGCGCCATTCAATCTGCTGGTTGAAGGTGGTTATACCAGTCAGGGCAACTGGACCTGGTTTGGCACCGAAGACAAGTACCGGCTGTCGGAATACAACATTGTGCTCGGTTACCAGATCAACACGCCGCATGATTTTGTGATTACACCGAGAGTGGGTCGCGCACGCTGGGATTTGTATTCACGCGATGTGGCATTGACACATCCCGCTGATCCACTCGATCCGCAACGCGAACGCGGCTATGACAACTTCTGGGAGATCAGTCTGCAAAAGAAAGTGGGACGATCCGCAGCGCTGGGTATCAGTTACAGGGACAATAGCTACGGTTTCGGCAACGTGAAGTCCATTGTGTTTCTGGCCAGCATCAAGATGTAACCGGCCATCAAATTTCCGCATCCATGCAATCTTGAAAAGAAGGAGCCGCTTGCAGAAAAGCGGCTCCAGTGTTTTTACTTGGTGTGTTTGTAGGTGATCTTCTTGGTGCCGCCATCGCAGCTGCCGACCACTTTCTGGTCACCCACTTGATCATTGGCAACAATGGTCAGCTCGTAGTTTTTTACGCCCTTGGCATCGAGCTTCGCAGCGATTTCGCTTTTCAATTCCTCGCAGGGCTTTTTGGCGTAGGCTGAAGTGGCAAGCAGCGCCAGTCCCGCAATCACAAGCAGATTTCTCATGACAGACTCCCCAGTTAAATACAGACTCAACAACAATGAACAATCAACTCAGCAATCTTTGTCAGTTTCCGGCAGCGATGTTTTGCAGGCATCATCAGGCCGTCGCGTGCGTCACTGCACGGCGTCCTATTCATCAGCAAGCTGCTTGATATCCACGCCCAGCATGCGCAGTTTGCGATACAGGTGTGTGCGTTCCATGCCGACGCGCTTTGCCAGTTGTCCCACCTTGCCTTCGCACAGCATCAGTTGTTGCTGTAAATAAGCACGTTCAAAATGTTCACGCGCCTCGCGTAACGGCAATGCCAGCAAATCATGTTTCACCAGTGGTTCATGCTCCGACGCCTGTGCGTTCAGTTCCAGTTCAATTTCTTCCAGATGGATTTCTTCCGTTCCGCCGGTCATCAACAGGCGTCGCACCAGATTGCGCAGTTCCTGTACGTTTCCCGGCCACGGATAATTGCGCAGGCGGTTTTGTGCGGAGACATCAAAACGTCGCAGCGGCAGGTGTTCTTCGTCGGCGATTCTTTCCGTGTAGTAGCGCAGCAATTCAGGAACATCTTCGGCGCGATCACGCAACGCAGGTATCTGGATGGTGAAAGTATTGAGATGAATGAACAGATCGGCGCGAAAACCCTGCTGACCGACGCGTGAAGGAAAGCCGGGCTGTGCCGTGCAGATCAAACGCACATCCAGCGGCTCGGACTGCGTGCTGCCAATGGGCGTGAATGATTTTGATTCAAACACGCCCAGCAACAGTTTTTGCAATACCGGTGAGGCATCTTCCACTGCCTTGATCAGCAAGGTGCCGCCGCGGGCGCGCGACAACAGGCCGACGGTTTTGGTGGCGACATTGCCAAACAATTCAAGCGCTGCGGTGTCGTCGTTGATGCTGGCCGGTGTCATCACCACCAGTGGAAATTGCGCGCGGGTGCTGTTGGCGTGCAGAAAGCGCGCGCAGGTTTCGCGGCCGCTGCCTGCTTCACCCAGCAACAGCGTTGAGGCAGTGTTGCCCGCCGCACGTTGCAGTTGTTCGCGAAGTTGTTGCATGACACGGCTCTTGCCGCTCGGCACTGTGGGTTGATGACTCAATAACGTCGGTGCTTTTTGTGATTGCCTGCCACTGGCCAGTGCCTGCTTCACTACTTGCAGCAGCTTGCTGAGTGACAGTGGCTTTTCGATGAAATCGAATGCGCCAAGACGGGTGGCTTCCACGGCGGCTTCAATGGTGCCGTGACCGGACATCATCACCACTGGACAAGTGAGTTGATGACTGCTCCACTCACGCAACAGGGTGATGCCATCGGCATCGGGCATCCAGATGTCCAGCAGTACCAGTGAATAGTCACCACTGCCATACAACTGGCGTGCTTGCTGGGCATTCTGTGCAATGTCCACGGCGTAGCCTTCGTCGCGCAGAATTTCATTCAGCAGACGGCAGATTTCGGCTTCGTCATCAACTACCAGAATACGCGGACTCATGCGCTCTTTCTCCGGTCTTGCTCGCGGCGCCGTTCATGGCTGGCGGGTGCCATACGTTCGGGCAACGTCAATGGCAATTGTACCCGAACCAGTGCGCCGCCTTCGGGACGGTTTTCGGCATCGATTTTGCCGCCATGTTCTTCCACGATTTTTTTGACGATCGCCAATCCCAGTCCGGAGCCTTTCTGCTTGGTGGTGACATAGGGTTCAAAGACCCGGCCCATCATGTCGGCGGTGAACCCCGGCCCTGTATCGCTGACGGCAAGTTCCACCCATGGTTCATTGCCGCGTTGCTGGAGTGCAGTGCTGATCTGGACTTGGCCTTGCACCGTTCCGTTGGTGGACATGGTTTCGAGTGCTTCCAGCGAATTGGCAATCAGATTGTGCAATACCTGACGCAAACGATCCTGATCCGCCTGAATTTGCGGCAAATCCCTGTCGAGGCGCATTTGCACACTGAGTGCGGGATTCTGCGTGCGATACAGTTCCACCATGCTGCTGACAAGGTCGTTCAGCGAAAATGGCTGCACTCGCATATGCGGTGCACGTGCGTACTGGCTGAAGGCATTGACCATGTCTTTCATGGCATCGACCTGTTGCACAATGGTATGTGTGGCCCGTTCCAGCATTTCTGCGTCCTGTGAACCGAGGGTGGGCAGCAGCTTGTGACGCAGACGTTCTGCAGACAATCGAATGGGCGTCAGTGGATTCTTGATTTCATGGGCAAGGCGTCGTGCCACTTCACCCCATGCTGCTTCGCGTTGTGCCTGCATCAAGGCGGTGATGTCATCAAACACGATGAGGTATCCGCCGGGTTGTGTGCCGCTGTCGGTGGTTTCACCCGACAGCGCCGTGCAGGCACAAATCAACACCCGCTGCATGGCCTCATCTTTCAGTGACAACTGTTCGCGCCACTCATGTTCGCCACGATCAAGATGCTGACGGCAGCCGGCTACAAACTGCGAATACAACGGGCTGTTCAAGGCAGCCGCACTGTCTTCACTGAACATCTGCGGCCCGCAGTCCACTTCGGCATGCAGCATGGCTTCCGCCGCCGCATTGAACACCCGCACGGTGTAATCCGGCGCCAGTGAAATCACACCGCTGGAAAGACGTGCAAGGATCACCGCCAGGTTGGCACGTTCGGCTTCCACCACCTGCTGACTGTTGGCGGCTTCCTGTCTTGCCTGTGCCAGACGCTGCGTCATGTCGTTGAACGAATGCACCAGCAGACCAATTTCATCGTGCGAGGTTTGCGGCAGCTTGGTGGCGAAATCGCCGCGCGCCACTGCGCGGGTACCTGCAACCAGATATTCAATAGGTCTCACCAGACGGCGTGCAACCCAGAATGCACCATACACCGCACTCAACACGCTGGCTGCCAGCACCAGCGCCAGTGTCAGTACGAAACCACGTTTCAAGGGTTCGCGTGAACGTGTCAGCTCCGCATACTGACGGGAAGCGGCATCCACCGCATCGGCAAGTTCGGCAACCCGGCGTTCAAGTGCAAAGGTGGCGGTCAACAGGCGTTGATCGCCGCCCAGTGTGGGCGTGCGTACCGGCACGGCAATGTGCACCAGATAATTGCCGGGACCAACGGGATCAATGCTGAGATAGTGTTGTCCACGCAGCACCTGCAACAACATTTCGTTGTTGGGCGCGAATTCGGGCTGATGACCGGGTGTGTCGGAACTGAACAGCAGCATGCGGCCATCCGATTTCATCACGGTCATCTCGACGGCGCCGATGCTGCGGCGTTGCGCGTTCAGATCATGCAACGAAATGTCACCATGCAGGTTGATGGCTTGCGCAACAGCGCGAGTGCGGTCGAGATATTCACGGCTGCGCAAGTCCAGCGCTGCACGTGAAAGATTCAGCGCGTTGTTCAGCCCCTCACCGATGCCGCCGCCAAACCAGCTATCGATGCCGTGATTGATGAACTGCACCGAAAAATAAAACACGAAAAGAATCGGTACGGTGGCAAGCAGTCCCGACATCCATACCATGCGCGCTTCCAGCCGCGAACCCGTGACACGCTGTCTCCATGAACGCACCAGATGCAGCAGGCGAACTGCGATCAGGGTGATCAGCACAGCCAGGCCGGCAGCATTGATCACCAGTATCCACGGCAGCAGGTCGGCAAAATGAGTGGCGTTCTGTACGGATTGCGACAGCAGATACACCGCAATCAGCCACAGCGCCACGCCGGCCAGTGCAGCGACACCCGCCAGACTGCGTGTTACTCCGCGTCCGGGCTTTGCGTCTTGATCGGCCATGTGTACCAGTCGCTTTTCAGGGAAAAGTCATCGACCCAGAACAGCAGCAAACCCAGCGCGCGTGGAATGCTGCGGATATCGACGCTGGCGCGCACACTGATTTCATTGCGCACCTGTGGTTGCAACAGCGAGCTGTCAATCAACGGCAGGTTGTGAATGTTTTTCAGTGCGGCAACGGCATCGGCAAAAGTGGCGAAGGAACTTTGCGCGCCGCTGTTCACGTTGCGCAACAGGAAACGTTCGGAAACGCTGTGATAAATCAGTGCATAACGCTGGTCCAGTTCTGCAACCGTTTCATCCAGCCACAGGCGGCGGACGTGATCAAAACGTATCTGCAATTCCAGATTCATCGTAACGCCTTCGCGCACCGCTTTTTCAGCGCTGTCCGGCAGATTGAAGACCAGTTGTGCGTCGAGCAGGTAAACACCGTTTTGCATGTCGATGTTGGCGCCCTGAATGGTCAGCTCGTTATCTGTGGCGCGGGCTGTGCCTGTCACCAGCATCAGGAACAACGTGAATGCGACGCCGCCGCATCGCGCCCATCGACAGCGGATACGGTTGAAATGTTGGCGTAAATCGTCAGCCATGGAGCAGCAACGCCGGTTCAGCGTTTGTCCAGGCATGCATAGTAAAACCCATCCATCTCCCCCTCCCCGGGCTGGATCACCATGCCCGGCAATCCGGAGGTGTCTGGCGATCGCAAATTATATGGTTCTGCCGCAGATGCAGTGTTGTCGGCTGCATCGGCATGTTGTTCCAGAAATGCAGCAATGACATGCGCATTTTCACTTTTCAGTATTGAACAGCTTGCGTACAACAGTCTGCCACCAGGCTTCAATAACGGCCATAGTTGCCGCAACATGATGGCCTGATCGGCAGCCAGTCTGTCAATATCATCCGGGCGCCGCAGCAGTTTGATATCCGGATGCCTGCGAATGACACCAGTAGCGGAGCAGGGCACATCCAGCAGGATACGGTCAAACAATTCTCCGTTCCACCAGTCTTGCGGTTGCGAGGCATCACCTTCCATCAACGTTGCGTTCAGGCCAAGGCGTTTGAGATTGCTTTGCACACGGCGCAGACGTTTGTCTGCAACATCAACGGCAATCAGCTCCTTGAGCGCAGGTTGCAGTTCGAGGATGTGACAGGTCTTGCCGCCGGGGGCGGCGCAGGCATCCAGTATCCGTTCGCCTTGCCGGGGTTGCAGCAAGTGCGCTGCCAATTGGGCCGCAGCATCCTGAACCGAGACCAGACCTTCGTCAAAACCCGGCAGCGCATGCACATCCACCGCCTGTTGCAATAACAATGCATCCGGCGAGTGAAGTGATGCTTGCGCATTCAGGCCCGCATTGCTTAATCGTGAGGAATATTCATCACGGCTGATGCGTTGACGGTTAACGCGCACCCAGAATGGCGGATGCCGGTTGTTGGCATTGAGAATGGCTTCGGCATGTTCCGGCCAGTCGTGCAACAACCGCTCCACAAACCAGCGTGGATGAGCCGTGCGTGTTGCGAGATCCTGATCCACCGTCGCACTGATGGTCGCGGCTTCGCGTTGACAGCGCCGCAGAATGGCATTGAGAAAGCCTGTGGCATGTCCCAGGTTGAGTTTGCGCGCTGCTTCCACGGTCTCGGCAACGGCTGCGTGCGGTGCGATGTCGGTATGCAACAACTGGAACAAACCAATCAATGCCAGCGCGCGCACTTCTTCATCAAGTTTGTTCACCGGCTGTGTACACAGTTGTTCAAGCACGGCGAGCAGACGCCAGTACCAGCGAATGGAGCCATAGCACAGGGTGCGCAGCAGTCCGCGTTCGCGTGCTGATTCATCACGATTCATCAGCACCGCATCCAGTGAGCGGCCATTGAGTACTTGTACCAGCAATTGCGCAGCCTGCGCGCGTATGTCAGCGGGCGAGATGGCTGTTGCTGCCGGTGTTGAATGTGCTTTCAATTAATGGCCCTGTTGCGGATGACCCAGTACCTGTCCATTCATGTCATGTGCCTTGATGAAATCAGCGGCACTCATTGCATTACGTCCTGCAAGCTGCAGACGTGTGATGTTCAATGTACCAGTGCCGCATGCCACCTGTATGCCATTTGCATCCACATGCATCACCGTGCCCGCTGCAAATTGCTGCTGCTGATTGATCACTTGCGCTTCCCAGATGCGCAATTGTTTTCCTGACAAGGTGGTCTCTGCCACGGGCCAGGGATTGAAGGCACGCACTTGACGATCAATCTGGGTTGCGGATTGCTGCCAATTCACTTTGGCTTCGTCCTTGGTAATTTTTTTTGCATATGTAACGCCTGTTTCAGGTTGTGCTACAGCGTGCGCAAGTGCATCGGACAATGACTCCAGCAACGGAATCAGCAAGGTTGCGCCGAGTGTCGCAAGCCGGTCATGAAGTTGTGCTGCGGTTTCATGTTCACCAATGTCAACGCTTGCAATGCGCAACATCGGGCCGGTATCGAGTCCGGCTTCCATGCGCATCAAGGTAATGCCGGTTTGCCTGTCACCGGCAAGAATGGCACGTTGAATCGGCGCCGCGCCACGCCAGCGCGGCAGCAGTGATGCGTGAATGTTGATGCAGCCGAACTGTGGAATGTCCAGCACCGCTTGCGGCAGGATCAATCCGTATGCTGCCACGATCATCACGTCCGGCCGGTAATCACGCAGGCACTGCAACGATTCTTCAGTTCGAAAATTCAATGGCTGTTCCACAACCAGCTGATGATCAAGCGCACATTGTTTCACCGCACTGGGCGTCAACTGACGGCCGCGGCCTGCAGGCCGGTCGGGCTGGGTGTATACCGCGATGACTTCATGCCGGGCTTGCAGCAAGGCTTGCAATGCGGGTACTGCAAACTCCGGCGTTCCCGCGTATACAACACGTAATGGATTCATTGGTTTTGAAAAACTGCGTTGCTCAGATTGACGGAGCAGCGGCTGTTTTCTTTTCCGGATAACGTGGCTTGTCGCCACGTTCCTTGTGTTCCTTTTCCAGCTTTCTGCGGATGCGGGTGCGTTTCAAATCGGAAATGTAGTCGACGAACAACTTGCCTTCGAGGTGATCCATTTCGTGCTGAATGCACACTGCCAGCAGGCCATCTGCATCGAGTTCAAATGTTTGTCCGTTGCGATCAAGTGCGCGCACACGAATGCGTTCCGCACGTTGCACTTCTTCAAAGAATCCGGGTACCGAAAGACAACCTTCCTCGGTGACCTCAACACCTTCGCGGGCAACAATTTCCGGATTGATGAACACCCTGGGATCATCGTGGTTTTCGCTGATGTCCACTACCAGCAAACGCTGATGAACATTCACCTGAGTGGCCGCGAGGCCAACGCCGTTGGCGTTGTACATGGTTTCCAGCATGTCATCGATCAACTGGCGCGTTTGGTCATTCACTTCTGCCAGCGGGGCGGCTTTGGTACGCAGGCGTGCGTCGGGAAATTCAAGAATCGTGAGCAAGGCCATAATCGGGTGATCTCGGGGAAAATACGGGATAAAGCTGCCAGACAAATGAGACACAGGTCTCGACCACACCCGCCGGTGAGTGCACTCGATTTGCAATTACTGCTACAGTTGCGACCACTTTAAACTTAATGTCGAACCGGGCAGCAATGTCCGGTACTCAGGGCCCGCCAGGTGCAGGTCATCGCGATCCGGTGTCAGGAATTTGCGCTGGTTTGGATGAATTATAGGTGCAAGGCGCGGGCTGGGCACAGTTTCTCCGTAAACATTGTTCAAAAGGGAGCATGTTTTGCGCATGAAGACCATCAGTTCAGCAAAAAAACTCTGGCACGCCGCAAGTCTTACCGTGGCCGTTTCTGCACTCACCCTGACGGCGGTGACTTCTTCCATTGCAGTTGCGCAGAGTGATTCGGGCCGCATGCTTGCCACGGGTTCGCATATTCCGTTGTCGCCATCTGCACCTGATCAATACACGGTGAAACACGGAGACACCCTGTGGGATATCTCCAGAACCTTCCTGTCGCAGCCGTGGTACTGGCCGGAACTGTGGTATCTGAATCCGCAGATCAAGAATCCCCACCTTATTTATCCAGGTGACGTCTTGAAGCTGGTCAATGTCGAAGGCCAGACGCGGCTGACGGTTGCGGAACGTGGTCCTGAAGGCGCTGCGGCGGAAAGCACCGCCTCAAGTCCGGTTGTTGCGAGTGGCAATGGGGTGCGGCTGTCACCGCAGGTGCGCAGCACGCCGCTGCCGCAGTCCATTACCACCATTCCCTATAATGTCATTGCGGCTTTCATGGGCAGACCATCTGTGGTACCCACCGAGGAAGTAAAAAATGCACCGCATGTCATTGGTTTCCGCGACAAGCATGTGATCGGCAGCGCCGGTGATGATGTATATGTGCGCGGCATCGGCAATGCAGAAGAGGGCGCGCGCTATAACATCATTCATATCGACGAGGAATTGCGTGATCCTGACAACGGCCACAAGCTCGGATTCCGCGGGTTGTACGTCGGCAATGGCGCGGTGACCAAGTCCGGCGATCCGGCGCGGATCCGCCTCAACGAATCTGCGATGGAAGCGCTCCCGGGTGATCGTCTGTTCCCGGTGAACTACGATATCAACACTGATTTTGCGCCACATGCACCGCGTGAAGAAATCAAGGCCCACATCTTTGATGTATCCGGCGTGCACGTCGTCGGACAGTATCAGGTCGTTGCATTCAACAGCGGAACCGAACGTGGTCTGGATGCCGGCACTGTACTCGCGATTTACCAGCGCGGTGATGTAATCAAGGACAGTTTCACCGATGGCCGTTCAGCGGATTTGATGAATCCACCGAAGGGTGGCAAGAAAGTAAAGCTGCCCAACGAACGTATCGGGACTGTCATGGTGTTCAAGGCCTATAAACACATGAGTTATGCGTTAATCATGGATGCTACCAACGTTATTCGTGTTGGAGATTTGATCCGCAATCCATAAACTGCGGCACTGGTTTTCTCCGGGAAGTGCTCATGGATGAATTAACCGCCAAACTCATATTGCTGCGCGCGCCGTTGACACCGGCGCAATGGTCAGGGTTATTTGCTGAATTCGGCAGCGCGGCTGCAGCCCTGGCTGCTGGATCCGGTGCATGGCCGCGCTGCGGATTGACCCCGCGTTCCATTGAAATTCTCGATACAACCAGCGAATCACTGATCGATCCTGATAGACGCTGGCTTGAGCAACCGCATCATCACCTGCTGTGCCTGGGCGATCCGGATTATCCGCCGTTGCTGCAACAACTTCCCGATGCGCCCACCGCTCTGTTTGTAAGCGGCAATGTACAACTATTGTCGATGCCGCAGCTTGCAATGGTGGGGTCTCGGAATCCCACGCCCTATGGACGAGAGATCGCCACTGCATTTGCCAAACATCTCACTCAATGCGGTCTGGCCATTACCAGTGGCTTGGCGGATGGCATCGACGCAGCAAGTCATCGCGGCGCGCTCGATGGCAGCGGTCACACCATTGCAGTATGTGGTACCGGTCTGGATGTGGTGTATCCGCGCAGCAGTACTGACTTGGCACAGGAAATTGAACAGCATGGTGCGTTGATCTCTGAATTTCCGATTGGAACTGCGGCGCGCAAGTATCATTTTCCATTGCGCAATCGAATCATCAGCGGTCTGTCGCTGGGCACGTTTGTCGTTGAGGCGGCTTTGCACAGCGGCTCACTGATCACTGCCAAACAGGCGGGTGAGTATGGCCGCGAAGTATTTGCATTGCCGGGGTCCATCCACAATCCCATGGCCAAGGGATGCCATCAGTTAATACGTCAGGGTGCCAAGCTGGTGGACTCGGCCGAGGACATATTGAGTGAACTTGGACCGTTGACGGCGCTTGCCCAGTCGCTGCGGCCGATGGCCTTGCAGGACAGCAAACTTACTGATTTGCCTGTAAATTCCGGGATGCAGTTGGACAAGGACTACAAAATCCTGTTAGATGCGCTGGGTTTTGAGCCGGTGGGTATTGATCAATTGGTGATGCGCAGCGGCCTCAAGTCCGATGCTGTAGCCTCGATGCTGCTGATCCTGGAACTGGAAGAGCATGTCACATCAATGCCCGGTGGCCTGTATGTGCGTTCCGGCAAGGCGAGTGCGGAGAGCTGAGCGGTCACATCTTTTATCAAAGGGACCAACGTGCTCGATATTCTGATTTATCTTTTTGAAACCTACGCCAATGGCGATGTGGAGTGCAATGGACCGGACCGTGATTCGTTGCGGACCGAGCTGGTAATGGCGGGGTTTGCCGATCGCGATATTGACGGTGCATTCCGCTGGCTGGAATCACTGGCGGCCATGCCTGCGCCCGTGCACGGCGAATCACGTGCGCTGCGGGTGTTCGATGTGCGGGAATGCGCCCGTCTTGACGTTGGCTGCAGAGGCTATCTCCAGCAGCTTGAGACGCTGGGTATTCTCAGTCCCATGCAGCGCGAATGGGTGATCGACCGTTTGCTGGCCATGCCGGGTCAGGATCTGGCAGGTGATGAAATCGACATTGAACAGGTGAAATGGGTGGTGTTGATGGTGCTGTTCAGTCAGCCTGACGAAGCCAATGCCTATTCCCGGATGGAGGATCTGGTGCTTGCCGAACAGACCGGACAAGCCGTGCATTGATCACATAACAGCAAAAAAGTCATCGCACCGCGCCAAGCGCGGTTTTTTTTTGATAGCCAGCCACGGAAAAAACAGTTAATTATCGAACGATGAGCCATAACCTAGTCATTGTTGAATCGCCCGCCAAGGCCAAAACCATCAAGAAGTACCTGGGCAAGGACTTCGAGGTGCTGGCTTCATACGGCCATGTGCGTGATCTGGTGCCCAAGGAAGGCGCAGTCGATCCGGACAACAACTTTGCCATGCGTTACCAGCTTATCGACAAGAACGAAAAGCATGTTCAGGCCATCAGCCGTGCGATGAAAAAAGCCGATGCGCTGTATCTGGCCACTGACCCGGATCGCGAAGGCGAGGCCATTTCATGGCATTTGCTGCAGGTATTGAAAGAACAGAAGGCACTGGAAAAAAAGCCTGTGCATCGTGTGGCGTTTTATGAAATCACCCGCAATGCCATTCAGGAAGCCATTGCGCGCCCGCGTGATGTGTCCAGCGATCTGGTGAATGCACAACAGGCACGACGCGCGCTCGATTATCTGGTGGGATTCAATATCTCGCCGTTGTTGTGGAAGAAGGCCGGATTGCCCGGCGCATCTGCGGGCCGTGTGCAAAGTCCGGCGCTGCGCATGATCTGTGAACGCGAAGAAGAGATTCTCAACTTCAAGCCGCGTGAATACTGGACTGTTGATGCCGACGCGGCGCGCGAGAAACAGAATTTTCCTGCACGATTGATTGAATACCAGGGCAGCAAGGTTGAACAGTTTACGGTGACCAATGCCGATCAGGCTGCATCAGTAAAAAAGACCATTGAATCCGCAGCGCAAGGCAAGCTGATTGTCGCCAACATCGACAAGAAGCAGCGCAAGCGTAATCCGGCGCCGCCGTTCACCACGTCCACCTTGCAGCAGGAAGCCTCACGCAAGCTGGGTTTTGGCGCACAACGCACCATGCGTCTTGCACAGCAATTGTATGAAGGCGTGGACTTCGGTGAAGGTGCGATTGGTCTCATCACTTACATGCGTACTGACTCGGTGAATCTGGCTGCTGAAGCGGTGCTGGAAATTCGTCAGGTAATCGGCCAGTTGTATGGCAACAAAGCCTTGCCGGATGAACCACGTGCTTATAAAACCAAATCGAAGAATGCGCAGGAAGCACACGAAGCCATTCGTCCTACTTCCGCGGCCATTACGCCTGATCGCTTGAACGGCAAGATCGAAAACGATTTGCTCAAGCTTTACACACTAATATGGAAGCGCACGCTGGCCAGCCAGATGGTGCATGCAACTTACGATACTGTTGCAGTGGACTTCAATCCCGGCGAAGCAATTAAGCGAACGGTTGCGGTGTTGCGCGCCAATGGTTCAACGCTGGTGGACCCGGGTTATCTTGCGGTCTACATTGAAGGCACCGATGACATCACCGAAGAAGATGATGACCGCATTCTGCCTGCGATGAATGTGGGTGATGTCGTGCAACTGCTGGGCATCAAAACGGCACAGCATTTCACTGAGCCGCCGCCGCGTTATTCGGAAGCATCATTGGTGAAGGCACTGGAAGAATTCGGTATTGGCCGTCCTTCGACATACGCCAGCATCATTCAGACCTTGCTCGGCAAGAAGTACTGCGAACTCGACAACCGCCGCTTCATTCCCACTGATCTCGGCAAGATTATCAACAAGTTTCTCACACGCAACTTCGAGCACTATGTTGATTATGGGTTCACTGCGAAAATGGAAGATGACCTCGACGAGGTTGCTGACGGTCATGAAGAATGGATCAAGTTGCTGACGCGCTTCTGGAAGGAATTCAAACTGCAAGTGACATCGGTCAACGACTCGGTAACGCGCGATGATGTTTCCGAAGCACGCGAACTCGGACATGATCCGGTTACCGGCAAACCAATCTCGGTGCGTTACGGACGCTTCGGGCCCTTTGTGCAGATGGGCACCAAGGACGATGTCGAGAAGCCGAAATTTGCCAGCCTGAAACCTGCGCAGCGGATGGACACGATTACGCTCGCTGATGCGCTGGAGCTGTTCAAGCTGCCGCGCACACTGGGCAAGATGCCCACGGGTGAAGCGATCAAGGTGGCGATCGGCCGCTTTGGTCCTTACGTGCAGTATGGCGCAAAAAATTTCGTGAGCATCAAGGATGACGATCCCTACACCATCGAGTTGCCGCGCGCGCTGGAGTTGATCAAGGCCAAGCAGGAACTCGATGCCAATCGTTTGATACTGGATTTTCCGGAGGCCGGCATTCAGGTGTTGAATGGTCGTTACGGTCCGTACATCACCGACAGAGTGAAGAACGCCAAGATTCCCAAGGATCGCGATCCGAAATCATTAACGCTGGATGAATGTCGCGAACTGATTGCCGCTGCGCCGGCGCGTGGCAAGGGCCGCTTCGGTCGTGCCGCAGCGAAAACAGCCAATGCCAAGGCGGCAGTTGAGCCAAAGGCAGAGTCACCATCCAAATCAGCGCCAAAAAAGAAAACGACTGCGACAGCAAAACGCAAGTCTGCCAGGTGACTTTCAGTTATATCAGTTGGCGATACATCATCATGGTTCGTGCGTGATGTGCTTCCGGTTTTGCATTTCAATTTACAATATCTGCATAAGGACAATTCCTGTGGCGCGCCGCGGTGAATCCCAATAAACATACACACCAGTTTTTATCTGTGTGGGCTTACTGGATTGATCGCGACAATGCTGCCATCGATGACTAGAATTCAAACCATTATGAGTAGTGTTCCCGATACCACTGCGGTGATCGCCTATTTGCGCCAGTTGCACGATCGCATTACCGATGGCATTGAAAAAATCGACAGTGATGCACGCTTTCGTTGCGATGCATGGACTCGCCCTGAAGGCGGCGGTGGTGAAAGCCGCGTGCTGTCGCAGGGATCGGTATTTGAACAGGCGGGCATCAACTTTTCGCATGTCGTAGGGACCACGCTACCACCTTCCGCCACACTTTCCCGGCCGGAACTGGCCGGTGCAAGATGGGTTGCCACCGGCATTTCACTGGTGCTTCATCCGCGCAATCCCTATGTGCCGACCACCCATGCCAATGTGCGTTTCTTTATTGCGGAAAAGCCCGGCGTCAAAACCACTTGGTGGTTTGGCGGCGGGTTTGATCTCACACCGTTTTATCCTTTTGATGAAGATGTGTTGCATTGGCACCGCGTGGCGCAACAGGCGTGTGCGCCATTTGGTGATGAGGTGTATGACAAGTACAAGGAAGAATGCGACAGGTATTTCTTCATCAAACATCGCAATGAAACCCGCGGTGTGGGCGGTCTGTTTTTTGATGACCTGAATCAATGGGGATTTGAACGCAGCTTTGAATTCCAGCGCAGTGTGGGTGATCACTTTCTTGAGGCCTACCTGCCGATCGTCGAACGCCGCAAGGACATTCCCTACGGTGAACGCGAACGGCAGTTCCAGTTGTATCGCCGCGGCCGTTACGTTGAGTTCAATCTTGTTTATGATCGCGGTACCCTGTTCGGTTTGCAGTCCAATGGCCGCATCGAATCCATTCTGATGTCCATGCCGCCGCTGGTGCGCTGGGAATATGATTACAAGCCGGCAGCCGGATCAGCAGAAGCAAAGTTGTACAACTATCTGAAGCCCAGAAACTGGTTGCAGGAACTGGCCACCTGAAACAACTTGTTTGATGCCTGCGCATGGTTGGCATCGTTCGAGCACGTCCATCAATAATGATCGCCTGAACATGTGACGCCGCGGGGGTGTTTATGCTATGTATGCAACCTGAGGGTCGCATAATTACAGGCATAACATGACTCATCCCGCGCTAATCATCATCGATATGCAGCTTGGCATGAGCTGGGCAAGTTCCGGCGTCCGCAACAATCCCGATGCCGAGAAGAATATCGAACGATTGCTGGCGCACTGGCGGCACATGCGTGCACCCGTTGTTCATGTCCGCCATGTTTCGCGCACACCCGGCTCACCATTCTGGCCCGGGCAATCCGGCGTGGATTTTCAAATTGCTTTTGCGCCGCTCGATTCAGAACATACGACTCTGAAGAGCGTGCCTGATGCGTTCATCAACAATACACTTGAACGCTGGTTGCAGGCACGCAGCATTACTTCGCTGGTGATATGCGGTGTCAGTACCAATAACTCTGTTGAATCTACGGCGCGTACTGCGGGTAATCTTGGCTTTCAGACTTACGTGGTTGCCGATGCGTGCTTCGCATTTGCAAAAAAGGATTACGATGGCATTGAACGATCCGCACAGGAAGTGCATGCGATGTCGCTGGCCAATCTGCACGGCGAATACGCGACGGTGCTGGCATCGGATGCCGCCATGCAATTGTTGCATGATGCGCCATGACAATCGCCGACATTGCACTGGACAGATGACGGTGCTTGCGCGTTGTTTGCACTCATCAAGCGGTCAATTCAGGCATTCCGTCTTGCCTTCGACTGGTACAGTATGGCATCCACCGCATGTAATGCGGTATCGAGATTCCATGCGTCATGCGGAACGCTGGCGAAGCCCATGCTGATACCGCAATCGAGATTGTTGCTGCGGAACCATGTTTCAACGGCAGATTGAACGCGCGCAACAATCTCTTCTGCTTCATGCAACTCGACATCCATGAGCAGCACCAGAAACTCATCACCGCCATAACGCGCAATAAGATCATGCTCGCGCAAGGTTCGTTTCAACAGGCTGCCGACCATGGCAAGCACCCGGTCACCTTCTGCATGGCCATGTGTATCGTTAATGGATTTGAAGCGGTCGAGATCGGCGAACACCACAATGGGTTTGCGATCCAGCCATTGCCTGCCGCTGCTGCGCAGTTCAACCAGTTCGCGCAGGCCGCGGCGATTCAGCAGGCCGGTGAGCGGATCGGTGCGACTGCGTTCTTCACTGCGTTGACGTGAACGTTCGATGCGTCCCATCAGGATATAGGCATAGATGACAATCAAGGTACCGAACAATGTCAGAAACAGAGTGCCCTGGCTCAACGGCAGGTGCAGAAACCCGTAACGCATGCCGAGCGCAAACACCGCGCCTGCCAGCGTTGCAATCAATGCTTCGGCAAAAAAGCGTATGCCGTAACGCATGCCATTGCCGAGCACCACCACGATATACGCCACCATTGAAGGCGGAATGGTGTTGGGATCATTGATGACACCCAGCGTGACCATCACGATATCAATGAGCAATGCCAGACGATAGCGCGGCGCCGAACGGGAAACATATCGTGCATGAATCAGATTGATGGTGTTGAGCAGCAGATACACACCAAAGATGATGTTGATGGTGTGCAGTTCCAGCCATGCAGGTGTGGCGTGCGCGCCATAGTTGAAAAACATCACGCCCAGCAGCGCAAACAGATAGCGCGTGAGAAACTGGATCAGTTGTTCATGCCACGTTGGAAAGCGTATGTGGCTGTGAGTAATGACTGTCGCGGGTGATGCGGGCAGTGCGCGCACACCGGAGGGAAATGAATCACTGCGACGACGTTGCATTGTGTTGGCGGCCTGTTATGAATCTGATTTCTGCACGTGGCAATGATTGCGGCGACAACCTCCGGTGTTCTGACATGACGGCCAAGTATAGCGGCCTGTCAAAAGAAAAAGCACCCGCAGGTGCTTTTTCAGAGTTCAGCAATTGGGTGTACACGGCATGATTACAACAACGGCACCAGCAGCAGTGCGACAATGTTGATGATCTTGATCAATGGATTGATGGCAGGACCTGCGGTGTCCTTGTAGGGATCGCCGATGGTGTCGCCGGTCACTGAAGCTTTGTGCGCTTCCGATCCCTTGCCGCCGCAATGACCTTCTTCAATATATTTTTTGGCGTTGTCCCATGCGCCGCCGCCGGTGCACATCGATATTGCAACAAACAGACCGGTAATGATGGTGCCGATCAGCACGCCGCCCAGCGCGCGAATGCCGGCGCCGGGTCCCATCGCGAAGTTCATGCCAAACGCCACCAGCACCGGAACCAGAATGGGCAGCAATGACGGCATGATCATTTCCTTGATGGCGGCACGTGTCAGCATGTCTACTGCACGGCCGTATTCAGGCTTGTCGGCACCTGACATGATGCCGGGAATTTCCTTGAACTGGCGGCGCACTTCCACTACTACCGCGCTTGCAGCCTTGCCCACGGCTTCCATGGCCATCGCGGCAAACAGATAGGGGACCAGACCACCGATAAACAATCCGATGATCACGGCGGGATCAGAAAGGCTGAAGTCCTGCAACTTGTGCGCGGCGGCGAGATTGTGCGTGTAATCGGCAAACAGCACGAGAGCAGCCAGCCCCGCTGAACCAATGGCATATCCCTTGGTGACCGCCTTGGTGGTATTGCCCACCGCATCCAGTGAATCGGTGATTCTGCGCACTTCATCCGGCAGACCCGCCATCTGTGCGATACCTCCCGCGTTGTCGGTGATCGGACCATAGGCATCCAGCGCAACGATCATGCCCGCCATCGACAACATGGAAGTGGCAGCGATGGCAATGCCATACAGGCCGTGACCGGCACCAATGCTTTCGCCAATCTCATAGGCAGAATAGATTGCCGCGCAGACTGACAGCACCGGCAGAGCAGTTGATTTCAGCGATACCGCCAGACCGGCAATCACGTTGGTGGCATGTCCGGTTTCGGAAGCAGTGGCCACATAACGCACGGGCGAGTATTCGGTGGAAGTGTAGAACTCGGTGATCCAGATCATCGCCGCAGTCAGTCCCAGACCAATCAATGCACAATAGAACAGCTTGTTGGCGACATGATCGCCGGCGTTGCCCATCATGGATTGGGTAATGAACCAGAACGCAATCAATGCCAGCACGCCGGAAACAATCAGACCGCGATACAGTGCGTTCATGATTTTGCCGTTGTTGCCAACCTTGATGAAAAAAGTGCCAACGATACTGGCAACAATGGAAGCAGCACCCAGCGTCAGCGGATACAGTACATAGCTCAAATCAATGCCGCTCGCCGATTTGAACAACAGGCCACCCAGCACCATGGTCGCCACCACCGTGACTGCATAGGTTTCAAACAGGTCTGCCGCCATACCGGCACAGTCACCGACGTTGTCACCGACGTTATCGGCAATCACTGCGGGATTGCGCGGGTCATCTTCCGGAATGCCTGCTTCAACCTTGCCGACCAGATCTGCGCCAACATCCGCGCCCTTGGTGAAAATACCGCCGCCGAGTCGCGCGAAAATCGAAATCAATGAGCCACCGAACGCCAGACCCACCAGTGAATGCAGTGCGACTTCGTCGCTGATGCCGCTCTTGAGCATCATCAGAAAATATCCGGCAACACCGAGCAATCCCAATCCCACCACCAGCATTCCGGTAATCGCGCCGCCGCGAAACGACACCGTCAGCGCCTGATTCAAACCAAGACTGGCCGCGTGTGCGGTGCGCACATTGGCCTGAACCGATACATTCATGCCAATGTAACCTGCAACACCGGAGAGAATGGCGCCAACAGCAAAACCGCCGGCCGTTTCCCAGTTAAGTGTCAGTCCAAGCACAATGAACAACACCACGCCGACCAGTGCGATGGTGGAATACTGCCGGTTGAGATACGCCTTTGCGCCAGCCTGAATGGCGGCGGCGATTTCCTGCATGCGGGGTGTGCCGGTGGGCTGCTTCAGAATCCAGCCGGTGAATGCGCCGCCGTATATCAATGCGAGCACGCCCGCAGCGATTGCAAGTCCCAATACGGAAACAGTGGACATCAAAACTCTCCTGCAAATGGAATCATCTGCTCGTAACAGCAGAATGTTCTATGACCTTGCGGTCCTGAAATGAAAATGAGGTTAACGGTTTGTTGAAGTCTGCGAACAAGTACATTTCAAAGTTATTCCCCAGTTACTTGAGTGCATCAATGGCCGGGGACAATCCGCAAACTCCGGCAAAGGTAACGTTAACCTGTTTTCAAGACAACCGATTTTTCACAATATAAATTGTCAAAACTGCCGCGGCATCATGATTTGATCACGATGCCGCGGGCGTGATGTTACAACTTGAACTCGGTGCTCAGCTTCTTTTTTACCGGTGCGTTTTTCAGCACCACGTACTGAGGCAGGCCATCCTTGTAGGGCGGATAGTCTTCACCCTTGATCAGCGGCAGCAAGTACTTGCGCGCCTTTGCAGTAATGTGAAAGCCGTCGGCCGTGATGTAATCGCGTGGCAACATCTTTTCCACGTTGGCCACTTTTTCCAGCGGGGCCATGCCCACCGTCCATTTGTAGGGCTTGTCTGAAACGCGCTTGATGGTCGGCATCACGGCGTTGTGACCCTTCAATGCCAGTTCCACTGCGGCCTTGCCCATTGCATAGGCCTGATCCACGTCGGTCTTTGATGCGATGTGGCGTGCTGCACGTTGCAGGTAATCTGCCACTGCCCAGTGATACTTGTAGCCCAGCTTTGCCTTGACCATTTGCGCCACTACTGGCGCCACACCACCAAGCTGCGCATGGCCGAAGGCATCACGCAAACCGGCATCCGCCAGGAACTTGCCTTCTGCATTCTTGATGCCTTCGGAGACAACAATGGCGCAATAACCGTATTTCTCCACGCATTCCTTGATGCGTGCCATGAACTTTTCTTCGTCGAGCTGGATTTCAGGGAACAGAATGATATGTGGTGCATCGCCTTCCTTTTCTGCGGCCAGACCACCCGCAGCAGCAATCCAGCCAGCATGCCGGCCCATCACTTCCATGATGAATACCTTGGTCGATGTTTTTGCCATCGACGCCACATCGAAGCCTGCTTCGCGGATGGAGACAGCAACATACTTGGCGACCGAGCCGAAACCGGGACAGCAATCAGTAATCGGCAAATCGTTATCAACCGTTTTTGGTACATGCACAGCCTGAATGGGATAACCCATTTTTTCGGCCAATTGAGAGACTTTCCAGCAAGTGTCAGCGGAATCGCCGCCACCGTTGAAAAAGAAATAACCGATGTCATGCGCCTTGAATACTTCGATCAGACGTTCATATTCGCGCGGGTTGTCATCGAATTTTTTCAGCTTGTAGCGCGCCGAACCAAAGGCGCCCGATGGCGTATGACGCAGCGCGCGAATGGCTGCTGCCGATTCCCTGGTGGTGTCGATCAAGTCTTCGTGCAATGCACCGACGATGCCGTGACGGCCTGCGTACACCTTGGCGATCTTGTTCTTGTGCTTGCGGGCGGTTTCAATTACACCGCAGGCGGAAGCATTGATGACGGCGGTAACGCCGCCGGACTGGGCGTAAAACGCATTGCGCGGACGCGACTTGGGCATGGTGCAACCTCGGCTTGGAATAAAGGCGCGGGAGAATAGCGCAGCGCATTGAAAGTGGACAGTGTGTTGCGCATTTTCATCGCGAATCGACCGCAAAATTTGCGGTAGTTTGCCTGTCACGATTTGTTAATCGCATGAAATTTCGGTAGGGTAGCGGGCAAACGACTTACAAAAGGGCAGGCTCCCATGATGCGAATTGTTCTTCTTGGTGCGCCGGGTTCCGGCAAGGGCACCCAGGCTCAGCGTCTGCAGGCAAAATTCGGTGTGCCGCAGATTTCATCCGGTGATTTGTTGCGCGATGCCGTCAAGCGTCAAACTGAACTCGGCATGCAGGCCAAGGCCGCGATGGATGCCGGACAACTGGTCTCCGATGAAATTGTGCTCGGACTGATTCGTGAGCGCTTGAATCAGGACGACGCTGCCAACGGCTTCATCCTCGATGGCTTTCCACGCAACAGTGAACAGGCCACCGCGTTGTCCGCCTTGCTTGAAGAAATCGGCAAACCCCTGCAGGCCGTGCTGTTGCTGGATGTCAAACCTGCTGCCGTGATTGCCCGTCTCGCCGGACGCCGCGTATGCAAAGCTTGCGGCAAGGTATTCAATGTTTCGGCTTTGCCGGTGAATGGCAATTGCGATAACTGTGGAGGCGAACTGTATCAACGCAGCGATGACAAGGAAGAAGTGATTGCCAAGCGCCTTGAAGTGTATCAATCGCAAACCAGACCATTGATTGACCATTACAAACAATTGGGATTGCTCAAGGTCATCAAGGGCGAAGGCGAGCTCGACCAGATCACCGCGCGCATGGAAGCGGCACTGGCGCCACCAAAAGAACCCAAAGTAAAAGCTGAAGCAAAAACCGAAGCGGTTGCCAAGCCGAAAGCAAAAGCAAAGCGCAAGCCTGTTGCGAAAACTGTTAAAAAAGCTGCCGGGAAAAAAGCGAAGCAGAAGGTCGCAAAGAAATCAGCCAAACCCGCCGCCAAAAAGAGCGTAAAAAAAGCGGGCAAAAAACCGCAAAAGAAAATGGCGAAAAAGGCTGTGAAAAAGCTGGTGAAAAGGCAGGGCAAGCAGGCCACAAAGAAGAAGGCCGGCGGGAAAAAGGCGAGCAAGAAGAAGTAATCGCAGCGATCGGCCAGTCGCTGTTATTCAATGCAGTGATGCACGCGCGATTGCCCACACCTCGATTCTCTGAGCGCCCGCACGTTTTAACGTGCGGGCGATTTCATTTACGGTGCTCCCGGTAGTTACCACATCATCGAGAATGGCAATGTGCTTTGGAATCACATTGCCGACGATGGCGAATGCATTGCGCAGATTCTTGCGACGTTCGCGACGCGACAATCCTGCCTGTTCAATGGTGTGGCGTGCACGCAGCAGCAATGCGCTATCCATCTTTATTTTCAGCAATGCTTCCACAAACCGCCCGATCTCGATGGCCTGATTGAAACCACGTTGACGATAACGCAGCGATGACAATGGCACCGGCACAATGCATTCAGGCCAGTCGCCTTGATGATGTTGTTGCAGATAGTCGGCCAGCAATTTGCCCAGCACCTGCGCATGGCTGGGCGAGTGCCGGTATTTCAGTGCCTGAACGAATTGCGAGACGGGATAACCATATTCAAACGCACAATAACTGGCGTGAAAGCGCGGCGACCGCCGCAAACATGCACCGCATAAATCGCTGTCAGTGGCCGGCAGTGGAATGGCGCAGCGTCGACAAGCTTGCAAGTTCCATTTCAGTTCTGTATGGCACGCTGCGCACAGATCCAGAACGTCGCCACCTTGATTTCCGCAGGCAACGCAGGTGGGCGTCAGCAACGTCCGTTGCATCCAGTCCAGTACTTGGTAAACCATAAATATCCATTTCGAGTTGACAGATGAAGTCCATCCTTAAATACTGGTCAAATGGTAGCGGGCAGACATGTTGTCGATTGCCTGCGTTTCTTGGCTTTTACGTATGAAAGGGCTTATGTCGCTAACTGAGCTGGACATGATTCGCAATGACTGGACGCTGGACGAGGTCCGCGCGCTGTTCGCCATGCCTTTCGCTGATCTGATGTATCACGCGCAGTGTGTGCATCGTCAGCACTTTAATCCCAACGAAGTTCAAGTCAGCACGTTACTGTCCATCAAAACCGGAGCCTGTCCCGAAGATTGTGCTTATTGTCCGCAAAGTATTCATTACAACACCGGACTTGAACGTGAAGAGTTGATGGCGATTGATGCAGTGCTGGAAAGTGCACGTGCTGCCAAGGCCAAGGGCGCCACACGGTTTTGCATGGGCGCCGCTTATCGCAGTCCCAAGGATAAACAGCTGAAAGTGATTGCGGAGATGGTGCGCGGTGTGCGCGATCTTGGCATGGAGACATGTGCAACACTCGGCATGCTTACGCCTGCGCAGGCGCAAACGCTGAAAAAAGCGGGTCTCGATTACTACAACCACAACCTCGACAGTTCTGAATCCTTTTACGAAAAGATCATCACCACACGCACCTATCAGGATCGTCTCGACACTCTACAAGCAGTGCGTGATGCGGGCATCAATGTGTGTTGCGGCGGCATTCTTGGCATGGGTGAAAGCGAGCTCGATCGCACGCAGTTGTTGCATACGCTGGCAACCTTGCCCAAGCATCCTGAAAGCGTGCCCATCAATCAACTCGTGCATGTGGCCGGTACTCCATTGAAGAATGCGGCGCCGCTTGATCCGTTTGAATTCATTCGCACCATTGCCGTGGCGCGCATTCTGATGCCGCAATCCCATGTGCGTTTGTCCGCAGGACGTACTGACATGAGCGATGAAATGCAGGCATTGTGTTTTCTTGCCGGCGCCAATTCGATTTTCTATGGCGACAAGTTGCTGACCACGGAAAATCCCGAAGCGGATCGTGACCGCGCCTTGTTCAGCAAGCTGGGCATTACACCCGAAGCATCCACCGTGATTGCGGAAACCTGCGATGACCATGACGATCACCACCCGGGACAAGCTGCCCTCAACACATTGAGCAATGTCGCGGCTGGATGATTACCTGCGTGATGAGCTGGCCGCGCTTCGAGCCGCTCATCGTTATCGTTTCCGCAGGATGGTGCAGGTCATCGATCCGGTGTCGCCGGTTCACGTGCGCGTTGATGACCGTGAATGCGTCAACTTCTGCAGCAACGACTACCTTGGGCTGAGTGGTCATATTGATGTGCGTCGCGCCATGGCGGCAGCAGCGGAACGTCATGGCGCAGGCAGTGGCGCAGCGCATCTGGTCACGGGTCATGGCATTGAACATCATGCGCTGGAAGAAGAACTCGCTGCATTCACCGGGCGGGAACGCGCACTGTGTTATTCCACCGGCTACATGGCGAACATCGGTATTGCCAGCGCGTTGTTCAAGCGTGGTGATGCAGTCATTGAAGACCGTCTCAATCACGCTTCATTGCTGGATGCGGGTTTGCAGCAGGGTGTGGAGTTCCAGCGTTTCCAGCACAACAATCTTGATTTGCTGCACAGCTATCTCAGCATCAATACTGCTCAACGCAAATGGGTGTTGAGTGATGGTGTGTTCAGCATGGATGGCGACGTGGCACGTGTAAAAGAACTGGCATCACTGTGTCGTCAGCACGATGCATGGCTGATGATTGACGATGCGCATGGTTTTGGTGTGCTGGGTGAGGAAGGCCGTGGCAGTGTGAACGCGGCGGGTTTGTCCACTGACGATGTGCCTGTCTACATGGCGACATTGGGTAAGGCCATGGGTGTATTCGGTGCATTCATTGCCGGCTCGGCAACATTGATTGAAACACTGATTCAAAAGTCGCGAACGTACATTTATACCACCGCAACACCGCAGGCAATTGCAGCAGCAACACGTGCCGCATTGCGTGTCATGCAACGTGAATCATGGCGGCGTGAAGTGCTGCATGCACATATCAGGCGTTTTCGTGCCGGTGCAAAACAACTGGGTTTGAAATTGCTGGATTCTTCAACGGCCATTCAGCCGTTGATGATCGGCAATGAAGCGGATGCGCTGGCTGCCAGCGCCGCATTGCTGGAGCAAGGATTCCTGGTTGCGGCCATTCGTCCGCCCACGGTGCCGCAGGGAACAGCGCGTCTGCGAATCACATTGTCGGCTGCGCACAGCGAAGTAAACATCGACCGTTTGCTGGAAGCATTGTCTCAACTTTCGTTGAGCCGGAAATCAGCATGAATATCCATGTAGATATTCATGGCGACGGACCGGATCTGGTGTTGCTGCACGGCTGGGCCATGCATGGCGGAATCTTTACCGGATTGCTGCCTGCACTAGTCCAACGTTATACGGTTCACCTCATTGATCTGCCCGGCCACGGACGAAGCGCAGCCGGTGATCACGTGACAACGCTTGAACAGATGACCGGTTGCATTCAACCGCATATTCCAGGCAATGCCATCGTGCTCGGTTGGTCATTGGGCGGACAAATCGCGTTGCAGCTTGCAGCGCGCATGTCGTTGCATGCATTGATATTGGTGAGCGCTACACCCAAATTCGTCGCGTCGGATAACTGGCCTCAGGGCATGGCGCCGCAGGTATTTTCCCAATTCTTTGCACGCTTGCATGACAACCTGCAAGGCACGGTACAGGATTTTCTGGCCTTGCAGGTGCGTGGTGATCTGCATGCAGCGGCAACACTCAAAGCATTGCGTGAACGTTTGCTTCAGTTTCCGCCGCAGGCGCAGACGCTTGAGTCATCGCTTGCCATGTTGCGTGATACCGATCTGCGCAATGTATTGCCCCTCGTCAAGATGCCAGCATTGCTGATTGCCGGCGAGCATGATCGCATTACGCATCCGCGTGCTACTCAGTTCATGGCCAACGTCATTCCGCATGCAAGATATGTGGAGATAAGAAAAGCGGGACATGCGAGTTTCATTTCGCATCGTGATGAATTTCTGCATGCAGTCAATGAATTTCTTGATGGTCTCGACAGGCGGGACGTTGCATGAGCGATGATGCCTATTCGCTTGACAGGCGGGCAGTGCGGCGCGCATTCAGCGCGGCCGGGCATGACTATGACAATTTTGCCGTGCTTCAGGCCGAAGTGCGGCAGCGATTGCTGGAACGTTTGACGTTGTTCAAATTGCAACCGGCGGTTGTGCTTGACCTGGGCAGTGGAACCGCGGCAAGCAGCAACGCATTGCATCAACACTATCCGCAAGCGCTGGTCGTTGCGATGGATGCTGCACTGGGCATGTTGCAGCATGCAAAATCATTACGCCGCTGGTTTGGTGGAAAGTCATTTCATCGCGTGTGTGCCGATGCGTATCACATGCCGTACAAATCTGCTTCCATTGATCTGATCTTCAGTAACCTGATGTTGCAATGGTGCGATCCACCCGATGCCGTGTTTGCCGAAGTGCGGCGTGTATTGAAACCCGATGGTGTCTTCATCTTTTCAACCTTTGGCCCCGATACGCTGACCGAATTGCGCGACGCATGGGGAAAGGTGGATCAGCATACGCATGTCAACCGTTTTATCGACATGCATGATGTGGGTGACGCCATGATGCGCGCCGGGTTGTCTGAGCCCGTGCTGGACGTGGAAAGGTTTACGCTTACTTATCCGGATGTGCTGACATTGATGCGCGAACTGAAAGCCATCGGTGCACACAATGTTACCCGCGGACGCAGACATGGACTGACCGGGCGTGCCGCATTGAATCAGATGATTCATCACTACGAGCAATACCGTTACGATGATGTGCTACCCGCCAGTTATGAAGTGGTATACGGGCAGGCATGGGGCAGCTTGGCGGCATCATCGGCCATTGGTGATAGACACGAAATACGCATTCCAATTAATCGTATTGGCAGGCGGAGTTAGATGACCAACGGCATTTTCATCACAGGCACAGATACCGGTGTGGGTAAGTCGCTGGTGGCATGTGCACTGATTCACGCGCTCAAGGCACGCGGTCTGAAAGTGGCCGGAATGAAGCCGGTGGCCAGTGGCAGTGAACAGACCGCCGATGGTTTGCGCAATGAAGATGCGCTGGCGTTGCAGGCGGCGGCGAATGTTCATGCGTCGTATCAAATCATCAACCCCTATTGTTTTATCCCGCCCATTGCGCCCCACCTGGCAGCGCGCGAAGCCGGTATCACCGTCGAAATGGCGCATCTGCAACGATGTTATGCGCAACTCGCGCAGCAAGCCGATATGGTGGTGGTGGAAGGTGCGGGTGGCTGGCGCGTGCCGCTGGAGTCCGGCTATCTCAGTGATTTGCCGGAAACGCTTCGGTTGGATGTGATTCTGGTGGTGGGGCTGCGTCTGGGATGTCTGAATCACGCCATCCTGACCGCGGAAGCCATCGAATCCAGTGGACATTGCCGGCTTGCGGGCTGGGTGGCCAACACCATTGATCCGGGATTTGCACCACTGGAAGCCAATCTGCACACATTGCAACAGCGGTTGCACGCGCGTTTTCTTGGCAAGATTGCCCATCTGCAGCGGCCGGATGCGCAATTGATTGCAGATGTACTCGACATCTCGACACTAAACCCGCGACAATAGTGTTTTCACCACATGATGCGAAGGTTAAACTGCGCGCCCCCGGCGCCAGCCCCCTTGCTGGTCCTGGCCAACATGGGTGATTTTTCCGCTTTTTGATTTCGGAGCACTTGGTACATGTCGAAAAACCTGAAAGCCCTGGCCTGCCTTGCTGGCGTTTTGCTGGCCAGCCCTGCCTTTGCCGACTGGCAGTTGAATATGCGTCCCGGTGTCACCGAACTCAGCAGGATTGCCTATGACCTGCACATGAGGATTCTCTGGATCTGCGTGTGGATCGCCATCGCAGTATTCGGTGTCATGATTTATTCGCTGGTCAAGTTCCGCCGTTCCAAGGGCGCAGTGGCTGATACCACCCTGCTTCACAGCACCAAGGTGGAAGTGATCTGGACCGTCATTCCCATTCTGATTCTGGTCGTCATGGCAGTGCCCGCCGCAAGGGGCCTGATCACCGACGAAGACATGTCCGGTGCGGACATGACCATCAAGGTCACTGGTTATCAATGGAAGTGGGAGTACACCTACCTTGACCAGAACGTGGATTTCTTCTCCACATTGGCGCGCGACAGCAATGCGGCGCGCATCACTGGATCGCACATCAATCCTTATTCTGTGCAGAATTACCTGCTCGATGTGGATCATCCACTGGTGGTGCCGGTGGGCAAAAAGGTGCGCGTGTTGCTGACCGCTGGTGACGTGATTCATTCCTGGTGGGTGCCTGCATTCGGCATCAAGCGCGACGCCATCCCCGGCTTTGTCAATGAGACCTGGTTCAAGGCCGAAAAAGTCGGTACTTATCGCGGTCAGTGTGCCGAACTCTGCGGACGCGATCATGGTTTCATGCCGATTGTCGTCGTGGTCAAGACACAGGCCGATTACGATGCCTGGTTGAAGGCGCAACAGGCACCACCTGCCGAAGCGGCGCCAGCCAATCCTGCGCCTGCGGCCACCTGATCCATCCAATCCGCGACCAACTGAATTTTTGAGCGAAGTGAAATGAGCGCAACAACCATGCAAGCTGATGCCCACGCACATGATCATTCTGCCGATGACCATCATGGTCCGATGAAAGGCTGGCGCCGTTGGGTGTATGCCACTAATCACAAGGACATCGGCACCATGTACCTGGTGTTTTCACTGACGATGTTCCTGATCGGCGGCTTCATTGCCATGCTGATTCGTGCCGAACTGATGCGTCCCGGCATGCAGTTTCTCGATCCAGTGCGGTTCAACAGTTTCACCACCATGCACGCGCTGGTGATGATCTTCGGCGCCGTGATGCCGGCTTTCACCGGACTTGCCAACTGGATGATTCCCATGCAAGTGGGTGCGCCGGACATGGCCTTGCCGCGCATGAATAACCTGAGCTTCTGGTTACTGCCATTTGCATTTACGTTGCTATTGTCCACTTTTCTGGTGTCCGGCGGCGCGCCGGCCGGTGGCTGGACGCTGTATCCGCCACTGGTATTGCAAACCGGTGATGCCTTTCCAATGGCGATTTTCGCCATTCACCTGATGGGAGCCTCCTCCATCATGGGCGCCATCAATGTCATCGTGACCATCATGAACATGCGTGCTCCCGGCATGACGTTGTTGAAAATGCCGCTGTTCACCTGGACCTGGTTGATCACGGCCTATCTGCTGATCGCGGTGATGCCGGTGCTGGCTGGTGCAGTCACCATGTTGCTGACCGATCACTACTTCGGTACCACATTCTTCAACGCAGCCGGTGGCGGCGATCCAGTGATGTTCCAGCATATCTTCTGGTTCTTCGGTCATCCCGAGGTATACATCATGATCCTGCCGGCGTTCGGCATTGTGTCGGAAATCATTCCGACGTTTTCGCGCAAGCCGCTGTTTGGTTATGACGCAATGGTGTATGCCACGGCATCCATTGCTTTCCTGTCGTTCATTGTTTGGGCGCATCACATGTTCACCACCGGCATGCCGCTGGTGGGCGAAATGTTCTTTATGATGAGCACCATGCTGATTGCCATTCCCACCGGTGTGAAAGTGTTTAACTGGACGGCGACAATGTGGAAAGGCTCAATCAGTTTTGAACCACCGATGTTGTTTGCGTTGTCCTTCCTGTTTCTGTTCACCATCGGCGGCTTCTCCGGTTTGATGCTCGCCATCGTGCCTGCTGACTTCCAGTATCAGGACACTTACTTCGTGGTCGCGCACTTCCACTATGTGCTGGTGCCCGGTGCAGTGTTCTCGATCATGGCGGCCGTGTACTACTGGCTGCCGAAGTGGAGCGGTCACATGTACAACATGAAGCTCGCCAAGTGGCACTTCTGGCTGTCCACCATCTTTGTGAACGTGCTGTTCTTTCCTCAGCACTTTCTCGGATTGGCGGGCATGCCGCGCCGCATTCCTGACTACAACACGCAGTTTGCCGATTGGAATTTCATTTCCTCGATTGGTGGATTTGGATTCGGCCTGAGCCAGTTGCTGTTTGTATACCTGGTGTGGCGCACAGTGCGCGGCGGCGAGAAGGCGTCCGGCAAAGTGTGGGATGACGCCGCACCACATGGTCTGGAATGGACACTGCCTTCGCCTGCACCGTATCACTCGTTTGAAGAAGCGCCGGAAGTGAAGTAAATGTCAGTGGCTACCGATAATGATGCCGAACGTCGCCAGCGCATTCGCCGCAATGCCTTGTGGTTGACGCTGCTGGCGTTGGGTTTTTACGCTGGTTTTATCCTGTTGAGCGTGAGCCGCGCGCATGGCTGAATCCGGCGATACAAATGCCGCCACGCGTAAGCGTGCCAATCGCTGGTTAACCTGGCAGTTGTGGGCGTTTGCAGCAGGTGCATTCGGATTCGGATTCGCACTGGTGCCGTTGTACAGCGTGTTGTGCAAGGTCACCGGCTATGGTGACAAGAAAGAATTGTTGACTGCGGCCGCGTTGCCGACGAAGGTTGATTCGTCACGCTGGGTGCGTGTGGAGTTCATGTCCACCAATCCCACCGTGGGCGAATGGGAATTTCATCCGGTGAAGAGCCATATCGAGGTTCATCCCGGACAGCTGTATGAAGCGTCGTTCATCGCGAAGAACATGATCGACAAACCGGTGGTGGCTCAGGCTGTACCCAGCATCACACCATCGGAAGCAACACAGTACTTCCGCAAAACCCAGTGTTTCTGTTTTAGTCCGCAATCCTTTGCGGCATTGCAGACGCGGGAATTGAAAGTGCACTTCTACGTTGACCCTGCGTTGCCGCGGGATGTCGATCGGGTAACGCTGGCGTATGCCATGTTCGATATCCCGTTGACCAGTACTGCGGCGCGCTGAACAAGTTTGTTGAGCAAGATATTTAACGTTTGATCCAGGACAACTCTATGGCGCATACACACAACGAGCACGGTACCGCAGGCAAGTACTACGTTCCGCACAGCAGTCATTGGCCCATCGTCGGTTCCTTTGCACTGTTCCTTACGGTATTCGGAGCGGCGCAATGGCTTAATGATCATGAGGTGGGACACTGGATGTTCTTCGCCGGACTGGTGTGCGTGGCCATTCTGTTCTTCGGCTGGTTTCATGATGTTATTCATGAAAGTGTCACCGGCATGTACAACCAGGGAGTGGATCGTTCCTTCCGCATGGGCATGATGTGGTTCATCTTCTCCGAAGTCATGTTCTTCGCCGCGTTCTTCGGTGCGCTGTACTACGCGCGCACCATTGCGCAGCCCTGGCTCAGTGGGCAAGGTGTGAAGTTTGTGAATTCGCTGATTCATCCGGATTTTGCCGGTACCTGGCCCAGCAATGGTCCCGGTAAAGTGGGCGGCGATTTCGAAGTGATTCCCGCATTTGGCCTGCCTGCGATCAACACCATGATCCTGTTAACCTCAGGTGTAACCATCACCATTGCGCATCATGCGTTGAAGGCCGGCAAGCGCGGTGTGCTGAAAGTATTTCTCGCGCTGACATTCCTGCTGGGCTTCCTGTTTGTGACGTTCCAGGCGCATGAATACGGCGAAGCATATCGCGACATGCACTTGAAGCTCAGCACCGGCATTTATGGCTCCACCTTTTTCATGCTCACCGGCTTTCACGGCCTGCACGTCACGGTGGGCGCCATCATGTTGACGGTGATCTGGTTGCGTACATTGAAAGGTCACTTCACGCCCAAAAGCCATTTCGGTTTTGAAGCCGTGGCCTGGTACTGGCACTTTGTTGACGTGGTGTGGCTGGGCCTGTTCATTTTTGTGTACTGGCTGTAATACCTGCGCAACAGCATGAAAAAGGGCGCTGCTGCGCCCTTTTTCATTTCGATGAGTGATTGCCACGAGTACTTGTAGTGAGCATCGTCATGCGTCGCCAAACATCGCGGTTTACTTCTGTATTCCATGTGGCTGAATTAATCCCTGTTGCCACGCGATAAACAGTAAAATGAACAATGCCACTGACAGCGCGATGCGAACCGTCAGGGCATTCACCATGTGTTTGGATTCCCTGTCATCGCTGACCAGATGAAACAGTCCTTTTCCCAGACTTGCAATGATGCCCAGCAGACACGCCACAATCAGCACTTTGATCAACATGATGACCCCGCAGTCGCGAACAGTTTGATGAGCCAGTATAGCGTGAGTGCATCATGAGATTGCAGGTCGGACAACGGATATTTGCGCCATCGCTGGTGCCAACAGTGTTGACACTGATTCTGTTGCCCGTGTTCATCAAGCTCGGCATGTGGCAATTGCATCGTGCAGATGAAAAGCGCGCATTGATGCAGCAGGCTGCACAGGGCCGCGCGACGACGCTGCCGCTGAATGCGGCGAATGCTGATCAATTACATCGCTACCAGCATGTGCAGGCGCAGGGTGTGTTTGACAATGTGCATCAGATATTGCTCGACAACATGCCTTCGGCAACAGGACAGCCCGGATATCATGTGTGGACGCCGCTCAAACTCACCGATGGTTCAACAGTTCTGGTCGATCGCGGCTGGGTGGCATATCCCGCTTCGGGTGCAGGTGCGGCCGCGAAATCGCTCCCTTCACTTGATGTCAGTCAACAGCCGCGAATGATCAGTGGCATCGTGGATGAATTGCCGCGTCCCGGTGTGCGTGCAGGTAATGCGGGCATTGGCAGCACCTGGCCGCAGGTGTTGAATTATCCATGCATTGAAGAATTACGGACGTTGTATGGCGATGCGCTGCAATCCCGCATTGTGTTAATGGACAAGGACAACGCTGACGGCTTTGAACGTCTATGGAAAATTGACATTGGCTTCACGCCGCAACGGCACATTGCCTACGCGGTACAATGGTTTGGTTTTGCGATCGCGCTGGCGGTGATTTTTGTTGTCGTCAATTTGCGTCCAGCGCCTGAAAATAAACCGGAACAAGAGCAGGCACATGATTGATCCAGTACAACCAAAATCCGGAAAGCGCACTTTCGTGTGGGTGTTGCTGGCGTTCTTTTCGCCGTTGTTGCTGGCCTTTGTTGTTTATTATGGCACCGGCTGGCGCCCGGGTAAAACCAGCAACAAGGGTGATCTGATTTCGCCGGTGGTTTCGCTGCCGGATGTGGCACTGTCCAAACCCGATGGGTCTCTGCTGAATGCAAACTGGCTGCATGGCAAATGGACACTTGTTTATGCGGGCGATGGCGCATGCGATCAGGCATGCCGCGATGCGTTGCTCAAGACACGCACTGTGCGTTTGTTGCTGGGCAAGGACACCACACGTGTACAGCGCGCGTTTTTATATGGCGGCACATGTTGTGATCAGCAGTATTTCGCAAGCGAACAGCCCGATGTGATTGTCGCGCGTGCAGATGATGTAAGCGGGAAACGCCTGTTGAATTTGTTTCCACAGTACGGTGGTCCGGCAATGCAGGCGCAGCGCATTTACATCATTGATCCGCTCGGCAATCTGATGATGAGTTACAGGCCCGGCGCAGATGCGCGCGATCTGCACGAGGATCTGAAAAAGTTATTGAGCCTGTCGCACATTGGATAGCATGCGTTGTAAAGCCTCTGGCAATAGAATGTTGGGAAGTTTTCAGGCAGGCAATGTGTCGTTCCCGCCGAAGCGGAAATCCGGTAATCAAGCATTCACAGTATTTTCCGGATTAGTTGAAATCCTGGAAAAATCATCTGACTGGATTTCCGCTTTCGCCGGAACGACGCTGTGGCTCTCTGTGAGGGCTCTCAGTGAGTGAGTATAAAATTGGAAACTGCCGTAAGTGATGCAGTCATTGAATAGATAGAGTTTTGATTCGAGTATAATGAAATGAATTCCTCACAACGGTTGAATGTATTCCGCAATCTCAGCATGTTTGGCGCGGTGCTCGCGCTATGCGTGGTGGTGCTGGGCGCGTGGGTGAGACTGAATGCCGCCGGACTCGGTTGTCCCGACTGGCCGGGATGCTATGGACACATCTCGGCTGCCGGTGCTGAACAACATCTTGCTACCGCACAGCAGCTATATCCGGACAGAAAATTCGAGTACGCCAAAGCAGTGAAGGAGATGCTGCATCGCTATGTCGCCAGCACATTGGGCCTGATCATCATTGCACTGGCCTGCATTGCAGTCTGGAACCGGCGTGATCCGCGGCAACCATTGATTCTGCCGTTGCTGCTTGTTCCGTTGGTGATATTGCAGGGCTTGCTCGGCATGTGGACGGTGACAAAGTTGCTGGTGCCGCTGGTGGTGGTGCTGCATCTGCTGGGTGGACTGACCACCATGTCATTGCTTGCGTGGCTGGCCATGCGTACTCGCAATAGCCGTGTTTCAATTCGTGCTGGATCACGTTTACGCACCTGGGCACTCGCGGGATTGATGGTACTTGTCGTACAAGTCTTTCTGGGCGGATGGACCAGCAGCAATTACGCGGCGGTTTCCTGTCCTGATTTTCCGACCTGTCAGAACTCATTCTGGCCACACATGGATGTCAAGGATGCCTTTGTGTTGTGGCGTGGACTGGGCATTGATTATCAAGGCGGCGTGCTCGATCATCCGGCGCGCGTCGCCATTCACTTTGTGCATCGCCTCGGTGCAATGGTGACAGCGTTGGTGCTGGGCACGGTTGTTGTATTGGCGTGGCGTTCCGGCATACGCGCAGTTCGCATGGCCGCCATCACCGTGGGCATCGTGTTAACTGGGCAATTGCTGCTGGGTCCATTGATGGTCATTAAGGGTTTTCCGCTGGCATTGGCGACAGCACACAATGCGGTCGCGGCGCTGTTGCTGCTCAGTGTGGTGCGCCTGAATCATGTATTGTGGTCACGCGCGCAAGACACTGGTATGTGACGGACGCCGGTGTCCGAATTGCCGGGCGCCGCAACTGTGAAATGAACCCGCGTTCATCCACCATTCCCCGGTTGATAAACTGGTTGTAAACACTATCATTGCCGAACGATGGTCAAACACGCCGCCATACAATCATTTCTGTTGCGTGCCGCATTTGCGGCGCTCGGACTGTGGATTGCCACGCTGTTGCTCAATGGTCTGGTATTCCGCGACGCGCAAACACTCATCGTTGCTGCATTGTTGCTGGGCGTGATCAATGCCGTGGTGCGTCCTCTGGTCATCCTGCTTACGCTGCCCATCACGCTGGTTTCCATGGGCCTGTTCCTGCTGGTAGTCAATGCCGGCATGCTGGGGCTGGTTGCATGGTTGATGGAAGGATTTGAAATTCACGGCTTTGGTACGGCGCTTGCCGCATCG
>DASZSV010000047.1:0-62090 GCA_035548495.1 Steroidobacteraceae bacterium
GGATCGCGTGCCATTGCGTATCTCCAAACAGAGTTACACAAGCAGCGTCAAGAAGATGCTTGATGATCGCGCGCAAAAGAATCCCGATGCCAAGGGCGTTGCCGATGTGAATGTTGATAGTAAAAAGTTTATGGTGAAAGATGGCGATGTGTTGATTGCCGCCATCACCAGTTGCACCAACACCTCCAATCCTGCCGTGATGCTCGCTGCCGGGTTGCTGGCACGCAAGGCACGTGCAAAAGGTATTACTTCAAAGCCCTGGGTGAAAACCAGTCTGGCGCCGGGTTCACGGGTGGTCACGGATTATCTGGAGAAAGCAAATCTGCTCGATGATCTGGATGCCATTGGCTTTTATGTGGTGGGTTATGGTTGCACTACTTGCATTGGCAACTCGGGTCCGTTGAAACCGGAAATATCAAACGCAGTGAAAGCTGCCGACGTGATCGGATGCGCAGTGCTCTCTGGCAATCGCAATTTCGAAGGCCGCATTCATCCGGAAGTCAAAATGAATTATCTCGCCTCGCCGCCCCTGGTCGTTGCGTATGCATTGGCCGGTTCCATGAACATGGACCTGAACACGGAGCCATTGGGCAATGGCAGTGATGGCAAACCGGTGTACATGAAAGACATCTGGCCTTCGCCCAGGGAAGTGCAGGACCTGATGCTGTCGCTGGATTCTGCGATGTTCATGAAAAGTTACGCGCGTGTGTATGACGGCGATGCCAACTGGAACAGCATCAAGATCAAGGAAAGCCAGTTGTATCACTGGGATGATCATTCCACCTATGTTAAACATCCGCCCTACTTCGAAGGCATGACCATGCAACCCGATGCCATTGCCGATGTGCATGGCGCACGCGTGCTGGCCTTGCTGGGCGACTCGGTGACCACCGACCACATTTCACCAGCAGGTAATATTGCGAAGAACAGTGCCGCGGCAAAGTACTTGATCGAACAAGGTGTGGAACCGAAAGATTTCAATTCCTACGGCGCACGACGTGGCAATCATGAAGTGATGATGCGTGGCACCTTTGCCAACATTCGTTTGCGCAATGCCTTGGTACCCGGCACCGAAGGCAGTGTCACCACTCATATTCCTTCTGGCGAAGTGATGAGCATTTATGATGCGGCCATGCGTTACAAAGATGAGAAGACGCCGTTAGTGATTCTTGCTGGCAAGGAATACGGCACCGGCTCTTCACGCGACTGGGCCGCAAAGGGAACGATGTTGCTGGGTGTCAAAGCTGTGATCGCCTGCAGCTTCGAACGCATTCATCGTTCCAACCTGATTGGCATGGGTGTATTGCCCCTGCAATTTATAGATGGACAGGATGCACAATCGCTGGGACTCACCGGCAAAGAGTCCTTTGATATCGTCGGCATCAGCAATGGCAGTGCTAAAACAGTGAACGTGATTGCCACACCAGCTTCAGGATCGCCTATCAAGTTTGAAGCGCGGGTACGTATTGATACACCGAAAGAACGCGAGTATTTTCAGCATGGTGGAATATTGCAGTATGTGTTGAGGCAGTTGGCGAGGGGAAAGGCAGCATGAACATAGACATATAAACCGTTCACCCTGAGCCCGTCGAAGGGTTCAATTGAATGGTTCGACACGGTCGCCATGGACGAATTTAAAAATCACCTCCCGTCAAATCGACATTGCGCATCACTATGTGCTTCAAAACGTTTGTTTTAACAATGTTGTGTAAACTTGGATACATGGGGTGAAAAACTATGATAATCAATTTGCCTAAACAATTCCCAATTGACGCTCTGGAGAAATTCGAATTTGGCGATGTTGAGGCTCAATTGGACCCACTGCTTTTTAGCTGTCCGGTACCAACAACAGCAATTGATGATTTCCTCTCGGACAAGAAAGATATCGTATTGGGATACCGCGGCGCGGGAAAATCCGCAATAGTAAGATTATTGAATGAAGAAAAGTTATCTTTCAAACACGAGGAAGAATGGCAGCCAATAATACTATGTCTCGATGAGGAATTCAGTTTCCAACTCATTTCAGATGCGCTAAATCGACGCGCAGAAGATCCAAAAAATCAGAAGCTCATCTGTAGAGTAATTTGGGAAATTTTATTGATATACCGCGCTTTGCAGGAAATCAAAAGGTCACTGGGTCATCAAGACCAGACTCTTAACACATACCTTGCTGAATTAGAGTCAGCCTTGGGAGTGCCTGGAAAAAAGCCAGGGCTTGTAGAAATACTGTTAACGTCAAAGAAAAAAATAGGAATAAAAATTGATACTAATTTGCCAAATGTTATCGATATGTATGCAGGGCTAGAGCCTAATCCACAGCCAGACGAAGATAATAAACCAATTACGTTGAAGCTCATTGAGTACAAAAGACACCTAAACCGGCTACTTCACGAAGAGAAGCGAACACTATACGTATTGTTTGATCGGCTGGATGACTTTGTTGCACGCGAAGATTACGACACACAACGGCATCTGCTTCACGGGTTGCTAGCCACGCAGACAGACTATCGTCAGAAATATCCACGAATAAAAATTAAAGCTTTTATTCGGTCAGATCTTTTTATAAAGCTCGATTTAAGCGAATTTGGCCCTGACAAGATATTGGCACGAACCGTCTCCCTAAAATGGTCACCGGGGGATATTAAGAAGTTCATAGCCAAACGAATTGCCTATAACTTAATTCAGTATCTGGAGCTTGATGCGCTAATTTTCGAGTTCGACAGCGATCAGTGTAGAGTATCGCGTGATCAGTTGGCTATGCTAAAAGAAACCAAGAAATCAATGGTGGCAACTAGTAAGTGGAATTGGAAATTCTGGCACGGTAAGTACACTTTACGACGACTATTCCGCAGGAGCAGCGATGCAGAGGGGCGTCTGAGAAATTTTAGCGAAGTCATTAACGAGGCGATAATTACGTCAATATTGCCTACGGAAGTCATACACTTGCTCAGCAACGGAAACGAGGCCCCCATTGGAATATTTGAGTATTTTGATTCACATTTTCAATTTGGGCATGGAGAAACCACACCTCGCGCAATGCTAGGATTCCTCAATCACTTTCTTACAAGCGTTCGAAAATACTATGCGGAGAACCCAGATATTGAATACGTAGCCAAGAATCAAAATGGTGAGTACCCACTGTTTGTGAAACGCGCGGTTCAAGAGGCATATGATGCACACCGACGGGAGGCATGGGAAGTCCAGCTAAATTGGGCACATCCATGGAAGCCGCTAATCGCAACTGCAAAGAGAATGTCTAAGAAGACGCGTTTTAGCTATCGCAATTTTGTATCTCTTGCAAAGGTAAGTGAAGAGGAAGCCAGGCAATTCCTTGCGTTTTGCACTCACACCGGTTTAGTGAGATGTATTAATGATCGTGAGAGAACTGAAAACAGAGAATATGAATTCCCAATTCTATTCCAAACGGTGGAGAGCAATTCACGTCGGCCATGACATCAAATGACTTTCATAAAGGAGTGCGCTATATCTGAAATCGGAAGGTGTTGAATCAAATGACTTCCGGCTTCAAAATCATTCCGACTGTTTTTGGTGACGCTGAGCTTGCCCATATAAGCCAATCACTCGACACTGCTCAGCTGAAACGTTCGCGTGCAGGAATACGACATCTACTGTCGGTTCCAGAAATACTGGCGCTTGCAAAAGAACCCCGTTTGATCAGCTTGGCAAAGGCTATTCTTGGATGCGAACCCGTACCATTCGGCGCAACACTATTCGACAAGTCCAGCGACGCCAACTGGTTGGTGGTATGGCATCAGGATACGGCATTGCCGTTAATGGAACACCATGACGTCAAGGGCTGGGGACCATGGTCACAAAAGGACGGTGTTACCTATGCGCACGCTCCAGCATCCGCGCTGGAACGGTGTGTGTCGATACGAATTCACCTGGATGATTCAACACACGACAATGGACCACTTCGCGTGCTTCCGGACACTCATATGCTCGGCGTGCTCAGCGATGTACAGATTCACGAGCTATCTCAACGTATTGAACCCGTTACTTGCACCGTCGCCCGCGGCGGCGTATTGCTGATGAGTCCATTAATCATTCACGCTTCATCCAAGGCGGTGAACGACATGCCGCGCAGAGTGCTTCATCTTGAGTATGCGACGTCACGGGATTTTGGTGATGGCCTGATGTTACGAGCTCCGCCTTGAATGGTTCGACAGGCTCACCATGAACGAGTTGATTTATTGTAGGCTGGGCGGCCGCGCCCAGCTTTTTTAAAGACATGCTGGGCGCAGCCGCCCAGCCTACCGTGCTGATTCAGCGACTCGCGCGCTTCGGCAATCGCCACAGCCAGTGTGAATTCATCCTCAAGCGCATCATAGGCTTTACGATAAACGGAATCTTTCATCCACTTCGTATGCAATTTCTTCAGCTTGGTCATTTGATCTCCGCAGCCCGTTGCCGTGCGAGTTCAAGCCCGTAGGGTGCAATCGCGATTGCACCAGATTTGAAGGTGATTATTCAATGGTGGGTTACGCGGAACAACCGCTAACCACCCTACGCCAGCAGCAAACACCAAATCTTGTAGCAATAGGTCATTCTCCGGAAGTCTTCTCAGCCAGTGATGCGCGACGGAAAATAATCGCAAGTGACCAGGTGGCAGCAGGGAATGTCAGCGCCCATAGCGAGGCAATCCATATCAGCGCGTGAAAATACATTTGTAGTGCAAGGAATGGAATCAGTAGCCCATTCATAGTCAGCCAGAAGCGTGCCGTACGTTCGATTCCATTTCCCGTGAATATTCTGCCGGCAAACAATGTTGCCACACTCATGAAACTGTAACCAAGAATGTCCACCGCATACAGGAATGAGTCGAATGGCCGGAACAGGAATACTTCAATTCCGGCAGTTCGATTTTGGAAGATGCGCGGTGCAACCAGAGTCAACTGAACAAAATAAACCATGCTGATCAGCACCGCGTAGGCGGTGGCAAAGGCTATGGCAACATGGCTCCATATTTTCCGCTCAGCAATTGCCAGTTGGTGAACGCTGACGATCAATATCAGAAATGACGAACCCAGACACAATGAAGGCGTGAGCAACAGGATGAGACCCGTTGGTGAGCTGTTGCTTTCTGGTCCGCCGCCGGAACCCAACCAGCCACTCCACTCGGCCAGTTGTGCAACAATGTAAGCGAGACTGAAAGCCGTTGCGCATATTGCCGACCAGAATCCCACCATTTTTGTTGAACGCGAGACTGCAGCCAGCATACCCACCTCGATTCGTGACAGGTTTACAACCCATGAACGCCATCGTGATGGCATCAATGATTTGCTTGTAATTGAAGCAGTGCAATGGTGGGTTACACGGAGGAACTGCCAACCCACCCCACGTTAGAGTCTTTTTGATGGCGATCTTGCGGTTATTCATGACGCTCCTTACCATAGCCAGAATTAATTGTTAATCAAACCGCTTCTGATGCATTCTTTCCGGAAGAATGCCGGCAACAGGAATCATTCAGTGAAGAAAATATCTATTTTCTACGTAGTTACTCTCGCCATCGTCAGTATGGCCATTATGGGAGTGCTGCACCTCGGCTCTTCACTGCCAAAGACTCAAAGTACAGCGAATACGCAAACTCAAGCCGTTGTTGTGGAGCATCCTGTATCGGCGTTGTCCAATCTGACTGCCGGCCTGGAATCAAACATTGCAACACCGCTGGGTCATCTGTTCGTGCAGTTGCTCATGATCATTGTGATATCGCAGTTGATCGGCAAACTATTTATACGCATGGGCCAACCCGCCGTGGTTGGCGAAATGACTGCGGGTATTTTGCTTGGGCCTTCCCTGTTCGGATTGTTAACTCCAGCGTCTTTTGCATTTGTATTTCCACAAAATTCACTGGGCATGCTCAAACTGCTCAGTCAAGTGGGCGTGTGTCTGTTCATGTTTGCCGTGGGCATGGAAGTTAATGTGAAGCATGTACGCAACAAGGTTCATGTGGCAGTTGCAGTCAGCCATGTCAGCATCATTTTTCCCTACTTGCTTGGTGTGCTGCTCGCCTATTTTCTGTTCAGCGAAATGGCAGCACCCGGCGCCACCTTCACGACGTTTGCGTTGTTCATGGGTATTTCCATGAGCATTACAGCCTTTCCAGTGCTGGCACGCATTCTCCAGGAACGCGGGCTGTCGAAAACTGCACTGGGCAGTACCGCCATAACCTGCGCCGCAGTGGACGACGTCACTGCATGGAGTCTGCTGGCTTTCGTGGTAGCCATCGCCAATGCAAGCAGCCTTGGCGGTTCGGTGCTGAATCTGCTGCTGGTGCTGGTATTTGTTGTCATCATGGTGTTTATCATGCGCCCCATATTGTCGCGTCAGTTGGGCAATGAACGATTGATGCAGGAAGAACCTTCCAAAGGCACACTGGGCATCATTGTATGCGTGGTAATTACCGCCGCATTAAGCACGGAAGTGATCGGCATTCATGCATTGTTCGGCGCCTTTCTGGCCGGTGCCATCATGCCCGCCACGCACGACTTCCGGCGCAAGCTCAATGTGCGCGTGGAAGCATTCAGTTCGGTATTGTTGTTGCCGCTCTTCTTTGTGTTCACCGGGCTTCGTACGCAGATCGGATTGATTGGTGATGTAGAAGGGTGGCTTACATGTCTTTTGATCATCGCCGTGGCAACCTTTGGCAAGCTCGGCAGCAGTGCGCTTGCAGCACGCTTTGCCGGCATGAACTGGACTGAATCTTTGCAGCTTGGCGCATTGATGAATACGCGGGGCTTGATGGAACTCATCGCGCTGAACATTGGTTATGACATGGGTATTCTTTCACCCCGCATTTTCACCATGTTGGTGATCATGGCACTGGCGACCACAATGTTGACAGGACCGGCGCTAACATTCCTCGAAAAACGACAACAAGCAGAAAACAGGCTGCAAAGGTTCTCAGGCGTGTAAAGTCCAGCCTTTTTCGTTAACCAATGGTTTCGTACAATCACGATTGCACCATTCTTCAAGATTTCAAATGCAATGGCGGGTTACGCGGACCAACCGCTAACCCACCCTACGCCTTGCAATTCATGTCGCGCACTCGCAACCGGCCCAGAAAAGCAGGATTCAATTGAACGGTTCGACAAGCCTGCAGGGTGCAATCGTGATTGCACCAATGATTCGCCTGTAGTCAAATGACGAACCCGGGGAATATCAACTGTTATTCCTTAACAATCCGCAGCAGCTACACTACTCAGACAAATCAGATTCGGGGGTACCCAACATGAAACGCATTATTCTGCTTGCTTGCAGTGTGTTGTTGATATCAGGCATGACACAGGCAGCGTCCAAGGGCGCTACTGTGGATTCCGCTACCTTTGATGCCGATGGCACAGCGCATATCACCCGCGTGGTTCCCATGCCAAACACCATCAGCCCGGAGGCGCAAAAGTGGCTGGAGTCGTTGAACCACATTAAACATCCGCCGCAAACACTGGCGGAACGTCGCAGCGGCACCGATTCATGGCGGGTACGTGATTCCGCCGAGGCCATCAAACGATTTCCGGTGCACATCGAGCAGCAAACCATTGCCGGTGTACCCACCGACATCATTACGCCGCCGTCGATACCTAAGGAGAATGAACAACTGGTGCTGATCAATCTGCATGGCGGCGGTTTCAATTCCGATTCCGGTTCGCAAATCGAAGGCGTACCCATTGCCAACCTGGCAAAGATAAAAGTGGTGGGCGTCTATTATCGTCTCGCACCCGAGCATCCCTTCCCCGCTGCCGTGGAAGATGTTGTCGCGGTATATAAAGAACTGCTCAAGACCTATCAGCCAAAACACATCGGCATCTTCGGCACTTCAGCAGGCGCCATCCTGAGTGCTGAAGTCATTGCGCAACTCAAGGCATTGCATCTGCCATTGCCGGGCGCAGTGGGTTTCTTCTCCGGGTTGGCAGATTTCAGTCGTGTGGGTGATACAAGACAACTATTCACGCTCGACGGTTTTCCCGGACCACTCAGTCCCACGTATCCAGATCATCTGCCTGATGATCAATATGTTGCCAAGACCAGCAGAACCGATCCGGTGTTGTCACCCTTGTTCTCCGACTTGCATGGCTTCCCGCCGACGCTGCTGGTATCCGGCACTCGCGATGCATTGTTGAGTGACACCAGCATCTTTGATCTGGCATTGCTGAAAGCAGGTGTCGATGCGCAACTGGTGATATTTGAAGCTATGCCGCATGCCTTCTGGTATCACTTTGAATTTCCGGAAACACATCAGGCACTGGAACTGATGGCCCAGTTCCTCAAACAGAAGTTGATGCATTGACGCGAGACGTTGCTTGTTCAGTTTGATGACGCGTTGTTCCGGAATGCAGGTTGCAATCACGAATGCAGCGTTTAATCTGGCAATGAAATAAAAAAGCCCCGGCAATGCCGGGGCTTTTTTGCGTCCTTACAATGCAATCATCAGTGAAAGTTGTCGGATATCCTGCCAAACCCAATCACACCATTGCACTGCATCCATTCGGAGTATGAACCACCGCCGCAACGGCCATTGGCAAAATAGCCCGTGTTGTACTGCATGTTCTCAGCCTGACGCGGAATCTGGCTGTCCACTTCCAGCCAGTCGATGACTGCATCTCGCAAACCGCCGTCATTGTCGAAGCGGACATTCAGGTCGCCATCGCCTGCAACGGTGACGGAGTACGTCTGGAAACTGGTACTCAAATACCATCCGTTATTCACCGGCTGTCCGTTGATAAGCAAGACGATGTGTTCGCCACCGGCATTGCCCCGGGCACGAATGGTGATGACGTGATTGTTATTCAATGCACCAAAGTCCACTGCGCCATTGCAGTTCATCCATTCACTGTATCCACCGCCGCCGCACCTTCCATTTGCAAAGAACGCAGTATTCGATGCCATGCTCTCTGTCTGACGTACGATGCCATCGACAGAAATGTAATCGAGCCGGACATCGTGACCGTTTGTTTTTCCGTCGTCAGTCGTAAATTCAACACTGACATCACCATCACCATAAACCTTGTCCGTAAAGGTCTGGAAGCTGCTGGTGAGTTTGTGTGCTGCGACACGATGACCATCGCGCAACAGGTAGAGCTGTTCTCCGCCAACCGAGCCAAGCGCTCGAGTCTGCACCACCCGGTATTGCGCCGTGCCGGCAGTTACCGTAACGGTTGCCTTTCCGCTCGCCAATCCATCCATGCTGTATATCGTCAGATCGCAGCTGCCGGGATTCATGCCTGACATGAACCACATTCCCTGATAGCGCCACAACGTCACATTGTTGCAATAGGTATTCGTATTGGTATTGGTTGCAAAAATTACCACGTCGGCGTTGTCATCATAGTTGGCGGGGCTGGTTGTCCAGTTGAATATCCAGATACCATTGCCCTGATCATCGGCCACCGTCAGATTGTAAGTGCTTGCATCAAACGCAATTGAAGATGCCGAAGTGATGGAATTGAGACCCAGCTGCGAAACATTGACGCTTCCGTTGCTTTGATATCCCTCGGCCGAAAACGATACCTCGGCTAATTCAGCCGACAAGTCCAGACCCAGTTTCTCCCATACGGCAAAGTGCTGGGTAATATTGATGGTGCCGGATATGGTTCCGGGCACCGTTGAATCCTGATTCTGGCTGCCGCGATCTTTTCGTACGCTCACATATTGTGGAAAGGTCATGCTGCCCCACGGCGTGGGCTGGTTACTGCGTGTTGTTTTATAAACCTCGTATTCAACGCCGTTGACATTGACCTGACCGAGATCCTGAGCGGTGGTGTCCATGGAATGATTCCACTGGTACCAGTCTTCCACGATGTAGAATTCTGCAGTGGTGCCTTTGCCATTCGCATGAAACCAGCCATAGACGCCGATGTTCGAATTACCGCCGGAAACAAACTGCGGTTCCCAATCAGCGGTGTACTGGAGTTGCAGTCCTCCCACCTGCTTGTATGTTTTGCCTGATCCGTAGTACACGTCGCGACGTGCCAGAAAATCTCCGCCGTTAGAGCCCTGAAGATTCCAGCGGCCACTGAAAGCCGCTGATGCCGACGAAGGCGTTATGCATCCGGTGCCGACAAAATTTCCGTTTGAATCCTGATCATATACTTCGTAGCGATAACCGCCCGGCGTATTGGAGATGTCTTTTTGTGATGAGCTTGTACATACCTCCTGCGCAAGCGAACCATGAATGCCGAGAATAAAAAGAACGAACGTCATGGATATCCGCAGTCCGGTCTTGAACATGTAATGCCTCTTCATTGTTTAACCCCATCTATTTGTTTATTGAACCTCTTGCAGAAAATTTCTGCGGCACATTTCTTTGCGCTGCAGCGTGATGTCCGCGACAATAGTTATTGTCACGACTGGCTGAATGTAGCGATTTGCCGCTCGCATGACTGTTCGGAATTTGTCTTGTCGCACCTGGACGACCTAACAACTGTTATGGATTTTCAGATACCGGACAGAGATGGAGCCATCTCTCTGAATTTGCAAACCGGAATTTCGCAATGCAATTCGCCAAAGAACTTCGCGAGCGGGTAATGCAGGGGAAAATTAGTTACGTAGTGCGATTCATGGAACCGGCTGCAAAATAGACCAGATCGAGTTTCATTACGAAGAATGACAGGCGTACTGACCGGCGCATGACACTACAAAGGGAATCGGCAGCGGGTTCAAACCATCTCCGGCGCCATGTTCAACTGCAACCAGAACATGCCCATCCTTCCTGCGGTCGCCTGAAATTCATCAAACCCGATGGGTTTCTGCACATAACCGTTTGTGCCTGCAATGTAGCTGTCGAGCACATCCCGTTCATGTGATGAGGTTGTCAGCACCACCGTGGGTACAAATCTTGTTCGCGGGTCCTGGCGAATCCATTTCAGTAGTTCAATGCCGGAGACGCGCGGCAGATTGAGATCGAGCACAATCAGCGACGGCAGCGTGCCGTGCGGCTTGCCGGAAAACTTTCCGCAGCCGGTAAAGTAGTCAATGGCTTCGCGGCCATCCTGTACAACGATGACTTCATTGTGGATGTTGGCACGCTTGAACCCAATGCACGTCAGCTCAACATCATCAGGATTGTCTTCAACCAGAAGAATCGGTGCTGTGTTCATGTATTTTTTCCCGCGCAGGCAATGCAAATGTGATTCTGGTTCCGCTGTTCACTGTTCCTTCCGCCCTGATCCATCCACCGTGCCGCTGAATCACGCGATGCACGGTGGCAAGTCCAATGCCTGTTCCTTCAAACTCTTCGGCACGATGCAAGCGCTGAAAGGGTTTGAACAATCGGTCTGCATCGGCCATGTCGAAACCCGCGCCATTGTCTTCAACAAACAGCACAATCCTGTTGCCGTCGAATCCATCCGTTCCGAAGCTGATGACTGTCTTTGCCCGGTGCTTTGTATATTTCACCGCATTCGCCAGCAGATTGTCCACCAGCAACGCCACCAGCCGCGAATCGGCAGACAGCAGCGGAACGTCGGTCACCAGCCATTCCACCTCTCTACCGGCAAGCGTTGATGCATGATCGGCAATCCAGCTGCGCACCAGCGATGTAATGTCGCACTCGTTGCGCCGGATGGAGGTGCGCGTTACCTTCGACAGATCAAGCAATCCATCAATGATTTCTCCCATCTTTTTTGTTGCGGAAGTAATTCTGTCAATGTAGCGTGATTGCAACTCGTTCAATTGCGGGCCGATACTTTCCGCCAGCAAGCGGGTAAAGCCGTCGATGCCGCGCAACGGTGAACGCAGATCGTGCGACACGGAATACGCAAATGATTCAAGCTCGGCGTTGGATGCTGCAAGCTCTGCCGTGCGTTCCTGCACGCGCTGTTCAAGATCGGCATTCAACTCAAGTATCTGCCTCTCGGCAGCTTTCAGCGCCGAAATATCCCGTCCAATTCCAAACAGGTATTCTGTTTCACCAGCTTTCATCTTGATCAGCGACACCAGCACGGGCAACATTTTCCCGTGTCTGGTTTTCAGCAGCACCTCGTGATTCTCAACCCGGCCACTGCGTTGCAGTTCGTCGTATAACTGCTGACGATCCTGAATTCTTGCATACATGTTGAATTCGTCCGATCGTTTGCCGATCACTTCTGCTTTGCTGTATCCCGTCAGCTTTTCAAAAGCCGGATTGACATCGGTGAACACCTGATCGTCGATACGCGACAGGCTGAGGATCTCGGGTGAAAATTCAAACATCGCAGAAAACTTTGCTTCGCTCTCCTGCAACTGGCGTTGCGCATTCTTCTGCATGGTGATATCCGCAGCCACACCCAGATAACCCGTAATGGCGCCGGAGGCGCTGAGCAGACGCGTTACCGAGAGCAGCACCGGCAACTTGCTGCCATCCTTGCGAATGTAAGTCCATTCATGCACCGCAGGCAGACCCGCCTCAGCCTCCGCAGTAAACACGCTGTTTCCGGCAATGGCGGTTTTGCCGAGCTTTGCGGAAAATTCTTTTGCACGTTGCAACATTTCCTGCCGGTCATGAAATGATTCTGGCGTTTTGCGGCCGATCATTTCTTCCGCTCTGTATCCCAGCATGTGTTCGGCGTGCGGATTGAATGCGGTGATGATGCCCGCCGCGTCGGTTGCGATGATGCCGAAACCGGCGTTGTTGAGAATGGCAGTCTGCAAACTGCTGAGCCTGGCAAACTCGTTGACCAGCAGTGTTTGCCGTGCAATGGCCAGCATGATCACAACAATGGCCGCCGCTTCAATGGAAAACCTGACCGCAGGATCCATCACATGAATGGTGATACATACTACGATGGCGACACTGGATGCAACCACTGCAAGAATGGGCAACAATCGCAGCAACAGGCCGGAGAGATAAATGCTTCTTGCTGATCTGTCCGGCGTGAAGTTCCACTCAATGCATCCGGCGCCAAGAAACAATGCAGCAAAGGTGAATGTTGAGGTATAGAACGTGCCGTTCTCCCAGAAGTTATGCAGCGTGCGGATGTTCCAGATCATCCATGTCACGGCATTGAGCAACAAACCCGCCAGTGTCAGTAACCACGACAGATGAAGTCTGGGACGAACGTTGACGATGGTAATGAGAAGCAGTGAAGACGCAGCAACAAACAGCACCGGAAATGCAATCATGATCACCATTGGCAGATGACCTGTGGTTCCACGCCGCGGCAGATATAATGACACCACCAGCGCAACAGAAGCGGTGGTTAGAATGATGGCATCGAGCATGGCGGTTCTGTATTCGCCACGGCGAACATTTCCCTTGAGCAGAATTGCGATGCCGAACAGATAACCAACGGGAAGCATCAGGAACAGCACATCGCTGGGCGCAGGAAAGTGTTGCCAGTGGACGGCTTCCTGAATGTTCCAGATGAGCTGACCCGCCGCATAGGTGATGTTGCCGAAGGCGACCCATCGCATCACATCCTTTTGCAAAAGGTTTCTTTGCAGATGCTCCGTTTGCAGAAGACGATCAGGCCGATTGTCACTGGCACGGAACGACAGAAACGCAAGTATGCCTGCAGCAGTGAACGACACCGTCCATTGCACATTATCCAGCACTCTTTTCCACGCTGGTGTATCAAGAAAGAACAGGGCAATGAAACAAGCACTCACGATCGAGAACGTGCACCATGCGACTTGTTTCTGCGGCCGGGATAACACGCAACTTCGCCTTTTGCTTGCAGCGGCTGGACTATGTCAACACTCTGGATTTACAGCGGCGTGTCATCATTGCGCAATGATCGTCATTAAGCAATCTTGTGCTGGCGTTTGATGGCGCTGTTCTGACGGCAGCGCTGGATCGCATCGCTGATCTGCTCCGGCAGCAAATGCCGCAGGCACTGAACATCTCCTGCCAGAAGGCTGTTGCACTTGCATTGATGCAACACCGGCGGAAATGACAGCACACGCACCCGGAGTGCCGAACGCCTGCTGATTCACACCGCGACTGTCGATGCTTTCCTGTGACTGAAGAAATAAACCACCGCCGCACCAATGACACAGAACAATCCACCCATTTGCAAGGCATGGCCTGATCCGGTTTGACTGGCAACCACTCCCATCCAGAAACTGCCGATGGGCATGCTGCCACCGAATACCAGCGCCCAGATGCCCATCAATCTGCCACGTAAGTGATCAGGAGACTGTGTCTGGATAATGCTGTTGCCAATCGAATAGAACAGAATGACACCGAAACCGGCGAAGAAAATCAGCAGCGATGCAAGCCAGGGCTGATGTATGAATCCGCAGAGAATGATGAATGCACTGTAGATGACAGCGCCGGCATACAACGTGCTGACACGGACAAGGCTTGTACCCCGCGCCGCCACCACCAGCGCAGCAGTGCATGCGCCGAATCCGTTCATTGCCAGCAGTCCACTGTAACCCAGCACCTTCATGTGCAGCTGTGTTACTGCAAACGCTGACAATTGCGATTGATAGGCCCAGCCACCCAGTCCCATGATGAACAACATCGCCATGGCCTGCGCCATGATGCTATTGGTTTTAAGATACCTGAATCCTTCCAGAACATATTTCCTGCCGGCATCCACCTGTCTTGATTCATAGTGTGCCGCAGGAAGACGTATCTGATACAGGGCATACAACACGGCCAGATAGCTCATCGCATCCAGAAGAAAGCACCATGCCGCACCGAAAGATGCCAGCAGCACACCGCCAATTGCAGGACCAATGACTCGTGTTGAATTCACCATCGCACTGTTGAGCGCAATGGCATTGACCAGATCCTCCCTGCCCACCAGTTCCACCATCAATGTCTGGCGCGCCGGCATTTCAAAGGCAGTTGCCGTTCCCCACAGCGCCGAAAACGCCATCAGATATCCGATGTGCACCGGACCAAAGAACAGCATCACTGCAACCATCAATGACGACAGCAATGCAAACCAGCTGGTCAACATGAAGATTCTGATCTTGGGAATGCGATCCGCCAGTGATCCGGCATATACCGCAAACAGGAAAATGGGCAGTGAATTGAGCACGAACACCATGCCCAGCAGAAATTCCGAATGCGTGAACTGGAACGCAATCCAGCCAAGTGCAGCGGTGCGAATCCAGGTGCCGGTCAGTGAAACAGTTTGCCCTGCATAGAACAAACGGTAGTTGCGGTTACGCAGTGCCGAGAATATTTTTTGCCATCCTTCGGCAGGCGGCAATCCCTCATCCAGCGCTTCGGATTGTTGCAATCGTACTTTGGGATCTTCAGCGCTCAACGGTTCTCCGCATCCGGTCAATTGAAGCGTGCATTGTAAACGTCATTGCCGGCGGGCAAAGTAACTTTTCGTTAAAACATGATATTCATTGAACACACATCCTGTTGTCAGCACCCGGCCATTTTTCCTCATGCTTTGTTGAAGATGCCGTTGAACACAGTTGAAAGTTACCGCATCCCTCATTTACCATGACCGCACAGTTGCAGCCATAAGGCTGCTGGACAAACCGGAGATTGAAATGAACAGACTTGCCGTGATCGCACTGCTGGGCATGATCGTTGCGCCCTGCACTCATGCCGCCACCCTCAACAATGATCCTGTTGCGCATGTTGCATTCACACTGGGATTGACCGCCGGTGGCAGTTCCATTGCCACGGCAAAATATACCAACGGTGACAGCACCACCATTCACGGCGGCGGTCTGGTGCAACTGGGATTTGGCGTTTACTTTCACAAGTCTTCCTTTCCTGCCAGTGCGCTGTTGACCATCAACTATCATGTCGATTCAACCTCTGCCAGAAACGGCAACATTCAATTTGACCGCTGGCCTCTGGAACTGGTGGGTTACTACCACATCAACGATCAGTGGCGTGTCGGCGCCGGTATCCGTCATGTCATGAATCCAAGATTGCGAATTGATTTCGATGAACAGCCGTCCACCACGGTTGATTACGAAGATACCGACAGCCCGATCTTTGAAGTGGCGTGGGGACAGGGATGGGGCCGCAATAACTACTGGATCGGCCTGCGCTATGTGCACGAAACATTGAAGGCGCAGCGTGTCAGCTATGACGGCATAACCACCACAGATGTTGACCACACTGATGATGGTTCGCACTTTGGTGTGATGCTGCACTACGCGTTCTGAGAACATCTCACGCGCGTCCGTCCCTGCGCCTGCAACAAGCACATGACCGGGATGGTTGTCTGACAGGAATCATTGTTCAACACGATGATCACGCAGGAAAGATGGAAGCGTGTTACACCTGCCTTGCATCGGCTTCCATCTCTGGCTGATATAGTCCTTCGCATGCAGCGCCTGCGATCTTTGCGCGAAGATAGAACAGGCGCTGCGCAGCGGCTGTGTTCTCATGCTTCCCACGCCATAGTTCCAGCACCGGTTGTTGCAACGCGCGTGCAAACGAAAAGGACAGGTTCCACGGTGGATGTGCAAACAACACATTCATTGCATTGAGATTGGCAGCGGCCTGCCCTGGCGTCTGACCGCCGGACAGAAAATGAATACTGGGCACAGCCGCAGGCACACTGCGTCGCAAGGTTGTTATTGTTTCACGCGCTACTTCATTCGCATCCATGTTGACCGGACAGTTTTTTCCGGGAAGTACCATGCTGGGTTTCAGCAGCAACAACTCCAGTTTGATGCGATGCCGGATCAAGGCATGAAAGACCGATTGCAACACGGCTTCAGTGACATGAGCGCAACGTTGCAGCGTATGATTGCCGTCGTACAGAACTTCGGGCTCGACAATCGGAACGATGCCTTGTTCCTGACAAATTGCAGCATAACGGGCAAGCACTTCTGCATTGACTTCCAGACCCAGCGGTGTTGGATTGTCATCCGTAATCAGGTAAACCTCGCGCCACTTGGCAAATCTGGCGCCTTTTGACTTGTACAACTTCAGTCTTTCGCCAAGACCATCCAGTCCCTGAGTCACAACATCACCTGCCGCACCGGAAAGCGCAATGGTCCCCTTGTCAACTTTTACGCCGGGCACAATACCCCGGCGTTGTATGGCTTGCGGTAACCGTATTCCATCATCGGTGGCTTGATCCAGCGTTTCCTCAAACAGGATGACACCGCTGATGAACTCCTCGACCTGTGGCGCCGTCAACAACAACGCACGATAGGCGCGCCGGTTTTCTTCGGTTGATTCCACACCAACCGCTTTGAAGCGATTGGCAATGGTGGGCTGACTCTCATCAGCGGCGAGAATCCCTTTACCCCTGCGCACCAGCATTGAAATGACTTCATGCAATTCGGCATCGGCATTCATGCTGATTTACTCCGCGACATCCGTGAGCCAGCACTGTACCTGAATGTGAACAGCACAACTGTGTTGAAGCGTATGCATTGCATGACTAACGCCGCATGCGTTGCTCGCGCTTGCGTCCCTTCGCCATCACATCCAGCAGAGAGCGCGCATCATCAACGATCACATGCAGCAAGTCATCAAGCGTCACAATGCCACAGACGCCGCCGTGATCATCCACCACTGGTACGCGGCGCACGCCATGCATGCGCATGCGGTCAATAAGTGTGCTCGAATCTTCCGAGTCACGTGCAATCACCACAGGACTGCGATTGAGACTGCCCACTGTGGTGCTCGCGGGATCAAGTCCGCGTCCCAGCACTTCAATGGCCAGATCACGATCGGTAACAATACCCAGCGGATTGCGCTCGTCAGTCGGATCATCAATCAGCACAAGATCGCCAACGTGCTTGTGGCGCATCAACTGCGCCGCCTCACTCGCCGTTGTCTGCACACCGCAACAAACCACTTCAGCAGTGGCTATTTCTCTGATCAGCATATATGCCTCCACATTCGCTGCATTGCCCGATGAACTACATTGCAAAGACCTTCGCAAGATCTATCAAACTGCCATCAGCCGGCCGCGCATGATTGGCAACATCGGCAAGCGGTGTGCTTGCCGGTTTGCCATCGCGCCAACCCATCAACACACCATGATGCTGCTCAGCGGCAGCTTCAATCGCCGCCACACCAAGACGTATGCCGAGCATGCGATCAAAAACACCCGGCGCAGCGCCGCGCTGAACATGACCCAGCGTTGTCGCGCGCAATTCGAATTGCAACGCATCGGCATGATCATGAAAGTAATTCATCAACGCCTGGGCGTTGTGGCTTGCTCCCTCTGCGACAACCACGATGGCGTGGCTCTTGCCGCGTGTGTGCGCCGCAAACAGCGTTTGCATGATCCGCGCCGGTTCCCAGTTTATTTCGGGTGCAACAATGGCTTCCGCGCCGCCGACGATTCCCGCCATCAATGCAATATAGCCGCAATGCCGTCCCATCACTTCCAGCAGAAATGCGCGGCGCATGGATCCCGCAGTGGCGCGCAGACGGCCGATGGCTTCCAGTACGACATCGATTGCAGTTGTTGCGCCAATGCTGATGTCCGTACCAAACAGATCATTGTCGATGGTTGAAGCAATGCCGATGACTGATACGCCGCGCCGCGCCAATTCCCATGCGCCGGTCTGCGAACCATTGCCGCCAACGACAATCAGTGTCGAAATTTCATTTTCCTTCAATGTCCTGATCGCTGCTGCACATCCTGATTCGGTTCGCAATGCTTCGCAACGAGTGGTGCCCAGCACGGTGCCGGCATGCTGAATGATGCCGTCAACATCGCTCACATCCAGAGCGCGAAAATTTCCGTTGATCAACCCAGTGAATCCATGATCAATGCCATGAATGGCAAATCCCCTTGCCATGCCTGCATGCACAACGGCCCTGATTGCAGCGTTCATGCCGGGGGCATCACCACCGCTGGTAAGTACCGCCAGGCGTTTCATGTTTGCAGCCATCAATACAACCATTGCATGAGTGTGGTCTTGATTCAGCCGGTCAGTATTCGCATGCGGGAACATCTCGCATGACATTGCAGATATTACGGGTACACTTTACGCCTCAACAGCGGACATTGAAGTCGTACGCGCCACACACGATTAAGTAGTGCCCACATGAACGATGAGCGGCTGGCGAGCACAGGCACTCAAGATCGCAATTGATGCCGGGCGCAGTCAGTTGTGTTTATGATTGCCGGCGGCGCAGATACATCATGCTCGCCAATACACCCAGTGCCAGCAACAACGGCCAGCCCAACATGCCGCCACCCTTGGTGGCAGCCGCTGGCTGTGGTGATGGTGTTGCAACAGCGGTATCAATGAATGCTGCACCACCAGTGCTGGTTATCACGCCATCGGCAATGCCATCAGCATCATTGGGTCCGCCATCAGTGATGGTCAGACGGATGCATTGCGTTCCCGGACCGAGTCCGGAAGTCCAGCCATCGGCATCAGGTCCGGGGCATGTTCCATTACTTGCAGCAGCACTGAAAATGGCGTCACTTCCTGCGGAGGTGAAGTTATTCCAGTTACCGGTCGAGACAACGTACTGACGATATGCCGCATTGGCAGGCAGCGCGCTCTGCAACGGGATGACAATTGAAGCTGCACCACCTGCCTGCTGCAAACCACGTATCTCCACATCAAAGACACCACCGGCATTGATGTATCCTGAATCAGCAGGTGGTGTTGCCAGCAATGCGCCGCTTGCGCCACCGGATGTTGCCATTGAGCCAATGTGCAAAGACAGTCCCGGCCGCGTTTCCAGCGCGTGCGTGGTCACACCACTGCCAGTCCGATCGGGAATAACGAATGAATCGTCAAAAGGATTGAGATAATCAGCGAGACCCGAATTCCATGAATCCATCACGCCTTCGGTTGCATCGTTGAGGTGATCTTGATCAGTATCCGCAGTAGTCAATGCAGGCTTGGTGTCGCGTACCCACAGCGTAAAATGCCGCGTGCTGCTGGCACCACGTGAATCAGTGGCAGTAACCGTGATGACATAACCGCCACTGGGCACCACCACTGCACTGCCGTTGCATGCCGTAACGGGACACAGCACAAAACTGCCGCTGCCATCGGTGGGAGCCTGCAAGGCCGATGCAGTGCCAGTCCAGTCATAAGTGATACTGTCGCCGGCATCAGGATCAAGCGTCTGCGCATCAATGGTCACCAGTCCATCGACTGCATATACCTGCGCGCGGGGTTGTGACTGCTGCATGACATTCAATGACACCATGGGTGCGATGTTGCGATCAACAATGGTCACGGTGCTGCTGGTATTGGCACCCGGCACTGCATTGGTGGCACTGACCAATGTGATAATCAAGGTACGATCCGCTGCGTTACCGCCGTCATCAAGAATGGGAATTTGCAATATCGCGCCGGTACCAGTGCTGATGGTTACCGTTCCATCAGCTACTGTTGCATCGGCCGCTGTGGCAGTGCCACTCACATTGTATGTCAGTGTCACCGGATAAGTGACCGCAGGTCCATTGATGAAGAACTCGACATCCACATTGCGCCCCCTGCTGGTCACCTGATCAGGACCGAGACTTGCCAGCGGTATAATGTCCACATTCTGCGTTGCAGTGGCAGTGCTGCCCGAAGAATTCTTCGCTGTGTAGGTCACCACATGATGACCGGGACGCAGCGGTGATCTGGTGTCCGCAGTGACAGCCACACTGCCATCATGCGCATCAGTGGCAGTGGCATGGAGATCAACCGCAGTCAGATAACCTGTTGCAGTCAATGTGACATCGGCAGGCGCTGTGATCACCGGCGGTGGCGTGATTGTAATCAGATTGACGGTGGCCACAGCCGAACTGAGCGCACCATCACTGGCCTGGTAACTGAATTGATCCGGACCAAGATAGCCATTGTCAGGCACATAGGAAAAACTGCCGTTGCTGTTGAGTGTCACAGTGCCGTGTGCCGGCGGGCCGGCCAGTACCGCACTCAATGTATCATCATCAGGATCGGAATCATTAGTGAGCACGCCACTCGCCGCCGCAACAGTGCGCGCAGTATTTTCGTATGCGGTATACAGGCCATCGTTGTCCGCTACCGGCGCATGATTGACGGGAATAACGGTAATGCTGACAGTTACCGTGTTTGAACTGGCCTGACCGTCATTAGCGCGATACGTGAAGCTGTCATTGCCGCGATAACGTTGCACAGGCACATAGCTGAAACTGCCATCGCTATTCAGTGTCAGCGTGCCATGAACCGTGGACGACACTATCACGGCTGTCAACGAATCGTTTTCCACATCCGTGTCGTTCACCAGCACACCACTGCCTGTCACCACATTCAAGGCCGTGTCCTGAAGCGTGGAATAACTGTCAGCAACTGCGACGGGTGGATCATTGACAGCAGTGACCGTGATGCTGACTGTGACCGCATTTGAATTGGCCTGACCATCATTGGCGCGATAAGTGAAACTGTCACTGCCATTGTAGTTGGCATTTGGCGCATACAAAAACCCGCCATTGGCATTCAACGTCAACGTACCGTGTGCCGTCGTTGATACCAGCATTGCCGTCAACGCATCATTATCTGCATCCGTATCGTTATTGAGCACGCCACTGCCCGCAGCCACCGTGAGCGCCGTATCTTCCTGGGTTGCATAACTGTCCGCCGCCGCAACCGGCGGATCATTGACGGAAACGACGGTGATACTGACAGTGGCAACATTGGAATCTGCCTGACCATCATTTGCCTTGTATGTAAAACTGTCACTGCCATTGTAATTGGCGAAAGGCATGTAGCTGAAACTGCCGTTGCTGTTCAGTGTCAGCACACCGTGAGACACACTGGAAACCAGCGATACATGCAATGCATCGCCATCAACATCAGTGTCATTGGCCAGCAGGCCCGCACCTGCTGCAATGTTCAATGCAGTATCTTCGTTGGTGCTGTACGCATCGGCCGCTGCAACCGGCGCATCGTTGACCGGCGTGACATTGATACTGACGGTGACAACATTTGAAGCAAGGCTGCCATCGCTGGCGCGGTAAGTGAAACTGTCACTGCCGTTGTAATTTGCTGCGGGAAGATAACTGAATCCGCCGCTGCCGTTCAACAGCAGCGTGCCATGTGCAGTCGTTGATGCCAGCACCGCAGACAATGCGTCGTTGTTCGCATCGGTGTCATTGGCCAGCACTCCTGATGCAGCAATTGTCAACGATGTATCTTCGCTGGTGCTGTAACTGTCGCCCAGGGCAACCGGCGCGAAATTCACGAAGTTAACTGTCAGCGTCACCGTGACGGGTGTGGAGTTTGCGTCCCCATCGCTGGCCATGTAAGTGAAACTGTCCGCACCGCTGTAGCCGGTATCCGGAACGTAGGTGAAACTGCCATCACCGCTGAAGGTGAGATTGCCGTGAGTGACAGTGGAAACAATCGATGCCGACAAGCTGTCGCCATCGGCATCCGTATCATTCGTCAGCACACCACTGCCCGCAGCCACCGTCAGCGTTGCATTCTCGTTCAGGGAATAGGCATCCGCACTGGCGGCAGGCGCATGATTGACCACCGTGACATTTATCGTGGCTGTACTGATTGCACCGCTGGCATCTGTAATGGTGTAAGCAAATGAGTCCGGCCCGCTGTAGCCCGCCACAGGCGTGTAACGGATTGTTGCGCTGTTGATCCATGTTGCCGTACCGTGACTTGCAGCACCCACTGAGGTAATTGAAATGGAATCACCAGCATCGTTACCGCTGCTGCCACTGGTGTCGTTGTTCAATGCAGTGGTGAAATCATTGTTTACGCTGTTCCTGTCCACCGACAGCGAATCATCGGCCGCATGCGGAGCAGAGTTGATAATGATCGTCTTGCTGGTGCAACGTGCCGGACCATCATCGAGCTCACTTCCATCGTAATGCACTGGATTGCCACAGGCGTACATCGTCACCGTACCGACAGCGTTGGGCGCGGTGTAGGTAAACGACCATGACGCGCTGCCGCCGGATGTAGCCTGCGGCGAAGAATGTGTCAGTTCGCCATCATAAAAATCAAAATCGGGACTGGCCGTGCTGCTGATGCGGGTGCCGCTGCCTGCTGTCAATGTTCCTGAAGTAACGGAAACATCAAGGCCCGCATGATCGGCTGCCGTGCCACCGCCATAGGTCAAGTTGAAAGTGAAACTCGTTGAACTGCCGGGGGCGATGGTGCCGGCACCGGAAATGGATGCCGAATATCCGGTGAACGTGGAACCCGTATGACAACTGGTGCAATTCGCCGGTGGTGGATATATCGGCGCCTCACCCGTGTTGGGATCATTGGAGAAGCCCGCAATGCCGATGCCATAACCATATGCCATCGTTCCCCATCCTGCCAGGACGGTGAGCAATGACAGTTTGATCCATGCATGAAGATCAATACACTGTTGCATCCACTTTCTGCTGTAGCGAAGGCCGCCGGAAAACCCCACACTCATTGTTATGCTTCCTCAAACACGTGCATGTTATAGCTATTCATCATGCGCCAACTGCAAAACCACAGAGCAGCACTGCCCGGCATTCTCCACTCATCGGCATCCGGCGATAATCACCGTGATGATCTCTGCAAGGTCATGGAAAACCGCATACTGGCAATACGTGCACAATACGCGTACAAGCCCGGAAGATTGATTCTGGAAGCGCCAGGAAAACGTTGTTCAAATCAGTTTTAATGAAGCAAAAGTATAACAGCAACGGTAAACCAGCCGCCATAAACTCGCGGCACCATCGCCGTTTGATCTATTATGTAGTGTGTGACCGGTGAGTGCAGAGCGCACCCGGCCTTGACCGGCAGGTATTCGAGGAGGGCGATACAGTGAATGTCTCTTCAAGCACAGGCGGCAGTCGCACCGAACAAGACACGTTCGGTGTCATTGAGGTGCCCGCGGATCGTTACTGGGGCGCGCAAACACAGCGTTCATTGCAGCACTTTGCGATATCACGGGAACACATGCCGGTTGAAGTCATTCATGCACTTGCAGTGCTGAAGCGGGAATGTGCATTGGTGAACGAGAAGCTGGGATTGCTCGATGCAAAAAAATCACAGGCAATCGTTGATGCCGCCTCTGAAATAATCGGCGGCAAGCTTGATGCCGAATTCCCGTTATCGGTGTGGCAAACCGGCTCCGGTACGCAAAGCAACATGAACGTCAATGAAGTGATCGCCAATCGCGCCAGCGAATTGCTGGGCGGCACACGCGGCACGCAACGGCTGATTCATCCCAATGATGATGTAAACAGATCGCAGTCATCCAATGATGTATTTCCGTCGGCCATGCATGTCAGTGCGGCGCTTGCGGTCAAGAACACACTGATACCCGCACTGAACATGTTGCGTGATGAACTGCAACGCAAGGTTCATAAATTTGCAGACATCGTAAAGATTGGCCGCACTCATTTGCAGGATGCAACGCCACTGACACTGGGACAGGAATTTTCCGGTTACGTCGCACAGATTGAACATTCACTGCAGCGCATCGAAAATGCCCTGCCGCAGTTGTATCAACTCGCCATCGGCGGTACCGCGGTGGGTACCGGATTGAATGCGCCGCCGCGTTTTGGTGAACTGGTTGCGGAAGGCATCGCACGCGTCACCAGCATTCCCTTCGAATCCGCACCCAACAAGTTTGAGGCATTGGCCAGCGCCGATGCGCTGGTGAACATGCACGGTGCATTGAAGTCGGTGGCGGCCAGCCTGATGAAAATCGCCAATGACTTTCGCTGGCTGGCATCGGGTCCGCGTGCCGGACTGGGCGAATTGCTGTTGCCGGAGAATGAACCCGGTTCATCCATCATGCCGGGCAAGGTCAATCCCACACAATGCGAAGCACTGACCATGCTTTGTTGCCAGGTGTTTGGCAATGACGTTGCCATCAACTTTGGCGGCGCCTCGGGCAATTTTGAATTGAATGTGTATCGCCCGATGATCATTCACAACTTCCTGCAAAGCGTGCGTCTGCTGGCGGATGGCGCAACAAGTTTTGCAGAACACTGTGTTACGGGAACACAGGTGAATCTGAAGATGATTTCACAGCATGTGCGTCAATCGCTGATGCTGGTTACTGCATTGACGCCACACATTGGCTATGACAAGGCAGCGGCCATTGCAAAATATGCCCACAAGAATGAATGTACTTTGAAAGAGGCAGGTTTGGCGCTTGGTCATGTTACTGCCGAACAGTTCGATGAATGGGTGCGGCCGGAGAAAATGATCTCAAGCGAAGATTGAACAGTTAACCCGCTCGCCGGCACTCATGTAACTGCTCTTGATCATGTGCTTTTAATCATACGTGGAGAATCGTGATGAAATCGCCTCTCTGGTTGCCCGCTTTGGTTGCATCGCTCATTGCCCTCAATACAACGGCAGCACATGCACCTGCCGTTCCCGCGTACATCAGCAACGCCATTGCAGACTCCCATCGTCCCGCCAGCGACACGGATCAGGATGAGAACCGCAAACCCGGAGCGGTATTGACGTTCACCGGCATCCGGCCCGGACAGAAAGTGGTCGATCTGATGCCCGGCTTTGGTTACTACACCCGCCTCTTCAGCAAGATTGCCGGACCCAAAGGCAAGGTGTTTGCTGTTGAACCGGAAGAACTGACTCAGAAATTTCCCAAAGGACTGGAAGCCATGAAAGCACTGGCCAGCGCACTTGAATACAGCAATGTGACCTTGCTTGTGCAACCCGTTGCCAGACTCAATCTGCCGGAACATGTTGACATGGTGTTCACCTCAATGAATTACCACGACCTTCATAACCCAATGCTGGGCTCACCCGACATGGCGGCATTCAACAAATCCGTATTTGATGCATTGAAGCCCGGCGGAATTTTTCTGGTGCTGGATCATGCCGCGGCCGCGGGCAGCGGCTTCACCGCAACCAACACCCTGCATCGTGCAGAACCTGCCGCAGTGAAAGCAGAAGTGATGGCCGCCGGCTTTGAATTCGCTGGTGAAAGCGCAGTGTTGCACAATCCCGATGATGATCATTCACTGAATGTGTTCGACAAATCAATACGCGGCAAGACTGACAGATTCATCTACAAGTTTCGCAAGCCGGTTCCTTGAGCCGTTGAATTGAATTATGCTGACTCAAATCGCTATTGCGATTTATCGTTGGCCGCAATGAACATCTTCTTCGTCCGCAGCTCAATGATCAGCACGCCCGCCAGCGTCACAATACCGCCAGCAATCATGCGTGATGTCAGCACGTCGTGATTGATCAGCACACCAAACAGCGCACCAAACAGGGTTGACAGCACGTTCAATGGTGCAACGCTGGAAACCGGATAATGCCTGAGCAAATAAAAAAGAACAGTTTGTCCTGCGAGACTGGAACCAAGTACCGCAAAGGCCACTGCACCCCACGCAGTCAGGCTTGCATGTTGAATTGCCGGCACCTGATTTGTTTCAAGCAACAGGCTCAATGCAATCATTACCGGCATGGTGAACAAGCCAATCCATGCCTGCAACTGCATCGGACTGACCCCATGCAATCGCTTGATGAAGATCATGCCGGACGCAGCACTGGTGGCGTGCAGCACAACGCACAACAATCCTGCAAGGTAGCTGAATGCACGCGGATCAAAACCGATGATGAATACGCCGAGAAATGCCAGCGTAATGCCGGTGATGCGCCGCCAGTGAATGACTTCACCAAGAAAGATCACCGAGAACAGGGTTGCAAACGGCACAATCAATTGCGAAAAGATGGCAACGGTGGATACATCCTTGGCCACACTGAGTCCGAGCACGAGAAAGCCAAAACCACCCGCACCAGTGCCCATCGCCACACCAAAGATGTTGCGCATCTGTCCGGGAAACCAGCGCAGCCACGGCGCGCAGAACAACGCAAGCAGGATTGCGCGCAATGCCACAAACAGCACTGGCGGTATTTCGTGCACACCCAGTTTGGAAGTGACCAGGTTAAGACCCCACACCGCATTGATGCCAATCGCAAGAATCAAGTGATGTGGTTTCAGCCAGTGATGTTTGGTAGTGGACAATGCAGACTCAACAGCAAAGACAATTATTGTTCCGATTCGATAAAGCTTACAAAGTCCTGCATGTATTTTTGCAGCTGCGCTTTTACCTTGTCATCAACAAGCACGCCTTGCTCATTGAAGACCTTGTCTGCATGCGACACCAGCAGCTTGGCGCCAAACCAAGTCCTGGTTTGCAAGGTGCGCAATACCGGCAACCATGCCACCTGCGCCAGCGTAGTGCCAAATCCGCCGGGCGATGCACCGGCAATGGCGAATGGTTTGCTGGTAAACACTTTGGGCACATCGGCAGGCGGACGCGACAACCAGTCAATGGCATTCTTGAGCACACCGGGGATCGAGTTGTTGTATTCGGGTGTAACCAGCAACACGCCGTCGGCTGCGATGATCTGATTCTTCAGTGCCTGCACCGCGACAGGAATGCCCTGCTCTGTTTCCACATCACCGTTGTACAGTGGAATATCACTGATGGATCCAATGTGCAGTGCCGAATTGGCAGGCATGAGTGTTTGCGCTGTACGCAACAATGCGGTGTTGAATGATCCACGGCGCAGACTGCCGGAAATGCCAACAATGGTGATCATGATGATGCCTCGATATCAGTGAACTGGATTGCTGAATCGTTTCTGCAAATAAGCAAACAAGGTGCGTATGCATTGTGCTTCCGCACCCACCGGCCGGCCGGGACGGTCCTTGGCGTTCCATGCGTACAGATCAATATGCACCCACTGCTTTGCCTTGCTGACAAAACGCTGCAGGAACAGCGCAGCCAGAATGGAACCGGAGAACCCCGTGCCAGGACTGTTATTGAGATCCGCAACCTTGCTGTTCAATTCATCGTCATAACCCGCCCATAATGGCAACTGCCACAGTGGATCGGTTTCTTTGATGCCGATGTCCATCAGCTCACGCGCCAACGCGGCATCACGTGTGAACATGGCGGGCACTTCCGGACCCAGCGCCACTCGCGCAGCGCCGGTAAGTGTCGCCATGTCTATCAGCAATTCCGGTGCATCAGCATCGGCCAGCGCCAATCCATCGCACAGGATTAATCTGCCCTCGGCATCGGTGTTGCCAATTTCCACGTGCAATCCCGATCGTGTGTGCAACACATCGCCGGGACGAAATGCATTGCCTGCAACGGAGTTTTCAACCGCAGGAATAATGACACGCAATCGCACCGGCAATTGCGCCTGCATGATCAATTGCGACAACGCCAGCACACAGGCAGCACCACCCATATCCTTCTTCATCAACAACATCGATGCAGAAGGCTTGAGATCAAGTCCACCCGTATCGAAACACACACCCTTGCCCACCAGCGTGACGCGTGGATTTTTTTCATCTCCCCATTCAAAGTCCACCAGCTCAGGCGCTACTGCCGCAGCACGACCCACTGCATGCACCGCAGGAAAATTGGCCTGCAACAATTCATCGCCGGTATAACGGCGCACAGTGGCATTGAATGTTGTTGCCACATCCACCACTGCCTGGGCCAATGCACGAGAGGACAAATCGCTGGCGGGTGTATTGACGAGATCGCGTGCCAGTGTGCACGCGTTATTCAGCGGTTGCACGGCATTGAGAATGGATTGATCCACCATCAGCACCTTGTGTTTGCGCTCATGATTTTTTGGATCCGGTTTCTTGTAACGATCAAAACGATACTGGCCATATTCCCAGCCCAGCGCGAATTGCATCATCTCGGCCGCATGCAACGCAGAAGTAATACGATACATTCCTTCCGGCAACCGGTCGGCGAGCAATGCACCCAGCCACATGTTGATGCCTTCTTTGCCGGCAGGCGCGCCCAAACCACATACTGCCAATGTCATCCGTCCGTGCGCATCAGGCGCCAGTACCAGCTTGTTGCGTTCACCGTGAAACCCCTGTGCTGCAAGCCAATTGCGCACGTTCTCAGCTTGTTGATTGCGCCATGCCTCGTACTGATCTTCCTGGATCAGATACAGTGGAATTGCGGAAGATGAACCGGTGCCGGATTGATGTGCGATCAGCATAAGTGCATTTTCCTGAAGGATGAATAAACAGAGGATGTGCAACAGAATAGCAGGACACACAACACGCGCCGAGACCGGAAATTTCCGCACGCAAAGCCATTTTGCCATTGACAAACCAGCGTCTTGTGTTGATGCTATCGCGCCGTTTTTGGCGGGCTGATTTTGTGGCTTTTCAGCCAGCAGATTCTTGCAACCCCGCGGCACTGAAGCGGGGTTTTGTTTTTCCGGTTTCACCACCGGTTGCCGGACACCGGTTTTATTACTGATTCGATATTGAGCGCATTCTTTCAGGAGCATCACAATGCAGATTTATTCGCAAAAAGACGTCAAAAAGAACCCTCTCAAGGGTGCCCGCATTGCCATTCTTGGTTATGGCAGCCAGGGCCGTGCTCACGCACTGAACCTGAAAGACAGCGGCTATGATGTTGTCGTTGGTCTGCGCAAAGGCGGCGAAAGCTGGGACAAGGCCAAGAAAGATGGCCTGCACGTTGCCGAACCCGTTGAAGCAGTCAAAGGCGCAGAGCTGATTGCCTTCCTCGTGCCCGATCTGGCGCAGAAAGATTTGTACAAGTCGGTGCTGCCCAACATCAAGGAAGGTGCAACGATTCTGTTCGCACACGGCTTCAACATTCACTACAAGCTGATCAAGCCCCGCAAGGATTTGAATGTGGTGCTGATTGCACCCAAGGGCCCCGGCCATCTGGTGCGCCGTCAATATGAACAAGGCCGTGGTGTGCCCTGCCTGATTGCCGTTGAAAAAGATGCCTCCAACAAGAAAGGCTTCTACAGCGCACTGGCTTATGCAGATGGCATTGGCGGCACCCGTGGCGGCGTGATCAAGACCACGTTTGCAGAAGAAACCGAAACCGATCTGTTCGGCGAACAGTCGGTACTGTGCGGCGGCACTACCGAACTGGTGCAGAAAGGTTTTGAAGTGCTGGTGGAAGCCGGTTACCAGCCTGAAATCGCTTACTACGAAGTGATGCACGAACTGAAGCTGATCGTTGATCTGCTGCACGAAGGCGGCCTGGCCAAGATGCACAAGTACGTCAGTGAAACCTGCAAGTACGGCGACCTGACCCGCGGTCCGCGCATCATCACCAAGGCCACCAAGCGCGAAATGAAGAAAGTGCTGCAGGAAGTGCAGAACGGCAAGTTTGCACGCCAGTGGATCAGTGAAAACAAGAAAGGCCAGAAGAAGTACAAGGCATTGATGAAGAAAGATCTGGCGCATCCCATCGAAAAAGTGGGCGCCAAGTTGCGCGCCCGCATGCCGTGGCTGGAGGAATAATCCTCACGCTCAGTAGATTAGCAACGTTGGACGATTGAAATGCCCGGGTGTTGCTGATCTGTTCTCAAAACCGTCGAAAACAGGAGGTTTTCGCGGAGCCTGCAGTGAATGTATTCACGGCGTTTTTGAAAACAGATCAGCGACACCCGGGCTTTGACGTTTATAATGACTCCCGCTTCATCATTGAGTGGATTTATCGACTGGATCGTCGCCGGGCTTTTCACTGTAGATTCTGCGAAACATGACCACATCTGATCCCAACCGCGTCCTGATTTTCGACACCACACTGCGCGATGGCGAGCAATCGCCCGGATGCAGCATGACGCAACCGGAAAAAATGCGCGTCGCAAAAGCGCTGGCAGAACTGGGTGTGGATGTTATCGAAGCGGGATTTCCTGCTGCTTCAAAAGGTGACTGGGATTCCGTCAATGCCATTGCACGTGAAGTGCAAGGCCCCATCATCGCAGGTCTGGCACGTTGTCATAAAGACGACATCACCAAATCATGGGCAGCATTGAAAGACGCCGCAAAGCCACGTATCCATGTATTCCTTGCCACCAGCGCCATTCATCGCCAGTACAAGCTGAACATGGCGAAAGATGAAATCATCCGTACAGCGGTGGAAGGCGTGAAGTTTGCGCGCGATCTGTGCGAAGACATCGAATTCTCACCTGAAGATGCTTCACGCACTGAACCTGAATTTCTTGCCGAAGTCGTTTCCGCTGTTATTGCCGCCGGCGCAACCACCATCAACATCCCGGACACTGTTGGTTACACGGTGCCCGAAGAATTTTATGATGTGTTTCAGTATTTGAAGCGCAATGTATCGGGCATCGACAAGGTGGTGCTGTCCGTTCATTGCCATGATGACCTCGGCATGGCGGTTGCGAATAGCCTGGCAGCGGTTCGTGCAGGCGCAAGACAAATTGAATGCACCATCAACGGCATTGGTGAACGCGCCGGCAACTGTTCACTGGAAGAAGTGGTGATGGCGATTCGCACACGTGAGAATCAATTCAAGGTGCACACCGGCATCAACACCACCAAACTGTATCCCACCAGCCGGCTGGTTTCTCAAATCACCGGCATGGCCATTCCCCGCAACAAGGCCATCATCGGTGAAAATGCATTCGCACATGAGTCCGGCATCCATCAACATGGCATGCTGCGCAACAGTTCCACCTATGAAATCATGAGCCCGCAGGATGTGGGGCTGACACGCACACACCTGGTACTCGGGAAACACAGCGGCCGTCATGCCTTTCGCGAAAGAGTAAAGGAACTCGGTTTTGAATTGCGGGATGCAGAACTGAATGCGTTGTTTGAAAAATTCAAGGCACTTGCCGACCGGAAAAAGGAATTGTTTGATGGCGACATCGAAGCGCTGGTCATGCAGTCCGGATCCGATGCACCTGGACCGTGGCAATTGCTGGAAGTACGGGTGAACACCATGCCCGGTCAGGCGCAGGCTCTCGTAAAGTTGCAACATCCGGAAAGAAAACAGGTTGAACAAGCTGTAACAGCGGTTGGCCCGGTGGATGCAGTGATCAAGGCCATCGAGACTGCAACGCAGAGACATCCTGCACTTTGCAAATTTGAAGTACGCAGCGTCTCTCTCGGTGAAGATGCACAGGGCGAGGCATTGATCACAGTCGAACACGAAGGCCGCAGTTATCGTGGTGTTGGTGTCAGCACCGATATTATTGAAGCTGCCGCGCGTGCCTTTCTTGAAGTTGTGAACCGGATTGAAACCACGCGTTCCACCGAACGCCGCGTCGTAGACAACGCTGTTGTCTCCGCCATTTGATTGAGAGTTGGAGTGAATCATGCCCATTACCGCTGCAAACTACATCTGGCAAAACGGCAAACTGGTGCCGTGGGAAAAAGCCACGACGCATGTGTTGTCACATGCATTGCACTATGGCTCCACGGTATTTGAAGGCGTGCGTTCTTATCCCACCAGCAAGGGTCCCATCATCTTTCGTTTGAAGGATCACACCCGCCGCCTGTTTGATTCCGCGCGTATTTATCGCATGGAGATTCCCTACTCTGCCGACGACATCAACAATGCCTGCAAGGAAATTGTGATGGCGAATGGTTTAAACAAGGGTGCGTACCTGAGACCGTTCGCCTATCGTGGTTATGGCGAAATCGGTGTCGCTCCAAAAAATCCACCACCGATTGATACCGTGGTTGCCGGTTTTGAATGGGGCGCCTATCTCGGTGCCGAAGGCATGGAACAAGGCATTGATGTATGCATTTCTTCATGGCAGCGTCTTGCACCGAATACCATTCCTGCACTGGGCAAAGCCGCGGGTAATTATCTCTCCAGTCAATTGATCAGCATGGAAGCCAAACGCATGGGCTATGCTGAAGGCATTGGCCTTGGCATCGATGGCATGGTCAGCGAAGGCGCAGGCGAAAATTTGTTCGTGATTCGCGACGGCGTCATCTATACACCTGCGGTCGGCAGCTCCATCCTGCAAGGCATCACGCGGGACACCGTCATCACGCTGGCAAAAGCTCATGGCTTTGAAGTGCGCGAACAGGCATTGCCTCGTGAGTTCCTGTATATCGCCGACGAAATGTTCTTCACAGGTACTGCCGCAGAAGTCACGCCGGTTCGTTCAGTCGATCAGATCAAAATCGGCGCCGGCAAACGCGGTCCAATAACCGAAGCATTGCAAGCTGCGTTCTTCGGCCTGTTCAACGGCAAGACTGCCGACAAGTGGGGATGGCTGGAAAGTTGTGATGGTTACAGGGCGAGTGCCAAGTCGGCGTAGCGAAATCGCTATACACCAATCGCAATGATTTCATTCAGCATCTCACAGGATGCGGCAAACACGGAAGGCGACACCTGTTTCCATGGATGCGGTTTTGCATTGCGCACACGCCAGTCAAAGGATTTGGGCTGATGAGTAAGTACGTAACCCACCACTCCACGTGAACCTGCATATTTGACGGCGAATGGATTGGTTTCATTGGCAGGTGACGTAGACATAGGCAGTCCAATCACAATATTGGTGCGCTCATTGAACATCCGGTTGGACAATACCAACATCGGATGCAGATCCCTCATTTCACGCCCAGCCTGCGGGTTACAGTCAATCCAGATGATATCGCGGCGATCTGGCACCCAAGATTTTGGTACCGCCACTACATCACCTCTGCACCAACACGATTAGTTGTCATTGCTTCGCCACCATGAATATCTGGGTTATAAGCTTTCAGTTTTTGCGCCAGCGTCAATTTGGGCTTGCCCTCCGGGCGCACAATAACAACGCCATCAGCCACTTCAAGTGCAACCGGCTGCCCCAGCGCCAACCTGGATGCCTTGGCGATCCTGGCTGGAATACGTACAGCAAGGCTGTTGCCCCATGCCTGTACGGTCAATTGTGCTCGGGCTGACATAAAATTACCTTTGGCCACGAAAGTATAGACAAGTCTATACTCACATTTCCACTGTGTCCACAGTCAGCCTGCTTCTTCAAACATTGGCATCACCTGTCAGAGAGAAGCCATCGCCATCCGCGATGGTCTTTTCATTTATTACCAATTTCATCTTGCCTGAATCGCAGGCATGCTATGCCCCTGTCTTCATCTGGCCAGAGTTGCATCATGAGCGCAAAAACCCTGTTTGAAAAAGTATGGGAACGTCACGAAGTCGTACCCGAAACAACGGATACACCTGCCGTTCTGTACATCGATCTTCATCTGATTCATGAAGTGACTTCGCCACAGGCATTTTCGCTGTTACGTGAAAAAGGATTGAAAGTGCGTCGCACCGATCGCACGCTGGCAACCATGGATCATTCCACGCCGACGGATGCCGCCGAAATCGCGGGCCGCGTACCTATCAAAGTGAAATCTGCTGCAAAACAAATTGAGCAGTTGGAAAAAAATTGCGCTGACTTCGGCATTGAGTTGCTCAACCTTCACAGTTCACAACGCGGCATTGTGCATGTCATCGGTCCGGAACTGGGTGCAACACAACCCGGAAAAACCATCGTGTGCGGCGACAGTCATACTGCAACTCATGGTGCATTCGGCGCATTGGCCTTCGGTATTGGCACCACGGAAGTGGGCCATGTACTCGTAACACAATGCCTGTTGCAGCGCCGCCCTAAAACACTCGCGATCAATGTTGATGGCAAGTTGAACGATGGCGTCACTGCAAAAGATCTGATTCTTGCCATCATTGGCAAGATTGGCGTTGCAGGCGGTACTGGACAGGTGATCGAATATCGTGGCCCTGCCATCGAAGCCTTGTCGATGGATGGCCGCATGACGGTGTGCAACATGTCCATTGAAGCAGGCGCGCGTGCCGGCATGATTGCACCGGATGATGTGACCTTTGAATATTTAAAAGGCCGTCCCAAAGCACCACAAGGCGCAGCGTGGGACAAAGCCATTGCCGATTGGCGTACCTTGCGTACTGATGCCGGTGCGAAATTTGATCGTGAAGTAAACATCAACAGCAGCGAACTGACGCCCATGATTACCTATGGCACACATCCCGGCATGGTGATGCCGATCAACGGTTCGGTGCCCAATCAAGCCAGTGACGCCGTGTTCATGAAGTCGTTGGCCTACATGGGATTGCAACCTGGTGAACAATTGTTGAACAAACCCATTCAAGTAGTGTTCATCGGCAGCTGCACCAATGCACGTTTGTCTGATCTTGAACTTGCTGCGAAAGTAATGAAGGGCAAGCGTGTTGCATCCGGTGTACGTGCGCTGGTGGTCCCTGGTTCACAGGCCATCAAACTTGAAGCAGAGAAACTGGGTCTGCACCAGATATTCATTGATGCGGGTGCCGAGTGGCGTGAATCCGGATGTTCGATGTGCATTGGTATGAACGGCGATACCGTTGCCAGCGGCCAATATGCGGTAAGCACCAGTAATCGCAATTTTGAAGGCCGGCAGGGCGCAGGCGCTCGCACCTTGCTTGCCAGTCCCGCAACAGCTGCGGCGGCGGCCATTCGCGGCCGTGTAACCGATCCACGTGAATTCCTCAATTAAAAGGTAAACGAACATGGAACCGATTCGCAAAATTTCTTCCAAGACTGTTGTGCTGCCGTACTCGGATATCGATACGGACCAGATCATTCCTGCACGCTTTCTCACCACCACCAGCAAAACCGGCCTGGGTCAGCATGCGTTTTCCAACTGGCGTTACAACACCGATGGCAGTTTGAAAGCTGACTTCATCCTTAATCAACCAGCAGCACAGGGTTGCCAGATTCTGGTTGCGGGCAACAACTTCGGTTGTGGTTCATCACGCGAACATGCGCCGTGGGCGTTGCTGGATTGCGGCTTCAAAGCCGTAATCAGCACCGAGATTGCTGATATCTTCCGCAACAACAGTTTGAAGAATGGTCTGTTGCCATTGGTGATTGACAAAGACACTCACGCATGGTTGATGAACAATCCCGGTGCGGCTGTCGAGATCAATCTCGAAACCAATTCGTTATCACTGCCCAATGGCAAGACGGTGTCCTTTTCCATTGAAGGCTTCGCACGTTATTGCCTGTTGAATGGCGTGGATGAACTGGGCTTTCTTCTCAATCAGATCGATACCATCAAACAATACGAACAGGCACACGCATGAAAGCATCCATTGTAGTTCTCGCCGGTGACGGCATCGGCCCTGAAGTCACACGCGAAGGTGTGCGCGTATTGCATGCCGTTGCAAAAAAGTTCGGACATGAGTTCCATACAGAAGATCACTTGATCGGCGGCGCTGCCATAGATGCAACCGGTTCGGCATTGCCTGCCGCAACCGAAACCGCCTGCAAAAAAGCAGATGCAGTATTGCTCGGTGCCGTTGGCGGACCTAAATGGTCCGATCCATCTGCCAAGGTTCGCCCTGAACAAGGATTGCTTGCCATTCGCAAGGCGCTGGGGTTGTTTGCGAACTTGCGCCCTGTCACGCTGATTCCGGAATTGATTGACGCATCAACCATCAAGCCTGAAGTGCTCAAAGGCACCGACATCATGGTGGTGCGTGAACTCACCGGCGGCATTTACTTTGGTGAGAAGACACGCAGTGAAACATCAGCCAGTGATCTGTGCACCTACACCGTTGAAGAAATCGAACGCGTGACTCGCACTGCCGCAAAATTGGCACAACAACGTCGCAAGCAATTGGTGTCCGTCGATAAAGCCAATGTGCTCGAGACATCACGCCTGTGGCGCTCGGTGGTGGAACGGGTGATGAAATCTGAATTTCCTGACGTAAAACTGGAACACATGCTGGTGGACGCAGCAGCCATGCACCTGATCCGCCGTCCGTCCAGTTTTGATGTGATGGTCACGGAAAACATGTTCGGCGACATCCTGACCGACGAGGCTTCCATGCTGGCCGGGTCGCTGGGGCTGCTGCCCTCCGCCTCTCTCGGTGCCGGAAAGCTGGGCCTGTACGAACCCATCCATGGCTCCGCCCCGGACATCGCCGGAAAAAATGCGGCAAATCCCTACGCCACCATCCTCAGCGTGGCCATGCTGCTACGACACTCGTTGGGGCTGGAAAAGGAGGCGCAAGCCGTTGAAAAGGCTGTCTCTTCGGCGATCTCGGCGGGCGTTCGGACCGCGGACATCGCCGCACATGGCCCCGCCAGTTCGACGACGGACGCAGGAAATTTTGTAGTGGCCCGTTTGTCGGAATAATCTTATAAGTCCATGTTTTATATAGTAAAATATGGACTTTGAAAATTAGAAATTGCCCTTGCCAACAGGTGTGCCTATCGGGGTATGATGGCGCCTACGCAGCGTCCTGAGCGTGCTTTTTTGCAAAGCATGGTGCAACAAAAGCACGTAGATTGATGGCGATGCTCAATGTGATTCAAGACTTGGTGGATATGAAGCTCCTGTCGGGTTAGTCCCCTCGTTGACACAAGTCAACAAGACGTGAACTTCGTTGCCACATTCGAGGCCGACTCAAGATAGTCGGCCTTTTTTTTGCTGATGACATCACTCCTGCTTCATGATCGTCAATTGCAAGTGATTGAATTTGCAAACGCGTTCATTTCGCATTCAACTCTCTCAACAATGCATCAGCGTGATAAATATTTCTCAATGCTGACAACAATGCTGCCGAATCCAGAATCACGGCACGGTTAACATTCCCGTCATAACCGAACGCACCACCGAGTGCGTGAATGTTGCCATCGAACGCAACTCCCACCAGTTCTGCATCACGATTGATGACCGGACTTCCGGAGTTTCCTCCGATGATGTCGTTCGTCGTGACAAAATCGAAGGGAGTATTCATGTCCAGCTTTGGCCGGGCATTCAGCCATGACGCTGGCAACGCAAATGGAGGCGCACCTGTATTGCGCTGGTATGCGCCCTTGAAATACGTAAACGGAGGTACTCCACGCTCACTCTCCTGCCAGCCTTTCACTTCTCCATATGACAAACGCAACGTGAATGTTGCGTCGGGATAGCTGTTCGCACCTGTCATTGCAAATCGTGCTTCGGCAATCGCTCTCCCTGCTCGCTGCTCTGCTCCTTCAACTTCTGCATCAAAACGATGGCGAATGCTTCGCGCAACTTTGTTCAGGGACAATTCCATTCTTATAAACGGATCATCAGAAGTGAACACCAATTCAGGCTTGTCCCACAATAGATGCCGCACGGCAATATTGCCGAGATGAGTTGTCGCGACCCATTTTGCTGCCGCAGCATCGGGAGATTCTTTATGCAAGACTGTCTGCACGATGGCGCTGTCAACTCCCAGCCATTCGCGCAGCTTCGTCAACGACCACGACAACTTCACTTTTTCAAATTCGGGGTAGACAGGCGCGGCGGAGAACAGCGTCTGTTCCAGCGCAGGCAAGGCCGCATCGGTGTATTCCGGCAGGCGATCTTTGTCCGGCTTGGCTTTTTCTTCAGCGGCTCGCACCAGAATACGCGCAAAGTTGCAATACTTGCTCATGCATCCCTTGTTCAATTCGACAAAGTAATGCTGATCACCTATTTGACGGTATACCTTCTCGGCCCTGGTGATTTCATCCCATGCCGGCGCAACTGATGCATATTTGCCATGAGTCGCGACAAAGTGTTGCAGCTCCTGCTCCTCCTGCCGTTTCCTTTTCATCAATGTTTCGTTATTCAAGGCATCCAGTTGACCATGAAAAACCTTGATTGAATTTTCAATTGAAAATAGCTCACCATTCGCAATCCGCGCTGCCTCTCTGGACGACTTGCCGTACTGCTCCAGCACACCTCGCAGCTCCGAATAAAGCAGCAATGTCCGTACGAGCCGGTCATCCCGCAGTGTCAGCAACTGCTCGACAGTCAACTCACGCTGCGTAGCACCTGGATGCCCAAGCACCATGGTCAACTCACCTTCCACTGCACCCGCAGAATTTATCCTGAAGAAATCAGGACTGGTTACCGGCTTGCCATTTTCATATACCCGCAGGATTGATGCGTCCAGATCATAACGTGGAAAATTGAAGTTATCCGGGTCACCGCCAAAAAACGCAATTGCAAATTCGGGAGCCCAGACCAGACGGACATCCTGATAGCGGCGATACCGGTATAAAAAGTATCTTCCACCATGATACAAACTTACGACATCACATCTCAGGCTGATGCTCTCGTCGCCATCAATACACTGGCCTGTCAGTTCGGCCGCTATTGCATTATAGGCAAGCGTGAAGTCCCTGCCGGTCTTCCCCTGGACTTTTTCCTGAATCCGGGCCGTTACATCGGTAATCTCCTGCAACTGGTTTATTTCAAGATCAGGGCAACTCACCTCTTTCTGCGGCGACAAGGCAAGAAACCCCTTCTCAATGAAGTTTCTTCGCGGGGTGGAAATGGCCTCGATGCAGCGCTGAGCACAGTGATGATTGGTCAGGACCAACCCGGTGGGCGAAACAAAAGCCGCTGAACATCCCTGCGCGAGCCTCAATGACGCATGCATTACTTTGTGTATCCACGCATCGTCGGGATCAAATTGATAAGTTGCCTGCAATTGTGCGCGTGGCAAATTGTCCAGTGTCCACATGCCTTCAGCAGCGTGACAAGCAATGGAAATAATTGAAGCACACAGCAAGGCAATAACAGGACTGACTAACCGCATCGATGTTCCTTGAAAACTGAGCAACCTGCCAGGATTTTGCCAACGTCGGCGCACTGCGCCAAGCACTGTACGCCAGAATTTCCTGGTTCTATAGGCAATTCATGTGTTGCCTGCTAACCTTCGAACTCCGCCGCAAGTCCTTATGGAATCATGACTTGAGGTGTTTTTGCGTTTGCATGTTTTGAATGCCGAATATTCACTCACGATACCATGAAGTTCTTACTGCCCACCACTGAAAAACTGCACGTTCGCTGGGGTCAACTTTATGGCTCGGCGATATCACTGAAGCTCGCCGACGCCGCTCAGGCACTCGATTCACCGTTACTGGTTATCGCCGCCAACGCGCGCGAAGCAAGCAGGCTTGAAGACGAACTCAGATTCTTTCTGCCGGCTTCCCTGCAACCCTTGTCAATTCCGGGATGGGAAACCCTGCCCTATGACCTGTTTGCACCTCATCCCGACATCGTTTCACAACGCCTGAGCACATTGTCACGTTTGTCTGCGCTGAAACGCGGTGTGATCATTGTCGATGCGGATACGGCCATGCAACGTTTCGCGCCGCGCAGTTATATTGATGCACATGCGTTTGATATTGCCGTTGGCAATACACTGGATATCAATGCTTTTCGTTTGCAGTTGACTGCCGCAGGATACGCCATGACCTCGCAGGTGATGTCACCGGGTGAATGTGCAGTACGCGGCTCATTGCTTGATCTGTTCCCCATGGGCAGCAGCATGCCCTACCGCATCGACCTGTTTGACAACGAAATCGACAGCATCCGCACGTTTGATGTCGATACGCAGCGCACCATGGACAAGGTCAATGACATCCATCTGCTGCCGGCACGTGAATATCCATTGAGTGCAGAAGGCATCCAGCAATTCAAACGCCGCTTCCGCACCCGCTTTCAGGGCGACCTGACGCGGATGTCGATATACAAGGACATCGCCGAAGGCGTTGCACCTGCGGGCATTGAATACTACCTGCCGTTGTTCTTCGATCGCACCAATCATGTGTTTGACTACCTTCCAGCCAACACGGTGATTGCTCATGACGCTGGTATTGACACCGTCGTTGAATCTCAATGGCAGGATATTACACAACGACATTCGCAACGTGCTCATGATATTGAACGTCCTGTGCTGTCACCGGAAGAACTCTTCCTTCCGCCGCAAGAATTCATCACGCATCTGAACGCCCGCAAACACATTGAGCTCTCCATCAATGAGCTTGATCCGCATCGTCAGCATGTCAGTTGGCAGAACTTTGGCAGCACTACACCGCCGCCAGTGAAGCTGGATGCACGTGCCAGCGAACCGGCGCGCGCCCTGCTAGATCATTTGCAACACTACGATGGACGTACCTTGATTGCGGCAGAATCCACCGGCCGCCGTGAAATGCTGCTCGACATCTTGCGCAAGCATCATATTCAGGCGCCTGCTGTTGATGACTGGCAAACCTTTGCGACCGGCAACATCCCGCTTGCGATTACCGTTTCTCCCATCGCGCGCGGCTTGCAACTTAAAGAGCCTTCACTCACGTTGCTTGCTGAAGAACAGTTGTTTGGCGAACGGGCGCGACAGGAACGCCGTCGCCGCCGTGCAGATCGCGACCCGGAAAAAATCATCAAGGATCTGTCCGATCTCAGTATTGGCTCACCTGTTGTACATGATGAATATGGTGTGGGCCGTTATCGCGGCTTGATCACCATGGATGCAGGCGGCTTGCAGAGCGAGTTTCTGGTACTGGAATATGCCGATGGCGACAAGATATATGTTCCGGTGCAATCACTTGATCTGGTCAGTCGCTACACCGGCGGTGCGGTGGACAATGCGCCACTACACAAACTCGGTACCGATACGTGGTCCAGGGCCAAAAAGAAAGCCGCCCAGAAAATTCGCGACACAGCCGCCGAATTGCTTGACCTGTATGCGCGGCGTGCAGCGCGCGTAGGCAACACGCTTCAGGCCAACGAAGCAGAACTGCGCTCTTTTGAAGCCAGTTTCCGTTTCGAAGAAACACCCGACCAGGCACAGGCAATAGCTTCCGTCATTGCAGACATGGGATCCGATAAACCGATGGATCGTGTTGTATGCGGCGATGTCGGATTCGGCAAGACCGAAGTGGCATTGCGTGCAGCATTTGTCGCCGTGCAGGCAGGGAAGCAGGTTGCTGTTCTCGTACCAACAACATTGCTCGCCCAGCAACATTATCAAACCTTTGCCGACCGCTTTGCCGACTGGCCGGTGAAGATCGAATCCATGTCGCGCTTCCGGACAGAATCGCAGGTCAACGAAGTTGCAAAAGGGCTTGAGGACGGGACCGTGGATATCGTCGTCGGCACACATCGCCTGTTGCAGAGTCAATTGCAGTTCAAGAATCTCGGTTTGATCATCATTGACGAAGAGCATCGCTTTGGCGTCAAGGACAAGGAGAAACTCAAACAACTGCGCGCCAACATCGACGTGCTCACGCTCACCGCCACGCCCATTCCACGAACCCTTAACATGGCGATGGGCGGCTTGCGCGATCTGTCATTGATCACCACACCTCCGACATCGCGACTCGCGATCAAGACCTTTGTCATGCCATTCGATGGCGCTGCGGTTCGCGAAGCATGTCTGCGCGAAATTCGCCGCGGCGGACAAATTTATTATGTGCACAACAGCGTCGATACCATTGAAAAAACGGCGCGCATGCTCGGCGAGCTGGTGCCGGAAGCCAACATCGCCATTGGCCACGGACAGATGCGCGAACGCGAACTGGAGCAGGTGATGCTGGATTTCTCGCATCAGCGCTGCAATCTGTTTGTGTGCACCACCATTGTCGAAAGCGGCATTGACGTGCCCACAGCCAACACCATCATCATTGATCGTGCCGACAAGTTCGGCCTCGCTCAGTTGCACCAGATGCGTGGTCGTGTTGGACGTTCACATCACCAAGCGTATGCATATCTGATCACCCCGCCACGCAATGTCATGACAGCAGACGCGATCAAGCGGCTTGAAGCCATTGAATCACTGGAAGACTTGGGTGCAGGCTTTACGCTGGCCACACACGATCTGGAGATTCGCGGCGCCGGAGAACTGCTGGGCGAAGAGCAAAGCGGACAGATTCAGGAGATCGGTTTTGCAATGTACATGGAAATGCTGGAACGCGCAGTCACCGCGCTGAAACAAGGCAAGAACATTGATCTGGATCAACCGATTCATCGTGGCCCCGAGGTGGACCTGCATGTTCCTGCTCTCCTGCCCGATGACTACATGCCAGACGTTCACATGCGCCTGATGTTGTACAAGCGCATTGCTGCTGCGGAATCACTTGATGCATTGCGTGAATTGCAGGTGGAAATGATTGACCGCTTTGGCATGCTGCCGGACCCCGCGAAGAATTTGTTCCGTATTGCCGATTTCAAGTTACGAGCCAAGCAGCTTGGTATTCGCAAACTGGATGCGCATGACCACGGCGGTTACGTCATGTTTGGCAACGACATCAGCCTTGATCCCACCAATCTGATTCTCTTCGTTCAACGCAACATGCGCACACACAGGTTTGACGGCCCAAGCAAGGTCAAGTTTGTACTGCCGCTGGAAGACGTAGAAGCGCGCTTCACTGCGGTGGAACAACTGCTGGATGGCATTGTGCAGTCTCAACCAGCAAGTCAGCCGCCACTATCAGGCAAGAGCAAGAAGCCATGATTTCATTCTTGCACCCACGGTAACCTGTCCTGCATTGCGCGGACAGGCGAATTCACATCCGGCGCAGACAACGCAGCCATATGCAATAACCCGATTGAGGTTGACGAGAACAACATTTCTGCACGCACATGACATTATTTTCGAGATGCGCTGTAATCATCATTCAATCCCTTGCCATCAAGTATCAGCGGCATGCATTTATCAATGCGCGCCTCCCTGGTCTTTGACTGTTTCGGCGCAGCAAAGTAAAGCAGATATCCACGCTGACGCCCCGGAGTCAGCGCATGAAAAGCCGCCTTTAACGTTTTGTTTTTATCCATTCTCTTTTTTAATTCATCCGGCACTGCGAACTCCGATGTCCTTTTCTTCTCCACCTTTAAGCCGGACTTCTCAACCGCAATCGCTTCCTTGATATACGCTTTCAGGACGTTTTTCATCTTCAGGATGCCTTTAACGTCCGTGAACCGGACCTGACGTCCTGCCTGCACATTTTTTGTTTGCTGAATCAGAATTCTCTTCGGGTCTTGCAGCAAGGCGCCTTTGAAAAAAAGCAGCGCACAGTAGTCCTTGAAGCCATGAATGACAACGATGTTCTTTCCTTCAACGGTGTAACAGGGCTGATACCACTTCAATTCCTCAGTCAATCCACAGGCGAGAACGATCTCTCTCAATGCCTGCATTTCCTGTTTCCACTTCCTGGCATTGCTGAAATGCGAATCAACTTTTGGGTTGGTTTTGTTCACTGACTGAAACTCAGAATTGAAGTGTGATTGTATGATGATTTATCCATGATTCTATAGCGGCGACACAATATCTTCATCTCAGGTCTTTCACGACCATGCCGACTTCGTTGCTCCATTGCATAACACGATGCATAAGACGCCGGCGAAAGCACGTAACAGTTGCAAGTCGAATGGGCGACGCACACGGGCTTGATGTATTTGTTAGCAATCATTTTCCGAGAACCCAGCCGAAAGAAAGCACGTAACGACTACCGCCCTCAACACGCGTGACACTATGCTCGCACAAGTCTGGACGAAAGAGTTTAATGCGACTTGAAGAATAGATGGGTGCTGCACAGATAAACTCGCCACCCGATCGAGGTGCTTTGAGAATGATGTTAAGACGATAGTGCCGCCCCTTTTGAACTGGGTCGCAATGTGGCGGCACAGCTGAACCATCTGGGTACCTGATGAGATAAGAATCGAATGGCAATGGCCATGGCAAAGTAAACAGCAACATCTTGTCATAGCCCGTACCTTGACGACCGTGCTGCCAGCGGAATGCTGTGCGAAAGTACTCACGAACGACACTTGCGCTGCTCATGATTGTTAGTGCCGCGCTTATGTCGCGAACATGAAAATGCCACCGACAACAACAATCATTGCTCCGATAAAACGAAAGCTGCGACGGAACCGTTTCACTTTCTTAAGTTGCGATGTATCCATTTCCGTGACCCTCTTTATGAACAACTGTCCAACTCATGTGACGCGAGTCTTCTAGCGATCACATGAAACGGTTGGTTAGATTTCATTGCTCTATTTTTCGACATCGCTCGGCCCAATGAGTTTCCTATAAAGGAGCGCGCCAACCAAAACTCCCACAGGCGGAAACAACATGACCTTAAACATGTGCCAGTAATTGTCGTCTGTCATATAGCCATAAGGATTGAATAGGGCTACGTAGGCACCCAGACACAATATCCAAAGGAGCGGAAATACAATTGAAGCACGCATGAACACTGGAGCTGATCTGAATTTTTGAGCCAGCGGAAATTCACCACGCTCAATACGCAACCAGATGATCGGAGCTATGGAACTTGCACCCGTGCCAACTGCAATAGGAATAAACAACCAACCCAATCCTCGAGGCATGAGCTCACGATCAAACATTGCATCTATTAAAAGAAGCAGCCCAATCTCTAGAGCGACAGCCATGCCCGCGCCCAATAGAAAGCCGACTATTCGAAGTGTCCAATACTTCATTTGCCGCCTCTGAAATCTAACTAGATGTAGGAACCCTATAAGGTACTTTGTAAACCGTCAAAGTACTGTACATCGTCAAAACCAGCGCTCTCCCTATCAACAGTAGCAGTACCGCATTGGCAATTTGTAGCATGAAATAATGTAAAACAGCAAGTAGAGTCTGGCGGCGCACAATGGAGCAGGCCCGATTATTGGATCAAGTTTGGCATTGCCTATAAGCAGCAACAAACTGTACGAAATACTTCGTATTCCAGTAAAATAGCATGTAGTTACTCCACTCTATCAAGCGCAAAGAAGTTGCATCACTGGATTCCGCTTTCAATGAAATGACGCATCAACTCTTGACATGTCAGCAAATGATTCAACACTTGTAGCGTCCAGATAAATATTTCAGAAGCTATCTTTCAACATGAATTCCTTCATCGTCGCCGCCCTGTACAAATTTGTTGATCTGCCTGACTATGCAGCGTTGAAGGCGCCTTTTCTGGCCTGCTGTGAGCAACATGGCGTCAAGGGAACCTTGCTGCTGGCGGCAGAAGGCATCAATGGCACCATTGCCGGAACACGTGAGGGCATCAACGCGGTGTTGAACTTTCTGCACAGTGATGCACGTTTAAGCGATATGGAACACAAGGAATCACGCGCCCGGTCAATGCCGTTCTATCGCATGAAGGTGCGATTGAAAAAGGAAATCGTCACCATGGGTGTGGATGGCATCAATCCCAGCAAGATGGCGGGAACTTACGTCAAACCGGAAGACTGGAACACGCTGATCAGCAATCCGGATGTGGTGGTCATCGACACCCGCAATGACTATGAAGTGGAGATTGGCACATTCAGGAACGCCATCAATCCCAACATCAAAACCTTTCGTGATTTCCCGGAATGGCTCCGCGAACAAAAGTCGCTGGAGAAAAAGCCCAAGGTAGCCATGTTCTGTACCGGCGGCATTCGCTGTGAGAAATCCACTGCATATTTGCGCACGCAAGGGTTTGATGAGGTGTATCACTTGCAAGGCGGCATTCTCAAATATCTTGAAGTCGTCCCGGAGCAGCAAAGCCTGTGGCAGGGCGAATGCTTTGTATTCGACGAGCGAGTCGCGGTGGGGCATGGTTTGAAACTCGGTGAGCATGATCTGTGCCGTTCATGCCGCCATCCGATTTCAGAAGAAGACAAGCAATCGCCACGCTATGTGGAAGGCGTCAGTTGCCCGCGCTGCTTTGATCAGAAAAGTGAAGCCAGAAAATCAGGATTGAAAGAACGCCAGAAACAAATGGAGCTGGCAAAGAAGCGCAATCAGTTGCATGTGGGCGCGAAGCTATCCACGAAGAATTCCGGCTGATCAGTCGACGAGACTCAACAGCGGACCGATGAATTTTTCATAGTTGCGCCAGCGTTGCATTGAAGACTTGTATATTTTCTGACGCACCTGCCACCTGCTTGCCGTCACCACCGCGCGGCTGGTCTTGTAAAACCGAAGACAGTCGTCATGCCAGTCCAGACCTAGAAACTCCACCATTTTACGGCTCCATGTACCGGGATCTTCCACCAGCGCTTCGTATGGCACTTCAAGCATTACTTCTTCCGGCAATACTGATCGCCAATGATTCATCAGACGGCGATATTCGCGGTAACAATGTGCAAGGTCTTCAAGATCATTTGCATAACTGATGGTGCTCTCAAAATTCTGGAAATAGATTGACAGACAGGTATCTATGGGATTTCGCACCATGTGGATGATGCGCGCACCCGGCAATGCCGCATGTATCAGGCCCAGACATACGAAGTTGATTGGTGTCTTGTCCACAACTCGTTGTGCATCAACGGACATGCTCTCAAGCAAGACATCATGTTCGCGTGCCAGACGCTCAATGGCTTGCCTACCGGCATCACCGCTATATTGTGTCGAGTTGTGCTGCTCAAAAGCGGCACTCCAGAAGGCCAGTTCGCCTGCTCCATGCACGGCAGGATGTGAAGCCAGAATCTGCTCTGCAAGTGTGGTACCTGAGCGCATCATGCCCACAACAAATACCGGACGTAACGTTTTGTTGCCGTAATTGCGGTGCCGTTCGAGCCATGCACGATCATACGTGCAAATAATTGAATCACCAGAACGTGTAAGCTCCGCCCGACTATGCGGTGGCCTGATCAATTTGCCCAGCTCATTGGCACGCTGATAGTTGCGAAAGGCATGCTCATAGTTCCCTGTGTCATCATGATACTTTGCGATGGCGTAGCGCAGGAACGACTCATCACCAGGCCGCGTCAATTGCGCAGCGATCTGTTCGGCCTCAGCCCAAAGCGGCGCATCGTCTATCGTCATTTTGCGCATGTATGCAAGACCATCCCATGCCTGCAACAACCGCGGTTCTTTGCGAATGACTGTTCTGAAATGGACTTCGGCTTCAGAAAACCGGCCTTGGTCGGCAAGCGCCTGACCCAGTACTGACAGTATTGCAGATGCATCAGGAAACCGGACGAGCATCTGGGCACAATATCTCTCAGCCTCATCTGCTCTTCCCTGTAGGCGCAATATCGTTGCCACACCAACATGTGCGTCGACAGAGTCCGGTCGCCGCTCCGCCACGCGCCGGTAACACACCAACGCTTCTTCAGCTTTGCCCACAGCTTTATACGAATCACCAAGGTTAAGCACGGCCATGTCATCCTCCGGAGCCAATTCCATCACACGCTGATAACTGGCAATGGCCTGATGAAAGCGACCGGATTGAAGCAGGGCATTTGCAAAATTACGATGCGCTTCAGGCAACGCTGGCGCAAGCATGGTGATGCGGTAATAGCAATGCAGCGCCTCATCGCGCTGACCGGCGTTTGCGAGCGAGGCGGCAATTTTATTCAACAACTCCACTGAATCAGGACTAATGGACAATGCTCGCTGGAAGCAAGTCATTGCCATCCCGACATTGCCCCTATCCATCCACGCAACGCCCAAATTGACATTCGCCCCCGCATTGCCGGGCATGAGCCGGACAGCATTTTCAAATGCATGCATCGCGTCCTTTTCCTGTGCTGCAAGCGCAATGGCAAACATATGCCATACCGGGCCGGCATCGGGCATATTGGCAAGAACTGAACTCGACAATGACTCCAGCTCCGCATAATTCCCTGTTTTCAGCAAAGCATTCATCCGATACAGCAAGGATGAATAGAGCGCAGGATTAGAACTTGACGCAGACAAAGAGAGACTTGAACGGGCCGCCGCCTGATCGCAGCACGCTTCAAATTTTTTCCCGCTGCCGCAGGGACAAAGCGAGTTACGCGCTGATGTCACACCCACCTCTTAACATGACTCGACCAAACCGTTCAATCGCATCTGGTTAAATTCCACCAGCGGCTCATTGACGATTATAAGATACCCACCGTTCGCAAGTTTCGCCAAGACGTATTAAACCTTTCCTTCCTGGTTTGCGGCTAACGAACAGATACCAGACATACCCGCATGCAAACGTCACTCCCCCACACTGCAAACGGCGAACAAGAATTGATAAGCGCGGCGCAGCAGGGCGATGTGGGCGCCTATCGCAAGCTGTATGAAGCGCATATTAGCGCGGTGTACGGGTTGGCGTGCAGGCTGGTGTCTGACCGGACTGCCGCTGAAGATGTGGCGCAGGAAGTGTTTATCAGGGCATGGAAAGACCTGCGCCGCTTCCGCGGTGACAGCCGTTTTGCCACCTGGTTGCACCGGATCTGCAGCATGACAGCCATCAGCCATTTGCGGCGGCAACGCGGTTGGCTGAAACGCGTGGCACTGGGTGATGAACATATTCCGGAGATCATCGCTGTGGAATCCGGCGAGGACGACCTTGATGTCCATATAAAACGTCTTCCGGAACGTGCGCGCATTGTGTTTGTGTTGTACGCCGTCGAAGGATACCGGCACGAAGAAATTGCCGAACTCTGCGGGATGGCTGTGGGTTCGAGCAAGGCACAGCTGCATCGCGCCAGACAACTGTTGCAGGAGTGGCTGAACGATGAATGATGAATTTGAAAGTACGCTACAGAGAAAGCTGGCAGCGTTGCAGAAGCAACGCATGCCATCTCGTGACCTGTGGCCCGGCATTGAAATGGCCCTGCTGAAAAAGCCGCAGTCACGCATTTTCCCGCTTGTTGCCGCTGCTTCACTGGTTGCGTGCGTGCTGTGCGGCTGGTTATTGCTTGCCGGTCATCGTGTCAATCACGATCAGACGCAATCAATTGTTGCACGACTCGATGCCCTGCATCAGCAACAGATGAGTGCACTCAAGGCGGCATATGGCGGCATGCATCCACTGGCTGGCAATCTTGACCAGCAATTGCGCGAAATGGATCGTGCAGCAACGGCCATCAAGAAAGCACTCAAGGATGATCCCGGCAACGTCACGCTATTGAACATGCTGACTGACATTTATCAGAAACAGATGACGTTGGTTGAACGTGTATATGAACCCAACTTGCAGAACTCCGACATGACATGAAAGGTGAACCCATGAAAACTGTGAATCTTATTGCGGCTTTATTGCTGCTTCCATTGCTTGCCAGCGCCGGTGAAAAAGTCGACAAGACACTGGAGTTTATTGACGATGGCTACGTCGATATTGCCAACGTCAACGGCCAGGTGAAAATCGTCCCGTGGGACAACAGCAGCGTCAAGGTGTCCGGTGAACTGGGTGACAACACCAAGGATTTCATTTTTGACCGCAGCGGCAACCGCATCCGCATCAAGGTTGAAGTAAAGAACGGTTTCAATCTGTTCGGTGGCAACACCGGCGGCGGCGACAATCTGGTCATCAATCTGCCCAGAAAAAGCAGGGTATCCTACGCAAGTGTGAATTCAAATTTGTCGGCAGCCAATATCATTGGCGACATCTCTGCAAACTCGGTCAATGGCAATTTGACCATCGATCATTGTCAGGGAAAGCTGAAAGCCAGTACCGTCAATGGCGCAGTCACCGGCGACCAGTTGATGGGCAATCTCGAACTGAGCAGCGTGAATGGCAGCATCAACATCAAGAGTTCGAATGGCGATCAGAATGCCTTTTCCACTGTCAATGGAACACTGGATGTCAATGCACATTCTGACGAACTTAAACTCAGCACCGTATCCGGCAACGTTGCCGTTGATGTTGGTGAAGTCAGGGATCTGGAATTCAACGGCGTCTCAGGCAATGCAACCATTCATCTCGATCTGCAGAAAGGCGGCAATGTCAACGCCACCACCGTCAGCGGTAATCTGACATTGCGCTTTGCGGACAATCCATCGGCGCATTTCAATATCGACAGTCCCACGGGTGGCAGCATCATCAACCATTTGAGCGACGATCAGCCGGTCAGCGATCACTATGGTCCCGGCAAGCGCTTGCAATTCACTTCGCTCAATGGCGAAGGCAGAGTATCGGTCACCACCATCAGTGGCGCGGTTACACTGGAAAAGAAGTAAACATGCTCAGTAGCCCTTCAGCTCCCGCAATGCCTTGCGTGCATGTTTGTCAGGACGGCGTGTGGGAGCAGGCGGCGCATAGCGCGATTGTTCACGACGTTGCTGGCGCAACTGGATGCTTTGCGCAGATTCCTCGTAGCACTTCTGCGCTTCACTGGCAGGACCGCGCCGCAACGGAATGCTGAGCACGGTGACTTCCATTCTGGTCTCCGAACGCGTGATGTACAAACGGTCACCGACCTTGACATCACGCGACGGCTTCACGCGCTCATCATTGACATGAACCAGTCCACCCGCCACGGCATCGGTTGCCTGCGAGCGGCTTTTGAAGAAGCGCGCATGCCACAACCACTTGTCCAGCCGCAATGAATCCGTTGCACTGTTTGTTTCGTTGTCTTTACTCATGTCACTTCGGACATGCGCATTACTCTATTTCACATGCGCAGTAGTAATAGGCTTGCGGCTTGCTGGCATAGCGTGACAGGCGGTTCATTTCCTTTTGCAGCGACGACAATGGCGGCGGCACCACATGCATCAACGATGCATCCGGTACCAGCGCACGAGCAACACGCGCTGACAACAGACTGACTTGTTCCGCCAGTGCAAAACGCCAGGTCATGTCACCTTCCACGTAGTCAACTCGATAATCCTTGCCCAGCCTGGCGCGTTTTGCAGCAGCATTGATTGCATCCTGCAATAACCCAACTTGATCAATCAGTCCAGCGCTGCGCGCATCATTTGCCGCCCACACACGTCCCTGCGCAATATTGTCAATGTCGTCAAAGCTCTTGTTGCGGCTCTGCGCCACATGGCCGACAAATTGTGCGTATTCATGATCCACCGACAATTGCAGGATCTTTTTCAGGTTCTCGTTCAGTGGCAGCGAAAGCTGCATTGCGCCGGCAATGGAAGTGGTGCCCAGACCATCAGTGTTGATGCCGAGCTTGCCCAATGTGTGATCAAAAGTTGGCACGATGGAGAACACGCCGATTGAACCTGTGATGGTTGCCGGGTCGGCAATGATTTCATCGGCATCCATTGCAATGTAATAACCACCGGAAGCAGCAACACTGCTCATTGAAGCAATCACCGGCTTGCCGGCCTTTTTCAGTTCCTCCACTTCACGGCGAATCAGTTCGGATGCCATGACGCTGCCGCCGGGGCTGTTGATGCGCAACACCACTGCCTTGACGTCGTTATCGAAGCGCGCCTTGCGCAACAACTCCACCATGGAATCTCCGCCTACCGTGCCAGTAGTACGCTTGCCATCCACAATCTCGCCTTCCGCGACAATCACGCCAATCTTGTTGCTGCTGCGATTATGCAACGCGCGCTGTGTTTGCGTGACTTTCAAATAGTCATCGACATCAATCTGGTTGTAGGAATGCGAATCCTCATCTTCACCTACCAGATCCTTGAGCTGTGCATCCATGTCGGCGGCGGTTTTCAGATCTGACACCAGCCTGTCCTGCAGCGCAAGTTTGGCAAAGTCGCCCTGCGTCGACTGCAGACGCGTGGCCAGTTGATCTGCATAATCCTGAACTGCGTTGGGTCCAAGGCCGCGCGCTTTCACGACATTGTTCTGATATGTATTCCACAAGGACTTCAACCATACATTGCTGGCTTCACGATCCTCGCTGGACATGTCATTGCGCGTATATTGTTCGGCATAGGATTTGAACTTGCCCGCCTTGAACACATTGACAGTGATGCCGAGTTTATCGATGGCATCTTTATAGTACTGACGGTAGTAGGCAAAACCGTCAAGCAGCACCATGCCATGTGGATCGAGATAAACCTGATCGGCCTGTGCGGCCAGATAATATTGCTGCTGATCATATGCCTGTCCGTAAGCGATAACCTGCTTGCCGCTTTTCTTGAAATCACCGATGGCAGCAATGATTTCATCCAGCTTGGCAATGCCCGCTGCTGTCAGCTCATCGAGATTCAATACCAGCAGCTTGATATGCGGGTCGCTTTTCGCAGAACGGATGGCATCGACAATGTCGCGCAGACGTGTTTCTTCCATCTGATTGCCCATCACCTGGGCCAGGGCATGATCCAGTGGTCCATCACTGTACTGCTCCACCAGCGTTCCCTGCGGCGCAATGACCAGCGCAGCAGTGGCAGGCAGCACCGGCGTTCGTATGGAACTGCTGACTGCAGCAATGACGACGGCAAACAGCAACAGCAGCAATGTCAGATGCAAGACTTTGCGTACGCCATCGAGCAACGACCAGAAAAACCGCAGCAGACGAACAATGATGTTCATGGACCTTCCTGAAAGATTGACCTGAGTAATGCGTCAGTCCGGCTATCATGCCACAAGGTGACTGCCAACAAAAAAGGCGAGTGGTAACGCCACTCGCCTTTGCTGAATATCCGCTTACACGGACGATTAAGGACGATTACTGGATTTTTTCTTCAATGCGCGCAGCCTTGCCGGCCAGATCACGCAGATAGTACAGCTTGGCGCGGCGCACATTGCCACGGCGCTTGACGGTGATGTCACCGATGGCCGGGCTGTATGTCTGGAACACACGCTCCACGCCTTCACCGTGGGAAATCTTGCGCACGGTGAACGATGAATTAAGCCCGCGATTGCGCTTGGCGACCACCACGCCTTCATAGGCCTGGGTGCGCTCGCGATCACCTTCTTTCACTTTCACCGCAACCACCACGGTATCGCCGGGACTGAAGTCCGGCACTTCACGCGTGACCTGCTCTTTTTCGAGCGCTTCAATGATGTTCATCATGTTCCACCCCAGCTAAAAATCAAAACCTTAACACGCGCAGAACAAAACTATTTCTGTTCTGCCTTGAATTCATCCAGCAACAACTGCTGTTCAGCAGTCAACGCCTTGCTCATCAGCAGCTCCGGCCGCCGTAACCAGGTGCGGCCCAACGCCTGCTTCAATCGCCAGCGCCGTATCGCTTCGTGATTGCCACCCAGCAATACCTCGGGCACCTTCATTCCGGCAAATTCTTCCGGACGTGTGTAATGCGGCCAGTCCAGCAAGCCATCGACGAACGAATCCTGTTGTGCAGATGCTTCGTCACCCAGCACACCGGGCAATGTCCGCACCACGGCGTCAATCAATACCAGCGCCGGAAGTTCGCCACCGGACAACACGTAGTCACCGATCGAAATGGTTTCATCCACTTCCGTCGCGAGTAACCGTTCATCCACACCTTCATACCGTCCGGCCAGCAACACCATGCCGGGCAGCATTTTCAATTCATCAACCTTGCGTTGCGTCAGTGGTGCGCCATCGGCGCCCAGATAGATACAACGACTGCCCTGCGGCAGCTTCGCGCGGGCTGTGCGAATCGCCAATCGCGTTGGCTCTATCTTCAGCACCATGCCTGGACCACCGCCGTAAGGCCGGTCATCCACTGTGCGCCGCGGATCATCAGCGAATTCACGCGGCGTGATGGCATGAATGCCAACTTGCCCGCGTTCTACCGCACGACCCAGCACACCCACTCGAACCGCGTCGAGCACAAACTCTGGAAACAACGTCACCACTGCAATTTGCATCGACGATGCCCCTGAGATCACCTGAAACAACGCACTCAAATCCAGTCGAGTGTCCAATCCAGTTGCACTGTCCCTTGCGCAAAATCCACACCCAGCACACGCCCTTTCACCAGCGGCACAAAATGCTCGCAGCGCCTGCCTTGATCATCCTCAGCGTGCAGCACCATGTATGGGTGTGCAGGACTTTGTTGAAAGTGATCAACCTTGCCAAGCAGCTTGCCCTGCAGCGTTACCGCGCTGAGGCCCAGCAAATCGTCCCAGTAATATTCTCCCTGCCCTGGTGGTGGCAGCTCCCGCCGCAACACACCGATGTCCATATTGCGTAACGCATCGGCGCTATTGCGCTCTGTTACGCCCTCCATGCGCACCTGCAATTCCGGCCCTGACCAGCGATGCTGCGCACACTTTACTGCGCGACATGTCCGGTGTTCATCGGTACCGGAACTCAACTGCCACACCGGGTATCGCAGGATATTTTCCGGTGGATCGGTATATGACTCGACCTTCACCCAGCCAGCCAATCCCACTGCAGACCGCACCCTGCCCAGCACCACCACACGATTGGCGATGGCATCCGGCAGTGAATCAGTCATGGAAAATTCAGATCACCCAAACATCAAGCTGCGCGATTACGCCGCAGCCTGCTTGCGATAGTCTTTCACCAGCGCCTGAACGCGCTCGGAAAGCTGCGCCCCATTCTTCTGCCAGTGGTCAATGCGATTCAAATCAAGGTTCAGCTTGACACTCTTGCCTTTGGCAACCGGGTCAAAATAACCAATCTGTTCCAGAATCGTTCCGCCCTGACGCTTGCGGCTGTCAGTAACCACAATGTGGTAAAAGGGCAATTTTTTGGCGCCGCGACGGGTCAGCCGGATCGTAACCATGAGTACCTTGCCTCGAAATTAACGCGCTAAATCAAAACCTGACCATGTAAAAAACCCGGGTAAAAGGCCGATTCACCAAGGATCGGCTTTTTCCGGGCCGGAAATGGGGCGCGAAGTGTACTGAAAATTTCCGGAAAGTGAAATGGCGACAAGGGGTTAACGGGCGATTTCGGTGGCAATCGCCACGCAAGGCACCCGAAAGACCGGCACCGGCAGTCTCACAAAACTGCTTTATGACAGCAAATTCGTTGCGACCCAGCTCATTTCTTAGCTAAGATAAACTAACCATTGGAGAACCGGCATGCGTAAAGTAAACATCCATGAGGCAAAGACCACTTTGTCACAGCTCGTTGAGGCAGTCGAATCTGGTGAAGAAATTCTGATCGCTCGCGCTGGACGTCCGGTCGCCCGACTGACCGGGGCGCATCCTGCCCGCAAGGGAATCAAGCTCGGAACACTCAAAGGCACGTTCAAGAAAGTCAGCAAAGACTTCGATGAACCGTTGCCTGCATCAGTACTGGCAAGTTTCATGAATAATTCAATAGAACCGTGAAGCAATGCGGCTTTTAGTTGATACACACATACTCATCTGGACACTTGAAGGAAGTTCCCAACTGAGCGTCAAAGCACGAGATTTGCTGCGCGATCCGATGCACGAACATTGGGTGAGCGCAGCCAGCATCTGGGAAATTGCCATCAAATCATCCATTGGCAAGCTGGCACTCGCGCGGCCACTGCGTGAACTGGAAAAAGGCATCGTCGCTGCAGGCTTCCAGATATTGAACATCACTGCTCAGCATGCCGCGGCCATCATGGACATCAACCTTCCGCACAATGATCCGTTCGATCATTTGCTGCTCGCCCAATGCGAAATTGAAACCTTGCGATTGATGACGGCTGACAAGACATTGACTGAACATAGCAGCGTCATTGCAGTGTAACGGCATTAATGCGCTGGCCGAAACACACTGGCACGATTCGAACAGCATTACACGGACTTTTCCACCAACGTCACCTGCTCATTCAACCGTTTTGCCGATACAGGAATGGCTGTCTTCAAATCCTGAGCGAACAATGAAACACGAAATTCCTCGATCATCCACTTGAGTTGTTCTATCTCGACTGATGAATGAGCACTGCCGAGCTTTTTATGGGCACTCACAAAGGGAGCAATTTGCCTTGCCAGCTCTGCATCGCGTCCAGCGTTACCGCGCAGCCGCTCCAGTCTTCGCACCATGGCTTGTGCATATCGCGGCAAATGAGAGAACCATGCAGTTGGCGTGATGCGTAAAAACTCTGGTGAGAACAACAATTGCATTTGAGTACCGATGTCGCTGATGGCCGTGACAAATGCAGGTGACTGCAACTCATTGATCAACTGTCTAGCCTTGCGCAATTCCTTGAACAACACGGTAATGGATGCCATCACGCGATTCATGCTCTTGTCGAGGTTGGTGCGTCCTTGATTGAGTATCTGTTCGAACGCGGCGGTTGAGCGTGGTGGCGTCACGCCTTCCATCAGAAAGCATTCCTGAAATATCCGCTCTGCCAGCGCATCTGCCAATGGTTTTTCGAGCTGAACACCTTGCGCCATCAGGAACAGCTCGCGATTCGACGTAACTTGTTGCCGAACGTATTTGTATTGTTGCGGCAGTGACAACATCAGCAATCGCAATACCCCAAATCGCAATCGCTGCATCGCTTGCTCCGCAGTGGCGCATTCAACAACAGCGACACCTTCACCACGATCTTCCAGCGACGGATAGATGGTGTATCGCACACCTGCACGATCAACGACACTCTGTTCCGGCAATTCGCCAAATTGCCATGCTCGATATAAATCGGAACTTTTGGGCTGGGTTGAGATACCTTGCTTGCTCAGCAGCGGACGCGTATCGCGCTGCAAATTCTTCAACTCTCTTCCAGCAGCAACCTGTTTCCCTTCCAGATTCACCACTCGAATGAAAACTTGCAAATGCAAGGGCAAGGACAGCGTCAACAAATCATCGACAGAAATTTCCACCCCTGCATTGTGTGCTATCCATCGCGCCAAAGCATGTGTAAATCCAGTCCCAGCCAGTTTCATTGCTTCAGCCGCATAATTCGGCACGGGAACAAATTGCTTGCGAATGGCCTTGGGCAAGGCACGCAACAGTTCTGTTACTTTCTCCAGGCGCCAACCTGGAACGCACCAGTACAACTGTTCGGCATTCAGCGTAGACAACAATTGCAGCGGCACGGTTAATGTCACGCCATCATCTTCATCCGCAGGTTCAAACTTGTAACTGAGCGGCAGACGATTGCCGGCAATCTGCATGTCCTCGGGATAATCCTCGGCATTGAAATCATTCAATTCACGCCGCAACAGATCATCCTGCCTCATGAATAGCCACTGGGCATGCTTCGGATCACGCAACCATTTCTGTAACGCCGCAATGGAATGCACATGTTCCGGCAAGCGTTGCGAATAGAAATCCACCTGCGCCTGTTCGTCCACCAGCACATCGCGCCGACGAATCCTGGCCTCGATGGATTCAACTTGTTGTTTCAGCTTCCGGTTGTGACGAATGAAGTCGAATTTTAGAACCTCGTGATTTTTGCGCTCAGTGGCGTCATCAGTCGTGTCATCTTCGTTAACCAGCGCCTCGCGAATAAAAATATCACGCGCCTCCGCAGGCTCTACGCTGCCATAATTAACGCGACGGCGCGCGAACAGCGTCAATCCATACAATGATGCACTCATGAAGGCCGCCACGTAACCGCGCTGTGGCTCCCAATGCGGTTCGTTATAACTACGCTTCAGCAAATGTTCGCCTGCCGATTCAATCCACTGCGGCTCAACCGCGGCCACCATGCGCGCGAATGTTCTGGTGGTCTCAACCAGATTGGCAGCGACGATCCACTTGGGCGGCTTCTTCGCCAATGGCGTTCCCGGCGCAACAATGAAGCGCATGTTGCGCGCGCCAAGATATTCGCGATTTTCTTCCAGCGTGCCGATACCCCCAAGAAATCCGGTGAGAATGGCCTGATGCAACTCGGCATATCCCGCTTCGGTAGTGTTTGGCTGCAAACCCAGTTCATCACAGGCATCCTCGAGTTGCGAATGCACTTCCTGCCATTCGCGAACTCTGACAAACGACAGAAATTGTTCGCGACACCACTTTCGCAACTGATTGCCGGATAACTCTTCGGCTTGATCATGAAAGCGCTTCCATAACGTCAGCACTGTTATAAAGTCTGAGCGCGCATCGGCATAACTGGCATGATGCTGATCCGCCTGCTGTTGTGCTTCAACAGGGCGTTCGCGCGGGTCCTGTATGGAAAGAAACGCAGCAATCACCAGCATCTCCTTTAAACAACGCTGATGAGTCGCCGCCAGCAACATACGCGCAAGGCGCGGGTCCAGCGGCAACGCGGCAATATTGTTTCCCAGTTCAGTAATGTTGCGATCTTCATCAACCGCTTTCAATTCCTGCAACAGACGATAACCGTCATTCACCAGTTTCATTTCCGGCGGATCAATGAAGCCAAACCGCTCTGGGTCAGGCAATCGCAACATTGACAGTTTCAAGATCACACTGGCGAGATTGGTCCGCAGAATTTCCGGCGGCGTAAATTCCTCACGTGCATTGAAATCCTCTTCACTGAACAGCCGTATGCAAATACCTTCCGCTTCGCGACCACAACGACCGGTACGCTGGTTGGCGCTGGCTCTTGCAATCTTTTCAATTGGCAGGCGCTGCACCTTGCCGCGTACGCTGTAACGACTGATACGCGCCAATCCGGAGTCAATAACAAATCGTATTCCCGGTACTGTGAGTGATGTTTCAGCAACATTGGTGGCCAATACGACGCGGCGTGCATGATGAGATGCAAATATTTTCTCCTGCTCTGCAACGGACAAGCGCGCAAACAAAGGAAGTATTTCAGTGCTCTTCAACTTCGCGTCCTTCAACGCCTTGGCGCACTCGCGAATCTGTTTCTCTCCCGGCAGAAACACCAGCACATCGCCACGGCCATGACGCTCCTTCTCCAGTTCTTCCACCGCCGCCACCACACCTTGCGGCAATGACAGTTCAACCCCCTCTTCGTCGTCTGCAAACAGAGGGCGATAACGCACTTCCACCGGATAACTGCGGCCCGAGACTTCGATCACCGGCGCGCCGTCGAAAAATCTTGAAAACTTTTCCGGATCAATGGTCGCCGAAGTGATGATCAATTTAAGATCAGTACGTCGCTTCAACAGCTCACGCAATACGCCAAGCAGCATATCGATGTTCAAACTGCGTTCATGCGCCTCGTCGATGATCAGCGTGTCGTATTGTCGCAGATCGCGATCCGCTTCCAGTTCACGCAGCAGGATGCCATCGGTCATCAGCTTGACGCGCGTATTCGGCGAAGTGTGATCAGTAAAGCGCACTTGATAGCCAACAGCCGCACCCACCGAGGTTTGCAACTCCTGCGCAAGCCGGTTTGCCAGTGCACGCGCCGCAATACGCCGTGGTTGCGTGTGCCCTATCACTCCAAACAGTCCGCGACCCGCTTCCAGGCACAGCTTGGGCAGCTGAGTGCTCTTTCCAGAGCCAGTTGCGCCACACAGGATAATGACTTGATGCTTTTGCAACGCATCGAGCACTTGCTGACGATGTGTCGTGATGGGCAACTCAGCATCGTACTCAATACGCAATGGCAACGCGCGCAGCCGTTCAACTTTCAGCACCGCAGCATCAATGCGCTCACACAACTTGTCAGCAGCCGAATCTATGTTGCGGTGCTGCCGCTTTTGCGCGGCGAGTCGCTGCCACTCGCGATCCAGCGGCAAGCGTTCGCTGAGACGCGCGAGTGCTATGCGCTCACGCAGCGCATTGAAGTCATTCTTCGGGATAGCATCAGTCATTATTCGTAAACTTGCGAATCACGCGCCGGGTAAATTGACGGCAACACGTGCACCGCCCAGCTTTGACTGATCAATCTGGATACTGCCGCCGTAAAGTAAAACCAGTTCATTCACCACCGCAAGACCAATACCTTGTCCACTTTGTTGCTCATCCAGCCGGGTGCCACGTTGCAGTACATGTTGATGCCGTTCAGCGGGAATGCTTTTACCATCATTTTCAACAATGATCGTTACGCTTCCACTGCTGCTGGTTGATGCTGAGACATGCACTTTCTGAAAGCCATACTTGAAAGCATTATCCAGCAGGTTTCCGGCAATCTCCATCAAATCATTTTTTTCACAGGACAACTTGCATTCATGCTCGATCTTTAAAACGCATTCGATTGCTTTGTCCGCGTACACTTTCTGCAAAGTCTCACATAAAGGAATAACAACCTCTGCGAATGCCACCGGCGCAACGCCCACCGACGCGCTGGCGGACGCCGCCGCACGCTTGAGTTGATAGCGCACCACGTCATCCATCAGCGCCACTTGCTGGTCAACCTTTTTGCTGTCCAGTTGTCCCGGCCCAGATACCATATTACGAATCACTGCCAACGGCGTCTTGAGACTGTGCGCAAGATTGCCCAGTGAATTGCGGTAGCGCTCCATGCGTTCACGTTCATTGCGCAATAGCCGATTCATGTTGGTTGCCACGCCCGCCAGTTCGGTTGGGAAATCTCCACTTAGTTGCTGTTGCGTGCCCTGCTCTATCATCGCAATCTGCCGTTCAACTTCGCGCAGCGGCCGCAACACCGTGCGCAACAACCAGAGCATGGCGGACACCAGCAACAGCCCCATGACGGCAAAGCCACCAAACAATCGCCACCTGAACAAATTGAGTTGTCTGAAGTAAGGCTCTTCGCTTTCCGCAACGCTGAACACCAGCTGTTGTACCTTATGGTTATCCAGCTCCCAGGAGTAGCTGGCACTTCTGACAAGAATGCGCGTTCCGTTCTTCAAGGTCTGTGTTGCGATTCTGTTCTGTCCGGGGTGAAGCCTGACTGTCAGATGAAGACGATTGCCAAGCAATGATGGTGAGCGCCACAACTCCGCGCCGGAATCGGTGATGATTTCGCCATATAAACCCGAGTTGGGAGCGAGAAATCTCGGATCAAGCTGCTCTTTCACCGGCACCAGTTGACCATCAACTTCGTCAACTGCGGCAAGCAATGCCTGCGATTGCACATCCAGCCGATCACTGATGGCGCGCAAACTGATCTCGCGAAAAAAATAATCAAGGACACCCGCTGTAATGCCAAAGAACAGCACCAGCAGGAGGATGACTGACGCGAGCATGCGCCCATTCAACGATTGTGGAATCATTGACCCGCGTTCCCGATCGGCAGCACAAAGCGGTAGCCACGGCCGCGCAGGGTTTCAATGGGATGCAGTACATCCTCCGGATCCAGCTTGCGCCGCAACCGTCCAATCAGCACTTCGATGGTGTTGCTGTCGCGGTCAAAATCCTGCGCATAGAGTTGCTCAGTGAGTTCGCTTTTTGAAATCACTTCACCATTGCGATGCATCAGCAGTTCCAGGATCTTGTACTCAAAGCTGGTCAATTCCAGTGCCTTGTTATCGACAGTAACTTGTTGCGATGTTACGTCCAGCGCAATGGGTCCCGCCTTCCACACCGATTGCGCCTTGCCTGACGATCTTCTCAACAATGCCTGCACGCGCGCCAATACTTCCTGAAAGTGGAATGGCTTGGTGACGTAGTCATCCGCACCGGCTTGCAGCGCACTGACTTTCTCCTGCCATTGATCACGCGCAGTGAGAATCAGAATGGGATAGCTGCGACCTTTGGCACGCAGACGCTTGATCAGTTCCATTCCATTGAGCTTTGGCAGACCAAGATCGATAACTGCAGCATCAAATGGAAATTCTGTTCCCTGATACAAGCCCTCTTCACCATCACCCGCACTTTCAACATTGAACGCTGCCGCAGTGAATTGTGCGACCAGCGATTCACGCAAAGTGGATTCATCTTCGACAATTAATATACGCATACAATGAAACCATTCTTTTTCAGCACAGACTGTATTGCTGTTTGTCTGATGGCAAAACCGTCAAAAACAGGGACGTTTTTGCCGGAGCCTGCAGGGATGGTATTCACGGCGTTTTTGTCATCAGATAAACAGCGATGCAGTAGCGCCAGCTTTATAAGCCTTTTCACTGTACCTGCCCGGTCTGCGCATCAACGGTCACCGTCCACACCCGCGAGTGATCGGCGCTGACAAGTCGAATGCGATACAGCACGCGATCACCATCATGTACTGTTTCCGTCTTGATCGCCGTTGCATTGAAACGCTGCTGCACCATTGATACTGCATCATTCATGGACACACGAACCTGAGGTTCCGCCA
>DASZSV010000048.1:0-32999 GCA_035548495.1 Steroidobacteraceae bacterium
GATCTGGTAAGCGCCGGTGGCGAAACCGTCATCCCTCGCTGCTCATTTGTGGCAGCGTATATCAAACGGCACCGTGAATACCACGCTTTGCTGGCCTGACATGCCATTGCTCATTTATTTGACAACCGATCTGTAAAATCGGACAGCAAAATCATCGCCCGAAGCCATAGAATGCAACCTGCATTTCCATTCCAGAACAACACATGGCCATCAACACCTGCCGTCTGATCTGCATTTGCACCGCCGTGCTGGCGGTGTCGATGGCAGGCATGGTGCAGGCGACACCCTCATCAGGCAATGCGGTTGAAGCGCTCATCGCCAACAGCAAGGCGGCCATGCGCAGTTCACCGGAAGAAAGCAAGCGCGATGCCGAAGCTGCACTGGATTTGCTGAAACACAATCCCAACGCCGATCAGGAAGTGATGGCTTATCTGCAATTGTGCGATTACTACAGTGAACGCGACAGTGCGCTTGCTGAAAAACAGGCCGCACTGATTGACGCCATTCTGCCGCGAATCACGCGTCAGGGATTGCGCGCCGGCGCCTTTCAATGCAGAGGCGAAATTGCCGAAAGCAAGGGCGACTACACCAGGGCCATCGCGTTGTATGACGAGTCAGTGAAGAGCGCACACCAATATGGCGATGATGAACTGCTGGCCGAAGGATTGTTCCAGCGCGGTTATGCCTATGGCGTGCAGGGACAGTACGCCAACGGACTGGCCGATTTGCAGGAAGCACAAACACTGTTTGAAAAAGTACACCAGCCGCAGTATGCGCTGACGGTGCTCAGCAGCGTGGCCACGCTGTACAACAGGCTTGGCGATTATGCGCAGGCCTTGCATATCTATCAGCGCGCCCTGCCCGTTCAGCACCGGGAAAACATGCAGCGTGAAGAAGTGGTGACCAACTACAACATCGGCGCCGCACTGGAACATCTGCAACGCTGGGATGAAGCGCGCGACAGTTTCAACAACGCATTGCAACTTTCGCAACAGTTGAACTACACGCGCGGCGAAGTCTATGCAATGCGTGGTCTTGCGGCTGTGGCCACCGCCAGGGGCAATCCACAAGCCGCACTGGAAATACTGAATCGTGCAGGCGCGCTGCAAAAAGATGTTGCTGATGTACGTTTGCAAGGCCAGATGCAACTGGCACGCGGCATGGCATTGCTGAAATTGCAGCGCACTGCTGAAAGCATTGCCGCACTGGAAGAAGCCAAGGATGTCTTCAACGGCGCAAATTCATTGAATGAACTGGCCACTGTATATGCACAGCTTGCACTTGCCTATGCGCAACAGGGTAACTGGCACAAGGCATACGACATACGCAGCGACGGGCAACGCATTTCTGAAAGCGTGCTGCGCAACCAGCTTGACCAGCGTTTCGCAACACTGAAGATTGAATTCGACACAGCCAACAAGGAAAAGGAAAACGCGATGTTGACGCGCGAAAATGCAGCGAATCAGCTCGCGCTGGAACATGCCGCCACCGCACATCGTTTGCAGACTGCGGTGATCGCACTGTCCACCATGTTGCTGTTGTTGCTCGGCACCATGGTCTGGCATCAGCGCCGCGGCAAGCAGCACATGCGCAATCTGGCCATGACCGATGAACTGACCGGCGTACCCAATCGCCGCTGGGTGCTGCGTCAGCTTGACAGCCTGCTGCTCAAGCGTGATGACGGCAGTTGCGCCATGCTGATCATCGACATTGATCACTTCAAGGGCATTAATGACAAGTATGGACATCCCATTGGTGATGAAGTCATTCGCGCCGTAGTGGATCGTCTGCGCAAGGTGGTGCATGCACCTGCGTTTTCCGGACGTCTTGGCGGAGAGGAATTCATTCTGGTATTGCCGGATCATTCAGTGGAAATGGCGCTGGATGTCGCGGAAAACCTGCGCATCATGGTGTCTGAGCTGGATCTCGGCAACCTGCTTGGCGAACGCCGCATTACCATCAGCATTGGCATGACCATGGCCGTTATCAATGACACACCCAGTACCATGCTGCGCCGTGCTGATGATGCACTGTATGCCGCCAAACATGCAGGACGCAATTGCGTGCGCTGCGAACCACCGCTTGATGTGATCAACGGCCGCAGTGAAACTGCGGACGCAGCATCGAGCATCACCATGGTAATCGGCTCCGTCGCCTGAATTATTCTTCCTGTGGCTCTGTAATGGGCTTTGGCGTAGTGATACGCAACAATTCGATACGGCGCCGGTCACCGCGCAACACCCGGAATTCAAAGCCGTCCATTGCAAAGCCTTCACCGCGCCGCGGCAGACGGCCGAGGTGGTTGAGCAATACACCACCGATGGTGTCGAACTCTTCATCACTGTACTGCGTGCCGAAGAACTCATTGAACTCGTCAATGCGCGTTTGCGCACGCACGGTGAATTGCTGCAAGCCTTCGCGATGAATGTTCAGTTCATCGTCAATGTCATATTCATCGCCGATGTCGCCGACAATCTGTTCCAGCACATCTTCAATGGTCACCAGCCCGGCCACGCCGCCATATTCGTCAACAACAATGGCGATATGATTGTGATTGGCCTTGAAATCCTTCAGCAACACATTCAGGCGCTTGCTTTCCGGCACGAACACGGCGTTGCGCAAACATTCCTTGATGTCGAAGTGCCGGTCTTCGTCATGTTGCTGCTCCTGCACCACACGCAGCAAATCCTTGGCGAGCAGAATGCCAACCACCTTGTCACGATCCTCACCCACAACGGGAAATCGTGAATGACCGGACTCTATGACCATGGGAAGAATATCTTCCAGCGAGTCTTCGCGATTGATCACCACCATCTGCGAACGTGGCACCATGATGTCGCGCACATGCTGTTCGCTGACATCAAATACGCCTTGCAGCATGGCAAAAGCGTCATCATCAATAATGCCGCGCTCACGCGCCTCATCCAGCACTTCCAGCAGTTCATCCACATCACGCGGATCGCCGCTCAGCGATTCGGCAATGCGCTGTATCCAGCGGCCGGTTTTACCCGAGTCCCGCTCTGATTCGTCATTCATTGGCACATCCACACATGCGTATCAACACTCATACGGATCTGCAAAACCAAGTTGCTGCATTGTATCAACCTCCAGCGCTTCCATGGTTCTGGCATCACGCGGGGTTTCATGATCATATCCTAACAGATGCAGTACACCATGAATCATCATGTGCGCCCAGTGCGCATCGGCTTTTTTGTGCTGTTCTTTTGCTTCGCGTGCCACCACCTGCGCGCAAATGGCCAGATCGCCGAGATGATATGCACCGTCTTCGCTCAATACATCACCGGCGGGGAATGACAACACATTGGTGGACTTGTCCTTGCCGCGCCACTCGTGATTGAGACGGCGGCTTTCCGCAGCACCAACAATGCGCAGTGACACCGCTGCCGGAAGTATCCGCACTTTACGTGCTGCGCCATGACGCCGGGCATGCGCAACATAGGCCGCCAACGCCCATTGACGCAAGCGCGTCACATGCGGCACACCACGGCGTGCCGTGCCGAATTGCACTTCCAGTTCAAGCAATGGCGCTGCGTTAACGCTCATCGGGTGATGCAAGTGAAGACGGCGATTGTGATTGTGCACGTTCATAGGCCTGCACAATGCGCTGCACCAGTGGATGCCGCACTACATCACGCGAGTTGAACATGCTGAATGCCACACCCTGCACGTTGGGCAGAATGTCCATGACCTGACGCAGGCCCGACGTTTGATGACGCGGCAGATCGGTTTGAGTAATGTCGCCAGTGACCACTGCTTTTGATCCGAAGCCAATGCGCGTCAGGAACATCTTCATCTGTTCTACGGTGGTATTCTGTGCTTCATCAAGAATGATGAATGAATCATTCAGTGAACGGCCGCGCATGAATGCCAGCGGCGCCACTTCAATGATGTTGCGTTCAATGGCCTTGCTGACGCGATCAAATCCCATCATGTCATACAACGCGTCGTACATGGGACGCAGATAGGGATCAACCTTTTGCGTAAGATCACCCGGCAGGAATCCCAATCGTTCACCCGCTTCCACTGCAGGACGTACCAGTACAATGCGCCGCACACGATCCGATTGCAGCGCATCCACCGCACAGGCCACGGCAAGATAGGTTTTGCCGGTACCCGCCGGTCCAATGCCGAACGTCAGATCATGTGTACGAATGTTGCTCAGATACTGGCGCTGATTCGCACCACGCCCACGAATGCCGCCCCGGTGCGTATGAATGACAGGGTCCTTCTGCAATTCCTCAATCACTGCGGAATCATCCACTGCATGCACACCGGCATCATGAATCAGCAGGTGTACGCGATCGGGCGTCAATGTCTCCTTGCCCGCTGCAACAAACAACTGATGCAATACGTTGAACGCAACATCGGTGGTCGCCTGATCTGCACTCAGCACCTGGAACTGCGAACCGCGCCTTCTGATTTCGACATTCAATCGCGATTCAACATGACGCAGGTTTTCATCCATTGGACCAACGAAGTTGGCGAGATGCGCATTGTCTGCGTCTTCCAGTGACAGTTCACGAATGGCGTTCTTTGATTGAGGTTGTACGGCGTTCACGGAGTCAGTTTAGTCATGCAATTAATGAATCGAAAATGGGGTCAGTAACTTAATAACTCAATGTTACCTGTGCCATCAAAGAGAAAATACTTACTCTCCCCTCGCCCCTTGCGGGAGAGGGGTGTTCTTTAATGAGCGCAACTTACCAAAGTTCTTTCACCCTCTCCCTTCATCCCTCCCCCATCAAGGGGGAGGAAAATAAACAAAGAGATTCCCGCTTTCGCGGGAATGCCGCAGCAAATATCCGGAAAGTCATGCCAATTCCAGTCATAAATGGCGAAGGATCAACCAGCAGCCGCTTTGGCCTGTGCAAACTTCTGCGGCGCACTCACCACCTCGCCCGACAGCAACAAACGTCCGCGTAATGAATTCGGCAACGCTTCGGTAATCACTACATCGACGAATTGGTCAATCATTGACTCAGGGCCATCGAAGTTCACCCAGCGCATGTTTTCGGTGCGGCCCGCAAGCTGATTTTCATTCTTCTTTGAAGGCTTCAACACCAGCACGCGCTGCACTGTTCCCACCATGCGTTCGCTGATTGCAAAGGCCTGTGCGTTGATGCGTGCCTGCAGGCGTTCCAGCCGTTGCTGCTTTTCATCGTAAGACACTTCATCCAGCAATGAAGCGGCTGGTGTGCCGGGACGACGGCTGTAGATGAAACTGAAGGATTGATCGAAACCCACCGAGGCGATCAGGTTCATCGTCTCCATGAAATCTTTTTCGGTTTCGCCGGGAAAGCCGACAATGAAATCCGACGAAATGCTGATATCCGGGCGCACTTCGCGCAGCTTGCGAATCTTCTGCTTGTATTCGATGGCCGTGTGGCGGCGGCCCATCAATGACAGCACGCGATCCGAACCGCTTTGCACCGGCAGATGCAAAAAGTTGGCGAGCTTGGGTACATCGCGATAAGCCGCAATCAACGCATCATTGAATTCCACCGGATGCGATGTTGTAAAACGAATCAGTTCAATGCCATCGACATCAGCGACGTGACGAATCAATGTGGCGAGATCGCATTCACTGCCATCGTCCATTTCGCCCGCATACGCATTGACGGTTTGTCCAAGCAGATTGATTTCCTTTACGCCTTGGGCAGCAAGACGACGCACTTCTTCCATCACTTGATCAAATGGACGGCTGACTTCTTCGCCGCGGGTATAAGGCACCACGCAGAAGGTACAGAATTTACTACAGCCTTCGATGATGGACACAAATGCGGTCGCACCTTCGGCACGTGGTTCCGGCAGATGATCAAACTTTTCCACTTCAGGAAAACTGATATCAATCTGTGCATGACCGGTTTGTTTCAATGCATCAATCATCTGCGGCAGACGATGCAGTGTCTGTGGTCCAAACACCAGATCGACAAACGGCGCACGCGCAGTAATGCCCGCACCTTCCTGACTGGCCACGCAACCACCCACACCGATAATCGTGCCGGGCCTGTGCTGCTTGATCTCGCGCCAGCGACCCAGCAGTGAAAACACTTTTTCCTGCGCCTTCTCGCGAATTGAACAGGTATTCAGCAACAGCACATCGGCCTGTTCAGGTTCTTCGGTCAGTTCAAATCCCGCGGCCGCATTGAGCACGTCCAGCATCTTTGCGGAGTCGTACTCATTCATCTGGCAGCCAAAAGTATGAATGTGCAACTTGGGCATGAAAGGTCAGGTCGGGCGTCTGTAAAAATGGAGTGCAAGCATACGGCCAGCGACGGTTTTTTGCCAATTTCCGGCAATTGTTTGCAGGCTTTGAATAGCGGAACTGGTGCAGGAATAGCTCAAGAATCCGCTTGAGGCCGGAATATTAGGACAAATGAAGTCACCCGGCATTCCCGGATGCGTCACACAGGCGTCGCCGGACCATCAACCGTTCGCACACCGGTAAACGACCATGCCCATCATTGTTTTGCCATATGCCGATACGCACTTCCTGCATTACACATTGGCAACGCAACACGACAAGATACGCACAACCTTGCAAAGTGCAACGCAGTCGGCAATATGCATGTTACTCATATGTTACTTACATGATAATATTATTATCATCAAATTCTAGCAGTCGGACTCATGATCGCCATTCTTGAAGCCGGTAAATCCGGCCTGCTGCACCGTCAGCACTGGGCACGCAACCTTGTTGCCGGCATCATCGTTGGAGTGGTCGCTCTGCCGCTGGCGATGGCATTTGCGATTGCCAGCGGCGTGAAGCCGGAACAGGGCATCTACACGGCCATCATTGCCGGGCTGGTGGTCTCGACATTCGGCGGCAGCCGCATCCAGATCGCGGGGCCCACCGGCGCGTTCATTGTCATTCTTGCGGGCATCACTGCAAAATACGGCGTTGACGGCCTGTTGCTGGCAACACTGATGGCCGGCGTGATGCTGGTTGTGCTGGGCGTAGCACGCTTCGGTGCGGTGATCCGCTTTATTCCCGATCCTGTCATCACTGGTTTCACCGCTGGCATTGGCGTCATCATCTGGGTTGGTCAATGGCGCTACTTCTTTGGCTTGCCTGCGACCGGCGGCGACCACTTCTACGACAAGCTGTGGCACCTGCTCAATGTATTGCCCCAATTGAATGTCCCGACCACAGCACTGGCAACACTCAGTCTGTTCGCAGTCATTTACGGTTCGCGTATTCCGGGCTTGAAACGTGTTCCAGGCCCCTTGATTGCAATGGTGCTGGCAACGCTGATTCAGTCGTTATTGCAGTTCCCTGATGTAGCCACCATCGGCAGCGCCTTCAACGGCATCCCGCAAGGTTTGCCGCACTTCAAGTGGCCTGCGATGAACTTCGACAGGATAATGCTGCTGCTGCCGGCCGCATTCACCATCACCATGCTGGGCGCAATTGAATCATTGCTTTCTGCGGTAGTCGCCGATGGCATGGCGGGTACCCGGCATGATTCAAATCAGGAACTGATCGGACAGGGCATCGCCAACATCATCTCGCCGCTGTTCGGCGGCATTGCCGCCACCGGCGCCATTGCACGCACCGCCACCAATTTGCGCAATGGCGGCAACGGCCCGCTGGCGGGCATCATTCATTCATTCACGTTGTTGCTGATTCTGTTGTTGCTTGCACCGCTGGCAACCCGGATTCCGCTGTGTGCGCTGGCAGCCATCCTGTTTGTAGTTGCATGGAACATGAGCGAGGTCAAACACTTTCTGCGCATGACACGCACCGCACCGCGTGCCGATGTCGCCATCCTGTTGATCACCTTCAGCCTGACCATCCTTGTTGATCTGGTAGTGGCGGTAAACATTGGCGTGATACTGGCGTTGCTGCAGTTCCTGCGCCGCATGGCTGCATCGGTCGAAATCGTACCGCTCAGCGACGAACGGGTGCAGGCAGAGCTGAGTCCGGTTGATCGCACGATGTTGCCGAAGAACGTACTGGTGTATGCAATCGAAGGTCCGCTGTTCTTCGGTGCAGTTGATACACTGGAACGCACGCTCGGACAAACGCACAGCGATCCGCGCACCTTGCTGATCAGGCTGGGCCGCGTACCTTTCATGGACATCACCGGCATCCAGGCGCTTGCTGAAGCCATTCACAATTTCGAACGCCGCGGCGTCAGGGTGGTGTTATGCGAGGCCAATCCGCGTGTGCTGCTGAAGCTGGAAAACGCGGGAATTATTGATGAAATTAAAAACCCCGGCCGCCATTACCAGAATATGAGCAGCGCACTGAAGGCATGTGTGGGACAGGCAAATATCGCTCAATCCGGCTCTGATGCAGTCACCGGCGCGCAATGATCATTGCGCCTGGTCAACACGCTGTTAATCACCGCTGTTTGGGTTTTGAAGCATATTCAACGCCATGCTTCGCCAGATACTCGCGTATCAACTGACGGATCACCTGCGAGGGCGTCAGATCCTGACGCGCGCACAGATCCTCGAACGCTTTCTTTTTCTTCGGATCAACCAGTACAGTAAGACGGGCGGTTTTTATTTCCATGCAGCAATACTAGCATGCGATGCGTGCCTTACAAGGTTGGCGGAATATTCTCATGCAATCCCGGCCGGGTTCGGCGTTGCAGGTTGTGCAATCACGCAGTTGCATCTGCGCCAAATACAGAAAGCAATTGATACTGTGTGAGATTGCAATCACCGGTGCGTACAACGCTCTCAAAACAGGGATTGCCGGATCATGCCGCTATTTCAAGTTGCGAGAAACTGAAGGATGCAGGCGCGGCCCTTGATACTTCGTAGTTGTTGCACCCTGTCTCAGGCCACCATCACCTTGGCAACAGCCTTGATGCTGTCATCAAAACAGCGGGCGATGGCGTTGAAGCTGGCGGCAATGCTTTCTTCAACAGGATTGCGCAAATCACCCTCCATCACATGACAACGTTCAAGTAATGCCTTGGCGCCAACACAGGCACCGATCTCCTGCAAGGACCGCGCATGTTCACTCAATGTCTGATAGTCGCGCTGCGTCATTGCATTGCGCATGGCTTCAATCTCGCGGCTGGCATCTTCACGAAACTCCGCGAGCACATAGGGCAGCATGGTGCCGGTTGCCGCCTGCAATTCCTGGAATTGCTGCTTGTCAAAATATTCTTCCGACAGGCTGACATGCTTGGCTTCAAGATGATGCGCCTGACTCACTGCCAGCCAGTGCTTGATGGCCTTGTCCATCGCCGCCTTGGTGATCGGCTTGGCGAGAAAATCGTTCATGCCAGCGGCCAGACAATGTTCACGATCCTCGTTGAATGCACTCGCTGACATGGCAATGATGGGCAATTGTCTGCGGCCCTTTTCCTTTTCCCATGCACGTATCATTTGCGCAGCTTCAAAGCCGCTGATATCGGGCATGTAGCAATCCATCAATACCAAATCGAACCAGCTTGATTTGATGGCTGCAATGGCTTCTTCGGCGCTGCTTGCCGCAGCCGCGGAATAGCCAAGATGACCCAGCAACGCCACAGTGACATGGCGATTGAGATCATTGTCGTCCACAACCAGCAAGTAGGGCGTCACATTACACATTGATACTTAAGTAAAGCGTCCACAATCACGACCTCAATGTAGATCGGCACAATGCCGGAAAACTTGTGCAATCTTCAGGCGCGTAGTTTCCGCAATGCCTGATCGCGGAATGTGATGATGTTCACATTGAACATTGGCTCGCTGCAATCAATGGTGCCATTTATAACGCAACAGCAATTGCCACTGCTGATCGATCTGTCGTGGATCCGCATCGTAACTGCGCGGCGGAAAGGTGCTGTCCACCCGTAACCATTCCGCTGCCGCCTGCCATTGTGAATTGAAGTCCTTGATAACGGCGAAGGTCCATGCACTTCCCTTGTCATCATATGCATGCGGCGCACTGGCGCTGCGAAATTGATCGTTGCTGAATTCATCGCGACGCAATGACAGGCGCCAACTGTTCATCTGACGGCTCAGCAATACAAACCAGGCGTCCATGTTCCACGCGGAGCCTGCGGGCTGTGGCCTGACGAAGGTTTCACCACGCAGCCATTGGGCAATCGCAGTCCATTGCTCGTTCACTTCCCAGCGCACGTCCAGCGTATTGAACCGCGTCAACCATGCATAACCCCCATGAAATGCCGCAGGATCAGCACGATTGTCATAGCGATACAGTCGCACATCCAGACGATCACCATGATGCCATTGCAGACCGGCGTAGAAGCCCGGCCTGCCATCAATCTCGCGCATTTCATGAATGTGTTTGCCGGGACTGGCCGATGACAACAAGTAGTTGAACAATCCCGTTTGACGATCATGAAAGTTCCAGCCATGAAATGCCACCGCCACGCCCAGTGGATCATTCCATCCATATACACCGGCAAGGAACGCCACATCGCCCTGATAACCCACGCTCGCGCCCAGCCACTTGATATTTGCTTCGGCACCCAGCGCATGCAGTTCTTCGCCATACCATGAGTTGATGGCAGAAGGCGTGATGGTATATACCGGCGTCCATGCGTGGCCGCGATTTTCCATGGAAAATTCCGGATAAAACAGACCCACCTTGCTGCTGAAGCGAATGCCCCCTGCCGGAAACGGCCGCCAGTTGAGATACAACTGTGTCACGTCCACTGCACTGCCATGACCATCGCCATAACCGAGTGCATCACCATTCAGTGTCAACGTGTCGTCCAGCCGGTAACGGGCACTCACATACGCGGATCCAGCACGCAATCCTTCATGGTCGTTATCGAAGCGCGTGCTGCCATAACCACCACGCAGCGAAGAATCGTCGCTGTTGCTGCTGACAATGCGCACATCCACACCGGCGTTTACATCCAGCGGTTCACCGGCATATGCACAGTGAATGCCGATGAACGCCAGCACACCTGCAATGATGATTGTGCGCGTGACCATGATGAACAGTTCAGATCAATAATCCCAGTCAGGATTGCGTGGACGCGGTTCAGGACTGCTGCGCAACGACTTGCTCAATCTGAAATCAACACGCGTTTCGGCAGCGGATACAACAACTGTTCTGCTCAATGACTTCACATTGTCGGCAATGACCGGACTCCAGATGGATACCTCTTTTTTGCCATCATCAATGTTGTCAATGATCAGCGATCCCTGCTGATTGGTCTGTCCGAACCACGACGCACCGGTAACATAGATATAGCCGATCATCTGATCATGAATGTTGCAACCCAGCACCACCAGGCCGGGTTTGTCAAAGGTGACTGGCGGATGCTTCATGCCCTTGTACAACGGCAACTGGAATGTTTTCGCTTTTGAAAATGAATACACCTGATGACTGACGGTATCCGAATTCGGGAAATTGACACTGGCATTCACCGGCACCACCAGCACCTGCGGCACAAACTGCAAATTGATCTGATCCATGACATAAGGCTGCGATGCAGCGCCGTGACCTGATTTGTCTGCCGGATGTTCATGTTCATCGTCAATGGTGACGACTACATTACTAAGAGGTTTCCCGTCGCGATCATGCACCAGTACCTGCAATGCACCAGCATGGCTCAAGTTCGCCATCATCATGACCGTTAAAGTCACGGATATGCTGCGCAGAAACCGTGGCAATCCGTGACGTAACGCACACCTGCATTGATGCATGATGCGCGTTGCGGCTTGTGCCATTGCCGTTGATGGCTGTTCATGTGTTCTCATAGTACCCATCTGCACTGGTAATACACATTCAATGAGAAGCTTTCGTTCACGCATTCTGTTCCTCGCGCTGGCGCTGGTTATTGCACCGCTGGCGGCGACCATTTATGCGCTGACACGCAAGGCTGATGAAGCCGCCATTGCACAGGCCACCACTGAATTGAATGCAGGTGTCACGGTTGCCCGCGAATCGCTCAAGTTTCATGGCCAGCAACTGTCACTGGCTGCACGGGTATTGTCGGCAGACTATGGCTTCAAGGAAGCCATAGCATCCGGTGACCGCAACACCTTGCGTTCAGCACTCATCAATCATGGTGCACGAGTTCAGGCCAACTTGCTAGCCACCTTTGATCTCGATGGTCAACTGCTGGCCGCTGCCAACGATCTGCCGGCAAGCACAATGAGCACGCTCGGTGACATCCTGCAACACAGCGCATTGAACAGCGATGCCTTCAGTTACTGCATCATTGAAGGCGTGCCGTACCTGGTGGTATCGGCCACAGTGCGCGCACCCAAACCCATTGCCAGAACCATTCTCGGCTTTGCCATCAATGAAACCCTGACGCGCGACATTGCACAGATTGTCGCCATGGATGTGACCTTTATCGCGCGCGACACCAACGGCAAGGTGTTTGTGATTGCTTCCAATCCGCGTACTGGACTCAATGCACCAGCCGAACTGCGCATGAACGACAATGATGGCATTCATCGCATTACGGCCAACCGTGATCACCTGCTGGCGCAACGCGAGATGCTTCCCGCAACCAATGGCACATTATTGATGGAACTGACTGAACCGCTCAGCCATGCCGCACACACTTACACTGAATTGCAGTCCGCCATCCTGCTGATCGGCAGCAGTGCATCACTGGGCGCGTTGCTGCTGGGATTCTGGCTGGTGCGCGCTGCGATGCGCCCTATTGAAACACTCACTGATGCCGCTGCACGCATTGAACAAGGCGATTACAGCGCCATCAATGTTGATCGCAGCACCACCGAGTTCCGTCAACTGACTGCAGCGTTTTCCGCGATGCGCTCAGCAGTATCGGAACGCGAGCACCGTATTCTGTATCAGTCACAACATGACAAGCTCACCGGACTGCCCAACTACGATGCGCTTGAAGCCACACTCAGCAGCCGGCTTGCCGTCAAATCGGACGCTGACAAGCCCATTACACTGATCCTGGTGGAACTGATCCAGTTTGCCGATCTCAATGCGACACTGGGTCATTGCATCGGCGACTTGCTATTGCGCGAGATTGCACAACGCTTGAGCAACAAGCTGTCGCACGCCGGCATGGTTGCACGCGTGGGCAGCAAGCAATTCATGCTGATGTTGCCGGACACGGATACCGGTAGCGCATTGCTGCTCAGCCATGAGGTGTTGCGGCTGGTGCAGCAGCCCATCAGCGCCGGTGACATTCCCATCACCATTCATGCGCGCTGTGGCATTACCACTTATCCGCATCATGGCAGATATGCAGACGAGTTGATACGCCGCGCTGACCTGGCATTGTTGCAGGCACAACAATCGGATCAGGGCATTGCCTGTTTCGATATCACCACTGAGCAGAAGCATCAGCGCCGCATTCAGGTGCTGGGTGATTTGCAGCGTGCCATCGACAACAATCAACTGCATCTGGTGTATCAGCCCAAGATGAACCTGCAGGATCGGCGCATCGTCAGTTGCGAAGCACTGGTGCGCTGGCGTCATCCCACTTATGGCAACGTCTCGCCCGCTGAATTCATTCCGCATGCGGAGCGCACCGGTTCCATCCGTCAATTGACACGCTGGGTACTCAACAGCGCCTTGCAACAACTTTCGGTATGGCAGCAGGCTGGCAGAAACCTGAGTGTGGCAATCAACCTTTCCGCTGCCGACATGATCGATCCCACCCTGCCCGGCGATATCATGAAGACACTGAAGTCATGCAATGTCGCCGCCGACCAGCTGGTGCTCGAAATTACTGAAAGCGCAGTGATGCGCAATATGGAAGCCGCATTGCAGGCGATCGCGCAATTGCGCATGCATGGCATCAAGTTTTCGATTGATGACTTCGGCACGGGTCATTCATCGCTGGCACAGTTGCGTTCGCTGCCGGTGGATGAACTGAAACTGGAAAGCACCTTGATCGCCGATCTGGTGATTGAAGAACGCGCACGGGTCATCGTACGCGCAGTGACCGAATTGAGTCATAGCCTTGGCATGCATGTTGTCGCCGAAGGCATCGAGACTGCGCAGATGCTGCGCGCAGTTGCACAGGCGGGATGCGACATTGCACAGGGATACCTGATCTCCAGACCCATGCCCGCCAGCGAATTGTTGACCTGGCTGGATACGCAAACCATTACCAGCTCGCTTGGCAACGCCATTGCCAATCTCTCTGTGGCTCCAGTAATGGCCTATCGCTCCACCGGCCATCAAGGCAGTTGAATCACGCGACGCGCGCGTACAGTTTGTTCATTGCATCGCGCATTTATTGCATCACACCTGTCATCCATGCCTTGCGGATCAGGCGGCCGCACTGCACTGAATCCACGCCGACAGTGTCACCCGTCACACTGATGATGTTGTACCGCGCCAGTATGCCGTAGTAAGTCTTGCTGGCATCAATCCATGGATAAAATCCGAAAGCGCCGGGACTGCTGAATGTGCCGTCACCCACCAGCGGATCATCTTCAACCCAGTGTGCAATGGAATAATGCCAGCTTTCATTGCTGGGTATGGGCGTGCTTAGCGCTGTGTTGCACGTCAATGGATTGGTGCACACCGCATGCGTGCCCAGCGCATCGTGCATCAGCAACTGGTCATTCAATATTTCACGCAGGAAGAACGCATAATCCTGAGCAGATGTCTTGATGCCAGCAGCAAGCTGCGGTGAGTCATAAGTGAAATTGAAACCCGATCCCAATTGCGCTGCCACCGCATCATGCAACGCCGAGTTGTTGTCCGCGCCCAGACCAAGATCGGTATCGGCCAGCCATTGAAACTGCCCGCCATTGTAAAAGTACTTGCCATCGGCATTGGCGTCGTGGTCATTGTTGTTGCCGCCGTTGCTGCTGGCCGCAGTGAAACACTCGTGCACGGTTTCGGCATCCTGACTGCTGCGCAATAATTTGATGCAACTGCCATAGGTGAAGTTGGTATATCCGGCATTCATGGTCAACGCCGCAAGATCATTGGCCGTAAGATTGCCCTGATGCAATTGCAGAACATACGCGCCAAAAATCCACTTGCTGGCAGATGCGATCAGCATCTCAGTGGTTGCATCCGGTGATGTGGCATTGTTGCCGGCCGTTGCGCCTGCCAGCATGCTGGAGTGATCACCGATCTCCCAGTAAAACGGTTGAATGGCAGTGCATTGACTGTTGTTCTGCGCGGTTTGCGTCGCAGCGTCGGTGCGTTGCTGCAATGTGATGCTCGATGAAGACGAAGATGACGATACCGACGATGAGGACGATGAGGATGCAGAAGAAGACACCATCGAACTCGACGATGATGATACCGGTGGTGGCGAACCGCCATCGTTTCCGCCGCAAGCAGCGAGCATCATACCCAGTACGCCAATGGACAATAAACGCCAGTATTTGAAGCGGGTAAACATATTCAGTTTGGATGAAGTGGAATTAATAGCCACAATAACGGCTGCGTGTTGATTGCGTTGACATCGAGGATATCAACGGCCGCATATCCAGTATTCAAACAACATCACGAAATGCGGAATGCAGCAGACCAGCCCAGCTCTGATTGCGCACGAATGCAGGTGACGGTGCCATCTTCTTCGGCAATGTTGTAAATGCCGCGACCCTTGCTCAACGCCTGACGTGCGGCATGTGCAGCGGCATCCACATGTAACGGCGCCCTGCCCGTGGCATGATCAAAACCGGTACCCGGACCGTATAATCGTCCATACCGCAACACCACACCGGCAAATGGTGCATTGAGCACTTGCTGTTCCATGCTGTTTACGGCACGCACGGTCTGCAACATGGCTGGATCAGCACTCTGCATGTCCAATGCCGACGATTCTTCATAAGGCATGACACCCGGCGCATACGCAAAAGCAATGCTCTGCACCACCATGCGCCTGCAACCAGCAGCCATTGCCGCTGCAATCAAATTGCGTGTACCGGCTTCACGCAAGTGCGCATTACGGGCACGTGCCGCCGGCATCAATTGTGGATCAAGCGCCGGTGGCAAATCGGTTAGCTGGTGAATGATATATTCGGCACGCATTTCAACAAGCGCACTGCGCAACGCAACATCATCGAACACATCAACGATAACGGGCTGCACACCCAGTGATGTCAATAGTTCCCGTTTGTTCTCATGCCGGGTGCTGCCAATGACATGCCAGCCGTCGCTTACCAGCAACTTGCACAGGCGCTTGCCAATCGCGCCTGTTGCACCAGCGACGAATACCCGTTTTTCATGATTCACAGTCATCGGCTTTCTCTCGATTTCAGAAGACTCATTCCGGCGTCACTGCAACTTGACTATAACGTGCCTCTGACCAACGCTCGCGAGCGGAGACAGGTTTTATTCGACCCGAACTCAGGAACCGGAGTTCATCGAGAATAAATGAGCCAATCGCAGCAAGGCCAGAGAGCACTGCACAAACGCCTCACCTTGTGGATTTGGGCCGGGCGCAACAAGGTTATCAGAGGCTCCACAACAGGCAGCAGACAAACATTAATCAGAATCTGACTCGTATCGACACGTTTGCACCACCAAAACCAAGATCAATATTGGACTGATCGCGATGGGTTTCGATGTTCTGCTGACGATACGCGTAACCGGCGACCAGCGAAATGTTTTTGCCAGGACAGAACGCCAGCGACGGACTGACAATCAATGTTGTGCCGACGTAGTGGTCCGAAAACAGGTTGAGCACGTTGCCAACTGATCCAAATTCAATGCGGTAGTCAACAGGCACTTCAACTGCCAGAAACTTGTTGAAATTCCATCGCAGCGTGACACCCAGAGCCACGCCGTATAAATCCTGTCGCAGCGACACCACATTGATCAGAAGAGGAGCCAACAACGTACTTGCTCCAGCAGTGCGGACGTTGACTTTATCAGTAGCGATTCCCAGGGATGGCTCCAATTGAAAATTTCCGCCGAAAGAGAAGAGACGCTCATAAGCAATATGAATATGATCCACCGACGCTTGGTGACTGACTTGTTGCACGCCATGGAAATTGCCATCAGAACCGTATTGAATGTACTGGCCGTCATATAGTTGCTGTATAGCATTGCCGGCTTGGTGCTCATAGCTCAGTTCCACACCGCCCTGTCCACGCAGGCCTGAAGACGAGCGCCACTCGTCGGGAATGACGATAACGCTTACCGAATAATTGATGGCATTACTGTCGTCAACCTTTGCATGTGATAGAGAATCCGCAGCACACACCGATGGCAGGCTGCAAATAACTCCGAATGCAGCGATCGACTGCGTGACTATTCCCATCCTAGCCGGTGAATTCATGATCACCCTCCTTTCGCCATGACTTGCTGTGGTTGTTAGTGGGGTACAAGTTGCCACCCGACACTGGTATGTTATTTGGTTTCATGCAACTCTTGAAAGGAGAGTGTCGGGGATCAATACCCGAAGATCCGGGAAACAGGACCGGCCGGAAGATCATGTCTCGCCGTTGTCACATTTCAATTTCATTCGCGAAATGCCGTAGCCGTTCACCACCAAAGCGAAAATAGAGTTTGTCAGTAACGTGCGTTGCGTTCAATCGGCGATAGAACTCCAGCGCAACTTCGTTGGACGCATCCACCGTCCAGTCGAATCGCGTGCAATTCTTTGAAACCGCATAACAGGCAATCCAGCGCATCAAGGCAGTGCCTGTACCCTGCCCACGATGCCCTGATGACACATACAACTCTTTCATGAACAACTGAGCAGTTTCCTTCGGCGCAGGATACAACAATGAAATGGCAGCCAGGCCAATCGCCTTGTCATTCTCAATCGCCAGCACCAGTGTCACTCCCGATGTGGGCGCGAGAATATTGCTGACGAGATTGGTTCGCACTGCATCGCGACTGGATGCATTGCTGCCATTGTAATGAACGCTCATCTCATGAAGAAGGTCAGCGACACCTTCCAGGTGCTCACTGCAATAAAAGGAAATATGCATAATAAACTTCCTGTTCTCTGATAAGGAAATGACGCCGAAGAAACAGCGCAGCAACTCAGGCGTTCAATACTTTCAACACTCGCTGCGGCATGGCAACTCCATAGCCTTGCGCGTAATCAACGCCAATACTGCGCAACATGTCAATCAGTTCCGGATTCTCGGCAAACTCGGCGATGGTCAGCTTGCCGGTGAGATGACCGATTTCATTGATGGAGCGCACCATCTCGCGATCAATGGGATCATGCAACAGATCTTTGACGAAGCTGCCGTCGATTTTCAGAAAGTCCACCGGGAAGTGTTTGAGATAGCCGAATGACGAAAGACCGGTGCCGAAATCATCCAGCGCGAAGCGGCAACCCAGTTCCTTCAATGCCTGGATGAAACGGTTGGCCTGACTGAAGCTTGCCACTGCGGCGGTTTCGGTGATTTCAAAGCAGATCTTGCGACCATCAATGCCGCTGCGATGAAACTGGTCAATCACGAATGGCAGGAACTTGTCATCACCCAGACTCTGTCCCGACAAGTTGATGGAACACATTGTCAGCTTTTCACGTTCGTCGGCTTCAGACACCAGCCAGCGGAACGCATTCTCAATCACCCAGCGATCAATGCTGGGTGTAATGCCATAACGCTCCGCAGCAGCGATGAACTGGTCTGGCGCAATGATCTTTCCCTGTTCGTCACGCATGCGCAACAACAGTTCGTAGTGCAGTCCCGGTTCGTGACGCTGCAGGGGCTGGATCATCTGGCGGAAGATTTCAAAGCGGCCTTCTTCGAGCGCATTGTTGATGCGTGCCGCCCATTGCATTTCGCGGCGGCGGCGCATGAGGTCGAGATCGTTTTCCTGGAAACTGTAAATGCGATTGCGGCCTGCTTCTTTTGCCGCAGCACAGGCCGAATCAGCGGCCGACAGGATGCCTGCCACATCATCATTGTCGGCGGTGATCGGCACTACACCGATGCTCACACCAAGACGGAATGTTCTTTCTTCCCAGTTGAAACGGTATTCACGCACTGCTTCGCGAATGCTTTCCGCCATGTGCATGGCATCTTCCATGCTGCATGCTTCAAACAGAATGCCGAACTCGTCACCACCGAGACGCGCAACGGTATCGCGCCAGCCCACCTTGGATTTGAGCAATGCACCGACCTGTCCCAGCAATGAGTCGCCGGCATTGTGACCGCAGTTGTCATTGATGATCTTGAACTGGTCAAGATCGAGATAACACATGGCGCATGAACCTTCGCGGGCGCGTGCGGTTTTCAATGCATGCGCCAGACGCGATTCGAATTCGCGGCGATTGACCAGACCGGTAAGAATGTCGTGACTGGCGTGATAAGACAGCTTGCGATTCAGTTCGCGGCTTTCACTGACATCATGGAACACCAGCACACCGCCCGACACCGCACCTGCACCATCGCGAATGGGCGATGCATTGCTTTCAATGTACAGCTCGTTGCCATCACGCCGGATCAACAACACCGGCCGCACCGACTTGACCGAATGACAACGGCGCATTGCCACGATCAGCGGATTTTCCAGCGGCTCACAGGTTTCTTCGTGAAAGCCGCGGAACACTTCATCAATCACGCGGCCAATGGCGTCTTCCAGCTTCCAGCCGGTCAGCGATTCTGCAACGGGATTGAGATATTCCACCTGGCCGCTGGCATCAGTGGTGATCACGCCATCACCAATGGATTGCAGGGTGATTTGCGCTGATTCTTTTTCACGGAACAGTGCTTCTTCAAACAGCTTGTTCTCGGTGATGTCGAGTTCAACACCCACCAGACGGATCAATCGCCCATTCTCATCAGTCAATGCCTTGGCACGCGCTGTAACCCAGCGCCATTCACCACTGCGATGACGCACGCGATGCGTGCTCTCGAAATACTCCAGTTCATCGGCCAGATGCGCACGCAATAATGATTCCACCTGTTCTGCATCATCGGGATGCACAAACTGCCGCCAGTCGGACACATCGATCAATTCGTCAGTGGCATAACCGAGCATCGCCTTCCAGCGCGGTGACAGATACAGCGTGTTGCGCTCGAGATCGTAATCCCACAGGCCATCGTGCGCGCTCTGCATGGCAAGTTCATTGCGCAGTTGCAGATACGCAAACTCCTTGCCGAGACGCATGCGTTCCAGTCCGGCCGAATAATTGGCGGCGATCAGTTTGAGCACCAGGTGTGCGTCCACTTCCCAGCTGCTGCGTGCACGGGCAGAAGCAATCAGGATGAATCCTGCAAGCCGGTCACGCAGGGCAATACCGGCAACCAGTATGGCGCCAAAGTTGAATCGCGCGAAACAGGAGGCAAGTTCGCTGTGGTCGTTGCGCGGCCGCGCCAGATCGCGAATTTCCATCAGCCGTTGCCGGCCCAGACGTTCAAGCAACACCCTCCTGCCGGGTATCGGTTCGTTCAACAACAATGCAGGTGTAAATCCCACGCGCGAGGTACACGAAGCCAGTGTCTGTTGAACGACCTGCATCTCGTCATCGAATAGCGCTACCACCACTGCATCCACTGACAGCAGTTCACGCAGTGATTGCAAACCACCTTGGATGGCTGCATCGCTGGCATGAAACTCGGGACGCAACAACTCCACCGCAATGCGGGTGATGGAAGGATCAATGGCAGTGGAGAATTCGGTGGAAGCTGCAATAGCGGAACGGCCAGCGGTTCTGGCTGCATCAAGGGGCTTCAGCGGATGCCCCGTTGTTTTTTTCGTTTTCTCCGCCATGCGAATCGCCCCATGGTGCGATACGGTTGTTTCAGGTGTCCCATTGTGGCATGGCAGGAAGAGATTGCAACCCCTTGACTAACTTGCGGTTCGTCGTGGGTAGCACTGGTTGATTTGTCAATGCGAAGAGAAAACGGGTCAGGTGCAAGACTGACCGCAATGCGTTGCGTTGTCCGGCAACCTGTTTATAGCGATAACCGGCGTTGCGTCAGCGCCGGAAAGCATTGACGAATTGCGTTCTGGTGTTGCAAGTCGACATCGGCGATCACCACGCCACTGCCCTCATTCAGTGTGTTCAGCGGTTCTCCCCATGGATCAATGATCATGGAATGACCATAGGTTTCGCGGCCATTTTCATGTGTGCCGGTTTGCGCCGCTGCCAGCACATACGAAAGATTCTCGATGGCACGCGCACGCAACAACACATCCCAGTGTGCACGGCCGGTGGGCACCGTGAAAGCAGCGGGAATGGCAAACACCTGTGCGCCTTGCAGGCTCAACAGTCGAAACAGTTCAGGAAAGCGCATGTCGTAACAGATGGCGAGACCCAGCTTGCCAATGGGCGTATCAATGCACACCGGTGTTTGTCCATGCACCATGGTTGCGGATTCACGATAACTGCCCTGTGCGTCATTCACATCCACATCGAACAAGTGCATCTTGTCGTAACGCGCCACGCATTCACCGTCTGCATTGAACACCAGCGATGCAGCAGCAACACGCGTTTCATTGGGTACCTTGATGGGCAAGGTGCCGGCAACAATCCACAATGACAATTCACGTGCGATGGCGCTGAGACGGGTTTGAATGATCCCATCACCAAATGTTTCTGCAATCGCAAACTTGTCGGTGTCGCGCTTGCCCATGATGGCCATGTTCTCCGGCAACACGGCAAGTGATGCGCCTGCGCGTGCAGCCTGTTCGAGCAATGCACATGCAGTATCAACATTGCGTTGTGCATCAATGCCCGATGTCATCTGGATTACCGCCGCCTTGGTCATTGCTGCAACCTGCCCTGAAAATGAGTGGAAAAACAATTCATGGTTGATGTCATGTCATTCATCAGCATGCACAGTAGAACGCAACATGATCATTGGTTCAATGATTCAGGTTCAATGTGTTGCCGCCCTGGAATGCGCCTTGGATGAACGCGGCACGGCATGCGCTGCCGATGATGCAGATGACGAAGAGGAAGACGCTGATGAAGACGCTGATGAAGATGATGATGCCGACTTTGCCGAGTTCAGCATCGACGCACGTCCCGCCACCTGATCGATACGCTCCAACTTGGGATCATCCCAGGTGCCGCCAATGTGATAGTAGGCACGTGCAATACCTTTTAACGGTTCCTTGAAGATTTGCGAGAACAGCAACAACGCGCCGCCCACCACCGGATTGGCCAGCGCCACACCGGCCACGGGCAACGCAGATCCAACATCGCCGGTGACCACCGCAGTCTGATCATAATCATGTGCACCAAGGCCAATGCGTCCTGCAACACCGATTTCCGCAACCGGACCGCTCAACAACAGATCCGGCGTAAAGGCATCACCGTTCTTGATTTCGAAAGTGCCATGAATGGAATCAAAGGCCAGCCCCTTGTCAGTGACATCTCGAAAATCAAGACGCAGGCGGCGCGGCAATTCCGCAATACTCAGCAATCCCAGCATGCGACCCGCGCCGGGTTGTACTGTGAGCAATTGTCCCTGGTCCAGTTGCAATTCCATCGAACCCGATGCACGGCCCAGAAGATTTTCATCAATACCACCGGGCCAGTTCAGATTTGCCTGCAAGCGCCCGTGTTTGGCGCCGACAAAATCACCGAAGTGAAGTTGTTGCATGGTCTGGCGCACATCACTGCTTTCAATAGTAAGCATGAGGCTGCTCAATGGTCCATTGGGTCCTTCCAGCCATGCGCCCGATCCATTGCCCTTGAAGCTGTCACCATCGATTTCAATGTTATCCACCTGCAATCCCTGATCGGCGCGCAACGCATGCACCTGCAAGCCGCCGAAATCATGATCACCAAACCGGAAGTCGCGCACGTTGATCTGCAACGCCGGCAACTCGCGCGGATCAAAATGCATGGAACGCTTTTGCGCAGCGGCTTCGTCACCGGCATCACCGGCGGTGGAATGCAACTCCAGCCTGTCCATGTCAATCGACAATGGTTGTGCATCAAATTCATAGGGCACACTGATTTGGCCACTGGCCTTGTCGCCGGCCACATCAATACGCCACGCATCATCGGTAGCCTGCAACACCGCGCGCACATTCGGCCATTCAAAACCATACAGGTGCAACTTGCCGACATTGAGATTGGCCGAACGCAGAATATCCTGAACGTGCACAGCGTTATCAACCACACTGCTACTGCTGCTGGATGAACTGCCTGTCGCCGTGGCAGTTACGGTATGCGCGTTGCCGAGTTGCAACCAGTCATCCAGCGTCAGCTCTGGCAGATTGCCTTCAATGCGCAATCCCGCATCGGCCGGCATGGCCGCAGCGACACCGTCAACACGCAATCCGGCACGATCGAATTTCCAGCCCTTGTCACCATGTTGCAAACGCACCAGCGCACGCAGGCCATCCATTGATCCGCGCAGTTGCATGGTGTCTGCATCCAGCAGTTCCGCATCAACATGTATCGGCCGTGTAACAGCCGCGGACTTGGTGACGGGCTGTGGCATGTCGAGCTTCAATCCAGCAAGATCACTGTCAACAGAAAACAGATTGCGATAACCATTGTCATCATGTTGCGCATACGCAGGCGCCGTGAGGCGATAATTCAGTTCGCCATCCATCTTGACGAATGCGGGCAGTTTCAGAAACTCGGCCAGTGGTGCAGCCATTGCATGACCAGTGACAAGCACATCGGGATTGCCGTGATCCATCACCGTGGTGGCACTGAAGGGACCCTGCAGAAACTGTCCTTCCACTTCAACGCCATTGACGCTTTCATTGGCAATGTGAAAACGTCCCTGCACCTTGCTGGCCTGCCGTGCAGTGCCTGCCAGACCAAGGCGCGCATCCTGCATGCGCACATCAATATCCACCTGACGGCTGGCCATGTCCTTGAGCGGCAATTGCAGATTCACCTGTGATTGAACACTGCCTTTGGCATTCACTTCTTCAAACAGGCTGCCAATCTTCGGACCAACTGGACTCTGCTGCACGTAATGCAGCGCCTGATCAAGACCGCCATGCACCTGTCCCTTGATGGTCAGAACGGCATTGCGGTAATCGGCAATACCGCCGGTGATATTCTCCAGAGTCATTCCATTCAGCGTGCCGCTGACCGCGGTTGCGCTGAAACCCATGTTGCGAAACTCGGCGTTGACTTGCAGCGCCGTGGCCGGCATCCAGCCCGGTTGATATTGCAGGGTCAGATCATTGATGTTTGCCGTGATCAGGAACAGGCCTTCGTTATTGCGGAAGGGAAATTTTTTCACCGGGCCAGTGAAGGTGAGATCAGCCTGATTCACGTGTCCGGCAACAAAGGCATTATCAAGCCACTCCAGCACTTTGGCATGCATCACTCCCGCTGGCATGTAGCGCGGCGCGGATGCGGCTTCCAGATTGGCGCCATGTGCATGCATGTCAATCAGTGGTGAACCTTCGTGTGGAATGTCCAGCGTCAACGTTGCAGTGGCATCGCCGTTGGGTGATTTCACGATTACATTGCTGGACTGCAATCGCGTGTTGCCCGTTGTTCGCGTCCAGTTCAATGTCGCAGTGAGGTGATCGACCGGCAACGGTGTGCGGAACAAGTGCGGCAAGGCAAGTTCAACATCGCGACTGTCGAACTGCACCGTGCCGCGTGCACCAGTGCCTTCAATGTTGCCGCTCAAACCGCTTACACCTGGTGTTTTGCCAACCGGCGAAACTCCGACTTGTTTGAAATCGGCGCGGAACGAATAACGCGGCGGACTCATCGCCACCATGTCAACCGCATCTCCGGCAGTGATGTCACCCTCACCGGTGCTGCTGGAGTGATTGGATGAACCATCGGTTGAGTTGTCCGTTGCGCCACTGCTTGAAGCGGCGCTGTTGACATTGACTGTATTCTCCAGCAAATCGCGTTCGTATCGCACCGCAACGTTTTCAATTCTGCCGGTGGCATTCAATGCACGCACGCGCGCAAGTTTTTCCGACTCGGGAAGATAGGCCAGCAACGGCCACAGATTGTCCAGCACCACCAGTTGTGCGCTGGCATTGATGCGTTCGATGACATGATGTTCGGCAGCATTATCTTCGTCATCTGACAAGGGCTCATCATCATTTACGCTGGCTGCACTGCGTTCCTTCACCGTGGCCAGCTTGATCAACAGGCTGGCATTGGAAGGCTCCCACGGCGCATGCTCCTGTTCAAGCTGCATGTTGGTAAATTGCGTTTGCCAGCCTTCGGTTGTCAGCAAGGTGTTGAATGCCAGTTTCACCTTGGTGTAGTGCACCGGCGCGACCGCACTGGCCGATGCCGATGATGTGGCATTCACCGGTTCTGCAGGCGCAGTGTCATCGTTATTGTCATCCTTGACATGCAGCGTGTCCGCAACCGGCAACGGCGTTTTCCATGTGGGCAGTTTCATGACTACATCCCTGAAATCCACCTGTCCGGAAAATCCCTGCAAGTGTGCACCCAGAAAATCGGCAGAGACATCAAAGGATCCCATGCCTTCACGCGGTGCGATCCAGTCATCATTCATCACCTGTGTCCATCCCTTGAGATTAAGATCATGCGCTGTCACTTGTGCATGCCACTGCAATGCATCCACCTGCTTCAGGCTGCCCTTGCCGGAAGCATGAAACTTCAATTGCTTGCCCATCATGCTGGGCAGGGTAGCCTGCCCTTCCAGATCAAACGAATCGTTGTCACGCAGAATGCTGAGATCGACATTGTCGATGATCCACGGACCGCGTTTTGTTTTCAGATCGCGAAACACCAGACGCACATCGCTGATGGACACGCGTCCCACCGGCAATGAATCAAGATCAAAGGCTTCGTGATGCTCGTACTCGGGCAGATCGGATTGTCCGATGATTTCGAACACACCATTGGGCTTGCGAATGGCTTTCAGCTCCGTGCCGTGCAATGCAAACTGCAACGCAGTCAGGCGTGCAGTGCGGATTGCTGTCCACAGGTCAAAGCCCAGACTGCCGCTCTTGGCGATGACCAGAATGCGCTTGCCATCACGGCTGCGAATCACCGCATCGGTGAATTCAAGTTGTGGCCCGAAGCCATGCCAGCGTGCGCTGAGCGCAGCGAACTGCACATCCAGCTTGGCATGCTGACTGATCCATGCCTGCATCTCCAGCCGGTATTCCGGGACACGTGCCATCAGCAGCGAGAACGCGCCGCTGACGATGGTGATGGTGGCCATCGTAATGGTGATCGTCAATGAGATGCGCCTGATGATGCGATGCGCATGTTTCACGCGCTGCACGAGTTCGGTGATTTTGGCGGGCATCTTCATGGTGATCCGTCACATCAGCACAACATCATATTGATCCTGTTGATACAGGGCTTCGGTTTGCAGCCTGATGGGCTTGCCGGTATGCACTTCAAGTTCGGCAAGCGCAGCGGATTCTTCATCCAGCAGCCGCTCAACTACATCCTGACTGGCCAGCACCAGCAATTCCTGAAACTGGAATTGTTTTGATTGCCGCAGTATCTCGCGAAAAATTTCATAGCACACGGTTTCAACGGTTTTGACAAAGCCGCGTCCTTCACAGGCGGGACAGGGTTTGCACAACATGTGCTCCAGACTTTCACGCGTGCGCTTGCGCGTCATCTCCACCAGTCCCAGCGGTGAGACAGTGGAAATCTGCGTCTTGGCGTGATCGCCAGTCAATGCTTTTTCCAGTGCCTGCATTACCTGGTGACGATGTTCTTCTTCTTCCATGTCGATGAAGTCGATGATGATGATGCCGCCCAGATTGCGCAACCGCAGTTGCCGCGCAATGGCCACTGCCGCTTCAAGGTTGGTGCGGAAAATGGTTTCTTCCAGCGTGCGATGTCCCACATACGCACCGGTGTTTACATCGATGGTGGTCATGGATTCAGTCTGGTCAAAAATCAGATGTCCACCCGACTTGAGCGGCACCTTGCGATCCAGTGACCGGCGGATTTCTTCTTCAACACCATACAAATCAAAGATGGGCCGGTCACCCTGGAACAATTCAATGCGCTCCACCATCTCCGGCATGAAGGTGCGCGCAAAGTCCATCATTGATTGATGTGACTCGGCATGATCGACCTTGATCTTGGCCACCCCGCCCAGTACCACGTCGCGCAACACGCGCAAAGTCAGTGGCAGGTCGGCATGCACCAGTTGACCGGGTTTCGCATAGGCGGTTTTTTCGCTGAGCACCTTCCACAATTTTTGCAGGAACAACATGTCGGCGCGCAATGCATCGGCGCTGGCGCCTTCAGCCGCAGTGCGAATGATGTAACCGCCCGCCGCTGCAGGATCGATGAATTCAATCATTGCTGAACGCAGACGCTGGCGCTCGGTTTCATCTTCAATGCGTGATGACACACCCACGCCGCGGCCCTTGGGCATGAACACCAGAAAGCGTGAAGGAATGGTGATGAATGTGGTCAGCCGTGCACCCTTGGTGCCCAGCGGATCTTTCAATACCTGCACGAGTATTTCATGGCCTTCTGTCACCAGTGACTGAATGTCGGCATTGACTTCAGGCTTGTGGTTGGCTTCCACCTGCTCGGCATCGGATGGCGTCACGATGTCGGAGGCATGCAGAAACGCGGTGCGCTCCAGACCAATATCAATGAAGGCGGCCTGCATGCCGGGCAACACGCGCGATACACGGCCCTTGTACATGTTACTGATCAGTCCACGCTTGTTGGCGCGTTCAATGAACAGCTCCTGCAACACGCCTTCTTCCAGCACGGCAGCGCGGGTTTCACGCGGACTGACATTGATCAGTACTTCCGAGGTCATGCCGCTGCCCCATCGGCGGCCAGCGCCAGCGACCAGCCCACACGTGTCAACAGTTCGGCGGTTTCTGCCAGCGGCAGTCCCATCACACCGGAGTAACTGCCCTTGATGCCGGTGATGAATGCAGCGGCCAGTCCCTGCACTGCATAACCGCCGGCCTTGTCCGCAGGTTCACCGCTGCGCCAGTATTCACTGCATTCATTCAAAGACAAGGATTTGAAAGTCACTTCGCTGACACTCAGGCGATGGGTGGTCGCACCAGCATGACACAATGCCACCGCTGTATATACTTGATGCGTCACACCACTCAAACGTTGCAGCATTGCAATGCCATCATCACGGTCATCGGGTTTGCCGAATATCTCGGCGCCCAATGCCACCGTGGTATCCGCGCCCAGCACCGGCCGCACTTCATCACCTTCCAGCCGGTGCCAGATTTTTTCCGCCTTGGCACAGGCCAGACGTGTCACATAGTCACCCGGCGCTTCATCGGGCAATCGCGATTCATCAATGTCGGCAATGCGGATCTCATGCGGCATGAAAATTTGCCGCAACAATGCGCTGCGCCGTGGTGAAGCGGATGCAAGCAGAATGGGACGCATGATCATGATGAGGAATCGGGTCGCAGCATAAATGTTGTCGTTGGTGTTACCGGCACAGCGTGATGATGATAGCTTGTGTCATGAGCATTTTATTCAATCAGCACATCGCGCACCGCATCCGGCTGCTGCGGATCATGTTCCACCGTATTGAAAGCCGCGAGCAAGGAAGGTTGCGTACCCTCGTTGCGAAATGCATGGGCCACACCGGGCGGAAATTCAAAACGCCACACCTCGCCGGCCGGTACCTGCACATCATGAATCACATCATTCTGCCGGTAACGCACCAATGCTGGTCCGGCCACACTGGAAATTTCCGTCCCGGCAAGATGGCGGTGATTGCCGCGCACGACGCCGGGCAGCGTATACACCACATGCACATTGCGAAAACGGCCGAGCGCATCGGCTTCCATGGGTTCAAATACATAGCCGCGAGCATCCCCGGCTACACGCAGTACATCAATCTTGACGGTCATGTCGTTCTCTGAACAGGTTTTCACGGTGATTTTGCAATGTGTGTATTGCGGCTCCGCGAAAAGCAGTTTTAAATGAAGGCTACAGGGGTGGCAGTTTGACAAAAACCAGTGCCCAACCCAACAACAATTGTGATCTGGCACGCGGAATAACTGCGGTGGGTCACATAGCCTGACCAGTAGATGAATTCACCATTGTGGCATTACACTGCGGCCGTATCAGGTAAACCGGCTGCGAGGCATATGAATCAGGACAGTAAAAGTCGCCCGCTCAACATGGTCGCTCCGCGGCGCCCGCACTTCCCCAATATTGCGGGATACCGGTTCATACAGCCCATCGCGGTATCGCCGCATGCGGCGGTATATCTCGCCAATTCCACCGAGCTGAACCAGGATGTTGCGGTCAAAGTGCTGCGCACGCCCGATAACAAGGACACGCGCCGCGAGCAGATTCAACGTTTCGAACGCGAGCGTGAATTGCTGATGCGTATCAAGCATCGCTCAGTGGTGGACATCTATGACTGGGGCCACAACGATGACTTTCACTACATCGTCACCGAGTACTTTCCGGCCGGCAGCCTTGAATTGCGCATTCGTAATCTGATGTCGGTGCGTGACAGCGTGGACATGTTCCTGCAGATCGCAGGTGCACTGATTGCGGTGCATCGCGCCGGCCTGTGTCACCGTGACCTGAAACCCGCCAATGTCATGCTGCGTTCCGATGGCAGCATCGTGATCATCGACTTTGGCCTCGCCACCACCACCGACAGCAGTCATCTCACCAAGGCCGGTGAAGTGCATGGCTCGCCGTACTACATCAGCCCCGAACAGGTAACCGGTGCTTCCAATGGTGATCATCGCAGTGATTTATACAGCCTGGGTGTCATCTTCTACGAGATGCTCACCGGAGTGCGTCCCTTTCAGGGAAAAACCATTTATGAAATCGTGCTGGCCCACAAGAACCAGCCCATTCCGCAATTGCAGGGCAACCTTTCACGCTTCCAGCCGCTGATCAACAGCATGCTGGAAAAAGATCCCGACAAACGCATGCAATCCGCAGCAGAAGCATTGAGTGCCTTATCGAAGTACAAGGTGTGACAGTTCCTTGCATTTTGAGACAGGTTCTAGTCATCCAGACGCGAGATTGTAACGACATCATGTCCTGCTCCAGCATCCTGCATGATTGTCTGCAAGATTCACATCACATGATCGGAAACAGCATTATTGAAGTCGCGCTGTTCCAGCAACGTTATCGCATTGGGTGGATGACAGGGTTTTCATTTCATGCGTAACTGTGACGGCGGGCCGAAGTAGCTGTATGGTAACGTCGCGTTTGCAAGAACGATTTTTTGCACAACTATCCCCGGATCAACCATGCCGATTTTAAGTTGATGCCTTCCGGGAGTAAGCAGTTCATGCGTTGAACGCAGATATCTCGCGTTGTTTTTAGTGAACACCGACCACCAGGCATCACTTAAAAATGTTTCCGCAGCACGATTACTGAAAATGTCGAGTACTTGCGGTACCTCATCATCAAATGATACGGCAATGCGCATTCCACGATCTGGCACAAAATCCATAACGGGACCGAGAATCAATATGACATCAACGCGACCTGTCTCTGGAAACCAGACCGGGTAGATCAATTGCGGTGCAGGATCAGGGGGTAAAATGCTCGACGCTGTAACTGGAAATATCGACATGGCCGATTCGACACGCCCATAGTCGGAAATGAGCTTCCATGCGACATCATTGACTGAAGTAACCTGTGCTGCGTCTTTTGCATCAAATGCAATCGGCAGCAACAAACTTGCAAAATGCCCGCGCGCTTCGGCCACCTGCTCTTGTGATGCCTTCAATGTGTTCACCTTGACGACAACATCGGGTTGTTTACCCTTTATAGCGATCATTGCGGTCGCGGCACCCTCTGGCGCTTTCGCCCAGTCAATGTCAACCCAGAAGCGGCGATCCGGCGTGTGATCATGATCTTCTGATAACACAACCCAGGGTTTGTCCGCTTCGAGTGAAAAATCGATTGGCTGGGTACCTTCCGCAAACACCTCGACATAGGATTGCCGGTAGTTCAATGAGTCGAATGTTGGCAGCACTGCATCCCCATAATGACGAGGCCATGCATTGGGGTCACCTTCGATGGCCACGCCATAATCATTGGTGTCCTGCGGCAGAATTTCTGATATCGCAGGCATCACATTCACCCGCGGTGGCTGCCATGTCACTTCTCCAAGATGTGTCTGATCCATCAGATGATCCCATTTTCCATCCGATAACTTGTGATTGTAATAATCCGACAACGCCTGGTCTTGCTTGAAGAGTTCGCGCGTACGCTGTGCTTCAAGTAATGAACTTGCCCTGCCCTGTGTTGCATAAAACTTGCTGAGCCCCGCTGCAATATTCATTTGCGTCACCAGACCAGATGCCCTGGCGGGATGCAGTACCAATTGATAGAAGGCGGCTTTCTGGTTTTGCGGCAGGATTTGATAGAGTTTTTCGGCCCGTTCAATGACATCCTTCCACAACAGGCCAACACGTTCCGCTTCGCGATAATGAGTAAAGCTGAATGTTTCCGGTGCAATCAACTCTGGTTTGCGCCAGCCGTTGTACTTCGTATATTTTGATACTACATCGGCGATGTCAACTGCATGTGTCTCTCCAAACTCGCGCATAGCCCAGCGTCTCGTATAGTCACCAATGTTCTCCCTCGTTACCATCGCAGGGTTCCATGCGAGACGCAGGAAGAATTCCATGGGCAGTTCCAGCGGCTTCAAATCACCGACGTTGGCGATCCAAATCTGATTCGCACCGTATTCATGGGCAAGATTCATTTGTTCCCATATTTTTGGAAAGGGATTGGTGTTGATCCATTGGTAAGAGAATGGTCCACCATGCATGTCGAAGTGGTAATAGATGCCGGCACCACCACTGCGCCGCCGTTCCTGACTGGTAGGCAGGCGTCGCAGGTTGCCGGTGTTGTCGTCTGTCCACAGCAAGGTCACATCATCGGGTACGCGCAAGCCATTTTCGTAATATTTCTGAACTTCAGTGAAGAGCGCCCACAGCTGCGGCACTTCCGCAGCGTTCGTCTGTTTCTCTTCTGAAATAATGACGCGCTGATCGGCCATGATGTGCTCCAGCAACTTGATATCGGAGCCAAGACTGCCGGTGGTTGGCATGGCCTCGTCACCATCGCCACGCATACCGATGGTAACAAGCGTTTCAAAATTTTTGTTTCTCGTTATGCCTTCACGGAAAAATTGCAGGAGTCCATCCTTGTTGAGCACATAGTTCCATTTGCCATTGCCATAGTCTGCCTTGTGCTCAGTCCATTCCTTGTGAGCACGCATCATCGGCTCATGATGCGAAGTCCCCATGACGATGCCGTACTCGTCGGCCAAGTTGGCATTGTCGGGATCATCGGTGAAGAACGCATTGTCCCACATGGCCGGCCAAAGATAGTTGGCGCGCAGTCTCAGTAGCAGTTCAAAAACTTTGGTGTAGAACTGCGAATTCATGCCGCCGAATTTTTCAGTGGTCCATCCTCCCAAACAGGGTTGTTCATCGTTCAGGAATATGCCGCGGTATTTCACTGCGGGTGGGCCTTGAATACGACGTCCCTTTTCAAAATACACCGTATCTTGACGCTTCACCGGCACGTCGGCCCACCAGTACCATGGCGAGACTCCGATTCTTTCGGAAATTTCGTAAACTCCGTAAATGGTGCCGCGTTTGTCACTACCGACAATGACCAGCGCCGACGCAACGCCGGGCAATGGATGCTCAATGGTCTGGATCAGGTATGTTTCCCACTTGCCCTGAACTTCTTTCACATTGATTTTGCCAATGTCGACAAGATGATCAACAGTAGCACTGCGTCCCAACGTGCCCACAATGATCAGTGAGTGACTCCGGCCATCAACAGCATTAATAATGAAAGCATCCGTACCTGAAACCCGGCCTATGTCGTTGGCAAGATCATGGGCAGCGCGAATCACGCCGGGAAAGTCATCGCGATCAACAAGAATGGGCGAAGTCGTTCCTGATGCCGACAGCACAAATGCATCGTGATCGCTATTCAGCAAACTTGCACCGGTGCGCAGGGATATACCAAGTGCGCTGGAAGCGGCAACAAATGCTCTACGTGAAATAGCCATTCATCACCCTCTTGTCACTGTATGTCACTTGAAAAGAAATTCCCGTCACGGCTACCTTTAAAATCACCAATTAAACATTGAGCCATCTTCAAGGCGATTGACAGGCAGGTAGGCGCGCTTGTATGGATATCTGGCAGCCAATGCTTCATCGAGATCCACCCCCAGTCCGGGGGTGTCACCGGGATGCATCATGCCCTGATCGAATG
>DASZSV010000049.1:0-5202 GCA_035548495.1 Steroidobacteraceae bacterium
GTGTCACCGGCACGCGGTGGATTCTGCGAAATGACAGTGCTGTCCGATGCCGGTGTTGCCGAGGGCCATACATTCGAAAACACCATGTTGACACTGGGTGTAATCGACGCACAGTTTTCATTGGTACAGCTCCATGCCGCACGGGCTTCGGCCATGGTATCGCTGTCCTTGACCGCGACGAACAGCGGGTTGGCATCACTAAATGCAGCGCCAGCCATGCCACCGGGATAGAAAGGCGTAAACAAACCACCGCGTCCATGGGACAGGCCGCTCAGCCCATTGGTAAGCATGTTGTTGGGTGTGGGCATGTGACAACCATTGCATTGCAGGGTTTCTCCGGGACGCACTGAAATCCATGCGTCATGACGGGGAAATGCGTTCAGTGTTCTGCCGCTGGCATCCGTGATGGCAATCTGCAATGCAACATTGGCGGGCACTTTGGTTTTTACCGAACCATCCGGTTCAATCGGGATGTAACCGACAATCTCGCGCATGTACGGCGCAACGCCCAATGCAGTGCCGAAGTCCACATCACGCACATCACGATCAGGCAATGAAACTGCTTTTTCAATTCGCAGGAACCATGCCTGACGGTTGGTGTATGCCGTGCTGCCGGGGTCGGATACGGCGGCAATGCTGGTAATGCCACCGCCGATTTGTCCATCGAAGTCATAGACGCTGCGAATGTCCAGTATGCCGACATTTTCATTGCCGGAACACAAGGTGACATCAACGGTGGAAGAGGGGAACGTGTTCGGGTTGTCAGCACAAACGTCAGTAGGCCGATAGGCTGGTGCGGTTTGACGTGGCTGTGCGATGGCCACATCGGACATCATGATGCCTTCTTCAGGTATCACCACCGGCTGCATGGTCTGTTGCACTGGATCGAACATCCAGATGCTATAGATGGGCGGCGCGGCAACCGTGGTGGGATCCGTCAGTTTGCCGTTGCAGGGAATGATGGTCACGCCATCGGTGTCAAGCACGCGGCATTGACTCCATGCGACCAGGATGCGTCCGGTACCATCCCACAATGGAACGGCAGAAACAAATCGTCCACCCTCTGAAGGTGCGGGCAACAAGCGAACATTATTGATGAAGGCCTTGACCTGCGCCGGACCGGCAGCGCCCGCGCTCGCAAGTGTGGGCTGGTTATTCTCGACAAAATCATTGGTGTCAATGATGTACAGATCGCCGCCGTATTCCGTGCCGCTGTCGGGACGCACCAGTGCCAGAACCGCACCATCTTCCATTTCATGTGCATCTACGAAGTCCACGTCCGGATAGGTAATGGCATTGTTCTGTGTGGGGTCCATGTCAGGCACGGTGTTGTGGCTGGCGAAGCCATACAGCAATTGAGTCTGCGTGCCATCGGGATTGGTGGTGTACAGATGAATGCCATCGGGACCGCCGCCGGGCGCATTGTCCCAGCGGCTGAACATGATGCGGCCATCGCTCAGTACGGTGGGGTCCATGTCGTGACTTTGATTGAACGTAAATTGTTTGATGTTCGTGCCATCCGCATCCATGATGTGCAGTACAAACGCGGATTCATGACGCTTTTCATCCTGAGCTTCAAACTGTGGTTTGCCTTCATCGAGGAGGGTTGCCTTCGATTGCGGCTGGCGTGTTGAAGCAAATATGATGTGACCGTCGGGCAGGTAATGCGGTGAAATATCCTCGCCTGCATCCGCAGTGACATCGTCGGCAATCACACGATGCAGATCATCCTTGGCGATGTCGTATTCCCAGACATTCCACGTCGGCGGATCTTTCGGATCCTGGTTGTCCATGATGGGACCGCGCATCGCGAATATCACTTTCTTGCCATCAGGCGACACATCGACATCACGCAGCGCCCACACTTCGGCAGGATCTTTGCGTACCCGCGCGGTGATGTTGTATTCGTTGGCCGTGGTTGCGGCGCGATCGCGCATGTACAAGTCGGCGTTGCCGCCGTAACAGATGGTTTTTTTGTCGCAGATATTTTCATGACGCAGGCTGTCGTCGGCCGCCGGATCCGTGGTGGTGGCGACGAAATTCGGATTCGCACGCTTTATATAAAATATCGGGAAGTCGGCGGCCTTGGTGGTGGTGGTGCCCACCTGGCCCGGACCAATGCGGATCTTGTCGTTGCCACCACTGCTGCTGCATCCGCTGAGCGCAGCACTGGCCGCGATACCCAACATGATCCAGAGGGCAACGCCGGAAAAACGACGTGGCAAATTAGACGGAGCGGCTGGGCGCGTGATCAATGTCATTGCGACATCCTCGCAGTGAATCCTGTAGGTCGGTGAGAGAAGCGCACGATAAGCCACATTACGTAAGTCACAAGTCTGCGCATCATCGATGCACTTGATGTATCAATCCGTTAACGATTTCACAGAAGCTGTGCGTATACATGCGTTCTCATGCACCAGCAGTCGCGCTGTAGCGGAGATGGCGCCAATCGTGTCGGGTTCACATTCAAGCCAGTGCATCGGCCTCAGACCGGCAACCGCGGCTCCCTCGTGCGGGCTGGTGTGAAGACTAATGTTGGTATTCCCTTAGTCGCAGTTGTCTCTATGACGCGACGTAGCGTAGCTGAGACAGTTAAACCTTATCTAAAGGATTCGTATAGTTCACCCTGCCTGGCAGCTTACATAGAGCATACGCACATATGAAGACGAAACTGGAAACGGGAAATAGGTTATTGCCACGTCGCAGCACGGTGTTTGCGGCCATGGTCATCGGGGTTTTGAGTGTGGGTCTGCAATCCACGGCATCCGCCAGCAGTTCGGCGGTAACACGTGATCAGGCCAAGCGCATTCATGATCGTTTGACCGGTACACCGGCTTCTGACGCGTGGCTTACCGCCAATACCGGCAAAGATGCGCTGACGGTGGCAAAACAGGCGATCAATCCAAGCGATACGGAATCATCAGGGTTTTACAATGTGGTGTTGAAGAATTTCGCAATGCCATGGACCAATCGCGATCAAACCGTCTTTGCTCCGCTGAACGATTACGTGGCCACGGTGATTGGCATGGTGCGTGACGATGTACCGTTCAATACCTTGTTGTCCGCCGACATTATCTATACCGCAGGCGGCGGCGCGCCAGCCTATTCCAATACCGATAACAACAGCTATCAGTACCTGGAAGACAACAATATTGACATGCGCTCTACCTCAAACCTGATGCAGCAAAAGCAGTCAGCAGTAACCGGTCTGCCAACCGCCGGTGTGGCAGGCATCATTACCACGCGCGCGGCAGCACAGGCGTTCTTCATTGCCGGCACCAATCGCGCGATGTTCCGTTTCACCATGATGAATCACCTGTGTCATGACATGGAACAGGTGCAGGATACATCACGTCCGCCGGATCGCATTCGTCAGGATGTCAGCCGCAGTCCCGGCGGTGACAGCCGCGTGTTCCTGAACAGTTGCATTGGTTGCCATAGCGGCATGGACCCGATGGCGCAGGCCTTTGCCTATTACAACTTTGATTCAACCGCGAGCAAACTGGTGTATACGCCCGGCGCGGTGCAAACCAAGTACGGCATCAACTCCGACAACTTCAAACCAGGTTACGTCACCCCGGATGATCATTGGGACAATCGCTGGCGCGAAGGTCCGAACAAGGTTCTCGGTTTCAGCAGCCAGTTGCCGGGCAACGGCTCAGGCGCGGCGAAGTTGGGTGAGGAACTTGCAAACAGCGATGCTTTTGCACAATGCCAGGTTGAGAAGGTGTTCAAGGCCGTGTGCTTCAGGGCGCCCGGCAACAGCTCGGATCGCAACGCTGTATCCAGCATTGTCGCTTCATTCAAGTCCAGCAATTACAGCATGCGTGAAGTATTCGCCGAGACGGCGGTGTACTGCATGGGCGATGAATAACAAAGGACGCCAACATGTACACGCATTCTTCCAATCATCAAGTTTCCGCACATTGTTCAGAGGGTTCACGCATGTACCCGCATTTCAACAAGACATTTCGCTGGATGCGTCATGCAGTGGCACTGGCTGGTGTGGCCGTGCTCGCCGCGTGCAGCAGCAGTGGTCCGAGCACACAGCAGCAGGCGGATACGAATACCACTGTTCAACAGGTGAGCTACACGGGACCGGCGCCCACCAGTGCGGACATTCAGGCATTCAAGAATGAATTCTGGAACAACATCGTTACCTCACAGCGATGCGGTGGTTGCCACAACCAGAACAAGGGCCAGAATCCCGAATTCGCACGCAGTGATGACGTCAACCTCGCCTATCAGGCGGCGTTGCAAGTGGTCAATCTGGCGCAGCCCGATCAATCACGCGTGGTGATCAAGGTGGGTGGTGGTCACAATTGCTGGGGCAGCAGTCCTTCCGCTTGCGCTGATATCTTGACCACGTGGATTCGCAATTGGGCGCAAGCCAGCGGCAACGGCGGTAACGGCGGTACCAAGATTGAATTGGTTGCACCGACCAATCCCGACAACACGGTAGGCGCATCCAAATCGTTCCCTGCGGATTCATCATTGTTTGCCTCAACCATTTATCCGATTCTTCACCACCAGAATCCGGTGTATTGCGCGCGCTGCCATAATCCCAACGCCGCTTCGCCGCAAAAGCCCTATTTCGCCAGCGACGATGTGAACGAGGCGTATTCCGAAGCGCAGGCCAAGATCAACATCGATACGCCAGAGCTATCGCGCTTTTATCTGCGCCTGTACGATGAAGGTCACAACTGCTGGAGTGATTGCGCGAAAAACTCTCAAGAGATGCTGGATGCCATCAAGGCATTTGCAGCTGGCATTCAGCCAACGCAAGTCGATCCAACACTGACTGTCTCCAAGCAGTTGTCAATGTACGACGGCACCATTGCATCCGGTGGCAATCGTTATGAGACTCATCAGATTGTGCGTTACTTCTTCAAGGAAGGTAGCGGCACGGTGGCACACGACACCAGCGGTGTGGATCCCGCAGTGGATTTGAACTTTACCGGTTCGATCACCTGGTCAGGTGGCTGGGGTATCAATATCGCCGGAGGAGGTCACGCTCAGGCAACCACCAGCGCCAGCAAGAAAATTGCTGACCGCATCAAGGCATCCGGTGAATACACCGTTGAAGCATGGGTGGCACCAAACAATGTAGCCCAGGAAAATGCCTACATCGCCAGCTATTCCGGCAGCAAGGACACCAGCAACTTTGTGCTTGATCAACGTGAATATCAGTACGAAGTACGC
>DASZSV010000050.1:0-17057 GCA_035548495.1 Steroidobacteraceae bacterium
CCCGGCGCTTTCTCTCTCGGCATCAACAATTTCGCGACCAGCGCCGTCCATCCAGTTTGATGTGAAGCCCCCAACCCTTTGTCGGGGTCAGCGGTATTGATCAGGATACTTTGTACACAACTCGCCCGCCATTCAGCTATCTGTTTGTTGATTTATGCCGGAGTGACGAGCGGTGCGCTGGTTTGCTCAGAGAATGATGTCCATGTGTCAATCTGATCAAGTTTCCACCCACGACTCGTCGCATCTGCGTTTCCTGTGCATTGGCAGTTCGCAGATTGCGTTTGGCCAGTGTGGAATGTTCGCGCGCCAGGCGTTCTGCTTCGTCTGCATCGCCTGATGCAATCGCTCGCAGAATGGCGCGATGATGTTGCTGTGCGGTGGTCAATATCTTCTGTGCATGCGGCAACGCGGATTGTGCCAGCACGAAAGCGCTGGGCGATGCAAAGGGCAATGCCAGTACACGATCAATCGCACGGCCCAGTACTGCGCTATTGGCCATGACTACCAGCAGGCGATGAAACTCCTCGTTCAAACGCACATAGTCGGAGAAATGTTGCAGATCGAGTTTGCGGCTGTTGGCAATGGCATCCATTGCACCAACACAATCGCGCATGGGCGCGAGTTGCTCGTGTGACAAATGACGTTCAGCGGCACGGCGTGCAGCAGCGCCTTCCAGCGTGCCGCGCAGGTCTATGGCATCGAACACTTCCTGTTCATCGAATTCGCGTACAACAAAGCCGCCTGATGATGAAGGTTCCAGCAAACCTTCTTCTGCCAGTTGAATTAATGCAGCGCGAATCGGTGTGCGTGATACACCTGTGTGTTTGACCAATGCCAGTTCAGGCACGCGCTCGCCGGGTTTCAGATGTCCATCAAGAATCAATTGCCGCAATCGCAGCATGGCTTTGACAGTCTGGCTGGCGCGTAGCTGACCCGATCGCGTGCGTCGCAACTGCGCAGACTTGCGTGCAGTGGAGGCAACATCGTGTGTATCCGCAGTGCGAGTGGTCCGGGACGAGCGTGAGCGTGCAGGCATTGTTGAGGATTCAATTTGTATTGATGATGTTATCGTAATCGAAGCGCGCAATTGCGCAAACTGGCAATTCAATCGGCAGATATCATGTGTCCATCCGGATGTTGCCCCGGATATTGTCATGGTTGTCGAGATCGAACGACTGCTGTGCAAGCGCATGCAACCATCGGCAGGTTGGCAGCAATCCGCCAAAGCAGAATACATGCATGCCATCAAACAAACCCGGTTGCAGCACTCTGGCGCGGGCAAGCCCGGTCAGTAATGCGTCCGGTGAATAATCGCCCAGCAGTTTCATCAGTGAGCCGGGACGAACACCCAGGGCGCGTATGGACGGGCCGATGCCGCAACGCATGGCAAATTTGAACAGGCGTGCGATTGACGCGGGGCCGGCAATGCCGGCGATGCGTTGTGCGGCAACATGATGGTTGATGTTGTCCTGCGCCCAGTCAAGAAACGGACGGCTTTCAAAAAAGAATTGCGTCACCAGCCGGCATTGATAGCCATGGGTTGAAGCAAGCTGGCACTTGTCGCGTTCTGCCTGACGAATGAGGTCCATTGCAACTTGCGGATGACCTTCGGGATGACCTGCGAGTGACAGTGTTTTTATGCCGTAATCCATGAATGGGAACTGCTCCAGCACTTGTGCAACACTGGAATACGGACCGCATGCTTGTGAATAGTCGCCGGAAATCAGCAGCAGTTCTTCAACCCGTGCCTGTGTTGACAGTGTGTCCAGCAATGCATGAAGTTCGCGCTCATTCTCCAGCAGTCTGACCGGAATATGTGGTACAGCATTGAAACCCAGCGCAGCTACGGCTGCACTTGTTGCGCATGTGCTGGTCCAGCGTTGATTGGGCAGGTGACTGACATACATGCGTGTGCCCGGTGTGATCAACGGCGCACATGATTCCAGCAGATGCGTGTCATGCACGTTGGCCTCGATGGAAGCCGAGCGGGCGAGCGCTGTGATGACCTGTTTCAGGCGCTCGTGTTCGTCACGGGAATTGCTCACGTTGGTTCGCGATCCACCATCACTGAATCAACACACACACACAGCGCTGTCATGATTGGCGCGACCGCCATCCATGCTGATAGGTTTCACGCGCATCGCGTGAGTACGGCGTGGGAGCAACTTTCACTCGCACTTCCATCTGCCGGTGACGTTCCACGGTGGGTTTGCGGGTGCCGCCGTTTTCTTCGCCCCATATCAGGGTCAATACGTCACCGGTGTTGATGTTGCTGTCAACAACACCGAGCGATATCACGCGGCGTTCGTTGTAACTGCAACCGCCGAACATGGAGAAGCCCACGACCTTGCTGCCCATCATGATGGCGTCATACGATGATGAAGCGTAGTTCAATATGGGCAGATCAAGATACTTGTAGTTTTCGCCTTCCGGTGCAAGCAATGATGCAAAAATCCTGCTCACATCTTCCGAGTTCCATTCAAACGTAACTTTCTTGCGTTGTGGCTGTCTGGACAATTTCTCCAGTGCCTCACGGCCAATGAACTCGTGATCAAATTTAACAAACGGACCATAGCCCAGCGCATAGGGCGTCAGGTAGTAGTCTTCAATGTTCTTTGATACGAAGCTGCCGCCGATGGAGCCGCTGCCTTCATAGCCATTGGCAGGCAACCACTCACGATAGGCACGCATTTTTTCACCGGTGTAAATCGCAGGCAGTGGTGAAGGAATCCAGCCGGATTCCAGCGTGTTGCTCGCATAGGTGCGTGAACCCACCGGCACAAGGCCGAACTCCTGTCCCGCTTCGAGGATGTGATCGCGAATTTCGTCGCCTTCGGTATAGGGTCCCCAGATTTCCAGACCGGGTTCGCCAGCCATGCCATGGCGCAGGCAACGCACTTTGCGTCCCTTGATGTTGATGGTATCCATGGTGAAAAATTTCACCTCTGGCAATGGTCCGCCGTTGAGCTTGGTCAGCACTTTGGATGCATTCGGCCCCTGAATCTGGAAACGATAATGACGGCGCTTGACTGCCTTGCCGCGTGGATGCGATGGCGAACGATCATCACGAATGGTATCGACCTTGTATCCGCCGGTGCTGGCATGAAATTCAATCCAGTTGACGGTGGGCGCACGACCGACAAAGAGCAGTTCTTCCGTATCCAGATAAAACAGGATGCCGTCACCGATGACATGACCATCGTATGAGCAGGGCACCATCTGCTTTGCCTTGTTGGGTGCGAAGTTGGCAAAGCTGTTGATGGTGAGATACGACATCAGTTTCAGCGCATCCGGGCCGCGCACCGTGATCTCTGCCATGTGGTGTGACTGGTCGAACAGCACGGCGGTTTCACGCCATGCGCGCTGCTCGTCACGCCAGTTGCTGAATTCAGTTGGCACTACCGGATAGACATATGCGCCGATCTGCGAATTGCGCAGCATATCGACGGCATTGCCGGTGTGTTGCAGAAGGCTTTCGAGGTTGCTGTGCGGCATGACGGGCTCTCGTTCTTTGGGTTGAATCCTGAAACCGGAAAATTGTATACAATATATAACATCAGAATACAATTTAAGATGCACCGCATGGCGTGAAATTCCGGTTTGCCGGAGGAAATTCGGTCAGGCGTATGGTATTGCTGAATGCCGTCTTGTTACTTCGTGCGGCTGCGGCGTCCGCTTTGCAGGAACAGTTCGGCAACCACGCCGCGAATCCAGCGATTGGCCGGGTCCTGATGAAAGCGTGCATGCCAGTACTGTTTGACAACACGCCGTTTTTCCTTGAATGGCGGATTGAGCAACTTGATGTCGGCCAGCTTGGCCAATTGTTCACCGATGGCATAAGGCACGGTGAAGATCAGGTCTGATTCGGCAAGAATCATCGGCACTGCAAGATAATGCTGAATGGAAAGCACCACGCGGCGCGTCAATCCCTGTGCATCCAGTTCTGCTGACAACACATCACGGGTTTGTCCGCTGGCATGTACGATGCCGTGCTCGCCTTCAATGAAATGCCGGCGCGTCATGTCCTTTCCCGTTATCGGATGTCCCTTGCGGGTAATGCACACAAATGAATGCGAGAACAGTCGCTGCTGAAACAGTGCTGCGCCGTGCAATTCCGGAAAGTGTCCGATCACCAGATCAATTTCTCCGGCACGCAGCGCGGGTTCGATTTCACTTTCATCCCGGTTGACCGTGAGAATTTCAATGCCGGGCGCCATCCGCGACACATGTTTGAGTATGGGTGGAATGAAGACCAGCTCGCCGACATCGTGCATGTTCAGGGTGATGGAGCGCCGTGCAGTGCGCGGATCAAAGGTGGAACGATGCAGGATGCCGGAGCGAATGCTTTCGATAACATTGGCGAGGGGCAATGCCAGACTCTCTGCATAAGGTGTGGGGTGCACGCCGCGCGGTGTGCGAATGAACAATGGATCGTCGAATGTCTTGCGCAGCCGGTTTAATGCAAAACTGGTTGCCGGCTGGCTCATGTTCAATTGACGCGCCGCAGCGGATACGCTGTGGGTTCGCAGCAGCGCGTCAAATACCACCAGCAGGTTGAGGTCAAGATCTGAGATATCCATGATGCTTATATCGTATATACACTCTACCACTCTTTTCAAATATCAAAATTAGCTGCCAAATTGCACCCCTTACAATAAAGGGGGATTACCATGAATAATTACAAGCCGGGCGCCGGCGCAATTCATGCAGCGCAACAGATCATGAGAACAACGTCCACTGCGCTGATCTGCAGCAGTTGCGTGGTTGCCATGAGCATGCCGCTGCGGGCAATGGCCGCGGATGCAGCAGATGCTCAGGACAATGGCATGGAGCTGCAGGAAATCATCATTACCGCCCGCAAGCGCGAGGAAAACATCCAGAAGACGCCCGTGGCAGTGACTGCATTCACCGAAGAAAGCATGAAGTTCCGCAATGTCGAAACCGTCGATCAGGTATCGCAGTTCACGCCGAACCTGCAATTCGATGGTTCAGCAGCACTGTCCGGCGGCGGCTTCAACGCCACCATGTTCATTCGCGGTGTGGGACAGAACGACTTCGCGACTTTCAGTGATGCCGGTGTGGGTCTGTATATTGACGGCATTTACATGGGACGCACCATTGGCGGCATCATGGATGCGGTTGACATGTCGCGTGTTGAAGTATTGCGTGGACCGCAGGGCACCCTGTTCGGCCGCAATACCATTGGTGGTGCCGTCAACATCATTACGCAGCAACCCACCGATGACACGCAGTTCCGTGCTGAAGCGACCACCGGTGAATTCAACCGTCTGGACCTGAAGGGCATGATGAATCTCGCCACAGCCGACGGCAAGTTCCGCACCCGGCTGTCGGTGGCTTCGATCAAGCGTGATGGCTATGCGAAGCAGATTGATCTGGTGACTGGTGAAACAGCGCCGCGTGGCGACAAGAACGAGCAAGTGGCCCGCCTGCAGATGTCATGGTTGCCGACGGATTCGTTCTCTGCCAATTTCAGTGTTGATGGCACTCGCGTTCGTGAACATGCCGCGCCGCTGACATTGCTGCGTGTGGCGAGTCCGGTGCCGACGCCAAGTGGTTATCCGTTCTTCAACCTGTACAACAATCTGGTTGCGCCCAATCAGTCCATTACTGCACCCAATGGACTCAAGCAGATGAACAATTCATGGATCACCGGCGATCCCTACACCACGTATGGCACGTTCTACAACATCAACAATCTTGATAATTGGGGCACAGGACTGACACTCGACTGGAATCTTGGTGCAGTCGATGTCAAGTCGATTACCGGCTATCGTCATCTGCGTGCCGATTTCGGACGTGATGGTGACAACTCGCCGCTGACCTTTCGCGAAACGTTCAACAACGATACCGCCAAGCAATTCAGCGAAGAGTTGCAATTCTCCGGCTCCAGTCTTGAAGACAAGCTGAAGTGGCTTGCCGGTCTTTACTACTTCAAGGAAGACACCATTGATGACGGCGGTGCTCGACTGGGCGTTGGCATATTCGACGCACTGGAAGCGCAACCCACGGGAAGCTGGAGTCCGCCTGCACTGGCGCCACGCGCTACTGCGTGCGATCCATCATTGCCCGGACCACCCTGTCTTGGTGGCGCAGGCAATCCGCAAAACGTGTCTACTGATTTGCAAATCCAGCTGCACAACATCAATTCCAGCACGTCGTATGCTTTTTTTGCACAGGCCACTTACAAGATCAACGACTGGTTCAGCATCACACCCGGCGTGCGATACACGCGTGACCAGAAGGAGTTCAGCGGCTTCCAGTTACGGTTGAATGCCAACAAGTACATCATTCCGCCCGGCTTCAGCGTTGAACAATCATGGAGCCAGTTCAATCCGAAGTTGAGCCTGGAATTCCAGCTTAATGACGATGTATTGCTCTATGTATCCGGTGCCAGTGGCTACAAGGCAGGCGGATTCAATGAGCGTCCGCTGGGCAGCATCAAGGAAGTGAACACGTATGATCCGGAAAAAATTCTCACCTATGAAGCCGGACTCAAGACCACGCTGTTTGATCGCCGCATGATGTGGAACACCGCAGTGTTTTACAGCGATTACAAAAACATCCAGTTGACGGTCAACCAGACTCCGCAGAACTTTGTGTTCAATGCGGCACAGGGCAAGATTCAGGGCGTGGAATCCGAGCTCACCGCGCGTCTTGCGCCGGGACTTGATCTGAACCTGTCGGGTGGTTATCTCGATGCCAAGTACACCGACATTGATCCGGCCAAGTGTCCAACGCTGGCGGCATGTCCCATCACTACCAGCACCAGTTTTGTAAAGGCACCGAAGTGGACTGCTTCCGGTGGTCTGCAATACGGCTTTGATACGGGTGGTGGTGGACGCATGACACTGCGTGGTGACTGGTCGTACAAGTCGAAGATCTTCAACGATGTGGGCAACGATCCTGCGATTGCACAGTCCGGCTACAGTGTGTTCAATGCACGCATCTCGTGGAGCAGCAAGGATGATCGTTACAATGTTGCATTGTTCGGCACCAACCTGGGTGACAAGCGTTATATTGTGTCGGGTAATGCGGCCAGCGCTGCATTCGGTTCACTCGCTGAAGCCACGTATGCGCCGCCGCGCGAATGGGGTTTAACCCTCGGCGTGCACTTCAAGTAAGTTTTGCCTCTCCGAAATGGGTCGCGCATCCCCATTGCGCGGCCCATTTCACTTTTTAGTGTTATCGTGTCTTGCCGGTGTTTTCTGTTTGTGGAGAACACCTGAGTGATTTGCAGTTTGCCGGGAATCATAGTGAATAGTTCAAGCATTGTCCGTGTTGAGCATGAAGCGGAAATCGCACTGGTTATCATCAACAATCCACCTGTCAATACCATCACGGCAGAAGTCCGCGAGGGTTTGAAGAAAGCGCTCAGGCAACTGAATGGCGCAAATATCAAGGCGGTGATTCTGTATTGCGAAGGCAGTACTTTTTTTTCCGGCGCCGACATTGGCGAGTTCAATGGTCCACCGAAGGAAGCCGAATATCGCGAGATATTTTGTGCATACGAGAACCTCGGCATGCCTGTTGTTGCTGCCATGCATGGCACGGTGATGGGTGGCGGTCTGGAAATCGCATTGGCCTGTCATTATCGAATTGCACTTGCAGGCACACGCTTCTCCATGCCGGAAGTCACACTCGGCATCATTCCGGGTGCCGGCGGCACACAACGCATGCCTAGATTGATTGGTGTCGAAAAAGCACTGGATCTGATTATCTCGGCGCGCATGGTCGATGCCAGTCAGGCACGCGAGCTTGGTTTTGTTGACGAGATCGTCAATGGTGATCTGCGGCAGGCGGCATTGACTTATGCACGTCGCCTGTTGTCAGTAAGCAATGGCCCCCGCAGGACGCGCGACATGCGTGTTGAACCGGTGACAGCCACTGCGGAAGTATTCGAGCGCGCCATTCAGCAGGCGCAGAAGCTGTATCCCAATCGCACGGCCGCACTGGTGGCAATTGAAGTTATCAAGACGGGATTGACTTTGAGTTTCGAGCAGGGACTCGACTACGAAAGCAGCCGCGTCAATGAGTGCAAAGCCACCACAGAGTCACGCGGTGCAGTGCATGCTTTTTTTGCAGAGCGTGAGACGCGTCGTATTCCGGAAATGCCAGACGATACCTCATCGCGCAGGATCGCCAGCGCGGGCGTGATTGGTGCAGGCACGATGGGCGGCGGCATTGCCATCTGTTTTGCAAATGCAGGAATTCCGGTGACGTTGATTGATGCCAATGAGCAGGCATTGCAGCGTGGTCTGGCGAATGTGGGAAAGACATTGCAGTCAATGGTGGATCGCGGCCGCATTACGGCTGATGTAAAAAATCAGCGTCTGCAATTGATCAGCAGTTCATTGTCCTATGATGCCCTGAGCAACGCGGACATCATCATCGAAGCCGTGTTCGAAGACATGGCGCTGAAGCAGCGCATCTTTGCGCAACTGGATGCCGTCGCCAAACCGGGTGCAATTCTGGCGACCAATACATCAACTCTGGATATTGAACAGATCGCAGCAATCACCCAGCGTCCGCAGGACGTGATTGGCATGCACTTTTTCTCGCCGGCCAATGTCATGCCCTTGCTTGAAGTGGTGCGCACCACGCATACCTCGATGGATGTCATCCGGACAGTGATGGATCTTTCCAGACCATTGCGCAAAACACCGGTGCTGGCGCGGGTGTGTTATGGCTTTATCGGCAATCGCATGATGGAAGGCTATGCACGTGAAGCGCAGCGCATGACACTGGAAGGCGCTACGCCACGACAGGTCGATTCGGCGCTGGAAGAATGGGGCATGGCGATGGGCATTCTTGCCGTGTTTGACATGGCCGGCATTGATGTCGGTGTGAATGTGCACAAGGCCAATGCCGATCAATATCCGCCCGATCCCGCCTATTATCAGGCAGACCTTGCATTGTACGAAGCGGGCAGGCTGGGACAAAAGAACGGCAAGGGTTACTATCGTTATGAACCCGGCAATCGCACGCGCTTTGATGATCCGGACGCATTATCCATTATCAAATCACGCGCACAGTCATTGGGCATTGCAGCGCGTACTCACGACAACCATGAAATTGTCGAGCGTTGCCTGTATCCCTTGCTTAATGAAGGCTTTCGCATTCTTGAAGAAGGCGTGGCACTGCGCGCCTCGGATATTGATGTGGTGTGGACCTCGGGCTATGGCTTTCCGCGCTATCGCGGCGGGCCCATGTTCTATGCAGAAACCATTGGTCTCGATACGTTGCTGAATGGCATACTCAAGTACCAGAAGTTGTTTGGTCCCATGCATTGGCAGCCTGCATCCCTGCTGGTTGAACTGGTGCAGCAGGGAATGAGCATTGCTGAGTGGGAACAGGCCAGATTGCCGCGTTAAGGTGCCACCATGAAGCTTGATGAGTTGATTGCGATTGATGTTCACACGCATGCGGAAGTGTCCTGCCGCCATGAACCCGATGAAGCATGGAAGCCGTTTGAAGAAGCCTCGGCAAAGTATTTCAAGGCCGGCAAGCGTCCCACCATTGCAGAAACCATTGCCTATTATCGTGAAAGAAAAATCGGCCTGGTGATGTTCACCGTTGATTCGGAATTCGAGATCGGTGCGCGGCGCATACCCAATGAAGAAGTGGCAGATGCTGCACGTGAAAACAGCGACATGATGATCGCCTTCGCCAGCATTGATCCACACAAGGGCAAGATGGGTGTGCGTGAAGCAAGGCGTCTGATCAAGGACGGTGTAATCCGCGGCTTCAAGTTTCATCCCACGTTACAGGGTTTCTTTCCCAATGATCGCCTTGCATATTCATTGTATGAAGTGATCGCCGAACACAAGCTGCCGGCGATATTTCATTCCGGCCATTCCGGCATGGGCACCGGCATGCCGGGCGGCGGCGGTCTGCGACTGAAGTATTCCAACCCCATTCATCTGGATGATGTGGCCGCGGATTTTCCCGACATGACCATCATCATTGCGCATCCATCATGGCCGTGGCAGGACGAAGCGTTGTCGGTGTGTCTGCACAAACCCAATGTGTATATTGATTTGTCAGGATGGTCGCCCAAGTACTTTCCACCGCAACTGGTGCAATACGCAAACACGCAACTGAAACACAAGATGCTGTTCGGTTCAGATTATCCCTTGATCACCCCTGATCGCTGGATCAATGACTTCAAGGACGCGGGCTTCAAACCTGAAGTGCACGATCTCATTCTTAAACAGAATGCCATTCGTGCATTGCGTCTGGCGGAGTGATCATGTCCGCGGCGTTACCCTGGACTCCTGATGCATTCGCAACGGAGGTGGAACGCCGTTCAGATGGCTGCATGATTCTGAAACCGCTTGCATCCATTGCGCCTTATCCGCCGCGTCTCACTGACAAGCTGGTTGAATGGGCACAGCGTACGCCCGATGCCACGCTGGTGGCGCGACACAATCGTGATGGTGATGGTGAATGGCAACGTGTCAGCTATGCGCAGATGTTGTCGCACGTACAGCGTATCGCTGCAGGACTTGCAACGTACAACCTGTCAGCCGACAAGCCCATCATCATTCTTTCCGGCAACAGCATTGAACATCTCACGCTGTCACTGGCGGCAATGTGGATTGGTGTTCCTTATTGTCCTGTGTCGCCTGCATATTCGCTTGTTGCGCAGGACTTCCAGAAACTGGAATACATTTTCAAATTGCTGACGCCGGGATTGGTGGTTGCGTTTGAAACAGAAAAATTCAGTCGCGCCATTCATTCCGTGGTTCCAGCTGATTGCATTGTTGTCGGCGACACTCGAATCAAGGGACGCAACGTCATGGCCATGGACGAATTGCAGCAAGAACCATCATCCGTACTTGAATCACTGCATGCTGCCACCGGTGCAGATACCATTGCCAAGTTCCTGCTGACGTCCGGTTCCACCGGCGCGCCCAAAGCAGTGATCACCACGCAACGCATGATTTGCGCCAATGCAGTGATGGTACGGCAGTCGATGCCCTTTCTTGCGGAAACGCCGGCGGTACTGGTGGATTGGCTGCCGTGGAATCACACTTTTGGCGGCACGCACAATGTCAGCGTCGCGTTGTTCAATGGCGGTTCGTTGTACATCGACGATGGCAAACCAACACCGGCTGGCATGAAGGAAACCATTCGTAACCTGCGCGAAATTTCACCCACCGTATATTTCAATGTACCCAAGGGATATGAAATGCTGGTGCATGCGATGCGTGAGGATGCTGCGTTACGCCACAGCTTCTATAAAAACTTGCATGCGTATTTTTTTGCCGCTGCATCCATGTCGCAACACACGTGGGATGAACTTGATGCGTTGTCAATGCAGGAGCTGGGATTCAAATTGCCGATGCTGTCCGGCCTCGGTGCAACAGAGACTGGACCTTCGGTGACCTTCACTACACCGGCGGCATCGCGTGCCGGTGTGATTGGTTTGCCCGCTGCGGGCAATGTCGTTAAGCTCGCGCCCGTGGGCGACAAACTGGAGATGCGTGCACGCGGTGACAATGTCACGCCGGGATACTGGCGTTCGCCGGAGTTGACTGCTGCGGCGTTCGATGACGAGGGTTTCTATAAACTCGGCGATGCTGTTCGTTTGATTGATCCTGTTGATCCCACACGAGGGCTGCGCTTCGATGGCCGCATTGCCGAAGATTTCAAACTGGCGACGGGCACATGGGTCAGCGTCGGACCATTGCGCGCCGAATTGTTGCTTGCGTTCGCGCCATACCTGCAGGATGTGGTGATTGCCGGACTTGATCGTGATTATCTCACCATACTGATGATTCCCGATGTCGCGGCGTGTGTTTCTGCTGTCCTGCGCGAAGCATCGTGCGGTTACGATGAACTGGTGAACAATCTCAAGTTGCGCGAATTGTTGCGTGAACGTCTTGTTGCTCACGCGCTGCGTCATGCCTCGAGTTCGACCTGCGTGTTGCGGGCGATGCTGTTGCCGTCACCGCCAAAGCTGGATATTGGCGAGATCACCGACAAAGGGTCCATCAACCAGCGCGCAGTGTTGAAGCATCGCGCTGACTGTGTGGAAATGCTTTATCAGGACAGTCCCCCTGAACACGTTATCGTGATCTGACCGGAATCACGCAGATGAAAACGCGCCATATCAACAAGATTGCAGTCAGTGAACTGGGTTTCGGTTGCATGAATCTCAATCATGCGTACGAACCGAAACTTTCATTTGATCGGGCGCAGCATCTATTGAAAGCAGCCTTTGATGCCGGCATTACCCATTTCGATACTGCTGCGCTGTACGGCTTTGGTGCCAACGAAGAGTGGGTGGGCGCGGGTATCAAGTCATTCCGATCCAGAGTCTTTCTTGCCAGCAAGTGCGGCATGACGGGAATCAATGGCAGGCGGGTGATTGATGGACGGCCGGAAACATTGAAGCGCACCTGTGCTGAAGCATTGCAGCGATTGCAGGTGGATCACATTGATCTTTATTACCTGCATCGTTGGGACAAACAGGTGCCGATTGAAGACAGTGTGGGTGCGCTGGCGGAACTGGTGCGCGATGGCAAGATTGGCGCGATTGGTTTAAGTGAAGTGTCTGCCGCTACATTGAGAAAGGCGCATGCGATTCATCCCATCGCTGCCGTTCAAAATGAGTACTCGTTGTGGACGCGAAATCCGGAACTGGGATTGCTCGATGCCTGTAGTGAGTTGAATGTTGCACTAGTTGCGTTTTCACCACTCGGTCGTGGCTTTCTTGCCAGAGATCGTCAATCAGGATTTGATTTTGCACCCGGTGATTTGCGTTGCATACTGCCGCGCTTTCAATCGCCTCATCTGCAAAAGAATCTTGAACTGCTGCGGCAGTTTGAAGCACTGGCCACTGCATCGCAGTGCACACCGGCGCAACTTGCGCTGTCATGGTTGTTGCAGCGTTCACCCCATGTGTTGCCGTTGTTCGGCACCACATCCATCGAGCACCTGCATGAAAATGTGCAGGCATCGAGTGTTGTGGTCTCAAGTGATGTGCTGCGCAAGGCCGAAGAAATTTTTGATCACGCGCAAGTCAGTGGCGCGCGTTATCCGCTGGAAGCGTTGCAGGAAGTGGATACCGAAGAACCAGTTGTGGCGCATGGCGGATGAGGTGATTCATGTCATCACGGCGTGCCACAGGTTCTGTATCAGCCATTCCTCATTACTTCCTTTATGGCGAATCAACGCGTGATGTTGATCAGCAGTTTCTGCACATCGAAACCATTGATTCGCGCAGCCGCAAACATGCATGGTCCATCAAGCCCCATGTGCATCCCGAGTTGCATCATCTGCTGTTCGTCGAACGGGGCAGCGGCCGGTTTTATATTGATGCAGACGGCATGGATATCACTGCGCCGATGATCATCAATGTACCCGCGCACACGGTGCACGGCTTTCAGTTTGCACCAGAGACTGCGGGCTGGATCATCACCTCGTCCAATGCATTGTTGCAACGCATTTCGCGGATTCATCCGGAGTTTGATTCGTTGCTGTGCTCTCCGACAGTGATGCCGCTTGAGATGGAACAGGCCGGATTGTTTACTGCAAATTTCGCAACGCTTGCCCAGGAGTTTCTCAACGAGCAGGTTGCACGCCGGGCTGCCGTGGAAAGCAGGTTTCTTTCCATTCTGGTGAACGTCATCCGCATCAAGCGCAGAACCGATACGCCGGTTGCAATACATCATGACGCCGATGCAGAGCTGGTATCGCGCTATAAAAACCTGATCGAAAAGCATTTTCACGAGCGCATTGGCGCAACCGAGTATGCAATGCGATTGTGTGTGTGCCATGAACGATTGCGCAGCGCCTGTGTGCGCATTACCGGAACATCACCGCTTGCGTTGTTGAATGCACGCCGTTTGCTCGAAGCCAAACGCTGTCTGTTGTATACCAACATGACCATTGCTGAAGTGGCCTACCAATCCGGATTTGAAGATCCGGCTTATTTCTCGCGATTCTTTGCACGCAGCACCAGCAAGTCGCCACGCGACTATCGTGCCGCGCACGTCCGATGATGAAAAGTCTCATGACGGACATATATACTGTGGCTTCTTGCTCCAGTTGCGTACTTAATGACATGAACAATGCGATGCTCGCCGTGTTTTGAATTGCTCCTCGCGGTCGAGATTGTGTACATGATCTATTAACACGATATTCATATTGCCGTTTGTCCTGAGTTCGCCGACGAACCACGCTGGTGAGATAGAGAGTGATTCGACAGGCGTGCCACGAACAGAACCAGATACTTTCCATTGCCGCATTAATCACATGATGCCGGCATGCATTTGGCCCACGGCGTCGTAACCGCCTTCATCTGCCGCTGGGAAAAATCCAAGGTCTGCTGCTTTTTCTCCATTGGCCTGTGCATGGCGGCGCTGCATCGTATGGGAATGAAAACACAAGTGGCCATTATTGGCGCTGGTCCATCCGGATTGATGCTGGGTCAACTGTTGCATCGTCACGGCATTGATACGGTGATTCTCGAACGCCGCACCGCAGACTATGTGTTGGGAAGAATCCGTGCAGGTGTTCTGGAACAAGGTACTGTTACCGTTCTTGAACAGGCGGGTGTTGCAGAACGTCTGCACTCACAGGGACAGCAGCATGCTGGCGTCGAGATCGCATTCAATGGTGGACGCCAGAGAATTGATCTCAAGACCCTGGCCGGGCGCGGAGTGGTGGTGTATGGGCAAACAGAGATCACCCGCGATCTGATGGAAGCGCGCAGCACCTGCGGTGCTGCCACTGTCTATGAAGCCGAATCTGTCGCATTGCACGACATCACCTCCACCAAACCCCGCGTTACTTTTGTTCATCAAGGCAAACAGCGGGAATTGCAGTGCGACTTCATTGCCGGTTGCGATGGTTATCATGGCGTCAGCCGTGCTGCGATTCCGGCATCGGTCATAAACGTCTTTGAACGCGCATATCCCTTCGGCTGGCTGGGGGTGCTGGCGGATGTGCCACCTGCATGGGATGAACTGATATATGCAAGTTCTGAACGCGGCTTTGCACTGGCCAGCATGCGCTCCAGCGCACGTGTGCGTTGCTATATTCAGTGCTCATTGTCCGACGCTATTGAACAATGGAGCGACGATAAATTCTGGGATGAATTCATGAAGCGCATTCCTGTGGAGGTGGCAGGCAAGTTCACACCGGGACCTTCAATCGAAAAGAGCATCGCACCGCTGCGCAGCTTTGTTGCAGAGCCGTTGCGCTATGGCAATCTGTTACTTGCCGGCGATGCGGCACATATTGTTCCGCCCACTGGTGCAAAAGGATTGAACCTGGCAGCCAGTGATGTGTTTTACCTGTTTGAAGCATTGTGCAACTACTATCAGGACCGCAACAACAAAGGGCTTGATCAATATTCGGAACGGGCATTGCGACGCATCTGGAAATCAGAACGCTTTTCGTGGTGGATGACATCGTTGCTGCATCACTTTCCCGGCATGGATGCCTTCAGCGAACGCATTCGCCGCAGCGAGATTGACTACCTGTTTTCATCCGAAAATGCACAACGGGTACTGGCAGAGAATTACGTTGGTCTGCCGTTCTGATTTTGTGTAAGAGATTAACTTAGGATGAGCCGGCCCGCCCACGGCTCCACGTCTTGTTGGCATATTCAGACACCCCGTATGCAGAATATGACAGTGGTTAAAGTCTGTGATAGCCTGAAATTTCTTACCAATTCTGCTTGGCCGTTGAGGGTTTAACGGATGAAGTTGTCATTGTGTTTTGCGATCACGATTGCAAGCGCGTTTGTCGCTGGTTGCAGCGGTGGGTCATCGGGTTCGGACAGCAGCGCTGCCAGTTCGGTCTCATCAGCCTCGTCAGTTTCGTCGTCGTCATCCATGGTGTCGAGTTCGGCACGCTCATCCTCGTCTTCGATGATGTCAAGTTCCTCCCGCTCTTCGGTATCATCTTCATCGCCATCGTCCAGTTCTTCGTCGTCCTCTGCAATGTCATCATCGAGCAGCTCATCATCAAGCAGCTCATCGTCGGCACTGTCACGCTGGATTATGGGGTACTACCCCATCTATCAGCGATCAGATATGCCGGTCGCCGAGATTCCTTTTAACAAGCTCACCCACCTGGCTATTGGTGGCGTAACACCGCAATCCGACGGTTCCATCAGTACCTTGCCGTTCGCTGACAGCACAACGTGGACGTCATTTGTGCCGGGTCTGGTGACCCATGCACATGACGCAGGCAGAAAAGTCATTCTGATGGTGGGAGGCGCCGGATCCGCCAGCGGATTTGTGCCTGCTGCCAGTTCAGCCAACCGAGTTGCTTTTGCCAATAACCTGGTAAATTTCGCAAAGCAATACAACCTTGACGGCATTGATCTCGACTGGGAGCCACTGCAATCGACGGATCTGACTTCGCTCGAGGAGCTTGCTAAAGCCATTCGCGTAGCCTGGCCGTCGGTGATTCTCACTGCTCCAGTGGAATTCATCAATGTCAACTACCAGACAGTGGATCCCGCATGGGCCCGCATAGCGATGCAGTTCGATCAAATCAACATCATGACCTATTCCATGGCGGGAAATTATTCAGGATGGCAAAGCTGGCATCACTCACCTTTATATGGCGAAACGGCAACAACGCCGACCTCCATTGATTCAAGTGCGCTGGCTTGGCTGGCAGCCGGAGTACCGGCATCGAAGCTGGGTGTCGGCGCCGGATTCTACGGTTTGTGCTATACCGCTCCTGTGACTGCACCCAAGCAGAATCTGAACGGCAGCAGTACTATCGGTGATGACAATACGCTGGCCTACCGCATTATTCTGTCGGATTATTACAGCGCTTCGGCCCGACAGTGGGATTCCGAGGCACAGACACCGTATCTCTCTTTCACAGCGGCCACTGGCGCACACCAGTGCACCTATCTTTCATACACGGATACGGAATCGCTTGCCGCCGTAGCCAACTACATAAAAATTCATCAACTTGGCGGCATCATTATCTGGACCGTCAACGAAGGACATCTCACCTCTGGTACGGATCGTGATCCACTGATTTCCGCGCTGTTTACCGGG
>DASZSV010000051.1:0-108139 GCA_035548495.1 Steroidobacteraceae bacterium
GAAGAATCCCAGTGATCGCGATGTATTGTTGCAGGCAGTGGCAGCAGTCAACTTAGACACGCAGGAAGCACAACGCATTCTGTCTTCAGATCTTTACGCTGCCGAAGTGCATCAGCTTGAACATCAATGGCAACGCGCCGGTATCAATGCCGTTCCCAGCATGGTGATCAATCAGCGTCATCTATTGCAAGGAGCACAGCCTGTCGAAACAATTGTGCAGGCATTGCAACAATTGGCAAACTCCCGATAGACATGCCATTTTCCGGGCCATCATCCGCCTGTTTGGCGACGTGACTCCGGTCAACCCCAGGCCAATTCTGATCATTAGCAGCTGACCACTTCCTGATCCGGCGCTACCGTCCACAACATGAAATCCATGCTTGCGGAAGCCGCCGAGCAGCAATTGATCGAAGCTGCAAAACTGATGACATGTGAGCAGCGGCTGCGTGCGGAATGCAACGTAAGTTGGGGATTGGCGGTCACGCAATGGGAGTTGCATAATTGACCTCAAATGTTACTTCAGGCAGCATCAAGTTCCATGCGAGTCATTACCCGGTCATTGAGTCTTTAGGTTCATCATGTTGCACCGAAAGCGATTCGAGCTTGCTCTTGAAAGAATATCGGCCAACGACTGGGCTAGATTCGAACAATTTGCTTCGTCGTTTTTGACCTCTGAATTTGATAATCTTCGAACAGTCGCAAGCTCTAGCGGAGATGAAGGTCGTGACGCAGAGTTATTTTCTCCCGATGGCGAACCCTCTGTAGTACTCCAATATTCAGTCACGCCAAAATGGAAACAGAAAATAAGTGATACTGCTAAGAAGGTAAAGAAGAACCTAACGGAAGCCAAGTACCTCATATATGTAACAAATCGGCGCGAAAGCTGATGAGCTAAAAAAAGAACTACGCAAAGATTTTGGTTTGCTACTTGACGTTCGAGACATGGGCTATTTTTTGGATCGTTTCGAAGGCGATGATCGCCTTGAGACGATTGCATCTAATCTTGCACGTGACTTTGTCGATCCATTCTTAGAAAGCAAGGAGGTCATAGAAAAGAAGGCCCAAGCACTCACCTCTGGTGAAAACCGAGCGGCATTAGTCTTCTTAGAGCTTCAATGGCAAGATGATAGTCGAGAAAAAGATCTTACCAAAACTGCATTCGATGCGTTGGTGCGAATGGCTCTACGCTCCACCAACGCGGAACATCGTTTGAGTAGAAGCGGCATTCACTCAGCAATTAGTGGCTTGATACCAGCCAAGGACACTAAATTCGTCGCAGCCGAGACAGACAAAGCGCTCGCTCGTCTTGCGAAACAATACATACGCCATTATCCAAAAACGGATGAATATTGCCTTACACATGAAGAAAGTGAACGACTGAAAGGTCGTCTCTCAGAGATAGAAATTGATGATCGCAAGCTCTGTAGTGAGATCGTAGGTATTCTAAAGTCTGTAGTTTCAAACCAAGAAAAAATTGACGATTCGAGATGGGATCAATTGGTTTCTGCCAGCCGTATCAGCATCGAGAAATTTTTACTCCACCGCGGAGAGCTTTTCGTCGCCGCACTTGATAGCGGACAGATGAGTCAACTGGGATTTGACGTTGTTCACTCTATCGTTGAGTCGGTGCTTAAGTCAGACAAGAGGATCCCAACTACAAATAACACTTTCGTCGACGCAGTAGTTAGAACCGTAGAGCGCGTAATGACAGATCCTGGCGATGCAACATCGAAATACCTCCGCGGCATCGCCGATGCATACACATTATTGGCGTTCCTTCGCGAAACGCCTGATGTCCAGTCCGCTGTGAAAAAGATGTTTTCGTCTGGCGAAATTTGGCTTGATACATCCATTGTTTTACCGCTGTTAGCTGAAACCCTCTTGTCCGAGGAACAGTGGCAATTTCGACGCCTAATTTCAGTTGCTCAGGGGACGGGCCTAAAGATCAAGGTAACTCGTGGAGTTATTGAGGAAGTTGAACGTCACATCAATCGCGCACAGACTTGTGCCGCAATGAACGGTGAGCCATGGCGCGGTGCTTATCCGTATCTTTTTGCATTCTACGTTGCGACCGGTTCCGCACATTCAAATTTTCCAACCTGGCTCTCAGAGTTTCGAGGGGATGTACGTCCTGAGGACGACATCTCAGAATATCTTCAAAGAACCTTGCTCATCACCACAAGCGACCTATCTGAAGCCTCGGCGACGGCTGATCAAGAATTGAGGAGTGCCGTCATGGAGGCATGGACCCAGATTCACATTGAACGCCGAAATCGTAATGGCCAAGATTTTGATCAATTGCTGGCGCTGAGACTCGCAGAGCATGACACCGAGAATTATGTCGGCGTTATAGTTCGCCGTCAGCAAGAAGGGGCATCTGCGTTTGGATACACATCTTGGTGGTTGACATTGGATCATATGGCCTTTGAAATCACTTCAAGGATTGCTCCAAACTTAACGGGACGAGCCCCAGAATCACCCGTGATGAGTGCTGATTTCCTAACAAATTATCTAGCATTTGGACCGCTTCGCGAAAAAGTTGCAAGAAAAACTAACGCCGCTCTTCCCGTTGCACTCGATCCGGCACTTGTTGAATATCTTACGCCAGAACTTGTTCAGCTTGCTGCATCTGTTAGACGAGACGCGCTGGGACTGGCTGAGCACGTGATTCGTCGCAAAGTGAGGGATGCACTGGATACCGCAAAAAGACGTACTGGAGAGATAACGAGACGCGGCCTTGAAATTCCCATCGCAGACTAGTGACGACCCATAAATTGTGAGCGTTTGTCCGGGGTAGGCGGCCTAATTTCAACTGCTGAAACTCTGGGTTGAGCGTAGTTTGAGTTACTAAAATACAATACAAAACGCTTACAGCACCAAGCAGCTATAACTCGGCAATCAATCAACCGCACGAACAATCATCTTTGATGATCATCCGTGCGGTTGATTGCAACTCACATCAGGCTTTCTGCAATTTCGCAGCAGCAGCTTCGTAGTTGGCAAGGTTGTTCAGGAAATTATCAGTGAAGTCAGGACGGCGGTTGCGATAATCCACATAGTAGGCATGTTCCCACACATCAAGCACCAGCAGTACTTTGCCTTCACCTGTAGCAAGTGGCGTGCCTGCATTGGGTGTCTTGGTGACTTTCAACTTGCCGTCGTTGCCGAGAACCAGCCAGGCCCAGCCGGAACCGAATTGTCCCAGTGCATTGGTCTTGAAAGTTTCCTTGAATTTTTCAACACTGCCGAAATCTTCCACCAGCTTCTTTTCCAGCGAACCGGGAATGCCACCGCCAGTGGGCGACAATGATTCCCAGAACACGTTGTGATTCCACACCTGTCCTGCATTGTTGAATACGCCAACGAGATCATTGTTGTTGTAGGACAACTTGACCAGTTCTTCGAGTGATTTGCCCTTCAAGGCATCATTCTTTTCAACCAGTCCATTCAGATTGACAACGTAAGTGTTGTGATGCTTGCCGTGGTGCAGCTCCAGTGTTTCCTGGCACATTCCACGGGCAGCCAGTGCGTTGGTAGAAAAAGGCAGTGCGGGTAGTGTAAAACTCATGGCGGACCTCCAGACTGATAACCGGTTGCTGAATACAGCAGTCGAAATGGACGGAAACCATAACAGTCTGTCCTGCATCAAGCAACCGCGATTCAATCCGCACTACGGCCCTTCCACCTGATATCCGGCCTTGCGCAACTGATCCAGTCCGCCACCCTGACTGATCAAGTCGTACACCGGGCTTAACGCCAGTGCTGACTGATTGTGATCCAGTGAATAAGTGATTGCATTCAGCCAGGTGGACTTTGCCTCATCGCTGACCGCCTTGACGCTTTGCACACTGAACAATGCATCACGACAGGCGCTGCGTTCTTTCGCAGTGACCAGCTTGCGCAATGTCTCCACATCGCCGCGTGCCCAGGCCGCTGCACGTTTTTTGAGCAATGGCAGATCGGTCTCGAGTCCGGCAACCACATCAGTGAAACAGGCTATTTCTGCCGAACGCGGCAACTGGCTGACATCCTTCAATACTTCACGCGGCTCGCCCACCTTGATGGTGACATCTTTCAACGGCACATCATGTTCTTCGGCAAGCTTCAGCACGGTTTCATGCACATCGTTCTTGCCGGTCAAATCATTGGCCTCAATCACGGCCTGATACAAACGCATTGCCGCGACAATCGGACGCAGCCGTTCAAAGTCGCCATCATCCAGCCGGTACTGATGAACCAGTACGGCATAACGTTGATACAGATCAGCAGGCAGTACTTCTTTCAGTGTTTGTTTGTCGGGCAACTTGGCTGCCTTGCGTATCTGAAAATACAGCGGCACCCAACCGAAGATGGACACCTTGGGGCGCACGTTGGTTTTGCCGATGACTTCCTGTGAAGCGGCGATAATCTTGTCCACATCGGCATACTTCCATATCATCTTCCTGGGTAATGGCGTCAACGTGCCCAGTATCCATACCACATGATCGCCTTTTGATATTTTCCACAACTGCGGCCCGGGCCATTCGCCGGTGATGACCACTTCATCCATCACCTGGTTATCGGCAGAAGGCGGCGCCGCATTATCGGCCACATCATTGCCGGATGCACAATACGCGTATTGCGCCAGCGCGAATAACAACAACCCGGTTAACCAGCGTGCACGCATGCAATGACTCACTATTCCCAGAATGGCCTTGTTCAGCAAACAAAGAATGATTGTTCCCGCCCTGCCTCTGACAAGTTGCAACCGGATGGTTCCAGCCTGCTGTGGAGAAAGCAATATACAGAACTACCGATAACGATGTTTTAATGATGGGACTGGTTATAATGATCTAGTGTCGGGTTGTGTTTGTGTCCACAAAAATCAAGGAGCCATCGTGTTGTCACATACGTCACTGAAGAACAAGATTGCAGGTATTGCGTTGCTGATCAGCGTTGCACTGTTCACCCCGGTTGCATTCGCAGCGCCACAGTCAAATGCCGTTGCATGGCCGCAGGATCACAGCGATTTGCAGCCCGATCCGGCCCTGAAATTCGGTGTGCTGCCCAATGGCATGCGCTACGTCATCATGCACAACAGTACACCGGAACACGAAGTATCCCTGCGCTTCCGTTTTGCCACGGGTTCAATACAGGAATCCGATGCACAACAGGGCATTGCACACCTGCTGGAACACATGGCCTTCCGTGGCTCGAAACATGTAGCTGATGGTGATCTCGACAAGATTCTGGAACGCATCGGACTCAAGTTTGGCGCCGACACCAATGCGTTTACTTCAAGCACCCAGACCGTGTACAAGTTTGATCTGCCCAATGCCACCGATGACAATGTCGATACCGGCCTGATGCTGATGCGCGAAATCGCCAGCAATCTCAACATTACCGATGCCGCATTGAAAACCGAACGTGGTGTAGTGTTGTCTGAAAAGCGCTTGCGCGACACACCCGAATTGCGTGCGGAGCTGGATGAAATCACCAAATTGATGCCGGGCATGCGGGCGCCGACACGCTGGCCGATCGGCAAGGTCGACATTCTGGAAAAAGTCCATGCAAAGACCATCCGTGACTACTATCAGGCTTATTATCATCCGGAACGCGCCACCTTGATTGTTGTTGGCGATGTTGATACCGACAAGCTGGCAAAAAAGATTGCAGAAAAATTTTCGGACTGGAAGCCCGCCAGACACAGCGACCCTGACCCGGATTTTGGCAAGTTGCAACCTGTCGATCATGCAGTTCACATTTTCGTCGAGCCCAGCCTCAATACCAATATCTCGATGGATTTCGGCAATGCCTATGATGCCGTACCGGACACCCTTGCCAGAGAACGCGAAGACTTCATTCGTTATGCAGGATTGTCGATTCTGAATCTGCGCTTCCAGCAGGCCGCACTGGCTGACGACGCGCCGTTCACTGGTGCCGAAGCCAGTTACACCAGCAACCTGTTCAAATCATTGCGTGGCACCACCATTTCCATCAACACCAAACCTGAGAAATGGCAAACCGGTTTGCAGGCCGTACAGCACATCATCAACGATGTATTGATACACGGTGTGCGTCAGGATGAAGTGGATCGCGTGGTCGCCATGATCAACACCAGCCTGAAAACCGCCGTGGCCGGCAGCAATACGCGCCGCACACCTGATCTGGCCAACCAACTGTTGAGCACACTGGAAAACAACGAAGTCTTTGTCAGCCCTCAGGAGAATGCAGACATCGCCGAACAGGCATTCAAGGACATCAAGGCCGCTTCGGTAACCGCTGCGATCCGCACTGCATTGACGGGCACCAATACCCAGATATTCATGACCAGCAGCAAGCCGATTGACGGCGGCGAAGCAGCGGTTGCCAAGGTCTATCAGCAGGCCGTGAATGATGGCAGCAAGGCAACCACGTCGCAGTCACTGGCAACATGGCCTTACACCCACTTTGGTGAACAGGGAAAGATTGCAAAACAAACACGCGAACATGATATCGACACAACCTTCGTTCAATTTGCCAACGGCGTGACACTGGCATTCAAGCACACCGGATTTTCCGCAGGACAAGTGGATGTCACGCTGAAAGTGGGTGATGGCCGGTTGTCGCTGAAGAAGACCGGCAACAATCCGAATTACATGCTTGGTGCATTGATCACCGGCGGCCTGGACAAAATGGACTTCGCCACCATGCAGCAAGTGCTGGCAGGCAAGACTTATCGCATTGATCAGCCGCTATTGAATGAAAACCACATCATGCTGCACGGCGCCACCACACCGGCCGATCTCGATACACAATTGCAGGTGCTCACGGCCTATCTGACAGAGCCTGCATTGCGTGCCGGCGCATTTGAACAACTGCGCAACATGTGGATCGACAACATTCCCCTGATCAATGCACAACCGTTGTATGCCATGGCCTATCAAACACCCTTCCTGCTACATTCGAAAGATGCGCGCTGGACGTGGCCAACGCTGCAACAGGTGAAAGACGCCAGTCGCGATGATCTGAAAGCATGGCTTGATCCACAACTGCAACACGGCCCCATTCAAATCTCCATCGTCGGCGATGTCGATGAGCAGCGTGCCATTGATGCAGTTGCCGGCACTCTCGGCGCCTTGCCTGCACGCCCAATGGCAACAACCGCCTTGTCGCCACTCAATGATGTGACCTTCCCTGCGGCCACTTCCACACCGGTGGTGCTCAATCACACCGGCAACAAGAATCAGGCACAGGCACTGATTGCATGGCCTGCGCCAGATAGCCGCGACAATCTTCAGGACACGGCCGATCTGCAAATGCTGAGCGCCATCATCCAGGCACGCATGATCGATGCCATGCGTTCAAAGACCGGCGCCAGTTACACGGCCAATGCGACGTACAACGGTTCGTGGCAATTCAAGGGTTATGGTTATCTCGCAGTGACATCAGATACCCAGCCGGAACAGACCCAGGTGTTTTTCGATGCCATCAACGAAACCATCGGCAGCCTGCGCAAGGCACCCGTCAGTGCCGATGAATTCGCACGCGCACAGCAACCCATGCTGGCAACCCTGGAAAAGCAGCATCAGAACAATGATTACTGGTCGCGCGTGCTGGAGTCGCCTGCTGTTGATCCGCAATATCTGGAATGGATTCGCAACGAGGCCGGTTACATCAAGGCCGTAACACCGGAGCGTGTGCATGCTGCCGCGTTGAAATATCTGCTGGATGACAAGGCATGGAAAGCAGTGATGCTGCCGCAAACGAAGGAAACTGAAAAAGCAGAATAGCAAATGAAGAACACAGAGAGAGAGTGCATCGTGGATGCACTTTCTCACGTCAATCTTCATTGTGGATGCCGATACACCTGCCACACACCGCCACGAAAAGGAATTTCTCTTTCAAACGTTGCACCAACTGATTTTGCAACACGAACGGATGCAACGTTTCGCGCGTCGATCAGACTGATCAATGACATCTCTGGCAAATATTCGGCGGCCATGCGTTGAACTGCACGCGCGGCTTCGCTGGAAAAACCTTGACCCCAGTACTTGCGTACCAACAACCACAATATCTCCGGTTCCGGCCAGTCATTGGGATACCACAATCCCACGACACCCAATACATCACCGGATTGCTTTTCAGTCACCGCATAAGGCCCAAAGCCCCGCAACATCCAGTGCCCCAGCAGACTCGACATTGTTCGCCAGCTTTCACCCTCGGTGAGTACGCGACCTTGCGTATATTGAGTGCATGCCGCATCGGAATAATGTTCATGCAACGCATGCCAATCATCATCACGCAGCATTCGCAGCGTCAAACGCCGCGTTTCGAGCGTAGTCGGCACCAGGAAGTGATTCATATGCGCCTCCCTGATTACGTCACGGATGTGCGTTTATCAACTCAATGCGGTTGCCGAATGGATCAGCAACGTGCACGCGTTCAACGCCATCGAGCGTTTCAGCAGGGGTAATCAAATAGCCTCTGTCTTGCAGCAAGGCAATGAGACTTGATAAATCTTCAACAACAAAAGCCGGATGTGCCTTGCGCGCCGGGCGAAAATCAGCTTCCACGCCCAGATGCACTTTGACTGAATCATTTTCAAACCACGCACCACCACGCACTGCCAGCTCCGCAGGCTTTGGCACCTGTTTCAATCCCAGCACACCTTCGTAGAATTCTCTGGCGCGCTGTTCTTCGCCAACCGGCATTGATAATTGCACATGATCAATCACAGTAATCTTCATGTTCTGCACCGGATAAGGGTGATCATTGGCAGAGTGTTGAAAAAGCCATGGCTGATTTTTCTCAAGTCGTCTCGCTCAAGGCCAGCTTGTACAACAAATTCTGTTTCACACCCGGCCATTCATACTTGATGATGCTGAACAACACCGAATCGCGAACACGACCGTTGGGCATCACCATGTGATTGCGCAATATGCCTTCCTGCTTTGCACCAAGACGCAGGATGGCATTGCGTGACGTGTTGTTCAGATAATCAGTGATGAACTCCACGCGATTCAATTCAAGCGTTTCAAACGCATGAGTGAGCATCAGCAATTTTGCTTCCGTGTTGAAGCGGGTACGCTGAAATGATTTTGCAAGAAAGGTGGCGCCGATCTCGACACGTTTGTTGGGCAAATCGGCTTTCATGAATCGCGTTGAACCCGCAATGTTGCCGGTTGCCCTGTCGATGGTGACGAACGCGAGACCTTGTCCCGCCGCATGCTGCGACAGCGCGGTGTCTATGTAACCATCGACTTCTTCCGGTCGCGGCACCAGCGTGACAAACAGATTCCACAATTCTCCATCCCTGATCGCGGCACGCACGCCATCAGCATGTTCTCTGGCGAGCGGCAGCAAACGCACATGCCGGCCTTCCAGCGTGACCTTCTCGAACATCAGTGGCGACTCCGCAGATGACAATCAGGCAACAAGCATATCGTTGAAGCCCGTTGACATCCAGTGACGCAAGCGCACCACACTGATCCGCTACAGTGACCGCTGCATCTGCAATTCATCCACAAATTGATCGTTGATTTGTACAGCCTCAATCTCGCGCGCGAATTGCGTGAATCCCAGCGACGAATACAGATGAATGGCGCGCGGGTTGGATGCCAGCACAGTCAGATACAGATAACGGACGCCATCCACTCGCGACATGTCACTGATCACCTGATGCAGCAATGCCCGGCCCGCGCCCTGCCCCGCTGCATCGGGATGTACAAACATGCGGAACACCAGCGCCTTGTGATTCAATTTTCTTCGTGAATCGCGTTCGGCGCTGACCACGCCCATCAGCCGTGACGCAGCGAACGCACCCAGTGTAAAACTGTCATCAGCAAACCGCGTCGGGATGAAACGGGTGGCTTCATCACAGGGTGAAATGCGAAAATAATCGGCATGCCGGGTGATGGCATGCGACCACAACTCGCAATAGTCCTGATTGTCGGACTCATCCAGTTTGCGAATGCTGATCATCAAGGATTCTCGTGGATCACCCGGACAGTGCGGCGTTGCTGTCAAACGCCGCACTCATCACCCGGCGCGATCTACACCAGCACGTTGCTGAACTGCCACGGATCGCTGGTGTCCAGCGCTTCAGGAAACAAACGGCCACGATCAAACAGCGGCGTCCAGTCGGTGTAGCTGCCTGTTACATTGCCGAGGTAAGGCTTGCAGATTTCAAGGTGCCGCTGAAAATCCGTGTCTTCCGGTTCAACGATGCCACGCCGCGGATTTTCAACAGCCCACACCAGTCCGGACAACACCGAGACACATACTTGCAGGCTGGTGGCATTGTTGTGTGGCGCCAGTTTGCGCGCTTCTTCACAACTCAGTTGCGATCCATACCAGTAAGCATTTTTCCTGTGACCGGCCAGCAATACGCCAAGCTCGTCAATGCCGTCAATGATTTCATTCATCAACAGGCGCTGCCTTGGTTGCTGCCGCCAGTTGTGGCCTGCAAATTCGTGCACCGACATCACTGCGTCGTCACAGGGATGATACGCATAGTGAACCGTGGGACGATATGCCACCTGATTGTCGCGCTTCAGGGTGAAATAATCCGAAAGTGAAATGGATTCACCATGCGTGATGAGAAAGCCATGAAAATATCCGGCCAGCGGCGTCCATGTTCTGACACGCGTGCTGGCACCGGGCTGCATGATGAAAATGGCGCTGGCATCCGGTGTTTCATGCGTGCAGCCATGCGGCGGCAATTGCTTTTCGTGTGAACCCCAGCCGAGTTCCGCAGGCTGCGCGCCTTCGCTGCAAAAGCCATCAATGGACCAGGTATTCACAAACTCGCCGACGCGTTTGGGTGTATTTGCCACCTGTGTGTCACGTTCTGCAATATGCATCACTTTGACACCAAGCTGATGCGCAAGCATGGCCCAGCCTTCGCGCGTTGCTGGCACACTGGTCTGCACGCCGGTATCCGCAGCAACATTCAGTAATGCCTGCTTGACGAAGTGCGATACCAGACCTGGATTGGCGCCGTGAGTCAACAATGCAGTCGGTCCCGTGCCAAGTTCGCGGCGCAATTTCAGCGCAGCTTCGCGCAACGCATAGTTCGTGCGCTGCGCCGGTGACAATGATGGATCGGTATATCCACCGGACCACGGCTCGATGCAGGTATCGAGATACAGCGCGCCTTTTTCAGCAGTGAAACGCACCAGATCAAGACTGGACACTTCCACCGAAAGATTGAGCACAAAATCGCCTGCGCCCACCAGCGGCTCCAGCACCGTACGATAGTTGCTGCGCGTCAATGCCTGTTTGATGAACTTGATGCCGTATGTGTTGGCAACCGATTCACCGCGTGAATCCGCGGTCACAATGGTGATGCGTTCCCTGGGAATGCCGACATGCCGCAAAATGAGCGGAAGTGTTCCCTGGCCAATACTGCCGAATCCCACAAACACCAGACGTCCCGGAAGCTCAACATGTACACGATAAGAGTTCATTTCATTCAGGCCCTCGCGAAAGTTTGAAATAACGGGCGCGAGTTTACTGAAAACACGGCAATGAACTAGCATTTTTTTCAGGCATCCCCGCAATGTGCGGTGCGCCGGAAAAAATATGCGTATATGCCGGGAAAAACACATGATTTGATTCATCGCAACAATGCGCCGCTGCCGCTTCCACTACAGTAAACGCAGTGATGTTGTGGCAAATGCGCATGAATCCCCGGCAACAATTTGTCGCCAATGTTTTATGATGGACGCACACAGAATCAACACTATCGCCAACATGTTCACCACACTGATTTCGGCCGCAGAATTGCAGCGCCATCTGCACGACGCCGATCTGTTGATTGTCGATTGCCGCTTTGAGTTGTCCATCAACAAGGCAGGCACGGAAGCTGGCCGCATCGCGTACAAACACAGCCACATTCCGGGGGCTGTCTATGCACACCTGAATGAAGATTTGTCCGGACCCATCAGCGCACACACCGGGCGTCATCCATTGCCGGATCCACAGCAATTGATGAAAACCTTCAGTCGCTGGGGCATCACTGAAAGCAAGCAAGTAATTGCATACGATGCCGATAACGGCGCCATGGCCGCCGCACGTTTGTGGTGGCTGCTGCGCTGGCTGGGACACAACAGAGTGGCGGTGCTCGATGGCGGTTTCAAACACTGGCAGGCCGCAGGCTATCCGGTCAGTTGTGCGATATTCACACCACAACCTGCGGAATTTCGCGGCATGCCGCACGCAAGCATGGTGGCCGATGCAGACGAAGTGGCACTGCGTGCATCACAGCCGGATTGGCGGGTGCTTGATGCACGCGCACCGGAACGATATGCAGGAAAGGTTGAACCCATTGATGCCGTTGCGGGCCATGTTCCCGGCGCACTCAACTTTCCAATGACATTGAACGTGCAAGCCGATGGACGCTGGCAACCTGCTGCAACCTTGCGCACACAATTTGTCGCCACACTGGGCGATGTGAACGGCACTCATACCATTGCCATGTGTGGCTCGGGCGTGACAGCCTGTCACAATCTGCTGGCACTTGAAGCCGCCGGCATTCATGGCGCGAAGCTGTATGCAGGCTCATGGAGCGAATGGATTACAGATCCATCGCGGCCCGTGGCAACGGGAAGCTGATTGCGCCGGCGACATACGGTTGCATTTCCTGCAATGTGCATTCGCTATAGTATTGCCACGCGGATAACGCCGCACGAAAGGCACTCAACATGAAACAACAGAACGGTTCGTGGACAATCGACGATGCACTGGAGCTGTACCAGGTCAATGCATGGGGCAAGGGATATTTCGGCATCAATGCACAAGGACATGTAGTGGTCCGGCCGGACACCACCACCGATCACGAAATTGACTTGTTTGAAGTGTTGCAGGGACTGAAAGCACGCGATCTGAACACACCGGTGGTGGTGCGTTTCTCGGACATCCTGCGTCACCGGCTGACGCGGCTTAATGCGGTGTTCACACAAGCCATCGCCGAAAATGATTATCGCAACCGCTATTGCGCCGTATTTCCCATCAAGGTGAATCAACAACGCCTTGTGGTGGAAGAAATGTATCGCTATGGCGCCGAATTCAATTTTGGTCTGGAAGCCGGGTCCAAACCGGAACTACTGGCGGTGATGGCGATGACGGAAGATGCACCGCAACGCATGATCATCTGCAACGGCTTCAAGGACGACAGCTACATCGAAGCCGTGATTCTTGCAACCAAACTCGGGCGCACGATTATTCCAGTGATTGAAAATTTCAGTGAACTGCAACTGGTGCTAAAGCATGCAAAAAACTACGGCGTGCGTCCGCGCATCGGTGTAAGAGTAAAGCTGGCCACGGAAGGCACCGGGCGCTGGCGTGAATCGGCAGGTGACCGTTCCAAATTCGGTCTGTTTGTCAGCGAGATTCTGGATCTGGTGGATACACTCAGAAGTTGCGACATGCTGGATTGCCTGCAACTGGTTCATTGCCATCCCGGCAGTCAGTTGCATGATATTCGCCGCGTCAAGGAAACCATCGGCGAGCTTGCGCATGTTTATGCAGAGCTGAAAACGCTCGGCGCCAATCTGCAATACATCGACATCGGCGGCGGACTGGCTGTCGACTACGATGGCAGCGGCAGTAATTATGAATCATCCATGAATTATTCATTGCAGGAATATGCCAGCGATGTGGTGTATCGCATTGCCAATGTGTGCAATGCACGCGGCATCGATCATCCCCTGATCATCAGTGAATCGGGCCGTGCTTCCGCGGCACATCACAGCGTGCTGGTATTCGATGTGCTGGGTTGTTCGCGCATGGATCAATTTCGTGTGGACGATTCGCTTAATGCCGCTACGCGTGATGCCGAATTACCGCAACCGTTGCGCGACCTGCGCGATGCATATCAGAACGTTTCTGAACGCAAACTGGTGGAGTGTTATCACGATACCCTGCAGGCACGCGAACAGGCATTGCAGATGTTCAAACTGGGTTATCTCAGCCTGCAACATCGCGGCCTGAGCGAACGCTGGTACTGGGCCACCTGTGCACGCGTCCGCGACGTGTGCCGCAAGATCGGCAGAACGCCTGAAGAACTCGAAGATCTCGAAAGCATTCTGTCCGATACCTACTTCTGCAACTTCTCGCTGTTTCAATCATTGCCGGATAGCTGGGCCATCGGACAACTGTTTCCCATCATGCCCATTCACCGCCTGAATGAACGGCCCGCCCGCACCGCAGTGCTTGCGGACATTACCTGTGACTCGGACGGCAAGATTGATGATTTCGTCAGTCCGCGTGGTGACAAGCACGTGCTGGAAGTACACGAATTGAATGCGGGCGAAGAATATTTTCTTGCCACCTTTCTGGTGGGCGCCTATCAGGAAACGCTGGGCGACTTGCACAATCTGTTTGGCGACACGCACGTCGTACACATCCGTTTGCACGATGAAGGCGGCTGGTGGATTGAAGAAGTCGTCAAAGGCGACACCGCCAGCGAAGTGCTGGCCTACATGCAGTATCGCGTGGATGAGTTGTATCCCAAGCTGGCGCGCGATTGTGAGCGCGCCGTGCGCGACCAGCGATTGAGCTTGTCAGAAAGCCAGGCATTGAAACGATTCTATGAATCAGAACTGAATGGTTACACGTATCTCGAATCAGACTGATGCTTTTACGATCAATCATCCACCATGGGTCAATTTGTATTTTTGATAAGCAGGTAATGCTACAGCTGCAATGACTCCGATCAGCGAGACGCCGAAGAGAATCCCACCCCAAACCGACCAGCGCCGTTGTACCTCGTTAAAATGCTCAAGGCTCTTCCATTCCTTGTTACGCCAAGCCAGTTCCCTGCCTTTTACACCCAAATATATGACCATCAACCAACCAAGGTAGGGAACGAAACAAAAAAGCCCAATCCAGACCCTGTTAAATACAGCCCAAATCCAGCCCAGACAAAATGCACCACAGCTCCATCCAGTGACTCCGGGCGGCGGCTCAATAAATTTACCCCCACCGGAGTTATTTTCTTCGGTTGTATCAATCTCAAGATTTGACTGAGGAGGACTGTACGGATTGTTCATTAGCCTGATCCCTTGTGTTGTAGTTGGATTGGAGAAAATTACATCTTTCCTGCGTGCCAGAATACGCTATCAATACAAGTAACATTGAATGCTTACATTTTCAAGCCAGCGGCAAGTCGACAGGGATTTTTGTTCACAATAGATTCACATAGATCGCGCACACTGATCCGGAAACCAGAGTGCAAAGAGATCGAGGTCAATATGAACAGCCTCAACCGCGAAAACACATCCTCTCCGTCCAGTTTCGCCGAGCAACTGCGTCGTGTGCACGACGCACAGCAGCCGGACGTCGCCCGCATCCCGGATCTGAAACAATGGATGCAGTACTGGAATGATGAAGAAAGTGAAGCACACAATCTGCGCAACATTCAGCATTGGCTGAGCCGCGTGACACAGTAACCAGAACCCGTTGTAGTCGAGCCTGAATTCACTCATCATCGCTGCTCTGTACAATCACAGAGAAACAGCATGCTTGAAAGTGAAAAGCTGGGCGAGAAGTTGATCTATCAGGGACGTGTGATTCGCGTGAATATCGAAAGCGTACGCCTGCCGAATCAACAAGCCGCGGAACTGGAAATCATCCATCATCCCGGCGGTGCTGCAATCGTGGCGGTTGATGACCAGCAGCGCGTGTGCCTGCTCAACCAGTTCCGTCATGCCGCCGGTGGCTACATCTGGGAATTGCCCGCCGGCAAGATCGATAACCAGGAACCGCATTTCGAAACCGCCCGGCGCGAGCTGGCCGAAGAAGCAGGCCGCAGCGCGGCTCACTGGGAATATCTCGGACACAGTCTGAGTTCACCCGGTGTGTTCACCGAAGTGATTCATCTGTATCTCGCCACACAACTTGCGCCGGTGGCCAGCCAGCCAGAAGATCATGAAGTTTTTCGCGTGGAATGGAAACCGCTGGGAGAAGCGCTGCAGATGATTTATCGCGGTGAACTGTGCGACAGCAAGTCGATTGCCGGATTGATGCTGGCCGCGCATCGCCTACAACATCTGGCGTAAAACGCCAGCCAGATATGACATATTTGCGCAACCAGTGTGTGAAGGTGATAGTATTTTGCGACATGTTTATCTATAGTTGCACTGCATCATTTTCAATTCAGCACCGTACTTGATACATGGGTTTCTTCGATAAAAATCAAGACAAACATGACGCCTTCAGTGGCAACCGGCGTGACACCGCCCGTTCGCGTATTCGCGCTTCCGCGGAAACCGGCAAGACCATTTACAACCAGCACACCAGTTTTGAATGGAATACCACTTACGTCAAAAGCCACTCATTGCGATCGCGACGGGTACAAAGCAATGGACTGGACCCCGATGAGCTGGGCGATACCATCAGCCTGATCAAGCTCGAAGAAGAATCCGCACTGCAACCCGGATACAACCCGTATGACAGCGGCCTGTCGGCAATGAAGCAATCACGCAAACCACCCGCACTGCAGGAACTGTCGAAACACAACACGCACCTGCGCAAATTCGGCAAGCACAAATAGTTCAGTGAATTGAACGCCGCAGTTTGTCGTGATGACTGCAACGATAAAAGCGGCGCAATTCCATCATCCAGTGTTCCGGCCTGCACTGACGGCAGCGCAGATAGCGCTGATCGATTGAACGGCAGTAATGCGCGGCATGACGATTGGCTTCCCGGTAACGCAACAGACTTGAATGATCCAACCCGCCGGCGAATGACACCTGCGAGAACATGCGCACGTGCAGGCCATGCGGAAAGCAACCGCGTGTCTGTTGCAACAACAGCCACATCGCCGCGGTGTACTTGTCCACTTCCGCCTGCAATTCCAGTTCCAGCAACGACACATGACGCGCATGCTCCATGCACCACACCAGGTACTGGAAATGACTGACACCTTCCAGCGCGGTGCAAAAATCAGCGAGATTGCCGTCGTACAAATGATCGAATGGATTGTCTGCCGACAGCCGCGACAGTACACTGGCACTGATATACACGCCCAGTTCCGCGCCGTCTTCCGTATCGGCAATCAACACCTGTTCATCCGTGAGTGCTCCGTGGGCCTGCTTAAGCAAAAATGAATCGACGTTGTGAGTGACCGGCACGTCATTGATGTGCGCAATCAACGCTTGCATCTGTTGCAGCAGCATCATGCGCGGGCACTCACCGCCACCGGCGCAACACCCAGTTGCGACAATAAACGCCGCGCCCGCGGGCTGCCGGTTTTCAGCCAGATTTCATACAGCCGCAACACATCCTTGTCGGTTGCAGGCCGTGCCATTTCCGCCACATCGTTCAGCACATCCACCATCCGCTGGAACTTGCCTGCCAGTTCGGCGTATACGCCTGCAAAGGCCTGCCTGCGCACGGCACGCATGCTGTCGGCGAGTGTGCCGTAAGCGCGCCCGCCCATCGCAATGTGATAGTCAATATCCACCAGCTTGCGCGCAAAACTGTGCGCAAAAAAGCCCGCGACAAACAATGAAACATCGCCCAGACGCTGCAACAATTGATTGCGCTGTTCCGGTGTGGGTGCTTCCATGGCGGCCGACAGCAAGTTCACCAGTGGCGGCAGGCCAGTGCTCTCTCCCGCTGATTCGTACAGCGCTTCCGAGCGCGCAAAGGTGGTCAGTACATTAACCACGTAGTGTTCGGTTTGATCTTCAACATCGACATGCTGATGTTTCAGCGCCTGCTGCACCGAGTCGTGAAAGAACTCACGCAGGTTCATCACCGCAATGGCAGAAGATTCGTTATTCGGATTCATACGCACCTCACGCATCAAACCGGCTTATCAATGCAGTCGGCTGCGCAATTTGTTACTTGAAAGCAAACACACAAACAGCGAACAAATTCGCAGTTGCTGTACGTCAAGCGGGATGCATGAAGTGTGCTCGACTGGCAATCAGCAGACATGAGTGCTGATAAATGCCGTGAACGATTTGTTATTCATTCAGAAAAGAAAAACCCGGCAGTGTTGCCACTGCCGGGTTTTTCTGCGAATCGATCAGCGGGCGGGCTGGATTACCAGCGGCCACCACCACCGCCGCCGCCACCACCACCGAAACGGCCACGGCCGCCGCCACCACCGCCGCCACCGCGCTCACGTTCCTGAGCTTCGTTGACGCGCAATGGGCGACCGCCCATGTCCTTGCCATTCAGTGCCTGAATTGCACGGGCTGCATCAGCATTGGGCATTTCAACAAAACCGAAACCACGGGGACGTCCCGTTTCGCGGTCGTTGATCAATGCAACCGAGCTGACGGTGCCGTGTTGTTCAAACATCTGACGCACTTCTCCTTCGTTGGCAGTAAACGGCAGATTGCCGACATAGATCTTGGTCATACAAACAGTTCTCTCTGAAAAAGCCTCGAGCACTCCCCGTGACACATTAGTTATCGGTCAGCGTTTATTGCTGCGAGGCCTGGTTCAATATCGGGCTCCGCCCCCGGTTACACCCCTTTCCTGTCAGGCAGTCGGTGCAATCGGTACAGGTCCCAGGCCTAACGTTCGCTGTCTCGTCGGATTTTTCAGAAGTTGGCCGTTTGGTCCATCTTGATGAGATAGGCCCGGCTGGCCAAGCCAGAGAAAAAAGCAGGCAAAGGCGAAACGAACTGCGCGGAGCCTACGCCAAAGATTTATGTAAGGCAATTGTTGAAAGCCTTATGTCTGCGGGATTGTGTGAATTGCAGCCGCCCGTCAACAAAAAATGGTGAAAAGCGCTATGCCGGCAGCATATCCAGGCCACGTTGCAAGTCGCGCTTGATGTCGGACAGGTCTTCCAGACCCACCGAGATACGCAACAACCCTTCCACGATACCGGCACGGTCGCGTTCGGCCTGCGAGATGCGCGCGTGGGTTGTCGTAGCGGGATGGGTAATGGTGGATTTGACATCGCCGAGATTGGCGGTGATGGACAACAGGCGCGCAGAGTCGATGATCTTCCACGCCCCCTCCCGTCCGCCCTTCACCACGAATGCAATGATGCCGCCGAACGCACTTTGTTGGCGTCTGGCCAAATCATGCTGAGGGTGCGACGGCAATCCTGCATAATGAACACGCTCAACTGCGGGATGCGCCTCCAGCCATTGCGCCAGCTCCAGTGCCGCTGCCGAATGCGCGCGCATGCGCAGGTCCAGCGTTTCCAGTCCCTTGAGCAACACCCATGCGTTGAACGGACTCATACTCGGACCGGCAGTACGCATGAAGCCGAATACTTCAGCACCAACGAATGGCTTGCTGCCCACCACAGCGCCGCCCAGCACCCGTCCCTGTCCATCAATGTACTTGGTGGCGGAATGAATGATCACATCCGCGCCCAATGCCAACGGCTTTTGCAACGCCGGTGTACAGAAACAGTTATCCACGACAAACACGATGCCCCGCTCGTGGGCGATCGCAGCAATGCCCGCAATATCGCCAATGGCAGACAACGGATTGGAGGGCGTTTCCAGAAAGAACATTCTGGTGTTCGGCTTGATCGCCGCACGCCACGCATCCAGTTGCTGTGGCGGCACGTAACTGATTTCCACGCCAAACTTGACGAAGTAACGGTTGAACAATGACATGATGGAGCCGAAGACACTGTCGGAACACACCACATGATCGCCTGCCTTGAGCAAGGCCATGCACAGAGACAGCACCGCGCTCATGCCAGAAGAAGTGGCCACACAGGATTCACCGCCTTCCATCGCCGCAAGCCGTTCTTCAAAACAACGCACCGTCGGATTGGTGAAGCGCGAATAAATGTTGCCAGTGGCGCCTTCCACAAATCGTGACGCCGCTTCAGCAGCGCTGTTGAACACAAAACTGGAAGTGGCATATATCGGTTCGGCGTGCTCGCCTTCATGCGTGCGGGCGTGACCGGCACGGATGGCCAGAGTGGAAAGATGATAGTCATCGTTACGCATAAGTGTTGAAGCAGGAAACTGTGTATATGATACGCGACAAATATACGGCACACTCGGCAATATCATCCACATCACGCGAACCGCCAGGATCATTACGCGAATGCAATGGGTTTCCGTCAGCGCAACTGATTCCGTCATTGAAACTGCCATCGGCAATGCGGCAGGCAAGCTGCTGTCGCGGCTTGGCCGCGAACCCGACCTGGTGATCGTCTTCATCGCGACGGAACACCGTCCGCATTTCACATCGGCACCGGCGCTGCTGCGCAACCATTTCACCAGCGCCACCACGGTCGGCTGTCTGTGCCAGAACAGCATTGGCGAGGGCCGCGAACACGACGACGAAAGCAACGTCACCCTGCTCGGTGCAGTTCTTCCGGATGTACAGCTTCATGTTGCACATCTTGATGATCAACAACAACCGCCGCTATATGCCGAGCGCACCCAATGGAACAGCGCGTTGAACATTACTGATGAACCGCAATGCATGGTGGTGCTGGGTGCGCCGTTCACCTTTGACATCGAGGCGCTTCTCAAAGGACTGGACCGTCACTATCCAATGACCGCCATCATGGGCGGTCTCGCCAGCGGCGCGGATCAACCTGATGTTCCCTGTCTGCTGATGAACGGACAAGCCTATGCGTCCGGTGCAATCACACTGAGCATGAGCGGCAACATTGCCGCGGATACCCTGGTTGCGCAGGGATGCCGTCCCATTGGCGATCCGATGTTCGCCAACAGCACGCATGAAAATCTGTTGCTGGAACTGGATGGCAAGGTACCGCGCGATGTGCTGACCGAGTTATTTGGGACACTCAACAAAACCGATCGTCACCTGTTTACGCATGCGCTGTTTCTCGGCATCGCAATGGAGACGCAACGCGAACGATATCAGTCAGGTGATTTCCTGATTCGCGCCATCCTCGGTCTCGATCCGCAAAGCGGTGCACTGTGGATCAATTCGCCGGTGCCGGAACGCGGTGTGGTGCAATTGCATGTTCGTGATGCGCAGGCATCCGCCGCCGATCTTGAAGCGCTGCTCACCCGCTATCGTGCCTCACCCAACTCCATGCAAGCGCAAGGTGCGCTGCTGATGTCCTGCACTGGACGCGGCGCCAACCTGTATGACAAGCCCAATCACGACAGCAATGCGTTCAGGAAAGCGCTGGGCGACATTCCGCTGGGCGGCTGCTTTTGCAATGGCGAAATCGGTCCGGTGCGCGGCACCACTTATCTGCATTCATTCACCAGTGTGTTTGGCGTGTTCAGGGAAAAGCAGGCACGCGATACACATTGATCATCATGACAAAAAGGACGGCACAACATTGTCTGCGGGTGACGGCGCTCGGCTTGCTGTTTTTCATCGCTGTTTCCCATACACATGCAATGACATTCATTGAATCACACGCCGTACATATCACCACTCAGGAACAGCAACTGCTCGAATTGAAGGCATGCCGCGACAAATTCAATACCGGCACAGAACGAATCGTTGCGCGCACTGACGCCTCATCCACACCCGACGTGTATGCCGAAGTACTGTGCCAGTCTCACGAGCAGTTCAAACACAGTCCGGTATACCACGTTGTTTATTGCGACAGGAATGCAGACACCTGGCATTGCGAACGAACCGAACGGGCGATCCGGACAGATGGCAACCGCGCGCTGGTTTATTACGCAGAGGACGTGGATACGGCCATCGCCTACGCCATCATCGTGAAATTGGCATCAATAAAAAGGTTTCAGGGAGAAGCCATGCCCGACATGCAGAAGTCGGTTTGCAATATCCAGCGATTTGCAACGTTTGACAACACGTCATTGCCCGATGTTTTTACGGTAACCTGTGAAAACAGGGAGATTCTCGTATCAACCTGGTGTCCGCAACAGGAGTGCCCGCGAATCATTGGCAGCAGAATCATCGTCCTGAACTTGAGCACTGATGCAATTCATGCTTTCCATGCCGCCTTGTATGCCAGTCCCAACTTCAGAATTTTACCGAGCAACGCCGCATAATCATCTCCCCGGTGTGCAGCCGACGCGGCAAGATCTTCATCCGCGGACAAATTGGGATTGGCATTGGCTTCAAGAAAATAAAGCTGGTTATCCGCGGTCAATCTGAAATCCAGTCTGGCATAACCCGTCAACGACAAAGTCCGATAGATATCGGCAGAGACAGTGTTGATATGCTTCTGCAATGCAGGCGACAAGTCTTGCGCTACATGTGTATCAATACCATGCTTGTTGCGATAATCGGCATTCCACTTGGTGCGCCGGGTGGCAATAAGCGGTGTAGGTTCTTTTTTGCCGGTAATGCTCAACTCCCACACCGGATAGACTGTCAGCCGGTCGTTGCCCAGTACCGGCACATACAACTCGCGGCCTGCAATGTATTCCTCGACCAGCGCATCAGAACCCGTGTGTTCATGAATGAATTCCACACGCTGCTTCAGCTTGCGTTCGCTGGAGACGATGGATGCACGCGAAATGCCCAGCGATGCATCATCAATCACCGATTTGACAAACAGTGGATATCGCAATGACGGCGGCACTGCCACACGTCTGCCCTTCGGCAACACCGCAAACCGTGGTGTGAGAATTTGATGATAGGCAAGAATCTTCTTTGCCAGCGCCTTGTCGCGCGACATCATCAACCCGCGCGGGTTGCAACCCGTGTAGCGTTGTTGCATCAATTCGAGATAGGCAACAACATGCTGATCGTAACTGACGATGCCGTTGAATTCTTCAAGCAGGTTGAATGCAATATGTGGCCGCCATTCCCTGATAGCCTCGCGCAGTGGTTCCAGATCATCGCCCAGGCCCAGTGATCGCACTTGATGTCCAAGGACTTCAAGCTGCCGCATCACATCGTACTCGGTTCTGAATTCCTGAATCTGCCTGGCCGAATATCCATGTAAATCATCTGGCGGCACCAGGGTTTCGTGCATCAACACCAGAATGCGCTGTGACTTCATTGATTGCGTTTCTTTTTCCGGCCTGGAGTTTTCTCAGTGACTGACAATGTTACCTCAGTTGCAACCGGTTGCGTACCATTGGCAATGGCGATGGCATAGTCGCGTGCATGATTCAGCGTAGCTGCAAACAATTGCGCAGGTGCTTCGGGCACATTCCATGAGGCAGGCTTGCCCAGACTGCGCAGCAATGCACCGGCAGCAACCGGCGTGTCAAAATCAAAATGCAATGCGGGCAATGCAACCGCAGCCTGTTCAAAGTTGGCAGTGGACAACTCATCCAGTTGCACACTGGCGCTCTGCTCGCTGGCTTTCACCACTGGCCTTGCATGACCTGCACTGCGCAGATGACTGAGTGCCGCCAGCACCTGTTCCTTGGTGCGGCCGCGCAACTCAAACAGCAGAAAGGGATCGGTGTCGAGCGCTTCGCCCAGCACATAGTGCGTGGCTGCGACATGCTTGCAGGGATTGGCCCAGTCTTCACAACCGCAGTCGGAATCAATGTCGTGTGAATTGACAGGAAACAGGCTCTTGCCGCAGGCGCGAAACAGCGAATTGATTTCCTTAGGCATTTCGCCATTCAACAACTGTGCAACAAATATGGCCTGCTGATGCATGTTGAGAATGATCTGGTTCCAGGTCTTGTCGTCAAACACATCGAGCTTCAGGCTGACGGAATAATTTTCCAGTTCATCATCACTGACCAGTGCGGTGACCACACCGGGTTTGATATTCAGGTCATGCACATGACCATCGCGCGCATAAGCACGGCCGCGGCCCAATCGCGCCACAACATCGCGCGATGTATGTTCCAGTGCCGCAATCCAGCGATGTCCCCACCACGTGGCGCTGATCGGCCGCGTCATGGGACGCGATGCCGGCACCGCAGCCAGTTCATCACGTTTGCGCTTCACTGGCTTGTCGTTCATGTAAGAGACTCCGTCAGTGACTTGCGCAACCGCGCATTCGTTCGCGCTGCCTTGCGTGCCGCTCTTTGTGCGCGGCGTTCTTCACATGCATCATCCATATCATCTGCATCAGGCGCATCCCCCACCACTGCATTGGGCGCCAGCGAGAACAATTCACGCAAGGCCTGGTTGTCGAGTTCAGTGATCCACGCTTCGCCACCGCTGACCACCCGTGCAGCAAGATCGCGTTTGGATTCAAGCATGGCATCAATCTTTTCCTCCACCGTGCCTGCACATAGCAACTTGTACACTTGCACATTGCGATGTTGACCAATGCGATGCGCGCGGTCGGTGGCCTGATCTTCTACCGCAGGATTCCACCAGCGGTCGAAATGAAATACTTCCGACGCGGCTGTCAAATTCAGACCGGTGCCACCGGCTTTCAACGATACAATCATGATGCGTGATGACTTCGGCAATTCCTGGAAACGCCGCACCATTTCATCACGCGCAGCACGCGCCACACCACCATGCAGGAATGGCACCGGCTTGCCTTGCAGGCGCGACAACACACGCACCAGACGTTCACCCATCTCGCGATATTGGGTGAACACCAGCGCGCGATCCTGTGTGGCCAGCACTTCCAGCAGCATTTCGCACAGGCGATCCAGTTTGCCGGAACGGCCATTCAACGGACCTTGTTCACGCAGATAATGCGCAGGGTGATTGCAAATCTGTTTCAATGCTGTCAGCAACGCCAGCACGCGGCCGCGACGCGTAATGCCATCCGCGGTTTCAATGTCGGCAAAAGCTTCGTCGATGGCCTGTTGATACAGCGTTGCCTGTTCGCGAGTAAGCGAACAAAACACCTTGGTTTCCTGCTTCGCAGGCAGATCAGTGGCTATGCCGGGATCATTCTTGGTACGACGCAGAATGAATGGCGCAATCATGCGACGCAAACGCAATGCCACATCTTCGCGTCCATAACGTTCCACCGGAATGGCAATCTCGCGGCGAAAGGTCGCATGCGGTCCCAGCAACCCCGGATTGAGAAACTCCATGATGGACCACAATTCGGCAAGATGGTTTTCCACCGGCGTGCCGGTGAGCGCAATACGCGTGGATGATTTGAGTGCACGCGCAGTGCGTGCTGTTGCCGAGTCCGCATTCTTGATGAACTGTGCTTCATCGAGCACCACCACTGCGAACTGAACATCACGCAACCAGCTTGCGTCACGGCGCATCAATCCATAACTGGTGATCACCAGTTTGCCTGCGCCTTGTTCGGCAAAGTCTTCTGCATTCTGGATACGGGTCACGCCATAATGACGCAGAATGTTCAGCGCCGGCGCGAAGCGCGCAATCTCGCGCTCCCAGTTGCCAACCACCGATGTGGGACACACCAGCAACATCGGCCGTGTGTCTTCGTTTTCAATCTGCTGGCGATGCAACAGGTATGCAAGCAATTGCACGGTCTTGCCCAGACCCATGTCATCGGCAAGACAGGCGCCCAATCCCAGTTGTGTAAGATGTGCCAGCCAGCTCATGCCGCGTCGTTGATAAGGACGCAGGCTGCCAGTAAAGGTTGCAGGCACTGTCACCTCATGCACTGTTTCGCGTTCGCGCATCTGTGTCACGAGTTCAGCCAGTGCACCTTGCGGCAACACCTGGATGCGCAAACCCGAATCCGGTTGATGAATGTTTTCGGTCAGCGCCAGTGACAACGCCAGCGGCAAGCTGATCGTGCCGCCTTCCTGTTCAAACAACTTGAGTGCATGCTGCAATTCCCTGGGATCAAGCACCACCCAGGTATCGTGATAGCGTGCGAGCGGTGTGCGTGCATCAATCAACTGGTGCAACACTTCAAGGCTCACGGCTTCACCGGCCAGCGTGGCCTGCCAGTGGTAATTCAATTCGCTGTCACGGTCAAACACCTGTGCATCACCAATGCACATTTGCATGCTGAGACGTTGCTGCGCATCGGCGGCAAGAATCTCCGGCAATTGCACCAGCACACCGGCCTGTTGCAATGCGGGCACATGCTTGACGAATTCCCACGCGAGCCGCGGATTCAGCCGCATGGAATCCGGCCGCGGCTTGCGCAATTCCGCTTCGATGAATGAAAAGCTGCGTGCAGCGACGGCAAGCATTTGCAACAACTGTTCGTGCGCGACACGCAAATCGCATTGCAGCTTTTCTGCAGCAACCTGACCCGCAACAAACAGTTCGCTGGCAGTGACGCGCGCTTGTACGTCATCCGCACGTTGCAACAAAAAATCGAGTTCGAACTCGGTGTGATCTTCTTCCGGCAAATGCAATTGCAAACACAGCCGCAATGGCTGTGCCTGTGTGCCGGCCACCGATTGTGTCCAGTGACGCAGCTCGGTCAACACCATGCGCTCCTGTACTCCCTGTGGTACAAACTGCGCTGCATCAGTGGTCAATGCGCGTTGCAGGCGCAACGGCCATGCGGTCATGGCCGCATCATCGGCAATGACTGTCTTGCGCTTTCTTGCAACGCCGGCATTGCCGGTGGATATTGCAGCCTGCCTTCTGCAAGCCGTGCGTACCAGATGATCGGCGCCGGCATCAAGAAATTCACGCAACAGTGCTTCAGCGCTCCAGATGCGCGACGGACCATCGCTGTCCGGTGGTATGCGTGTGTCCACCACATTGTTGTGAGTACTGGCATCGGTGGCATGCGGCACCGCATGTGCGGCAACGGGAAAGGCCTTCACCAATGCTGCAAAACGTTCCTGATCCTGCGGCAAATTCAACACCACACTCCAGCGCGCGCGCTGTTCGCCAGCCTGCTTGATCACCCGCGGCACCAACCGTTCGCGCGCCACCAGTTCCAGCAACAGTTTGCTGGCCAGGCTCCATACCGCAACGGAACCCGGCGACTGTTCGATTTCTCCCTGCGTCATCGCGGCCAATTGTGTGACTGCATCCAGCAACGGCACAAAATAGCCACGCACACGGCGCAACTTGAACGATTCATCGGGCAATAACAACGAACCAGACTCACCATTGACAGCCAGTGGATGATTGGCCACATCGCTGCCCCATAACAACATGCGCGGCCTTGCAATGTCGGGCACAAACAACAGATGCACACCAGCTGCCGGCGCTGCGGTTTCCACCGCAACCTGCTGCAATTCGATGTTCAACTCTGCCGGCTCTCGCATATGCGGTGGGTGTGCTGCCCTGAATGAATGAACTGGATAAGTAAACTGAAAAATTAAAATGACCCAACGGCTACTGTGACCATTTGCGCCGCGACTTACAAGTGATGCAGGGCCATTTCGCGAACAACCTCACTATGTGGAGCAAACAACAGCCTCGTGATGCTGCACCACAATGTCAGCGCTCACTTCCAAAATCCCGATCAGTTAACGGAATTGCGCGCAGCCTCACAGGGGAAATCTTAAGCACAATGACAACATGCCTTGCCAGCGGCGGGATATCAGCGTTGTTGCCACGGTTCACCACTGACGGGCGTGATGCACGGGAATTTGCGGCGTAGATCAGAAACGCTGGCGTGATTCAACAGCAACGCTTGACGCCATTCCATTTGCGTTGTTGTTCGGCAAGGTAGAAGGCGCGACGATCCAGCATGGCATGCGAACCATCATCAGCGTGATGTTGCTGATAGTGCTGTACGTAGCGTTCATACGCATCATCGCCGCTGATGCGGCGAATCACCCGGATGATGCTGTACATGCGCAGCTTGATTGGCAGCAACATCGCTTATCCCACTGCCTTGGCAATGTAAGGTGTTTCCGAACCCGGCGCGACCACACCGTTGGCCGCACGCCAGCATACGCGCAACGTATCCAGAATGATCACCCACACCAGTATGGCGAGCAATCCTGCCAGTACGGCATCCAGTTGTTGATTGAAGATCAACTGCGGCGCCACCTTGGCCTGTGCCGCAGGCAATAATCCTGCCGCCAGTTTTTCCTTCAGCGCATCAGCTGCTGCAATGAATCCAATGCGCGGCTGCGATGAAAAGATTTTTTCATACGCCGCACTGGTGGTCACGATTGCCAGCCACGCCAATGGCAATGCCGTCACCCATGCATACTTGAGCCTGCCCTGTTTCACCACAATGCCGGTGACCACGCACAATGCAATGGCCGCAAGCATTTGATTGGCAATGCCGAACAATGGCCAGAGAATGTTGACGCCGCCATTGGGATCAATCACGCCGATGTATAAAAAGTATCCCCATCCTGCAACGATCAATGCGCTGCTGATCAGAATGGAGGGATACCATGAGGTATTGTGCATCGGTTTCCATACATGACCGAGAAAGTCCTGCACCATGAAACGGCCCACGCGTGTGCCCGCATCCAGCGTAGTGAGAATGAACACTGCTTCGAACATGATGGCGAAGTGATACCACACGGCAAGAAAGCCCTTGCCGAATGCGCTGGATAAAATGCTGGCCATGCCCACGGCCAGCGATGGCGCACCACCAGTGCGTGCAAATAAAGTGGATTCACCCATCTGCGCTGCCAGTGCATGCATCTGATCCACCGTCACGGGAAAATTCCAGCTCGAGATTTTTGCTACCGCTGCGTCAGGCAATGCACCGACAATGCCTGCGGGTGAGTTGATCGCGAAGAACACACCAGGATCAAGCAAGGCAGCCGAAATCAATGCCGCCACTGCCACTGCCGACTCCAGCACCATGCTGCCATAACCGACAAGACGCACATCTTTTTCGCTGGTGAGCAATTTGGGTGTAGTGCCACTGGCCACCAATGCATGAAATCCGGAGATCACACCACAGGCAATGGTGATGAACAGAAAGGGAAAAATCTTGCCCGCGAACACCGGACCACTGCCATCAATGAATGGCGTCAGTGCAGGCATCTTGAGATCGGGATGCACCACCACGACGGCAAGCATCAACAAACCAATGGTGCCAAGCTTGAGAAAGGTGGACAGATAATCGCGTGGCGCCAGCAACAACCACACCGGCAATACCGCGGCAATCAACCCATAGGCAATCAAACACCATGCCAGCGGCAGCGCATTGAAATCGAACACGCCAGCCAGCGCGGGATATTGATGCAAGCCGCCGCCGCCAATCACTGCGGCAATCAACAGACTGACACCAATCAATGATGCCTCCAGCACGCGGCCCGGACGAATGTTGCGCAGATACAAACCGATAAGCACCGCAATGGGCAGTGTGGCAGCCACTGTGAACGTGGCCCACGGACTGTGCTTCATCGCATTCACAATCACCAATGCCAGCACTGCAATGAGAATGATCATGATCATCAACGTGCCAAGCATTGCTGCATAACCGCCCACCGGTCCCAGCTCATCGCGCGCCATTTGTCCCAGGCTGCGGCCATTGCGGCGCATGGACATGAACAACACCATCATGTCCTGCACACAGCCGGTAACCACTGCGCCAACGAGAATCCACAATGCGCCGGGCATGTAACCGAACTGCACTGCAAGCGTGGGACCGATCAGCGGCCCGGGACCGGCAATCGCTGCAAAGTGATGACCGAACACAATCCACTTGTTGGTGGGCACAAAGTCACGGCCATTGTTGTTCACTTCCGCCGGTGTCATGCGCGTTTCATCCACGGTCAGCACTTTCGCCGCAATCCATGCGCTGTACAGACGATAGCCGAGCAGATAAATGCACACAGCCGCAACCACAATCCACAACGAATTGATGGGTTCACCATGATTGATGGCAATGCCACCCACAGCGAACGCGCCAGTCAATGCCACCAATGCCCAGATTAACTTCTTCATGACTTTCTTCTTTAATCGAGTAACCGGAATCGAACCAGAAATCGTCAGAACTCAATCGTAGGGGAGTAAACGCAAGTCGGCAACTGCGGCATGCAGTGGTGACAATGGATATCTACTGACCTTCTGAATATTCGAGCAATCACCGGCGGACACTAACCTCGGCATATGAACCTTGTGCGACCCGGTTTAACACGTATACTGATCCTTCATCTGCAATTCGCATCGCATCCATCAACCGAGGAGGACTCATCATGAAACGTTCTGCATCTGCTGTCTGGAATGGTGGATTGAAATCCGGCAAGGGCGCCATTTCCACCGAGAGCGGCGTGTTATCGTCCACACAATATTCTTTCGGCACCCGCTTTGAAAACGGGCCGGGCACCAATCCCGAAGAATTGATCGCTGCTGCGCATGCGGGTTGTTTCTCCATGGCCCTCTCAGCACAACTGGAAGGCGCGGGACTGACCGCCACCAGCATCAACACCAACGCGGAAGTCACACTGCTGAAAACGGATGCAGGCTTCACCATCACGGCAGTGCATCTTACTGTCACTGCCAGCATCCCCAATGCAACAGCACAACAGTTTGAAACAGCCGCCAACAATGCCAAAGCCGGTTGTCCGGTATCGCGCGTGTTGAACGCTACGATCACCATGGATGCAAAGCTGATCTAGCGAACGCCGGCGATATCAGGAACCTTTCGGGCGAACTGCACAATGCAGTTCGCAACCGGTTGAAAACAAATTCATTGTTTTACTGAACCCCCAGTCTTTGCGGGGGTGACTGGAACTTAAGCAAGTGCCATTCGCCACATTCCCATTTGCACTGGAATAACAGCAATCATAAAGTCGATTCAGCCTCCAACAGCGGTTGTGAAAATGCGCTTTTCAACGACCCGCTAACCTGACACTTCCCTCACCGATCCATAACGCTGTATCTTGCCCCATCCCACATAAGGACCGCGCAAAGCAGACACAAACGAACGAATGGCCACGTAGTACATCAACTGGCGATAACAGAAGCGTTGCAACAACAACCACGGCAGCAGACGCCAGTCTTCATCCGGCTCAAACAAATAGGCAATCAACGCCGTGATCATGTCCAGCGACAGAAACAGGCCGTAGTAATAAAGACTGTGCCAGAACGCGCTGCTCATGCCTGCGGTGGGATGTTGTGAATAACCAATCAGGGCCTCAATGGTGGTCCACAGCATGGTGAAATCCATCACCGGCGAAACCAGCGGAAATGCGATTTGAAAAATGATCACGTTGGGCAATGCGATAAACCCCAACGTTCCGCCCTTGCGGCGAAACAGGATATCGCGATGTTTCCAGCAGGCCTGCAAGGTGCCGTACATCCAGCGGAAACGCTGATTGACAAAGGCACGGAAAGATTGCGGCGCTTCGGTGTACGCATGTGCATCGGGTTCATACACGATGCGATAACCGTTGCGCACGATGCGCATGGTGAGATCGGCATCTTCCGCCAGCGTATCGCTGAGAAAACCGCCGGCATCAATGACGGCCTTGCGACGCCATGCTCCCACCGCACCGGGAACCACCGTAATGCAGTTGAGCTTTTCAAAAGCACGGCGATCAAGGTTCTGCGATGTCACATACTCCAGCGCCTGCCAGCGTGTCAGCAGATTCATCCGGTTACCCACCTTGGCATTGCCTGCCACCGCGCCAACCTTCGGATCATTGAAATGTTTGACCAGTTGCGCAATGGTGTCGCGCATGAACAGGGTATCCGCATCCAGTGCAATGATGATGTCTTCGCGTGCTTCACGAATGCCGGTGTTCAATGCCTCGGCCTTGCCGCCATTGTCCTGACGAATGAATCGCACGCGCGAATTGGCGGCGAATTGCTCCAGCACCACCTGCGCAGTGTGATCGGTGGAGCCATCATCAACAACAATGATTTCAAACTGCACGCCTTCCGAACTCAACAGGGTGTTGATGGTGCGTGCAATCAGTTTTTCTTCGTTGTAGGCAGGCACCACCACGCTGACGCGCGGCAATTCAACGGACACAGGCACGACATGACGACGCCGGTACAGGGCCAGTGTAAAGATGATGGCAAAGCGCGCCACGCCAAAGGTAATACCGAGAATGAACAGGGCGCGCAACAAGCGTCCTACCTCATTGATCAACACAAAGCCATGCGCTTCCAGCCACAAACCAATATCCATCCTGCCTTCCTTCACTTCGGGCATGATGGAATCACGCGTTACCTGCGGTTGCTGTTCATGCAACAGGTCGGTGATGGTCACCATGTGATAACCCGCTGCGCGCAGATCATCAATCAATGCCGGCAATGCTGTTACTGTCGCACTGCGATCGCCCCCCGCATCGTGCAACAGCACCACATTACCTTCGCCCTGTGCAGCCTGTTCCATGACACGCTTGATGATTTCATCCGCCGGCGGCCGCTGCCAGTCATCCGGATCGATCTGCGTGCCCACACTGTAATAACCCAGTGAACTGGTGAATACCAATGGCCGCACTTGATCGGGTGTTTCCGGGTTCACATCTTCCGCATAGGGCGGACGGAACAACAATGAGCGTCGTCCGATACTGCTTTCAAACAGGCGCTCCGTTGCATTCAATTCCAGTGTGGCGCGTTTCTCGCTGACATCCGCAATGTTGGGATGCGTGTAAGTGTGGTTGCCGATGTCATGACCCTCGGCATAGATGCGATCAATCAGCCACGGATAGGATTCACCATTGGTACCGATAATGAAGAACGTGGCATGCACCTGCTTGTCGCGCAGGATATCGAGAATCTTCGGTGTGTATTGCGGATCAGGCCCATCATCAAAGGTCAATGCAATGGCCTTGTTTTTATCGAAACCCCATTGCTGAATGACATAGCCTACGGGAAATTTCCTGATCTCATCATCGGTCAGCAAACCCATGTCTGTGTCATAGTTGACAGTGCGTTCACCGTCCTTGGGTGTGCCCACCACTTGCAGGATTTCACCTTTGCCTTCGTAATCCAGATCGTAGCCAAAACTCAGTGTCTGCAATTGAGTTGCCACGTTTTCATTCAGCGCCGAAGGTTTGACCAGCACCTTCCATACATCCGGGTCTTCCGATCCCAGCCGCCACAATGCAAAACCATGCGGTCCGAGTCGCGTTGCCGCTTTCACCTGATTGAATGCCGTGACCGCATCAAGAAACCACACATCATGCTTGACGTTGCCATCGTCGACATAGGTGAAGGTGGGATTGCCGGAATTTTCATTCAGCTCGATGTCATCATCGCTGCTTTCAGCAAAGCGCAATGCATCCTGAAACGACAGTTCTTCGGCCTGGGTCTTGCCATGCACCCAGTCATAGCCATAGTTGCCAATGCCCACCACCACCTTGTCGGGCGGCACATTGCGCATGCGGCGCTGCAAGTGATGTACAAACCATCCCTGCGATGCAATCGGTCCGGCGGGATTGTCCGATGCATTTTCATCATAGGCCATCAATATCAGGTAATCGTTGCTACGCGCCAGTTGTGCAAACTGATAACGTTCGTCATCCAGCGGCACGGATTGCGATACATGCAGATGTTGCGGATGAAAGCGCGCATACAACTCCTGCATGAACAACACCAGATCATGCTGTTCATCATCGGGCACTGCTTCAAAGTCGATGCTGACGCCGGCCAGTTGAAATTGCTTCACGAATTTTTCGATGCCATCAATGCAATGCATCCGGGTGCGCGCATCCTTCAACATGCCGCCGACCATCGGTGCATCCCAGATGTTGTCGTGAAAGTTGTTGATCAATGCGACGATGGGCATGTCGGCACGGCGCGCGCGAATATACCGCAATGCCATGTCCTGTTTGTGTGCGTCATCGACAATGATGTTTCCTGTCTTGTCGCTCAGGTGCAGCCATTCGGCAATGAGAGTATCGAAGTTGCCCAGATTGCGTTTCAGCGACACCCAACTGTTGTCATCCCAGTTCACATAGAAGGCAACGCGTTCAAATTGTCCGCGCGGCGCCTTGGGAATGGGCGGCAATGATTTCCTGAGATGCTGCTCCAGTGCCTTGCGCGCCGCTTCGAAACGCACCTCACGCGCCGCTGCCGTGGCGGGAGAAATATCGGCGCGCTTGCCGGTCAATCGGGTATTGGTCAATGCCAATGGCGGCAGGCCGGGATTGATGGACACGGCAATCATTACCGACGCCAGCAGGATGATCACGATGATCACGCCGACCGTGGCGATGCGCAGCACACGCCGCCAGCGATGCGCAGAAGGATCGAAGAACACGGGAGACCGGCGCGGATTGGACATTCGATAGCAGGACAGGGATGAATGCATGCGATGTTAGCATGTACACCTCGTTGTCCATGCAGGTAGTTATGCGATTTGCTTCAGTTGGCAAAAAATTAATCCCGTTGCCGGCATCAATACCGCGTTGACAGACAACTGGATTGCAGCCTACTCTTTTCAACACTGTGCATGATCAACAGCGTAACCAACAACATCGCACAACTCTCTCGATTTCATATTTGCTATTGATCATCAGCAGCCATCACTTTGAATTCCGAGGCAGCCCGCATGAGCAGCGTTGAAAATCCCGTCCTTCGCGGTTTCCATCCCGACCCCAGCATTCTGCGCGTGGGCGATGATTACTACATTGCCACCTCCACGTTTGAATGGTTTCCCGGCGTACAGATCATGCATTCGCGCGATCTGGTCAACTGGCGCATCGCCGGTTTTCCATTGACGCGTTATTCACAACTCGACATGCGCGGCAATCAGAACTCCGGCGGCATCTGGGCGCCGTGCCTGAGTTATCACGATGGCGTGTTTTATCTTATCTACACCAACGCGCGCCGCTGGACCAGTGCATTCAAAGATGTGCACAACTATCTGGTGACCGCTCCACGCATTAAAGGCCCATGGTCCGAACCCGTTTATCTCAACAGCTCCGGCTTTGATCCATCGCTGTTTCATGATGACGATGGCCGCAAGTGGCTGGTGAACATGGTGTGGGATCATCGCGCTGGTCATAACAACTTCGGCGGCATCCTGTTGCAGGAATATGATGCTGCCAGGAAAACACTGACTGGACCCACCACCTCCATCTTCACGGGAACAGAACTGGGCCTGGTTGAAGGACCACACATATACAAGGTGAATGGCTGGTACTACCTGCTGACCGCTGAAGGCGGCACGTTCCAGACACATGCCATCACCATTGCGCGTGCACAGTCATTGCATGGTCCATATGAAGTCATGCCGGGCAATCCATTGATCACCAGTGCGCGTAATCCTTCGCTGCGTTTGCAATCCGCAGGTCATGGCAGTCTGGTGCAGAATAATGACGGCTCATGGTTGCTGGCGCACCTGTGCCGACGGCCATTGAAAAATGGCAGATCAATCCTTGGACGTGAAACGTCGTTGCAGCCCATTGTCTGGATTGACGGTTGGCCGCGCTTGCAAGGTGGTGGACATGAACCATCGAATAACATCGAAGTCCCGAATCTGCCCGCACATCCGTGGCCGGCGATTCCCGCACGCGATGATTTTGACGCGCCAACACTGGCCATGCACTGGCAATCACCACGTGTTGCACTCGATGACAACTTCATCAGTCTTGCAGCACGCAAAGGTCACCTGCGGTTGTATGGCCGCGAAAGCATTACATCATTGTTTGAACAAACGCTGGTGGCGCGGCGTCAGCAAAGTTTTCATGTTGAAGCATCCACCTGTGTTGAATTCAATCCGGAAAACTTTCAGCAAATGGCAGGGCTCGTTGCGTTCTACAACACCGACAGTTTTTACTATCTGTTTCTGTCACACGCGGAACATTCGCGGCGCTGTCTTGGCTTGATGAAGTGCGAGAAGGGCAACATCACTTATCCGGTTGAAAAAGAATATCCCACCCATGACTGGGACAAGGTATGTTTGAAGCTGATCATTGATCATGAACGCATTCGTTTCTTTTATTCAAAAGATGGCAAAGACTGGACTGCTGTCGGCTGGGAACAGGATGCATCGATACTCACTGATGAACACGCAGTCCCTTGCGGCTTCACCGGCAACTTTGTCGGCATGGCCTGCCAGGATATTTCCGGCACACGCATGCACGCGGACTTCGACTGGTTTGAGTATCGGGAACTGAAGAACCATGAAAGCACCGAACAAGTCATGCCCGCGTAAGCGGGCATCCAGTAAGATTAATGATTCAACTGGACTCCCGTTTTCACGGGAGTGACACTGGAACACTTAATCCAGCGTTTACTTGGTTTTGAGATGTCTTGCGGAGATTGCGAGATAGTGGCCAGTCAGGTTTAACACCTTGTTTGTGCCGCGCGGACAGTGCGCGGATGAGACGCTGTATCTCCTATACGCGTCGGTACGAATGGATAGTTAGATATCTTCATCTTCGCTGATAGAGAATAGTGACATATGGTACAAGTACAAGTGCCATGAAAAATACAAAAAATGCCGCACAGAGTTTAAGAAATCCAGATTGTTCCTTTGGCTCTCCAAAATCATTGGGGATACGCGGGGCAGGGGTGAATAGTAAGTATGGAAGAAGCATCACACCAATAAACGGAAACGCCAAAATGCGGGCAATGTAACCCGGCACATTGAGGTCCTGCAGGCGGCGGCGAGAGAAATAGAAGAAAACGTAGCCAACTCCGCTGCCCAATACCCAAGCAACGTACTCTACTCTGAATATCTTGCCAGCGCATGAATCTCATGGAGACCAATCATGACAACACACCACACACAGACTGTTAGTGAAATCACGAGGAGATAAGTGCCCGCCCCAATACGATTGCCGGTAATGCTTTCCATCTCTAACTTGCTTGATCCAGTCTGAACAACAACATTCTTGCAAAATAACATCGTCGCCAATTCTGCCACAAGTACCTGCTGCAACCGGACAACCTTCATATGTACAGATAACATTGAGTGGATGGAATTGCTTTAACTGGATGCCGCCTTCGCGGGCATGACGCGGTGCCGAGATCAAACATACCAACAACCTCTCTGCAACTCATCTTTGTTCTTGAACAAGCGCAAAAAGCTTTTCAGCGAAAAACGTATTAACTTCCCGCAATAATTGCACGGCTTGAACGCTTTGCAAACCGTGCTCCGGACCGGTTTAAATGTTCGTAATGTGTCCCCGTGGCAGGTTTTTATTTGTTCATATAGCCCCAAGTCCGGACCATTAAGATTTAATCTTCGGTCATTGATCAACTGAACGTCATGGTGATGCAAATGAGCAAACAGAAATTCTCCAGCGCCGGCTGGTTTGTCGCAGGGCTGAGTGTGGTAACCACAATGTGGGTATTGACCGGCAGTTCGGCGGTCAGCGCAGTCAGCACACCGGCTGCCGTGGCTGCAACTGCGGCACCCACCCCGGCGGGGTTGCCGGAGTTCCGCGACATTGTCAAAGACAATCAACCCAGCATTGTGCGCATCAGTACCAAGCAAACGATTCATGATACCAGTCTCGATGATGGCAATCCTTTTGATGATGATGACAATCCGTTGCCCGAACCCTTCCGTCACTTCTTCGGCGGCAACGGCCGTCAGTTCCAGTTCCGCGGTCCGCAAATGCACGAAGCCGAAGCACTGGGCTCGGGTTTCATCATTTCTTCCGATGGAAGAATCCTGACCAATGCACATGTGGTGGATGGCGCCGATACGGTGACTGTCACCTTGTGGGACAAGACGGAATACGATGCAAAAGTGCTGGGCAAGGACAAGTTGAGCGATGTAGCCGTATTGAAGATCAATGCCAAGAATTTGCGGCCGGTGAAAATCGGCAATTCAGATCAACTCGCAGTGGGGGAATGGGTATTGGCCATCGGTTCACCCTACGGTCTCGATTACAGCGCAACGCAGGGCATCGTCAGCGCGCTGGGACGCCGTTTGCCGAATGAAACCTATGTGCCGTTCATTCAAACCGATGCCGCAGTCAATCCCGGCAATTCGGGTGGTCCGCTGTTCAATACACGCGGTGAAGTGGTGGGTATCAACTCGCAAATTTATACACGCACCGGCGGCTATCAGGGATTGTCATTTGCCATTCCCATCAACACGGTGGAATCCGTAGCGATGCAGCTGGAAAAGAATGGCCATGTATCACGTGGCTGGCTGGGCGTGCAGATTCAGACCGTCAACGGCGATCTTGCCAAATCATTCGGCATGGACAAACCACATGGCGCTCTGGTGGGCAATGTGGAAGACGGCAGTCCGGCTGACAAGGCCGGCGTGCAAACTGGTGATGTGATCGTCAGCTTCGATGGTCACGATGTCGGCACCTCCGGCGAACTGCCACCGCTGGTGGGCTCAACACCGGTGGGCCACACCGTTGACATGAAAGTGCTGCGCGATGGTCATGAGATCACACTGCATCCCACCATTGCGGTGTTGAAGGACAACTCTCCCGAACTGGCATCGAATGAAGCAAAGCCCGGCAAGGCGTTGCTGAACATCATCGTGCAACCGCTTGATCCCGAAACACGCAAGCAGCGCGGGCACGAAGGTGGTGTTGTCGTGGCACAGGTAAATCCCGGACCTGCGGCGCAGGCCGGCATCACTGCGGGCGACATCATCGTCAAGGTGGGTACCAGAACGGTTGAAGATCCGGCACAGTTCGCCAAATTGATCAAGTCACTGCCGCGCGGCAAGCCCGTGGCATTCCTGATTGAACGTGATGGCACACACTTGTATATGGCTGTCAACATTCCGGCGAACACAAAAGATTCGCAGGACAAAGACGGTTAAGTATTGATGTGGTTGGCGTTAGAATGGTCCCTGCTTCAATGCCGGGGACCGGTTTGCACTACAGATTTGCGCACTGAACTATGAGTATCCTGTTGATAGAAGATGATCTTGATGCCGCTGCGTTGTTGCAGCGTGGCCTGCGTGAGCACGGCTATGAAGTGGTGCATGTTGCTGATGGCCGCGAGGGATTGACTCAGGCCATGCAGCAACCGTGGCAATTGGTCATCGCCGATCGCATGCTGCCTTCGATGGATGGCCTGACTATTATTGAACAGCTGCGTGCACGCGGACACAAGGCACCCATTCTCATCCTCAGCGCGCTGGCCAATGTGGATGATCGCGTGCTTGGACTCAAGGCGGGCGGTGATGACTATCTCACCAAGCCTTATGCATTCGCCGAATTGCTGGCACGTGTGGAAGCATTGCTGCGTCGTGGTGAAAATGCGCCGTCACGAATCAGTGCGCATGGAGTTACTGTTGATCTGCTCACCCGCACTGCCGAACGCGAAGGCAAATCACTGCTGCTGACCGCGCGTGAATTCGATGTGCTTGTCTATCTGATGCAGCATGTCAATCAGGTGGTGACACGCAAGATGTTGCTGGAAAATGTGTGGGATCTGCACTTCGATCCGCAAACCAATGTGATTGATGTACATATGAGCCGCCTGCGGCAGGCACTGGATCGCGAGTTCAAGATTCCGCTGATCCATACGGTACGCGGCGTGGGCTACGTGTTTGGAGAAGCGCAGGAATAATCAACGGATATCTCCGTTGCTAAAACGGCCGCAAAATCATCGTCTGTGGCGTTAACCGGGTTACGCACCGCTTTTGTTTGTCAATGCGGCTTAACAGTGCAATCAGATACGGACGCCAGATGCGTTATCCTGTTGGCATTGAACCAGTCATGCAGACGCGGACTGTGCAGATGAACAACATCAGTGCACAATAGATTCAATCACACCTGATTGAGTGACATGATCTGACAACTGCATCTGCGGCGATTCATCAACAACATGCAATTACGCGCACCCTTCTTCCGCACCACTGTTGTCCGCTTGGCGCTGATATACATCATCGCGTTTACGCTGGTCACTGCCGCCCTGTTTTTCAGTGTGTATGTAATCACGCTGCGCGCGATGGACATGGGCACCGACAATGTCATGGAAGCACAGTTGCAGGGACTCACCGAACAATATGACACACTGGGATTGCGCGGCTTGATCTCGGTGATTCGCACGCGCAGCCAGAGTCTGGATCGTTCGCGTGCGGTATATCTGCTGGTGGACGCCAACAACACTCCGCTGGCCGGCAATCTCGACAACTGGCCGCAACTCACCAGGCAACAGGGCAAGTGGTACGAGTTTACGGCCAATGTCACCGGCGACGGTGTCACCGAACATCATCCCATCCGTGCGGCACTGGTGAGTCTTCCTTACGACTATCGGCTGTTGATTGGCACGGATGTCGTCGAACGCGAGCGTCTTGCAACAGTCATGCGGCGTGTCGGCGCGCTGGCATTGGCATTGTGCATCCTGATCGGTGCAGGCATTGCCATCTGGATGAATCGCAAATTGCTCAATCAGGTGCAAGCCATCGCAGTCGCAGGCCAGGGAATTGCAAATGGTGATTTTGCACGGCGCTTGCCGATTCGCGGCAGTGGTGATGAACTGGATGAACTGGCTACTGGCCTGAATGCGTTTCTGGAACGTATAGAACAACTGACACTGGCATTGCGCTTTGTCATTGACGGCACCGCGCATGATCTGCGAGGACCACTCAATCGCCTGCGATTGCGGCTGGAACGTTTGCAGCAATCCGTACCCGGTGGCGACAATGATGCAATCGCCGCAGCCGTGCAGGATGCCGATGTCATATTGCATACACTCGAATCATTGCTGCGCATTGCACAGGCACAAAGCGGCTCATCCGGAACAGAAATGACGTTGTTGAATCTGGGCTCGCTGGCACGTGACATGGGAGAACTGTACGCCGCCATTTCCGAAGAACGCAGCATTGTTCTCAACTACGAAAAGATTGCCGACAGCAACATCATGGGTAACCGGCAGTTGCTGGCGCATGCCATCGCCAACCTGCTGGACAATGCCATCAAGTACACGCCGCCGCATGGCAGCATCGCCCTGTCGGTGGTGGAAAGCGATCAGGAAATCAAATTGAGCGTCGCCGACACCGGCCCCGGAATTCCTCCGGCGGACCGCGAAAGAGTGCTGCAACGCTTCGTCAGACTGAATTCTGCGCAAGCCGAACCGGGCAGCGGACTGGGGTTATCACTGGTGGCAGCGGTGTGTCGTTTTCACCACGCCCAGTTGCAAATTGAAGACGCCCATCCCGGGTTGCGCATCAGCATGGGGTTCGCCCGGGTCAGTGCTGTCAACAGCAAATCCTGACTGCATGGCGGGAAACACTGGTAAATCGGGACTTTTGCCTGGCCCTGAAAAGAAAAAAGCCGACAGCGGAGGAGCTGTCGGCTGAGTACCAGCGCTCGAGTTAAGGGGGAGTAACTGAGCACTGAAGCTGTGGTATTTTTCCCAACACACGCCTTGAAAGCATCGATTACAATCAAACAAGAAGATCAAAAAAGCCCTTGTTTTCAAGCATATTGCGCAAGTCACACCCAATATTCAACCTTAATTTTGTGGCGTTACGCCTTTGTCATTTACCTTGTCCTGCCTATGTCAAAACCCCATGTCTCAGGACGTGTGCAAACTGCACCGCCGCACCTGAACATGGTGCGGGCCTGCTAGAATGGCGCGCTTGTCTGGATCGTTTTTCACATGCCGCAAACTCCCTATCAACAACTCGAAGCCGAATTCAAACGTCTGCATGCACTGCGTGCCGCAGCGAGCCTGCTGCGCTGGGATGCTGCCGTGATGATGCCGCGTGGCAGCGTTGAACTGCGCGGTGAACAACTGGCCGTGCTGGAAACCGAATCGCATGCCGTGCTCACTGCGCCAAAAATCGCACGCTTGCTGGATCGTGCGGCTGCGAATGCCAGCGGCTTGAATGAATGGCAGCTTGCCAACTTGCGCTGTATGCGTCGCGAACATGACCATGCCATCGCGATTCCCAATGCATTGATTACCCGTCTGGCAAAAGCCACTGCCGTAGCCGAATCGAAATGGCGTGATGCCAAGCAGGAAAACAGTTTTTCCTTGTTTGCACCACATCTCGAAGAAATATTGAAACTCACCCGCGACCGTTCGCAGATTCTCGGACAGGCGTTGCAGCTCGATCCCTATGATGCATTGATTGATGAATTCAGTCCGGGACTGGCCAGTGCGGAAATCGACCAGATCTTTGCAACGCTGTCGCAACGTTTGCCTGCACTCATTCAGGAAGCCATTGACAAGCAGGCCGGTGAAACCGTGTTGCCGCTTGATGCCAAGGTGACCACCATCAAGCAGCGTGCACTGGCACTGGAGTTGATGAAGGCGCTGGGTTTTCCCTTTGATCAGGGACGCCTGGATGAAAGCGAACATCCCTTCACCGGCGGCATCAGCGGTGATGTACGCATCACCACCCGATATGCGGTCAACGATGTGCTGTCCGGCATGATGGGTGTGCTGCATGAAACCGGACACGCCATGTATACACAGGGTTTGCCGGTTGAGTATCGCGGTCAGCCAGTGGGCAATGATGCCGGTATGGCCATGCACGAAAGCCAGTCATTGATGATCGAAATGTTTGTAGGCCGCAGCCGTCCTTTTGTGCAATACCTGCAATCCATACTCGCCGGCACCTTGAATGTCAGCGGTCCGGAATGGGAAGTGGAAAACATGTATCGTTTGCTGACGCGGGTACAGCGCAGCGCCATTCGCGTAAATGCCGACGAACTCACCTATCCAGTGCACATCATGTTGCGATACGAACTGGAACGCGAATTGCTCAATGGCGATGTGAAAGTGAAAGACCTGCCCGAAGTATGGAACCTGCGCATGCAAAGCCGGTTGGGTGTGACGCCCGCCAATGATGTTGAAGGCTGTATGCAGGATATTCACTGGGCTGCAGGTGCTTTTGGATATTTCCCTTCGTATGCCATTGGTGCAGTCATGGCCGGACAATTGATGGAACACCTGCGCAACGATTGTCCGACGCTGGATGAAGACATTGCCGCTGGAAAGTTTGCAACGTTGTTTGCATGGCTGCGTGAACATGTGCACAGTGCCGGCAACCGCATGACTGCCACCGCCCTGATCAAGGAAGTCACCTCACGGCCGCTCAGTGCCGCCGCATGGCTGCGGTACGTTGAACACAAGTATCTCGAATAGCAGTGCAGAACGCGCATATGAACGACATCGCCATCAAGCCTTCCAACAACTTCAAGAAACTGCAAGCACGTGTGCGCGGACTGGTGGGCCGTGCCATTGACGACTTCAGAATGATTGAAGCGGGTGACAAGGTGATGGTGTGCCTGTCGGGCGGCAAGGATTCATACACCCTGCTTGACATGCTGTTGTCATTGCAGCAGCGCGCACCGGTGAAGTTTGAACTGATTGCCGTCAACCTTGATCAGAAACAACCCGGCTTTCCCGAACATGTGCTGCCTGATTATCTGCAATCGCTGGGCGTGCCTTATCACATTCTTGAACAGGATACTTACAGCGTCGTCAAGCGTGTGGTGCCCGAAGGCAAGACCATGTGTGGCCTGTGCTCACGGTTGCGGCGCGGTGCGTTGTACACCTTTGCCGCTGCCAATGGCATCACCAAGATTGCACTCGGCCATCATCGCGACGACATCATTGAAACGCTGTTTCTGAATCTGTTCTTCGGCGGCAAGCTCAAAGCCATGCCCCCAAAACTGCTGTCCGAAGACAAGCGCAACGTCGTGATCCGGCCGCTGGCCTATGTGTCCGAACGCGACATTGAACGCTATGCCAGTGCGCGCAACTTTCCCATCATTCCCTGCAAGCTGTGCGGTTCGCAGGACAATGCTCAACGGCGCATCATCAAGCAGATGTTGCGGCAATGGGAGCACGAGTATCCCGGCCGCAGCGAAACCATTTTCTCCGCCATCTGCAACGTAGTGCCATCACATCTTGCCGATCCGCAGATCTTTGACTTTGCATCGTTGGCGCCATTTTTCCCGGCGCTGGATACGAGTTTTGCTGTCGCGGAACAAAGTGGTGATCGCGGTTACCGGTTTCATCAGAATGATCTTGATGCCGACGATGCCCATGCCGATGATGATGATGATGATGATGACGACGACGTGAACGATCCACTGCCCGCCACCGGCACTTCGCCTGCAATACACGAGGTGCAGCAGTGAGAATATCCTTGATCGCAGCCGCAATGCTGTGCGTTGCCTGGTGCAGCGCTGCACATGCGGAATGGTACAAGCGTGTTGATGACGGCATCATGGGCACACGCATCGTGGTGGAACTGTGGGACGACAATGAAGTTCATGCCAATGCCGCCATTGATGCAGTGATGGCCGAGATGCGTCACATCGACGACACCATGAGTGTCTACAAACCCACCAGTGAAGTATCCATGGTCAACGCCGAGGCCGCAAAGCATCCGGTGAAAATTTCCAGAGAACTATTCGATCTTCTGCAGCAGGCGGTGGAATTCTCGCGCATCACCGATGGCGCCTTCGACATCACCTATGCCAGTGTGGGTTACATGTATGACTTCCGCAAACACATCAAACCCACCGGACAACAAATCAAGAAAGCCCTGCCGGAAATCAATTATCGTCACCTGCTGTTCGACAAGAAGAACCGCACCATCAAGTTCTCGATGCCCGGCGTGCGCATTGATCTCGGCGGTATTGCCAAGGGATATTCAGTGGATCGCGGCATCGCCATCCTGCAGGCGCGCGGCATTACGCATGCATGGGTCATGGCTGGTGGTGATAGCCGCATCATCGGTGACCGCTTCGGCAAGCCGTGGATTGTCGGCATTCGCCATCCCGACGATCCCAATCGCGTGATTGCCAAGATTCCACTGGTCAACACTGCGCTGTCCACTTCAGGCGACTATGAAAGGTACTTCGATGAAAACGGGGTTCGCTACCATCACATCATCGATCCGAAAACCGGTGACTCGGCACGCAAGGTACGTAGCGCCACCATCATCGCGCCTACTGCAACACAAACCGACGGCCTGTCGAAAACCGCTTTTGTGCTTGGACCGGAAGCGGCCATGGAAATCTACAATCGCATTCCCGGTGTCGATGCCATTCTGGTGGCGCCCGATGGCCGGGTGCTGTATTCAAAAGGACTGGAAGAGCCGAAGTAATCAATGCCAGCAATCCACTCTGCCAATGCCGGCAGAGTGGATCAGCGCTTCATCGCCATGCGCGCCTGATAACGCAACTCAAACAAAGAATCCGCTGGCGCCAATCAATGTGCCGATGGCTGCCGCAGTCAGCCCCAGCACGGGAAACAACTTGCGTCGTGAAAGAAAATACAGCGACGACAGCACCAGACCCAGCTCCAGAAAGCCTTCGCCGAGATCAAAGCGCACCGCCTGACGTTCTGATTGCTGCGATTCGTGATCTTTTTCTTCTGCCTGCTTTTTCAGTTCTGCAGAATCATCGGCAAAGTGCTTGACATCGCTCTGCAACTTCTCGATCACCGCAGCAGAACGTGTCGCATCGCTGTTCAGCGCATTGGCCAGTGTTGCCGCCACCTCACTGACATGGCCACGAATCTTTTTTGCCTGATAGTAGGCCCACTGATCGTTGGCTTCGGTCTTGTGAACAATTGCAGCCGTATGTGCGCGATGCGATTCAATCGTCACGCCCGCCAGCAATATGCCCACCACGGCAACCGCAACGCTGACTGCCGCACCAAACGGGTCACCTTCAACATGGTGATGATGATGTTCACCGTGCATTTCTGACATACACCTCTCCACAGGGAAAAACTTCTGCTATTTTACCTGCGGCATCAATGCCGTCACGATGTTGCAAAAATAAATTACACTGCCGGGATGAACTTGCAGACAAGTGTCCTCGGCAATTTGCAACCCGGCAAACGCTGGCCTGATCTGCTGGCGGGCATTTCGATAGCGGGACTCATTCTGCCGGAGGCCATCGCGTACTCCGGCATTGCAGGCATGCCGCCGCTCACCGGCATCATCGCCGCCATTGCCGGATTGCTGGTGTATGGTCTGTTTGGCGGCAGCCGCTTTGCACTGGTTTCCGCCACATCTTCATCGGCAGCGGTGTTGCTTGCGGCGATGCGTTCACTGAACGAAGGCCAGCAGTTGCAAACCGCACAACTCGCTGGCGCACTCGTTATCATCACCGGTATTTTTTTTCTTGTCAGCGCTGCGTTTCGTCTTGGCCGCATTGCGCATTTCATTGCGCGTCCTGTAGTGCGGGGTCTGGCCTTGGGACTGGCCCTGGTCATCGTATCGAGGCAAGTGGCAAGCATTGTGGGTGTGCATACAGCGCACACCAATGTGCTGTTGTTGATGTATGAATTATTCGCGCACCTGCGCGAATGGAACGGCAGTGGCATTGCACTGGCCGCAGGCGCCTTGCTGCTGCTGAACGGCTTGAAGCGCTGGCCGCGCATCCCCGGACCCTTGCTGGTGATTGTCGCGGGCACCTTGGTGTATCAATGGCTGGGACTGCATGCCGCAGGCGTTGCAGTGGTTGGCGACATCACCCTCACTGGCACAGCTGCGTTGAGTTTGTCGATTCCTTCGCTGCCGGGTGTTGAATGGCTGCGCATTGCAGAACTTTCCGTGGCATTGATGTTGATTCTGTTTGCAGAATCGTACAGCTCTATACGTTCCACTGCATTGCAGAACGGTGATCCGGTCCATGTCAATCGCGATCTGTTTGCATTGGGCGCGGCGAATCTGCTTTCCGGATTGCTGGGTGCAATGCCGGTGGGCGCCGGTTATTCCGCCACCATGACCAACCAGACCATTGGTTCACGTTCTCGGCTCACCGGCATCGCCGCGGGTTGCTATGTACTGGTAGTAGTATTGTTGTTGATACGCTACGTGGCGCTGATACCGGAACCGGTGCTTGCCGCCATTGTGATTTACGGCATGCAACACGCATTAAGCCTTGCACCGCTGCGCACCTATCTGAAGTGGCGCAGAGATCGTCTTGTGGCGCTTATTGCCATCATTGCCGTCGTTACACTGGGTGTACTTGATGGTCTGCTCGCGTCGATTGCATTCAGCGTCATCCTGCTGATACGCGGCCTCGCGCAACCGCGCATCAGTATTCTCGGCAGATTGGGCGACACACATGACTACGTGCCGCTGCAAGGGCATCCCGGTGTTCATGCCGTACCCGGCATGCTTATCATCCGTCCCGATGAACCGCTGTTTTTTGCCAATGCTGACGCCATGCTGGAAAGCGCGCTGAATGCGCTCGATGCATCACCGAATGTACGTGTCTTGATACTCAGTCTCGAAGAATCGCCCAATATTGACAGCACTGTCATTGAAGCGCTGGATCAGTTCAACAAACGTGTGCGTGAGAAAGGTTGCAGATTACTGCTGGCGCGGCTGAAAGATCCGGTGCGCGATGTATTGCAACGCGCACAGTTGCAATATCTGGACGAATCCGTGTTGAATACCTCCAGTGTTGCCGCCGTGGTCGGCAGCGTTGTTTCCTGATCCGCTGTTCTTCTTTTCTCCGGGCTCCCGATGTTTCGTATTGCTGTTACTTGCGCAGTTCCTTGCCTTTGTTCTCTGTTGCTGTTGTCACAGCCGGCTGCTGGCGACGCGCCGGATCGCATCACCACACAACGTGAAGAGTTCATGAACGCATACGATGCGATTGAACACAACAAAAAAGCACCACCAGACAGCAAGGCACTGAAGGAATACATTCTGTATCCCTATCTGCAAGCGCTGCGCCTGATGCAATCACTGCAACAGACGCCAGCGGATGCGCGGGTGAATCAACACATCATTGCATTCCTGAATGCTCAACAGGATGCAGCGGCAACGAAAGCGCTGCGCAGTGCGTGGTTATCGTCACTGGCTGCACGCGGACAGTGGAATACCTTCCTGAAATATTTTCGCGATGACGGCAGCGCCGAGTTGCGTTGCCAGCAAATCAATGCGCTGGTGGCAACACATCATCAGGCAGAAGCCGCGTCTCTGGTGGCACCACTCTGGCTGAACGGTGACCGCCTTCCCGGCTCCTGCAACACATCGTTCGACTGGGCACGCAAACAGCAGATCATCACACCGGCATTGCTTGAACAGCGCATCCGGCTGGTATTGAAGAATGGCAACTACGAACTCGCGCGTGACCTGATCGGCGATCTGCCCGCGTCACAGGCAGCGCCGTTGTATCAATGGATCACGCTCATTGCCGATCCGCAAGCGGCAATTGATTCGGTCATCAGTCATCCTGACGTAAAAGTTGAAGATGATGCGTTACAAGATGGCTGGACACGGCTCGCACGCAAGGATCAGGACGCGGCCATTGCGCGCCTGCCGATGCTGATCAAGTCGCGCAACTGGAACACAGCACAAGCCAGCCCTTATGTGTTGACGCTGGCACTCGCCCTCGCATGGAATCGCCGTGAAGAAGCACTGGATTATTTTGCGCGGGTCATGCCAACGGACATGACGGAGCAGGCCCATGAATGGCAGGCACGTGCGGCATTGTGGCGCGGCAATTGGGAACAGGTGAAAAGATTGATCTCCACCATGCCGGACGCATTGAAATCGCAGGTGCGCTGGCGTTACTGGCTGGTACGCGCAAAGGAACGTACGCAGGGCATTGATGCAGCACGCAACGGATATCAGCAACTGATGAACAATGAAGACAATTACTTTGGCGCACTCGCGGCTGCACGTATCAATGCCGCATATACACCGCATCCGCATCCATTTGCGTTTGATGCATCCGCCATTCAGCAGCTCGCCGCGCTGCCGGACATGCAACGCATTCACGAACTGTATGCCGTGCAACTGATGCCCGAAGCAACCACGGAGTGGAACGCGGAACTTTCCACACTGAATGCAACTGAGCAATTCGCTGCGGCGGCACTGGCACATCAATGGCACTGGTATGAACAGGCCATTCTGGTGTGTGCCAGGCTGAATCAATTTGATGATTACGCTTTCCTTTATCCGCATCCTTACGACGCCGAAGTGCAGGCTGCGGCAAAATTGAGCGGCTTGCCGGTTGACCTGATCTATGCACAACTGCGGCAGGAAAGCCTGTATCGCAGTGATGCCCAATCGGTTGCCGGTGCACTGGGACTGATGCAGCTCATTCCTGCTTCGGCGCGTATTACTGCAAGAAAACTGAAGTTTGCACGGCTCAGCGATGCAGATTTGTTCAAACCCGCAATCAACATTCCGCTGGGTGCAATGCACTTGAAGCAGACCATGGACGTCTTCAATGATCAACTGATTCCCGGTCTTGCTGCCTACAATGGCGGCCCCACTGCGGCACGCCGCTGGCTGCCGGATAGTGAAATGGACAGCGATGTGTGGATTGAAAACATTCCCTATAACGAAACCCGCATCTACATCGGCCGCATTCTCTGGCATCGCGTTATTTTTACCTGGCTGCGCACACATAAACCCGTGGACACGTCCGAGTGGCTATCACAGGTCAAGGCGATGTAAATCAGCAGTAAAAACAGAACTCAACTAGTGTGACTTGCCATCCGCGGCGCGTCGCCTCCGATGCCCAGTGCACGCGACATGAAAAAGCGCTTGATCAAAGAATGACGTTCCACGGTTTGCAGGCCAATGCGGCGTGCCTTGCTCAACACAGTGCTGTCATTGCTGAACAGTCGGTTGATGCCGTCAACCATGCTCAATGCGATCGTGTTTTCGGTTTTGCGCCAGCGTTCGTAACGGCGCAGCACGCGCATCTCGCTTAGTGCCTGCATACTCGCGCCATGCTCGCGCGCTTCACTCAGCACCTGAACCAATGAAGCAGCATCCATCAAGCCGAGATTCACGCCCTGCCCCGCCAGCGGATGAATGCTGTGTGCCGCATCACCCACCAGCACAAATCGCGCGCGGCAGTACTCATCCACCTGCGCAAGCTGCAATGGGAATGCTGCACGCGCACCGGCAATGGTGACCTGACCCAGCACATGATCGCAGGCATTGCCGATCTCGTTCGCCAACTGCACATCATTCAACTTCAACAGGTGATCTGCGTGATCCGGCGTCGTGGTCCACACGATGGAACTGCGGCCATCATTCAGCGGCAACAGCGCAATTGGTCCGTTGGACAGGAACCGCTGCCACGCAGTGAATTGATGAGGCCATTCCGTCCGAATGTGCGTGACCAGCGCCGATTGCTGATAAGGCTTGATGTTGGCGGCAATACCCACACACTCGCGACTGACGCTTCTTGCTCCATCGGCGCCGATGACCAGATGCGCGGTAATTGAACGTCCATCATCAAGTTGCACGCATGCCCGTACATCATCCAGCTTGATTGACGAAAGCCTTGTCGCAAAACGCGTCACGCCGGTTTGCGCACCGGCCTCAAGCGCCGCCCATTGAATGCAGTTGTTGGCAATGATGTAACCGAGATTGGGCTCTGCCATGCTTGCCGCAGAGAAGTGCAATGCCTCCGGGCGTGCGATCAAACCCTCCGGAGAAAGCGCCGTTCGTCCTGAGCTGGCGGAAGGGTTACGCGTTAGATTGTTGAATGGTTCCCCCGTTCTGACAGACAAGAGCTCACCATGAACATGTTTTGAATGGAGATTGGGCGCCGGACTGGCGTAATCCCATACCACCATGTCCTGGTACGCGCAACGCTGTGATGACTTGATCAATGGCCAGGCACCACAACGTGCGAGAATGCGTTCGGACGCACGCGAAATGGCAGAGACACGCACATCCACCTCATCGCCGGGTGGTTGTGAACTTTGTGATTCAATCAATGCAATGCGCAATCCTTTCAATGTGACATCCGTTGCCAGCAAGGCAGCGACAGTTGCCCCCACCATGCCACCGCCACACACAATGATGTCGAAGTCCGGTGCATTTCTGTTGATCACATTCATAGCAACGCGCCCCGTGCCAGTCGCGGCACCCTGCCCGATGCGCCAACAGACAGTTGCGATAACGCATCCTTGGCCACGGGCAACAGATCAAAGGTGAGCAATCCAACGTCACGCGCAAACTTGATGACGCCCAGCGGCTGATTGAAGACCCGTACCAGTCCGTCGGTAAAGGCAATGATGCGTTTGCTGTCCTGTTGCCGCCATTCGCTGTAGCGCTGTAAAACAGGTGCATTGCCGGGATCAAACTCACTCACCTCATCGCGATGTGCATCTGCCAGAACTTCCGCCAAGGTGGCCGCATCGCGCAGACCAAGGTTCAAGCCCTGACCGGCAATGGGATGCAGCATTTGCGCGGCATTACCAATGACTGCAACGCGGTGGGCAATGTGTGCATCGGCGCGAATCAGTGCCAGTGGATAATGATGACGTTCACCCACTTTGATAAAACGGCCCAGGCGAAAGCCAAACTCGCGTTGCAGATGGGATAGAAACTCCGCATCACTCCAAGCGAGTGCGTCAGCAGCGCGTTCTGATGCAACGGTGAGTATCACGCCCACACGTGCATCGGCCAATGGCAGCACCGCAACCGGACCTTTCGGTGTAAATCGTTCGTAGGCAACATGATCGTGAAATTTTTGCGTCAACGCATTGGCAATGACGGCCACCTGACCGTAATCACGATGATGATGCTGTATGCCCACTGCTTCGCGGACCACTGAGTGTGCGCCATCCGCAGCGACGACCAGCCGCGCGCTCAACGAGTGCAAGCCATCAGGTGTTTCAATGCCGATCATTCGATGCGTGACGTTGTCATCCACTGACTTTACCGTCGCAGGCGCAATCACGTTGATGCCTTCCTGCTGCAATCGCGTCCACAACGCCTTGCCCATGTGCCAATTGGGCACCACATATCCCATTGCGGGAATGCCCTGCTCTTCGGCACTCAGGCGTGCAAATCCAAACCGGCCTTGATCCGATACATGAATACGCTTGATGGGCGTGACATTGGACTGCAACAGCGGCCATACACCTATGGCATCAAAAATTCGCCGCGTGCTGTTGGAAAGTGCCGTGGTACGTTCATCGAAACTGGGATGGGCGTTACCGCTGAAGGGCTGTGCTTCGATCAACGCGATGCGCAATCCCAATGGTTTTAGCATCAACGCCAGACTGGCGCCGACCAATCCGCCGCCGCAGATGAGAAGGTCATAGCTTGAGCTGGAATGTGTACGGTTATTCATGCGTCTGAAGAATGAATGGTTCGACTGGCTGGCTATGAAGGTACAAACTCCTCACCCCTAATCCCTCTCCCTCAAGGGGCGAAGGGAGCAAGAGAGGCTGCTTGCGCAGGACTGGCGTGGTGTTTGTCACATGCATGAGCAGCCATCACGCTGCGTTCATCAATCTCTCGACATCATCCGGCTCTTTCACCAGTGCGCCAGTCAGTACGTGACACCCGTTTCTGGTGATGATCACATCATCTTCGATGCGAATGCCGATGTTCCACCAGCGTTTGTTGACGCCCTTTGAACCGGCAGGAATGTAAATGCCGGGTTCAATGGTCAAGGCCATGCCGGGCTCCAGAACACGCCATTCATCGCCTACCTTGTAATCGCCCACATCGTGCACATCCATGCCCAGCCAATGACCCGTGCGATGCATGAAGAATTGCCTGTATGCACCTTCCTTGATCAGTGTTTGTAATTTCCCCTTAAGCAGTCCCAGCTTGACCAGGCCCTTGGTAATGGCATGAACCGCCGCATCGTGTGGATCGTTCCAGTGATTGCCGGGCTTGGCCGCCGCAATGGCAGCATATTGTGCATTCAGCACTACTTCATACACCGCGCGCTGTTCAGGTGAATAACGGCCATTCACCGGAAAAGTACGCGTAATGTCCGATGCATAGAGTCCATATTCACAGCCGGCATCAATCAACAACAGATCACCGTCATGCAATACCGCGTTGTTTTCGTGATAGTGCAGGATGCAACTGTTGGCACCGCCACCGACGATGGGATGATAGGAAATGTCCGCTTCGTGGCGATGGAATTCATGCAGGATTTCCGCCATCACCTGATATTCCCTGCGGCCGGGTTCAACAAACTTCATGGCGCGTTCATGTGCACCTACCGCGATGTCGGCAGATCGCTGCATCAGGCTGGTTTCACCACGCGACTTGTACAGGCGCATGTCATGCAACAGATGGTCCAGCGCAACGAATTCCTGGGGCGGATGAATGCCCGCACGTGCCTGTGATTTCAGGCCATTGACCCAACTGATCACGCGATGATCGAACTCGGTGCTGACACCCATGGTGTAATACACACGCTCGCAGTGTTCCATCAATCCCGGCAGGATTTCATCTATATCGTTGATGGGAAATGCATCATCGGCAGCAAACTGTTTCACCGCGCCTTCCGGACCAGCACGTCGTCCATCCCAGATCTCGCGCGTGGCATCGCGATCACGCACAAACAGAATGTATTCAGCCTGTTTACGGCCCGGCACCAGCACGGCAACGGCTTCAGGCTCGTGGAATCCGGTGAGATAAAAAAAGTCACTGTCAGGACGATAGTGATAGTGCACATCATTGTTGCGTTGCCGTTCCGGCGCGGCGGGCAGAATGGCGATGCCTCCCTTACCGATCATTCTCATGAGCTGTTTGCGACGCTGCTGATATTCGTTGCTGGACATGATGGAGATAAGGCTCCGGTCGATTCGGTGATCAATTCAACTTAATTCAACAAACCCGCAGCAGGTGGTATCACCTGAGTTGCACGCCATACGGCCAGTTCATCATGGAGCACCTGCACGGCGGCACGCAGATATTCAATCAGCTCCGCATACGCGCTTTCGTCTTCCTCGGTTTCCATCACTTCATCGGGATTGGCGCGCGCAATTTGCGTGAAATCCTGCAATGCTTCGCTGACTGCTTCCGGTACTTCATCCAGCTGTGCTGCGCCCACGCCATAACCGTACAGAAAACCGGCAACCCATTGCGCCATTGCCGCCACACGCAGGGCCAATGGCGTGTCATCATCCGGCAACAGCAGCGCAAACTCCATGGCATCGCTCTGCAATGCATCGCGTGATTCGGTAAATAATTGTTCCAGCGCGGGATTCGAAGGTATGGGCTGCGGCGCAAGTTGCTGAAGCACCTCGCTGTCTTCTACTTCGGGCTCGATGGCTACCAGATCACGCAGCCATTGCTGCGCCGAAAGGTTTTTCACCGTACACAATTCCCCGCACAGGCAACCATGCACCTCGGCGGCATCCAGTTGCGGTTCGATGCCGCGCAACTCGGCAGTGATTTCAGCAAAAGTCACATTGAGCATATGCCTATGGTAGCACTGTAAGCGCATTGAGTTCATACTCAACATCTGTTATTAACTGCGTACATTCCATCCATTATTTTGAATCGTGCGACCATGAGCGACTCCACCGTCAAATCGTCCTTTGATCAGGAATTGCGCCGCCTTGAAAAGCGCGTTGAAGAACTGGTTGTCACGCTCAACCAGATCAAGGAAGAAAACCGCGCGCTACGGAACCGCAACGAAACGCTGGTTGCAGAGCGCGCCAGCCTGTTGCAGAAGAATGAATCGGTGCGTGCGCGGGTGGAAGGCATGATCGGCCGCCTGAAAGCCATGGAGCACAGCGCATGAGTGACCGCATTGCACGCGTCAGTGTGCGCATCCTGGAAAAAGAATACCAGGTGGCCTGTCCGGTGGAAGAACGTACCGACCTGCTGGATGCCGCCGAGTATCTCAACAGCAAGATGCGCGAGATTCGCGACAATGGCAGTGTGGTGGGGCTGGATCGCGTCGCGGTCATGGCTGCATTGAATATCGCCAACGAACTTCTGAAGGATCGCCGCAAGGAATCCGGCGGTGATACAGGATTACTTGATCGCGTGCGGCACCTGCGCGAGCGCGTCGAGTCCGCCATTACGCGCGGCAAACAGATGGAAATATGATTTCAACCGATACAGGGAAGTGTGCAGATCATCCGTGAAACATTGTTGCGCACCCGAGTGACATCCTCTGATGTTCACCGGGTGAAGTTTGCAACGAGTTCTGGTGAGTTTGCGGAATTCAAATTAGAATTGTTTCTGGCGCTGCCTGCGGTGTTCGACATATGTCGGGTTACCTCTCGACCCTAATGTTAATACCCTCGGGGCCATGGCTTGCGGCAACACTGTGCATGTCCGTGTCACAACGGAAAGCCTTATGTGTCGTGGCTGGGTCCCACCTATTGCTCCGTGTCGAGAGCAATGGCTTATGACGGCACAGGCGGGTGGCGCCTCCTTCACATTCAGAGCAACTCTTCAATCAGAATCTCGACGATGCTCACATGCCCATGGCGGATGCGCAGTTGATTCATGTATCGCCCGCTCAATTGCGCAAGGATTTGCGTCAGCGCCGCCGCATGCTCAGCGTCACTTACCGGAAGCTGGCAGCACGGCGCGTCAAAACCCTGTTCGCACGCTCAGGCTGGTTGCGTTCCGGACAACGCATTGCAGTTTATCTGGCCACCAGCGAAGAACTTGACTTGCAACCGCTGATCGAACTTGCATGGCGCAATGGTTGCAGGATATTCATTCCACATATCACTCACACGCGACGGCGGCGCATGGCGTTCCATGCGTATCACGCGAATACAAAACTCGTTACACATCGCTGGGGCATCAAACAACCGGCAACCCTTTCCGCGCCTGTTGCCACACGCACACTGGATGCCGTGCTGTTGCCCACGGTGGGCTTTGATCATGCCGGACACCGGCTGGGTATGGGCGGCGGTTTCTATGACAGGCACTTTGCCAACTTGCACCACACGCGCCTGCGGAAGCCAGTACTGATTGGCGTTGCCTATGCGTGTCAGGAAGTACCAGCGATTGAGGCGCAACCACATGACATTCAACTGGATGCGATACTTACTGAACGCACCTTTTCACATTTTTGATTCAACTTGAGGATGCCATGCGCTACTGGTTGCTTAAATCCGAACCCGATGTATTCAGCATTGATGATCTGTCACGTGCACCAAAGCAAACCAGTGGCTGGGATGGTGTACGCAATTATCAGGTGCGCAACTTCATGCGTGACCAGATGAACGTTGGTGATCAAGGATTTTTCTATCACTCAAGCTGCGCGCAGCCCGGTATCGCCGGCATCGTCAGCATCAGCAGTGCGGCTTACCCCGATCCGACCCAGTTTGACCGCAAGCATGATCACTATGACGCCGCGAGTACGCGCGATAACCCTCGCTGGCTGATGATGGACGTGAAGCTGCAACGCAAATTCAAGCGCGTCATCACGCTTGAAGAGCTCCGTCAGCATGAAACACGCGAGTTGCAGCAGTTACTGGTGCTTAAACGCGGCAACAGGCTGTCCATCACACCCGTTACTGCATCTGAATGGCGTTACATCATCAGTTTGGAGTAACAAGCAGCGTTGCAGATGCATGTTGATGGACAAAAAACGCATCAACAACAACTTAAAACGTTGTCAACGACAGTCCATGCGTGATGTTGCTCACAAATAGTTTGTACAGACCACTTGCTTCAACAGAATAATTTATGTATATACTGCGCCCGGACTAACCTGAACTGGAGATTTAAAATCATGGCAATGAAAGGTAAGAAAGCATCCAAGAAGAAGGCTTCTAAGAAAAAGGCTTCTAAGAAGGCCGCCAAGAAGAAGTAGTTCTTCTGTTGATGCTAAGTTGAAGACTATGCCCGCGAAAGCGGGCATAGTCGTTTAGGAACACTGGAAAAACAGGCATTTTCGATCAGTCGCTATCATTCCATTCAACACGAAGATCACCATGAGCAATGAATCCGGCAAGCGTCGCGCCGCTGAAGCGGCAATCAAGTACATCGAAGAAGACACCATCATCGGCATTGGCACCGGCTCCACCGTCAACGAGTTCATCGACGTTCTGGTTGCGCAAAAGTTGCGCATACGGGGTGCAATTTCGTCTTCCAACGCCACTTCACAACGTTTGCAGCAGGAAAAAATTGAAATTTTTGATCTCAATGCCGTTGGTGACATTGATTTCTACTTTGATGGTGCCGATGAGTGCGACCCGCACCGTCGTTTGATCAAGGGCGGTGGCGCTGCATTGACCCGGGAAAAGATAATCGCCGCTGCTTCACACCGTTTTATCTGCATGGTGGATGAATCAAAGCAGGTTGATGTGCTTGGCAGATTTCCATTGCCGGTGGAAGTGGTGCCGATGGCGCGTTCCTACGTTGCAAGACAGATTGTCGCACTGGGTGGACATCCTGTCTGGCGCGAGAATGTCATCACCGACAACGGCAACGTCATTGTCGATGTGCATGGCATGAGTATTGTTGATCCGGTGGGACTGGAAACCACCATGAATCAGATCACCGGCGTGGTAACAGTGGGCTTGTTTGCGCGCCGGCCAGCAGATGTGGTGATTGTCGGCAGCACAACGGGTGTAAAAAAGTTGCCATGACAAGTATTTCGTCAGTCCAACACCGATTCAACCATTGATCAGTGTTTCGCCAGCGCGTGCAACGCATCGCGAATCAATGCAGGGCCGCGATAAATCAGCCCGGTATAGATCTGGATCAAGTCAGCACCTGCATCACGCATGGCTTGCGCCTGTGCCGCAGCGGTGATGCCGCCAACACCGATGATGGGAAAGGCATCGCCCAGTGCATCACGCAGTTGACGCACTGTGGACAACGACAATGCATGCACCGGTGCACCACTCAATCCACCTCTCTCCTGTGCGGCAATACCCAATGACCACTGCTCCGGACGTTGCAACGTCGTATTGGTTGCAATCACGCCATCAATCTTCAATTCGCGAAGCAGGGCTGCAATTTGTTGCAACTCTTCACTATGCAAGTCAGGTGCAATCTTGACCAGCAGCGGCAAGTGACGGCCAATGGACGCGCGCAACTGTTCACGCACTTCGAGCAACTGCGACAGAATGGGTTTGAGATGATCCACGGCCTGCAAGCTGCGCAGCCCGGCTGTGTTTGGTGAAGAGACATTCACTGTCACGTAATCTGCATACGGCGCCACGGCACGCAGGCAGGTCACGTAGTCATCGACAGCATTCTCCAGTGGAGTACTGGCGTTCTTGCCGATATTGACGCCACAAACACCTCGATAGCGCCGCGCCTGCAGCCGTGCACACATTGCATCGACACCCTCGTTGGGAAAGCCCATGCGATTGATCAATGCAAGTGCTTGCGGGATGCGGAACACCCTCGGCTTTGGATTTCCCGGCTGCGCACGAGGCGTGACCGTTCCGACTTCGACAAACCCCGCGCCCAATGCACCAAGCGCATCAATGCAGGTTGCATTTTTGTCCAGACCCGCTGCAATACCCAATCGATTACGAAAGTTCAGCCCCATCAAGGTCACCGGATCGTCTGTCTGCGACGCACGAATCAATGACAAAAAACCGGTGCGATGAGCGGCACGCAGTAATGAGAAAGTCACTGCATGCGCGCGCTCGGGCTCGAGAGAAAGCAGCAGGGGTTTTATGGCGCGATACAACATGGTTACAACTCAGAATTGCAGAACGGCATTAATGCATAATAACTTTCTGATTGCATCTCTTTGTTCTTTATCGAAGAAGGAGTTAAGCATGTCTTGGATAAGCACGCTGTTTCAAAGGCGTCGGAAACAGTAGGTTTTCACGCGGCTTACATGGATGTATTTACGCAGCTTTGAAGCAGCGTGTTCATGCGAGACATGTCAAGATCGCTGATTGCACAATCCGCAAATTATAAAGCCCGCTCATGGCGGGCTTGACGGTTCCACGGATACGGTGGCTGGGGGACTAGGACTACTCCGTGCATCCCTGCACTCCGCCCTGCGGGCCAACGAAATTCCACTCGCGCACTGCTCGCTGAATTTCGCTGTTCAAAATTGCTCCATGCAATTTTGTCGAACCTGCCTAGGTTCTCATCCCAGTCCCGCAAATTATAAAGCCCGCTCATGGCGGGCTTTAAATTGGCTGGGGGACTAGGATTCGAACCTAGGTTGGCGGAGTCAGAATCCGCAGTCCTACCACTAGACGATCCCCCAACATATTGACCGGGATTCGCCATTCACAGCAGCACAAACGCCGCTGTGAAGTTGCGTATTAGCGCTTGGAGAACTGGGTACCGCGACGTGCCTTGCGGAAACCCACTTTCTTGCGTTCGACTTCGCGCGCATCACGGGTTACGAATCCACCATCGCGCAATGGCTTGCGCAAAGTTTCATCATATTCAATCAACGCGCGGGTCAGACCATGACGAATCGCGCCAGCCTGACCGGTAATACCACCGCCAGTGACGGTAACGCTGATGTCAAACTTGTCTGCAAGACTGACGGTTTCCAGCGGTTGACGCACGATCATCCGGCCGGTCTTGCGGCCAAAAAATTCATCCAGCGGACGGCCATTCACCACGATATTGCCCTTGCCAGGGTTGAGGAATACACGTGCGGTTGAGGTCTTGCGACGTCCAGTTCCGTATTGAGTTGAAGTGGCCATGGTTCTTTCAGTTTCCCGTCGGATAATTCAATGACAATGTTTCACTAACAATGCTTAAGCGCCGAGTTCCAGCGCCTTGGGTTGTTGTGCTGTATGCGGATGTGCAGCACCGGCGAATACATGCAATTTCTTGAACATTGCACGGCCCAGCGGATTTTTCGGCAGCATGCCTTTCACGGCAAATTCAATGACCCTTTCCGGATGCTCGCGCAGCAGCTTTTCAAGGCTGGTTGTTTTAAGGTTACCCATGTAACCGGTGTGGTGGTGATACAGCTTGTCGGTCAGCTTGCGTCCGGTGACCTTCACTTTTTCCGCATTGATGACGATCAAATTGTCCCCCGTGTCTGCGTGCGGGGTGTATTCAGCCTTGTGCTTGCCGCGCAAGTGCATGGCCAACTGGGTGGCAAGCCTACCCAGGGTTTTATCGGTAGCATCAATCACATACCAGTCACGGCGAATAGTAGCCGCTCTAGCGAAAACGGTCTTCATCAAAGACTCCAAAAACTTCAAGCCCGAAGCGAAAGGCGCGGGAGTTTAATGGAGCCCCCACCGCTTTGCAAACCCGATTGGCCTTTCCGGCACAAATAACCGGATCGGACGGCCCACTCTCCTTTATATAAAGGTCTTCTACGGATGCCGCCCGTTCAGGATGATGACGCCACCCCAAGAATACGACAATAATACCGCCATGACGCCCCTCATTCCGGATCGTGATTTCAATTCGACGGACCAGGCCCTGATCCGGCTGGATCGCCTGCTCAAGTCGGCGCTTGGACCGCACCAGGCAAAACGTCCGTATCCTGCCACAGGTATTGCGGAAACAGTCCATGATCCGCAAACCCGGCAGCATATTGCCGGGCTCATGCGCGTCAATCACGCGGGTGAAATTTGTGCGCAGGCGTTGTATCACGGTCAGGCGTTGGCTGCCCGTCGCGATGGCGTACGCAATTCAATGGCACAGGCCGCGCAGGAAGAAGTTGATCATCTTGCGTGGTGCGCACAACGTCTTGATGAACTCAATGACCGCCCGAGCATACTCGATCCGCTATGGTATGCGGGTTCATTTGTCATTGGCGTGATGGCGGGGCTGGCCGGTGATCCCACCAGCCTCGGCTTTGTCGCTGAAACCGAAAAGCAGGTGGTTGAACATCTGCAATCTCATCTTGATCAACTTCCACAACAGGACGCACGCACCCGCGCCATCATCAAACAAATGATGGAAGACGAAGCGCATCATGGCGGCCAGGCTTTACAACAAGGTGGCGAACTGCCTCCCGGACCCATCAAACGCCTGATGAAAGCAACCGCCAAACTGATGACTGGCAGCAGCCGCTGGATTTGATGAAACATAAGTAGTACTTGCGATAGTGACAAGACTGTATTAAAACGCCAGCCACAGATTGCATATTCGTGATAGATCATTGATATGCGCCCACAATCAACTATTCAGACGGGGTGAGTATGGACGAAGGAGCAAGACCTTTGAGCGACATACCGGCAATAAACCGCTTTCTAAGCTATTGCCGTATCCGCACAGTGCCATCCAAAACGGTGATCATCCATGCTGGTGATCTTCCCGACGTGCTCTACTACATCGTCAGCGGCTCTGTCGAAGTCATGATTGAAGATGAAGAAGGCAACGAAATGGTGCTTGCCTATCTCAACAAGGGGCAATTCTTCGGTGAAATGGGATTGTTCTATGAACAACCCACACGCAGCGCTTGGGTTCGTACCCGTCAGCAGTGTGAACTGGCCGAAATGACGTATCCACGTTTCCGTCAACTGGCATCGGAAAGTCCCGGCCTGGTGTTTGAATTGGCCACCCAGTTGGCCACGCGCCTTGATCGCACCAATCGTAAGCTCGGCGATCTTGCCTTTGTCGATGTCACCGGCCGCGTGGCCCATGCCATCATGGATTTGTGCAGCGAACCCGATGCAATGACGCATCCCGAAGGCATGCAGATCAAGGTCAGCCGTCAGGAATTATCACGATTGGTTGGTTGCTCGCGTGAAATGGCAGGTCGCGTGCTGAAAGTACTTGAAGATCAAGGCCTGTTGCGTGCCACCGGCAAAACCATTGTGGTATTCGGAGCGCGTCCCAAGATCAAGCCCAAATCACCATTGGCCACGCGCACCACACAACGTGAACGCGTACATGTGCCGGACGATGACGACGATGAATAATTATTTGCTTTGATTAACAGAAAACCCGGTGAACCCGGGTTTTCTGTTAATGGACACAAGCATGCTTTACAAGCCGGCATCACCCAATGCTTTCGTATTTGTCGATGCAACAACTGGGTCGCTCGTCGTTGCCGCCATCGCCGTCGATGTTGTAATGACAACGATTTCTCGTTAATCAAAACGACAGGCACTCTCGACTTTGTATTTGTCGATGACTCAAACAAGGCAAACCATCTGTCCAGAGTGTTGCGCTGTGACTTCCGCAATGGACGGCATCACGCACAAATATCTGCCAGCATCCACGGGATGCTGGGCAACCTTCAACGACGTACTGGCAAAAGAATTTTCTGATCCTGCTTACTGGAAAACCCATCGATTGACGGTGGACGCGTACTGCTCGCTACACGCCTCGGGAACAGACCGGCGACAAGTACAATCGGTGGTCATTTATCTGGTTGCGTTGCATCTGAATTTTGAAAAACACTGTAGCGACGAGCGCATTGCAGAATCAATGGGTGCGCTGATCAGGAAACACAAGCATCAATTCCCGGTTCTGATCAAGCCTTCATTCGCTGATACGGAAAATGTCACCAGTCTGCTTGCAGCAATGCCGCAGAACATCATCAACTTGCTATGAACTGGGCGAAAAGCGTATGGCGTGCCTGGCTCGCTCAACACGATGTGATTGCAGCGTTGGCTGAGAGTCAGCATTTGTCGCGCCTGAGCTGTGGTATACGGACAGCATCCGGCGTCAATCTACTTGGCAATCTCCGCTCGCATCGCCTTGATTGTCTGCACATAGTCCTTGCTGCCAAAGATCGCCGAACCCGAAACAAAGGTATCCACCCCCGCCTGCGCAATCGCCGCAATGTTATCAACCTTGATGCCACCATCCATTTCCAGACGAATATTCCTGCCACTGGCATGAATGCGTTCTCGCACTTCGCGCGCCTTGTCCAGTGCGGAAGGAATGAATTTTTGCCCGGCAAAACCAGGATTGACCGACATCAGCAGGATGATATCGACCTTGTCCATCACGTGATCGAGATAGTTCAGTGGTGTTGCCGGATTCAACACAATGCCAGCCTTGCAGCCGTGGTCGTGAATCAACCCCAGAGTGCGATCCACATGATCACTGGCTTCGGGATGAAAGCTGATGATGCTGGCGCCGGCACTGGCGAAATCCGGCACGATGCGATCCACCGGCCTGACCATCAAGTGCACATCAATCGTTGCGGTGATGCCATACTCACGCAATGCCCTGCAAACAAACGGCCCCACGGTGAGATTGGGCACATAGTGATTGTCCATGACATCGAAGTGAATTCCATCGCCCCCCGCTGCGAGCACCGCGCTGGCTTCCTCACCAAGCCGGGCAAAGTCAGCCGAAAGAATTGAAGGCATGATCCAGTGGGTGTTCATCAATCGCTCCGCTCAATCAGTCATGGACAGTGTAGCCTTTTTACAGAAGTGATCACAGCATGAGCGCAGCCATGCCTGAAGCGATGATTGCTACTTGATGCCGCGTGCTGCGCAAATGGTTTCATAGGCCGAGCGGATAGTGCGTGTCTTTTCTTCAGCCGCCTTCATCATGGACTCGGGCAACCCCTTGGCAACCAGCTTGTCGGGATGATTCTGGTTCATTAAACGCCGGTAGGCTTTGGTGACTTCCGCATCGCCCGCGGTTTTGGCAACACCCAGCACCTGGTAAGCCTCATCCAGCGCGCCAGCGGAACTGCGCTGGGTGGTACTGCTGCCCTGATGTTGCATGTGCAGCATCGCCTCCATCTGCGCAAACTGGTATTGCGATACATTCAGCGCATCGCACACACGCCGCAACAATGTACGACTGCTGTCATTGAGACTGCCGCCGAGATAACAGGTTTGCAGTTGAATCTGCACAAACATCAAACGCAGATCAAGACGATTGACCAGCAGGCGCGCAAGCGCAGTCAGTGTGTTCTGCAAGGGAAAATCCGCAGCCTTGCCTTCAGTGAACAAATCAATGGCGCGGCGCACATCGGGTTCTGACAAACGGAATTGTGCCATCACGGCGCGTGCTGCCTGGATTTCCTGTGGTGAAACATGACCATCCGCCTTGGCGACATGCCCCATGACCTGAAAGGTGGCGCGGAAAAACGCCTGTTGAACATCGGCGGTATTCGCGCTGCCTGCGCGCTGCGCCCGTCCGGCATCAAACAAATGTCCAATGAACGCGCCGATAATTGCGCCCGGAATCCGATCAATCCAGAACCCGATCAGTGCACCAATCAACTTGCCTTGCCACATACCGCCAATCAACTCGCTGCCCGAACCAGAACCCCGCGCTGGCAAACCTTGTGTGGGGACGCCAGCACTGCGAAAATGCATGCACTTTATGCAGAACACCTCGAACATGTCCAATCAAATCGCTCATTCGCCACCCATGCGTGAATCCCGCCTGCACAGCCTGACACGCATCCATCAGGGCAAGGTGCGCGACATTTATGCCATTGACGAACACTCGATGCTGATTGTGACGACGGATCGCCTGAGCGCGTTCGATGTCATTCTGCCCGACCCCATTCCCGGCAAAGGCCGGGTATTGACCGAGATTTCCAGATTCTGGTTCAACAAGACGCAGCATATTGTGCCCAACCAATTGCTCGACACCCCCATTGAACATGTCGTTAAAGATGATGCGGAGCGTGCAATGATTGCCGACCGCAGCTTGATCGTAAGACGGCTAAAAGCCTTGCCGGTGGAAGCCGTAGTGCGTGGTTACATCATTGGCTCGGGCTGGAAGGAATATCAGCGCAGCGGAGCCATTTGCGGCATCGCACTGCCATCGGGCCTGAAGCTTGCCGACAAATTACCACAACCCGTTTTCACGCCCACCACCAAGGCACCCGTTGGTACACATGATGAAAACATCGACTTCGCCGCAGTTGAACAACTGATCGGCCCGCAACTTGCCGCACAAGTGCGCGATACAGCCATCGCGTTGTATCGTTTCGCTGCCGGATATGCCCTGCAACGCGGTATCATCATTGCGGATACCAAGTTTGAGTTTGGTGTTGATGAGCAAGGCGTGCTGATACTGATTGATGAAGCACTGACGCCGGATTCATCGCGATTCTGGCCCGTGGACACTTACCAGCCCGGAAGCAGTCCGCCCAGTTTCGACAAACAGTTTGTCCGTGACTATCTGGAATCAGTGAACTGGAACAAGCAGCCGCCGGCGCCATCGCTGCCCGTCGACATCATCCAGCGCACCAGTGAGAAATATCAGGAAGCCGCCAGGCGATTGATGCAGACACGCTGAATTGCCTGTGCTTCCGGATCGTACTCCATGATTATCTGATAGTAGACAATCATGGCTTGAACAATGGAACAGACTATTTTCTGATTGTTGACATGATCCTTCATCTGCAAGCCGGTCACTTCACATGACACAAAGCGCATCGCCTGATCCTGATGATGACATCTCCTTGCAGGCACTAAGGTCATCACTCAATCTGTGCGAAGCCCAACTCGCACAAGCTCAGCGGGAAATGTCCGGTCTGTTGTATGCGATATCGCATGATTTACGCGCACCCCTGCGTGCGCTCACCGGCTTCAATCAGGCACTGCAGGAACATCTTGGCGGTTCCATCGACGACACCGGCAAACATTATTTGCACCGCCTCGATCAGGCATCGCAACGCATGAGCAGCATGATTGATGCCGTATTGATGCTGTCGCGAGTCATGCAAACCGATCTGATTCCGCTGGACGTTGATCTGGCTGCATTGTCGCGGGAAGCAATTGCAGAGATCGCATCGCGATATCCCGATCATCATCCCGTCGTCAGCATTGCCTCACCGCTGCAGGCACATGGTGATCCGCGCCTGTTGAAACAGGTGCTGTCGAAACTGCTGGAAAACGCGTGGAAATGCACCATGCATCATGCTGACCCGCGCATTGAAGTGGGCGGCGGTTCAGATGGCGGCACGACCACCTGTTTCGTCAAGGACAATGGCATCGGCTTTGACATGGCGTTGTCAAGCAAGCTCTTTGTGCCATTTCAGCAATTGCATGCAGGCGAAGCGCTGCGCGGCCAGGGACTGGGACTGGCCATCGCGCAGCGAATAATTGCCAGGCATGGCGGACGAATTTGGGCACAGTCTGAACCAGATCACGGTGCAGAATTCTTTTTCAGTCTACCCTCAGCAACTCGAGCTACACATACGACATAAGGCTGACTTTCACACCACCGCCTTATGAAATCGTAAGTAAATGACGAATCTCGAACTCATGCGATTCACCCTACACTACAACGGTGAACCGGTTTGCTGAACGCTCGCGATGGGATGAAACAGATCAGAAGTCAGTCATGAGCAGCGCGCTGAAAGTCCTCATCATTGAAGACTCTCCCACCGATGCGGAGATTGCCATTGCGTCATTGCGTCGCACCTGGCCGGATATCGACTGGCAACGGGTTGAGTCTGAAGAAGCATTTCTTCAACAGTTGCACTGGCTGCCGGACATCATCATTGCCGATTACGAAGTGCCGGGCTTTGGTGCGCTGGCTGCACTGCGCATTCTCAAATCGCGCAACAGCGACATTCCGTTGATTGTATTTACCGGTGCAGTCACCGAAGAAATCGTCGTGCAGTGCATCCGTCATGGCGCCGCGGATTATCTGCTGAAAGATCGCATGACGCGCCTCGGACCCGCCATAGAGAATGCGCTGAACATGCGTCGTGAACGGGCTGCCAAACAACGCACCGAACGTGATCAACAGCGTCTTGCGGCACTCAACACTGCGTTGCTTGATTCATTGCCCGCACACGTGGCCTTGCTGGACAAACAGGGCCGCATCATTGCCACCAATGAAGCGTGGCGGCGCGATGGCAATCGCAATGGTTTCAGCCATCCGGAGTGGGGCGTGGGTACTGACTATGCCGCTGCCTGTCTCAAGCTTTCCAGCCAGCACAATTTGCAGGCCGCCAGCATCGCACGTGGGGTGCATGCGGTGTTGAATGGCTCGCGTTCGCAATTCGTGCAGGAATACGCGATCCATGGCGATGACCAGAAACGCTGGTTCCGCGTGATGATCACACCGGTACACAGCGAGCATCACAATGGCGGCGCGGTCGTCATGCATCTCAATGTCACTGACCGGCGCCTTGCCGAAGAGCAGCTCAAGATCAATTCCAGCGCCTTGCAGCATTTGTCGGAAGGCGTGGTGATCACTGATGCCAATCTGCGTGTCATTACGGTCAACAAGGCATATACCGCCATCACCGGTTTTGAACCCGAGGAAGTACTGGGATTGCAGTTGGGCACGGTCATTACCGGTGAAGATGATCCAGACATGCATGCCACCATCACACGCACGGTGGCGCTGGCGGGTGGCTGGCTGAGTGAATTGATTTGCCGTCGCAAGGATGCCGGACAGTTCCCTGCCATCTTCAGTATCAGCCCGGTGCGCGACGAACAGGGCAATGTAGAACACTATACGGCCGTGCTCACCGATCTTTCCTCGTTGCGTGATGTTGAGCAGCGCATCGAATATCTTTCAGCACACGATGTACTTACCGGACTGCCCAATCGTTCGGCACTGGAAACGCAGTTGCGCACGGCGATATCCGGTTCACCATCATCGAATCTCATTGCGCTGCTGTTCATCGAACTGGACCGTTTCAAGTCCATCAACGATACGCTGGGCCATCGCACCGGTGATGCCGTCATCCGTGCTGTCTCTGAGCGGTTGAATCAATGCAAACAAGCTGACGACTATCTTTCACGCATTGGCGGTGATGAGTTTGTACTGGTGCGCATCGATGCCAACAGTACTGACGAAGTGCTGACCTATGCGGAAAACATTCGCAACGCACTGGAACGTCCGTTCCTGGTGGGAACGCGCGAATTGTTCATCACTGCCAGCATCGGCATCAGTTGTTTCCCGCGTGACGGCACGGACGTGGAATCACTGATTCGCACCGCAGATGCCGCGGTGTATCAGGCCAAGGAACGCGGCCGCAATGCCGTTGCATTGTATTCACCCACCGGCGATGCTGCTGCAGCAGAACGGTTTGTATTGCAGAACAGTTTGCCGCAGGCGCTGCAACGCAAACAGTTTGTGCTCGACTATCAACCCGTGGTGGATCTCAACACCGGCAGAATCACCGGTGTTGAAGCATTGTTGCGCTGGCATCATCCACAACTGGGTTTGATCAGCCCGGCGCGTTTCATTTCAATTGCCGAAGAAACGGGGTTGATTCTGCCCATCAGCGATTGGGTATTGAATACCGCCTGCGCGCAATTGCATCGCTGGCAACAGATGGGCTGGCATGAACCGAACATCGCGGTGAATCTTTCCACACGTGAATTTTCGCGGCGCGACCTGCCCAATCGCATTGCCGCCGCGTTGCTGACGTATGGACTCAAGCCACGGCAACTGACGCTTGAGCTGACCGAAAGCATGGTGATGAGCGATCCAGCCAGCGCCGCAGAATTGATCAACGACCTTGCCGAAATGGGTGTGCAGGTTGCACTGGATGACTTCGGCACCGGTTACTCATCATTGAGCTACCTGCAACGTTTCCGGCTCGGATGTCTGAAAGTGGATCGCAGCTTCGTCAGTGGTGCGGCACACAGCAATGGCGACCAGTCCATTGTGCGCGCTGTCATTGCACTCGGCAAAACACTGGACATGAAGATCATTGCCGAAGGCGTGGAGACACTCGAGCAAGCTAATTTCCTGCGGCAATCCGGTTGCGATGATGCCCAGGGCTATTTCTATTCGCAGCCGGTCAGCGCCGATCTGATTCCCGATCTGGTGCGCGACATACCACAACGCTTCCACAGTCCTTCACCTGCCCACTGGTATACCGTTCAAACGGCAGATAACGAAGGCTGACCTCACCTGAGTTCGCAGCGTTCAACGCGTTGCATGACTGACGTTACTACACGCTCACTGTAACACCGGCATTCAACCGCACCCGCCGCTTTTCTCTGCAACAGCACAGTGCTTGGGGTATCTTACGCGCCATGTTGCAACAACTTCATCGGCGTATCGAAGCATTTCTGTTTGATCCACCGCAACAACCACTGTTGTCGCTGGCCTCGCTGGTACTGCGTTATCCCTATGCTTTGATACGTGATGTATTGCATGGCGAACTCACTTTGCGCGCCATGAGTCTGGTCTATACCACCCTGCTGTCGCTGGCGCCATTGATGGCACTGGCTTTCTCGGTGCTCAAGGGACTGGGCTATGGACAATATTTTCAGCCGATGCTGTATCAGTTCCTGCAACCGCTGGGACATGACAAGGCCACCGAGCTCACCACCAACATGATGAGCACCATCAACAGCGTGCGCAGCGGCGTGCTGGGGTCATTGGGGCTGGCGCTCCTGATCTACTACGTCATATCGACGGTACAAAAGGTAGAGGAAAGTTTCAATTTCGTGTGGCGCGTGGAGCAACCGCGCTCCCTCACGAGACGTTTCACCGAATATCTGAGTGTGATGACCGTGGGTCCGTTGTTGCTGGCCGCTGCGATTGGCGTATTCGGTGCACTCAGCCGCTCCGATGCCGCACAAACCATTACCCATCTGGGTTTCATCGCATGGATTGCCAATCACCTGAAGCATCTTACGCCCATGTTGCTGGTGAGTGCGGCATTCAGTTTTGCCTACGGTTTCATTCCCAACACCAAAGTGCGCATCAAGACAGCGTTGATCGGCGGCATCACCGCGGGTGCATTGTGGACGGCAGGTGGCGTGTTGTTCACGCGGTTTGTTGCCAGCTCAACACAAACAGCATTGATCTATGCGGGATTTGCCATCGTCATCGTGGCGCTGATCTGGATTTATGTGTCGTGGCTGATCCTGCTGATTGGCGCTCAATTGACGTTTTATGTGCAGCATCCACAGTCATTGCGGCACGGACATCGCGACGTAAGCATGACACCGGAATTGCTGGAGCGCATCGCACTTTCCATCATGTACCTGATTGCCTATCACTTCAAACACGATGATCACCACTGGAACCTGAGCCGGTTATCGCGGCATCTCGATATTCCCATCGTCGTGTTGCGCCCGATTGTCAACGCATTGATCAAATCACGATTGCTGGTGATCACCGAGGACGATGCCCTGGTGCCGGCGCGTGATCTTGCCCATATTCATTTGCACCAGATACTGGACGCGGTGCGCGATGGTCACCGCGATGATGGACACGCACATGCATCACATCTGCGTACGCTGGTGGCTGCGGATGAAATTGCCGCGCAGATCAGGACTGCATTGCATCACAGTGTGCACGGCATGACGCTTGCGGAATGGACCGGGCAATCGCCCGTTACTTCATTACTACATGCCGGCAATCGTCATTGATTCCAGCAGAATGGAACCGGTGCGCACACCGCCGCGTGCATCCACATCGTTGCCCACCGCAACAATGTGCTGATACATGTCGCGCAGATTGCCCGCGATGGTGATTTCATGCACGGGATAGGCAATCTGTCCGTGCTCCACCCAGAACCCCGCCGCACCGCGTGAATAATCACCGGTCACGCCATTCACGCCGCTGCCCATCAATTCTGCAACCACCAGACCGCGATCCATTTTTTTGAGCAGCGCTGCGAAATCATCACTGCCGGATTCAACGATGAGGTTGTGAACTCCACCGGCGTTGCCCGTGGTTTTCAATCCCAGCTTGCGTGCCGAATAAGTGCTGAGCACATAACCGGTAAGCACGCCATGGTCAATCAAGGTGCGATCATGGGTACGCACACCTTCGGCATCAAACGGTGCACTGCCCAATGCCTTTGGCAGATGTGGCCGTTCAACACAGTTGAACCATCCGGGAAATATCTGTTGTCCGGCGGCATCAAGTAAAAAAGATGAGCGGCGGTACTGGCTGCCGCCACGAATTGCGCCGAGAAAATGTCCGATGAATCCACGCGCCAGTTCAGGGACGAACAACACCGGCACTTTACAGGTGGGTAAGCGCTGCGCACCCAGCCGTTCGATCGTGCGCTTTGCAGCCCGTTCACCAATGCTTGCCGCACCTTCAAGATCGCGATAGTCACGTGCTGCGCTGTACCAGTAATCACGCTGCATGTCGCCATTGTGTGTGCCGACCACAGAACAACTGAGACTGTGTGTGGTGCTGGCATAACCTGCAACAAATCCCAGCGAGTTGCCGAACATGCGCAGCCCTTGATGACTGGATAGAGTTGCGCCTTCGGAATTGCTGATGCGTGCATCGACGGCAAGCGCCGCGGCTTCGCATTCCACCGCAAGATCACGCGCGGCATCGGGTTCAATGTTCCACGGATGATTGAGATCAAGATCGGGAATGTCGGTCGCAAGATCAGCGGCATCGGGCAAGCCTGCACAGGGGTCTTCTGCAGTGAAACCGGCAATGCTGTATGCCTTGGCGACGGTCTCGCAGATCGCCGCCGCCCCCAGATCAGCGGTGCTTGCTGAACCCTTGCGTTTGCCGCGATACACGGTGATGCCCATGCCGCGATCGCGATGGTATTCCAGCGTTTCGACTTCACGCATGCGCGCGGTCACCGACAATCCGGTATCGACACTGACACCCACTTCCGCTTCGCTGGCGCCAAGGCGGCGCGCCTCCTGCAAGGCCAGTTCCACACAGGATTTCAAATCGGATTCCGTCAGGCTCATCACGGCGTTGGACATGTAGCAAATACCCGATAAGTAAAATGGTTTATGCAGCAGCAATGGTAACATCTCCACCATGAAGTACCACGACACATACTCGCCTGATGAAGAACAGGATGAAGGTCCCAGCAAAAGCGCGCTGAAACGCCAGAGTACTGAACTGCAACGACTGGGTGAATCCTTGATCGAACTTTCTCCGGCCGAGCTCGACGAGTTGCAATTGCCGGAAAAACTGCGCGATGCGGTGGACATCGCCAAGCGCATCACCGCCAACGGCGGACTGTATCGCCAGAAACAATTCATTGGCAAGTTGATGCGCAAAATCGATGCTGAACCCATCCGCCTTGCGCTCGAAGCAAAAAAGCAGGCGCAACGTACGCAGGTATTGCGCTTGCGGCGCGTTGAACAATGGCGTGATCGTTTATTGAATGAACCGGCTGCGCTGGCCGGTTTCGCTGCTGAATTTCCGGCAGTGGATGAAAAACAGGTGCAACGACTGATTGCACGCGCCCGCCACGAACGCGACCACCAGCACACCCCTGCTGCAGCGCGTGAATTGTTCCGCGTGCTGCGCGATGCACTGGATCAACCCGAGGAAAATGAATAACCCCGCCGCCACCGCATATTTGCTGGTCTTTTGCCGGAGTTCATCGGTAAACTACACGTTTCCGGCCTGACAATCGCCTTATGAATACTGCAAGCACATCGCCGCTCGTGGGCATCATCATGGGATCGAGTTCCGACTGGGACACCATGCAATCGGCAGCGGACACCCTCAATGAATTGAATATTCCACATGAAATAAAAGTGGTCTCTGCACATCGCACACCGGACTTGCTGTTTGAATATGCCAGCACAGCACGCGCACGCGGCGTGGAAGTCATCATTGCCGGCGCCGGCGGCGCAGCGCATCTGCCCGGCATGACGGCAGCCAAAACATCTTTGCCGGTACTGGGTGTGCCCGTGCAATCAAAAGCACTTAATGGCATGGATTCGCTGCTGTCCATTGCACAGATGCCTGCAGGCATTCCGGTGGGCACGCTTGCCATTGGCAAATCAGGTGCAATCAACGCCGCATTGCTGGCTGCATCCATACTGGCGAACAAGTATCCGGCCATTCATGATGCACTGACGCGTTTTCGCACGGCGCAGACTGAACGCGTGCTGTCGCAACCCGATCCACGCACGCCTGCAGTGTGATGCCGGTTATACGGATTGCGCGTGCAGATGGCACTTTGACAACACCTTGATGACACCTTGATGACATGAAGATTGGCATTATCGGCGCCGGACAATTAGGACGCATGATGGCACTGGCGGGTTATCCGCTGGGACTGCGTTTCACCATGCTGGATCCCAATGTCGATGCATCCGGTGCGCAGGTCAGTGATTGCATCCAGGCAAGTTACGATGATGCCAGTGCATTGCAACAGCTTGCCGGTGCGGTTGACGTCGTCACCTTTGATGTGGAGAACGTACCGGTCGAAGCCGTGGCGCCCATTGCACAACGCAAACCGTTTTATCCTCCCGTGGCTGCACTCGCTGCCTCGCAGGATCGCCTGATCGAAAAAAACCAGTTCCGCGCGCTCGGCATTCCCACGCCGGAATATCGCGCGGTTGATTCACTGCATGATCTGCAACAGGCAGTAAAGGATATTGGTCTGCCCGGCATTCTGAAAACGCGCCGCATGGGTTATGACGGCCGCGGACAATTCAGGATCAAACATCAACGCGATGTGGACGCTGCATGGCAGACATTGTCATCGCATGGCATCAGCCTGATCTATGAAACCTTCGTGCCCTTCTCGCGAGAAGTGTCCATCATCGGCGCACGTAACACAGCAGGTGAAGTCGCGATATATCCGCTGACCGCCAATGTGCATCGCCACGGCATCCTGCATCACAGTATTGCGCCGTATCGTCATGCCTCGTTGCAGCGGCAGGCCGAAACCCATCTCAAACGCGTCTTCAAGCAGTTTAATTATGTCGGTGTGCTCACCATCGAATTTTTTGTATTGAACGGCAAATTGCTTGCGAATGAAATGGCGCCGCGGGTTCACAACTCCGGACACTGGACCATTGAAGGCGCTGACAGCAGCCAGTTTGAAAATCATGTGCGCGCCATCTGCGGACTGCCTCTGGGCAGCACAGCACCACGTGGTCATGCCGCAATGGTGAACTTCATCGGCACACTTCCAGAAACCGCTGCCTTGCTGAAAATGCCCGGCGTGCACTTCCATCATTATGGCAAGGAACCGCGCCCGGCTCGCAAACTCGGCCATGCAACCGTAGTGGCCAGCAGTGCAGCGAAGCGCGATCATCTGCTTAAAAAGCTGCTTAAATACAGTACTTAGCCGTACGGCTTTGTGTCTATTGCAGTAATTTGTGCTATGGCGATACAAATAACGGTACACTGATGGCCCGTCACCGCGAGTGAACTTCAGACTGGACCCTGAACGCATGTATCTTGACCTTTTCAAGCTCAATCAATTGCCGTTCCGGCTGACGCCCGATCCGGCGTTCCTGTATCTGTCGCGAAATCATGCACGCGCCAAGGCTTACATGGAGTCCACCATCTGGTTCACTGATGGCTTTGTCATCATCACCGGTGAAATCGGCGCCGGAAAAACCACACTGATCGAAACCTTTCTCAAGGAACTGGAAAAGGATGTCATCGTTGCGCTGGTAAAGCAGACACAACTTACACCGGTTGAATTCCTGCAGGCCGTGCTGGTGGAATTCGGCATCCAGCCTTTCCACATGAAAAAGGTTGAATTGCTCGCGACCTTGAACAACTTTCTTGTCGAGCAATACCAGAATGGCCGGCGCGTACTGCTGGTGGTGGATGAAGCACAGAACCTGTCAACGCGCGTACTGGAAGAAGTGCGTCTGTTGTCCGGCGTGGAAACCAGCCAGGAAAAAATCCTGCGTATCATTCTGGTCGGTCAGCCCGAACTCAATCAGAAACTGGATCGTCCTGAGCTGGTACAGCTGACACAGCGTGTTCGTCTGCGCTTTCACTTAACGCCATTGTCCAAGGAAGATTCTGAACACTACATTCAGCACCGGCTTGAAGTAGCCGGCTCCGGCGGCCGGCAGATTTTCATGCCGGATACTTATCCTTTGATTTACAAGTACACCGGCGGCGTACCGCGTTTGACCAACACCTTGTGTGATACCGCGATGATGTCGGCCTTCACGAAAGACAGCGATGTTGTCACCCCGCAATTCATCCAGGCAGCGGTCAGTGAACTGGGCTGGCGCGAATACGCAGAATATTCAGCCAAGCTGCCGTCGATCAGCAATCTGTCGAGCACCAGCACACAGCAGATACTGCACATCAGCGATCAACCGGAATCAGTGTGCGGACGTTTGCTGCTGTCACGTCAGGGAGAAAACCTTGGCACGTATCCGCTCAAGACCGGCCGTTTCATTATCGGCCGCACACCTGAAAACGATTTGCAGATTGACAGCAAGTTTGTCAGCCGTCATCACGCACAGATCATCACCAACAGGGACAGCTCGGTGATTGAAGACCTCAACAGCACCAACGGCATCAGCTACAACGGCAAACGCGTGCGGCGCCGTGTGCTGAATGACGGCGATGTGCTGCAAATCGGTGAACATGAATTGATGTACATGGAAGATCATCAGAACAAAGTGGATACAGCCGCAGATGATGCCATCCCCATGCTGTCCGACGTTTCCATGCCTGCCGGTGAAGCCGGGAAGTACAGCAAGGAAACCGCCGACAGCACCGAAGAAAAATAGCGCCTTCGTATCAACATGAAGCGCATTGCACTGGTGGGCGACTACAATGACACCGTCGTCGCTCATCGCGCCATTCCCATCGCACTGCGCATGGCAGTCGAATCACTCGGGGTTGACGTTCGCTGGGACTGGCTGCCCAGCGCCACGCTCGATTCCCCCGTTGATGCACATCTGCGTGATTATGCGGCGGCGTGGTGTGTTCCCGGCAGTCCCTACCGGAATACCCGCGGCGTTATTGATGCCATCCGTTACGCGCGTGTTCATTCGATGCCGTTTCTTGGCACCTGCGGTGGATTCCAGCATGCCGTGATGGAATATGCAGAAGCGATATGGAACATCACCGCATCACATGCTGAAACGGATGCCACAGCCGTTGATCCCGTGATTGCGCCACTGGTATGTTCATTGCTGTCAGTGAACGACGAGTTGCATTTCGAACCCGGATCCCGATTAAGAAATATCTACGGCTGCAACAGCACTCGCGAAGAATATCAATGCCGCTATGGTTTCAACTCAGTCCATATGCATCGTTTCAACAACAGCGCGATGAAAATTGCCGCGCGTGATACGACAGGCGAGGTGCGCGCCATTGAACTGGATAATCATCCCTTCTTCATTGCCACCTTGTTTCAGCCGGAACGCGCTGCATTGAAAGATCAATTACCGCCGCTGGTTAAAGCATTTGTGGCGGCGATATGAGAATCATATCGATCCCAGCCAGTCCGGATCGGGCAACTGATGGAATGCGCTGCGCAGACTTTCGCTCCATCCCGTACGAATCATGCTGAAATATCTGTGATCCGAGTCAATGGACACATGCGACAGTATACGCAGTGCATCGCGCTTGATACATACCAGATCCAGCGGCAATCCCACCGACAGATTGGAACGGATGGTGGAGTCCATCGAGATCAACGCACACTTGGATGCCTTGGCAAGTCCAATGCTGCGCGTGATCACTCTATCGAGGATGGGCTTGCCATACTTAGATTCGCCAATCTGGAAGTACGGAGTGTCGGCAGTGGCTTCGATGAAATTGCCCGCAGCATAGATATTGAACAGGCGCGGCGCCTCACCCTTGATCTGCCCGCCGAGAATGAAGTTGACATTGAAGTCGATGCCGGACTCCTGCAATGCAGCCGCATCGCGAGCATGCACGTGCCGGATTGCATCACCCACGATCTTGGCGGCCTGAAACAGGTTGGTTGCGTTCATCAGGTTGGGCGACAGATCTGCGGCAATATTTTCCTGAAGTATGCTGATCGCGGCCTGCGAGACGGCAAGATTGCCCGAGGTCATCAGTACCAGCGCACGATCACCCTGTTTTTCAAACAGCGCAATTTTCCTGAACGTGCTGATCTGATCCACACCTGCATTGGTACGCGAATCCGAAAGGAACACCAGACCATCGTCAACGGAGATGCCAACGCAATACGTCATGTCAGTGCTGCGAGTAATTGGAGGTGGCGCATGGTAGTCGCTCGGCAACGAGCATGCAATTCATCCGGCCACTCATTGTGATTATTGTTGTGCGGAGTGCGCAATGGTTACCGAAACGTGCATGGATTCATCGCCGCCGCCGCGACGCACGCCGCGAACCGGACAGGCTTCCATGTAGTCGCGCCCTACAGCGAGACGGCAATAACGCTGTGCGGCGATGGCTTGATGCGTGACATCCAGACTCAACCATCCTTGATCATCACCCAGCCATGCATCCACCCACGCATGGCTCGCCACTTCCCCCACATCGCCCGGATAAAAATATCCGCTGACATAGCGCGCAGGCACACCGGCAGCACGGCAACATGCAACAAAAATATGTGAATGATCCTGACAGACACCTTCGCCACGCTTGAATGCCTGCACTGCTGCATCATGAACTGCGGTAACGCCCTTGCGATATTTCACCCGCTCGCAGATGGCGTCGCACAGCGTCATCAATGCATCCCGGCCCGGTGTGTCAGTGCGCAAATACTGCCGGGCAAAGGATCGCAATTCATCATCTGCAACCGTCAACGGTGTTTCCGCAAGATATGCCAGTGGTGACAGGCGTCCTTCATCAAAGAACGATCCTTCGGGTGTTGCAATGTCAATGACACCGCGAACCTGGATGCGAATCTCGCGATGCGGTTCATCCAGCGTCAGCAGATGCACGATATTGCCATGTGCATCAATCTGCATGTTGGTGCGTCCCGGTGTATGCAATTGCCAGTGATCCACACGTTGTCCGGGATCGCGCCGCGGCGTCAGGCGCAGGCTTTGCACGCTGCGTTTCACCGGCTCGGCGTAGTGATAGGTGGTTTCATGAAACACATGCATTTCCACGTCATTCTCCGGTGGCGGATACAAGAAAATCGCGGGCCACGCGTTCACCCAGGTCCTTGATGCGATCTATGAAACGCATCAGGTAATCGTGCAGCCCCGTCTCGAATATCTCTTCGATGCGTCCGTAGCGCAGTGCCGCCTGCAATTCTCCGGCGCGGCGTTCTGTCTCTGCAGAGTGCGCATTGCGGACATCGCACAAATGCATGTAGGCCTGCGACATGCACCGATGCAACGATCGCGGCAGGTCGCTGCGCAGGATCAGCAGTTCGGCCACACGATGCGGCGTAATCACATCGCTGTATACCTTGCGGTAGATCTCGAAGGCAGATGCTGAATGCAGCAATGCACTCCACTGATAGTAATCCGCTGCACTGTTGCTGCTGAGTTCATCTTCATCCGGCAACAGCAAGTGATACTTCACATCGAGAATGCGCGCGGTGTTGTCGGCTCGTTCAAGATAGGTGCCCAGCCAGGTGAAGTGAAATGCCTCGTCACGCAACATGGTGTTCTGCGTCACGCCATGTGCAAGATGCGAACGGAACTTCACCCACTCAAAGAAATCGCCAATTTCAGCATCGCTGTGTTTGCGCTTGCCGATGTCGCGCATTTCCAGCCAGGTGGAATTCATGGTTTCCCACAATTCCGAAGTCAGTGTACCGCGCACTGCATGGGCATTCTCACGCGCCGCTTTCAGGCAATTGTAGATGCTCGATGGATTGTTGCGGTCGAATGCCATGAAGTTGAGCATGTTGGCCGGCGTTGCCGGTTTGTTGAGCTGCCGGAATGCGTCGATGACACCAATGATGGACAAGGTTGCGAGCCAGCTTTGTTCCACCACTTCACTGGCCTGCGGCAACAATGACATTCGATAGCTGACATCCAGCATGCGTGCGAGATTCTCGGCGCGTTCAGTGTAACGCGCCATCCAGTACAAATGATCTGCGGTGCGGCTCAGCATCTCATTGCTCCAGTACCCAGGTATCCTTGGTGCCGCCACCCTGTGATGAATTCACCACCAGCGAACCTTCACGCAGTGCCACACGTGTCAGTCCACCCGGCACCATGGTGACCTGCATGCCCGACAACACGAAGGGACGCAAATCAATATGGCGTGGTGCAATACCGGATTCAACAAAGGTGGGACAGGCCGAGAGTGCCAGTGTAGGTTGTGCGATGTAGCGTTCCGGTGTGGCGATAATGCGTTCGCGAAACTTTTCAATCTGTTCCCTTGTGGATGCAGGTCCGACGAGCATGCCATAACCACCAGCGCCGTGAACTTCCTTCACCACCAGCTCTGCAAGATGTGCAAGTACATACTCGCGATCTTCCGCACGCCGCAACACATAGGTGGGTACATTGGACAACAACGGCTCTTCGCCGAGATAGAAACGGATCATCTCCGGCACATAGGGATAAATGGACTTGTCATCGGCAACCCCGGTGCCAATGGCATTGGCAATGGTGACATGACCGGCGCGATAGGCATTGAGCAATCCCGGCACACCCAGCATGGAATCAGCCCGGAATGCCAGCGGGTCAAGAAAGTCATCATCAATGCGGCGGTAAATCACATCCACACGACGCGGGCCACGCGTGGTACGCATGTATACGAATTCGTCTTCGATAAACAGATCCTGCCCTTCCACCAGTTGAATACCCATTTGCTGTGCAAGAAAAGTGTGTTCGAAATACGCACTGTTGCAGGCTCCCGGCGTAAGCAACACAACAGTGGGATCATTTACACCCGGAGGCGACACACCACGCAGATTGTCCAGCAACAAATCCGGATAGTGTTCAACCGGCGCCACTGAATAACGTGCAAACAGTTCCGGAAACAAACGCATCATCATCTTGCGATCTTCAAGCATGTATGAAACGCCGGAGGGCACACGCAAATTGTCTTCCAGTACATAGAACTCGCCCTGACCTGCACGTACCACATCGATACCGGCAATATGTGCATAAATGCCGCCCGGCACGTCGATATCCTGCATTTCCGGACGATACTGCACATTGCACAACACCTGTTCCGGCGGAATGCGTCCTGCGCGAAGAATGTCTTGTGCGTGGTAGATGTCAGCGATGAATGCATTGAGCGCACGCACACGTTGCCGCAATCCGGCTGCAAGCTGATGCCATTCCGCAGCAGGAATGATGCGTGGCACGATATCGAAGGGAATCAGCCGTTCGGTACCAGCTTCTTCTCCATAAACTGCAAAAGTAATTCCGACACGCCGGAACAGCACATCGGCTTCAGCGCGCTTTTGTGCAATGCGTTCTGCAGGTGTGGTATCCAGCCATGCAGCGAGCTCCTGATAGTGTTTGCGCACATGATGTTCTGCATCATGCATTTCATTGTATGGCGTTGTCATTGCCCCACGGGTCAACTGGCTGAAAATGGTTATTGACCATGACTGAGCGAAAACTGTGCCAAACCCACACCGGTGCAAAGCCACGGAATACCGCGGCAAAATGGCTCAACAAGACATGTATGAAACTGTTTCTGCATCACTATCTGGCGGGCGCCAGTATTCATGATGCATTTTGGTGCCCCGGGTTTCTTTTCCCGGCGCCGAAAATGCCTATGGGTCCTTGCCAGATATAGAGTTGTTCTTCCTGCTTTGCATCTCCTCTTCAATCTGCGATTGCGGCGGCGGTGGCGGCATGCGTCCTGAGCTCAGAAACAACACTACCCATCCCAGTGCGCTGCCTCCCTTCGAAAGTTTGTTTGATGGCTTGCGATCAACAAGCCAGACGACAAGCACAACCAACAGAACAACCATTGCAATCAGGATTGGCATACGAAGTCAGTGTGATGTTACGTATCCGTGAACCAAAACGCCTCTATGACTGCCGTTTCCGGTATGCCTGTTGTTTATGATTTGGTGTTTCTGGATACAGCATTTCCAGTTCACCTCGTGCAACCATCTCTTTGAGATAGTTATCACGCAATTTTTCCGCCCCCCGATTCAACAATCTCTCCAAATCACGTAAGGTGAGAAATCTTCCTTCGCACAACTTCAAAATGACTTGAATCATTAAATTCGGATCACGCGTCCTTTCCGTGGCTCGGATTGGAGCAGCAATTTCGAGCAGTGTTGGATCACCTCCCCAATCGATAAGGGGGGAGTTGACGTCGTTAGGGGGGGAGTTGACGTCGTTAGGGGGGGAGTAATCCGGTTCTGGACTGCCGGAACCGGCAAGTAATTCAGTTGGCTTGTAGTATGTAGCCGAACCTTTGCCTTTCTGACTCAGTAATCGGGCGTCGCGCAACCGTCGTAGCTGCGAACTGGCAGTCAGCGTATCAACACGATTCAGCTCCCGCACCATTGCGTTGTCGATTGCGCCCACTTCCCGCACCCATACCAACAGCTTCGCTTCTTCATCAGAAAGATGTAAATCACGAAAGCGGCTTAACCAAGCTACATCTTCCGGACCCAGAAAATGATGGAAGAGATAGCGTGCGGTGAATTGATCCTTGCTACGATCAGAATCAAATGTAGGTGGTGATAAGCCAGCCTGCTCCATCATATCACGCATTACACGGATACCACTTCCCTTTGTCTCAGCAAAGCGTGTCTCATGCAGTGCAGCGGCAATCCTTGGATTACGTGCCATTGAACCCGGCTCACCAAGATGATCCGGCGACTTGAGAGAAAAACCGGCATTAGTAATCTCAAGCCGGTTGCTATAGCGAATGATCTGGATTGGACTATGTACTCTGTAGCTTCGGTGCATAACTGCATTCACTATAGCTTCACGGATCACTCGCTGCGGTACTGGTGAAATATCTTGCCGCTGCAACTGACCTTCCGGCAGCAAGAAACTTTTTGGCAAATCATCCATTACCGCCGAAGTGGCACGACGAATCAAACGCATCAATGGATCGCGCATCTCAATGCTGTCAAAACGCTTGCCAGGATCAGGCACCCATTCACGACCAGGTACGCGAATGTAATCAACCCGCATCATAGGAAAGAATCGTCTTAACGCGATTGATTTGCCAAACAACACCAGCCCAGCAACTGTAGGAACCAGCTCGCCATTCACTTGACGGGCGCAACCAAGCGCCAGCAATAAGTCCTTATCGGGCCAACGCAATTCCTCTGCATCAGGATTTGCTTCTTGTCGAGCCTTTCGGTAATCCTGTAATGCGTCATGATCAAGATCATCCTGCTTTGAATCACGAACCACACTGTAATCGTAAGTCTCCTCACCTCTACCATCGTAAAACACAACCAGATCATCTTCGGTGCAATGCTGATCGGTTGGACCTATGCGGCGGAATGCGCCTCGTGGTAATCCCCTGCTCTTGAAGTAAACCGGTTTCTCTGCTGGCTGAGACTCGGGGACAAATACCACGATTACGATCTTGTTGTTTATTTGTTCCTGTTGAATATCAATTCGAAGAGGGATATTGAAATCCGCACGGCATCTGCTTGCCAAATCACTGGCCAATCTCTCCGGATTGTTAACACCTACTACTTCATAACTGGGAAAGAGTGCCATCTCCTCGCGTTCAACGCCTAATAACAAATGTCCACCACCCAACCCCGGCTCATTGGCAAATGCACAGACACTTTCCAGAATCGACGTTCCAATTTCAGACGCGCGTTTCGCTTCGATGCGTTCACTCTCATCAAGATTCACCAAGCGTTCATAAAGTTCTTGCGCGGTCATCTTGTTTACCTTTTCTCTGAAGTTCCATCTCCTACTCCGTCGCTGTGCCGCCAACTGTAAGTCCATCCACTCGCAATGTCGGTTGACCGACACCAACGGGCACATCCTGTCCTTCCTTGCCACAGGTACCGACACCATCGTCGAGTTTCAGATCATTGCCAACCATCGACACGCGCGTCAGCACATCGGGTCCGTTGCCGATCAATGTTGCACCACGCACTGGCGCAGTGAGTTTGCCATCTTCAATCAGATAGGCTTCGCTGGCGGAGAACACAAACTTGCCTGAAGTGATATCAACTTGTCCGCCGCCAAAGTTGCGGCAGTACAAACCCTTTTTCACCGAGCGGATGATTTCATCCGGATCATGCGGGCCCGGCAGCATGTAGGTGTTGGTCATGCGCGGCAATGTCATGTGCGAGAATGATTCACGACGGCCGTTGCCGGTGGATTTCACGCCCATCAGACGCGCATTCATCTTGTCCTGCATGTAACCACGCAAGATGCCATTTTCAATCAACGTAGTGCATTGCGTGGGCGTGCCTTCATCATCAATGTTGAGTGAACCACGGCGATACTTGAGGGTGCCGTCATCCACTACTGTGCATAACGGCGATGCAACCTGTTGTCCGATTTTTCCTGAGAAAGCCGACGTGCCTTTGCGATTGAAGTCGCCTTCAAGACCATGGCCGATGGCTTCATGCAGCAGAATGCCCGGCCAGCCCGGACCCAGCACCACCGTCATCGTGCCCGCCGGTGCAGCAACGGCTTCAAGATTCACCAATGCTCCGCGCACGGCTTCGTTCACCAATGCCTGCCAGCGCCGTTGCTGAATGAATTCCTGCATTGAATAGCGCCCGCCTGCACCACAGTAACCTTGTTCGCGCCGTCCATTGTGTTCAACGATGACAGAGACATTCATGCGCACCAGTGGCCGCACATCCGCAGCCAGTGTGCCATCACTCGATGTAATGAGTATCACTTCATGCACGGCACTGATGCTGGCCATCACCTGCGTTACGCGTGGATCAAGCCGTCGTGCCGCTGCGTCCACTTCACCCAGCAGCGCGACTTTCTGCTGATCGCTCAATCCTTCGATGGGATCCGCAGCAGAATACAGTTGCGGTGTGGTGCGCGCATGCCAGGCCTGCACTGCACCCCTGCCCGCACCGCGCGCAATGGCACGTGCTGCTTTCGATGCTTCATTCAGCGCGGGCAACATGATTTCATCCGAATAGGCGAATCCGGTTTTGTCGCCCGCCAATGCGCGCACACCCACACCCTGTTCGATACTGTGCGAACCATCCTTGACGATGCCGTCTTCCAGCGCCCACGACTCTTCGCGAGATTGCTGAAAATACAAATCGGCATAATCCACTGCCGCGCCCATCACCGTGCCGAGCACGGAAGACAGCTTGTTCTCATCCAGTTCAAACGGTTGCAGCAACTGGCCGCGCGCCACATCCAGCGCAGGCACAACAGCGGTTGACGTTGCAGTGGGTTGCAGATTGAGCGCAGACAGTTCGAAATGCGTATCAGCGTGTGACATGGTGATGTTGACAATACGTGATTAAAGACAGGGACAAGACTACCGCTTCACCACGGCAATGGCAAAAAAACCTGCCCGCCAGGAATCATCCGGACGACAGCATGGATGGCGATACGATTGACATCATGTGCCTGACCTTTTCTTGATTGTGATTGCCGGCGCGGCCGATACAGGATGAAACAAACAAATCATGACAGGCGCATGCGAAACGCATCACATGGTTTTCAGCGAATTGCCGAGATCACATTCAGCAATCTGTGACGGCGACAACCGATACTGAATATTCGGCACGAGTGCTCTCAAGATTCCAGTTTCACATCCGTTGCAGCGCAGTGGATCACTGCGCATTGCATGAACAGCGTGGGCTTCATGCCGCAGTCATAACGATGGCGTTCTTTACATATCAGAGGTAACGGCAGATGAATCATCAACTTGATCGCAGATTGATGCACGCAGCGTGGCTGATGACTGCACTGGTTATGACTGGATGCAGTGGCGGCGGCAGTTCCAGCGACAGCACCGCACCCGTTGGCAACAGTGCCAGCAGCAGTATCAGTTCCGTCGCCAGTTCAAGCGCGGCATCCAGCACCAGCGCCGCTGTTGTCGGTCTGGCATTGCCAAGCAGCGTATCGGTGGTGACTGCGAAGAACGCGCAGTAATCACCGATTCCATCGCACCCGGTCTCATCTGTCATGAGGTGTCCAATGAACAGTTCTTCTCCTGCACATCGCATCGTCAAACTTCTGCTACTGCTGGCCAGTGTGGCACTGGCGCTACCTTCTTTTGCAGCACCACCAGCGGATTCCGCTTACTTCAGTGATCCACAAACCAGTCATGTTGAAGATGCCACTTCCGATGGCATTGGCCAGGTCAACATGATCACCTGCATCATGCATGCACTGCGTCCGGATGCGCTGGTCAATCAAGGTGACTATATTGCGCTGGTGGACGAGAACAAGTGCTCGGCCAGCAAATCCAGCACCAGCAACGCATCCGGCAGCGATGGTTCGCAGGCATCCAGTTACACCACCACGGTAGTTAACTCAGCACGCGCATCCAACAGCGATCCCATGCGTGTCAAAGTGTGGCTGGATAACGAGAGCGACGGACAGCAAGGTACAATCTTCGTTAACATCAATGCCACAGCAGCGCCGAGCGACGCCAATCCCTATGGCCAGTTCCGCCTGGATTTTTGCGGCAAAGGCGCTTCTGGTCCATGCATGATGAATGGCATGCTGCAAGGAAGCGATGGCGCACTGGATTACTATGAAAACGAGCAACGCAGCGATCAATCGCAGACCACTGCATTGCGCCTGACCAGTGTTGGTGTCACCACCGGCAGCGGCAAGCTGGACATGGTACAGACACAGAACAATGTCACACAGGAATCATCCTTCCTGTTTGCCTATGATGCCGATCACTTTCTGCGTGGTGATCAATGCTTCAGTCGCGATGCAAACGATCCCGAAACCGGATTTTCCGTATGGAACTATGGCCTGTATGACTCAACCACCGGTGCACGCATTGATCGCAATTCCGGCTTTCCCATTGACTACACCAGCGGCGGCACCACATATCACGGCTTCATTGGTTACTGGGGCCTGAACATACCCACCTCGGCGAACATTGCCAACGGCGCAACGGTGCAGAAAGTCGACTACTCATCGAACAACAGCACGCCCAGCACGACCAATTACACACTGGTGCTGGCAGGCGGCAAGCTGACCAAGTACACGCGCAGGACCACCACCCTGCATGCCATCGACAAGGTCCAGCTCAATACCTGGGTGGGTGATGCAACCAATTTCTTTTCGGGTGCAACATCCAATACGCAGTATCAACTGTACTGGGATGATGCCAATGCTGACTTTGTTGTCACTGGCCAGATCAATTGCAGTCAGAATGGCTGTCAGTCTCAGAACCTGACCGCACCGCAAACCGTGAATGCATCGTTCTGGTCGCAACAAGGACTGCAGGGCTACTCGGATTCACTGGGCGGCGAACTGTTCATCAATTTGCAGAACGTGAGTTCATTACTCGATTCAACGGCAATCACTGTTGTGTATCGTGCACAGGATATTGTCTATCCATCCGACATGCCAGCAACATTGTACTGCGTGAACAATTGCCCGACAGACACATCTTTGAGTGACTATCTGACCAACAACACGGGCAACTCACCCTATGATGCCAACACCTTCAACAACTGGAATCCCAGCGCCACGTATGTCACCTACACTGCCGATACCACTGCAGGTGTGTTGCTGACCAATGGCAATCCCGTCACCGCCACGGACATGAATGCGTTCCAGCAATACCAGCAGTATCAGAATGGCATTCGCAGCGGCCGTCTGGTCACTGATCCCAATGCATTGCTGTGCAACAACACCATGTATTGCGACTACAAGGCCAATGATCAGGATGTGTACTACGTATGGGAAACCGGCCCGAACAACTGGAATCAGTTCGCCGCCGTCAAGGACAGCAACAACACCTTCGTGACGTTCGATCCTCCCATGCAACTGAACTACACCGTACCGGACGATGCCGTGCATTTCGGACAGTACGCCGGCAAGAGCATCGTGTTGCAGTATGGCGGCTTCGGCAATCTGTGGGGCATTCCGGGTTCGTGTGTCTCCGCATTGACCAATCAACCGGTCAGTTGCGATCAGGACAATGCACGCTATGTACCGGACTTTGTGATTCCGTTCGACGCTACACTGGGGCAAGTCAGTGACGGCACCACCACCTATCTGGTGAAGTGGCTGGATCGCGAAATCCGCTTTGCGCGCAAGGACATCTCGGAGTGTTCCGGACTCACCCTGCCGGGCAGCGTCACCTTGCCCGATGCCAGCGTGTTGAAAGACCCGAGCGACTCCACTTCTGATATCTACATTGGCACGCGTCCCACGGTAACCAGCCTGCCGCGTGTCATCCAGGGCGAAGTCATGTACTGACAGACAGACTGACTGACTCAACAAGAAACATCAACAGTTCATCACGCCTTGCAACGCCTGCATCAACCATGATGCAGGCGTTTTCCTTTTTCTGCCGTGCCTGCTATTTGGGCTATACTTGGCAAGGTATAACACCAGTTAAAAGAAGGGAGATGGCAATGAAGAAGGTTTTAATTGCAGCCGTTGTGGTTGCCTGCGTGCCGTTGTACTGTGGAGCAACCTGGCTGTGTGCCAATGCAACACGCGCGCGTATTGATCAATCGTTGCAACGCATTGCCGACCAGTCCCGAGGAATGATCAAGATTGCGGCAAAAAAGACCAGGAATCATTTCTTCACTTCGTCCGAAGACATTACGCTGGAAATTGACCATCCGGCATTGCAGTTGCTGATGAAATCCGGCGCCATCGGCAACGCCTCAAATCAGTTTGTGATTCACAACGATATCGCCTACGGTCCGCTTCCCGGCTTGCGCAGCATTGGCGTTGCCCGTGTCGAAACCTCAGTGGTCCTGACTGACGAACAGCGCAAGAAACTGATTGAAATATTTGGCACCAGCACACCCGTGCGAATCTTTACCACCTTTGGCTATTTCGGCAATTCCTACGTCGATGTTATCAGTCCAAGACTCGACATTCGTCCCAAGGATGGCAGCACTGCAACATGGAAGGGATTGAACCTGCGTTTCAGCATTGCACCCGATGCACGTGATGTCAGCTTCAGCGGCGGCTCGCCGGGACTGGTTGTCAATGGCAAGGATCGTTCCGTGTTCCAGATGAATGACATCCGTTTCAAAGGCGCCCTGCAACGCAAATTCGATGTGCTGTTTGATGGCGAAGAGACGCTCAAGATCGGCGCCATTTCGTTTCAACCACAGGACAAACCGGAATCATCCTTCGCGATCAATGATGTGGTCTACGGCATCAAGTCAGCCATCAACACCGATTTCCTCAATGCCAGCGCCAGCGTTGGCTCCGGAAAAGTCAGTTATCAGAACGTCAGCGTTGAAGAAACACATCTTGACTTCGGTATCAATCATCTCGATACCAAAGCAACAGTCTCGTTGTACAAACTGCTGGACGAAGCACGCACCAGGGCCATTGCATCACCCGCCAACGGCACCGCCGGCAACCCGGCGCAAGTGGATGATATGAAACAGCGCGCCACCCACGATGTACTGACATTATTGCAGCATGCGCCAGTGGTGGCATTCAACAACATCGGTTTTGCCACCGGCAACGGCATATTGAAAATCACCGGCACTGCAACGATCAATGACGTCGTGGAGTCCGATCTTCTGCCCACTGTTCAATATGATTCGCTGCTCAGGAAAATTCATGCGCAAAGCGATATCAGTATTGATCAGCAATTGATTGATCACTGGCCCATTGCGGAAACTGCGTCAGCCATCAAGCAACAAACCGCACAGCTCGAAGCGCAGGGTTATTTGCTGCGCAAGGGCGACAAGCTGCAATCACATGTTGAATACAAGGATGGCAAGCTGACCGCCAACGGCAAACCAGTGGGTGGCTGAAGAAACGTGGCAGGTATCGAACTTTATCCTTCGGGTACTGCCGGTGGATAACGGGATGTCCGGACATGCAACGCACATGAACAAGAAACTCCGTTGTATTGCGATGACGCTTGCAGGCTCGTTGCTGCTCACGGCGACTGCCCACGCTGATGATGAAGACAGACGCCGTGCTTACAACGACCGGCAGGCGCAGCAGGATCGTATTTACCAGATTGAAAATCGTATAAAGGAAACAGAACCCAGACGCCGGGATGCCCCTGCACGAAGTGAAAATATCTCCGACAACGAAGTACGTGAAATACAAAACGTCGTTCGTGACGTTTTGCCCCATGCCATTGTCAACATTTCCACTGTTGTCACTGGATGCCCATGCGAAGATGGCCCCGCGTGTACCGATCAGGTATGGCTCACTGCCACCAAGGGTGAGGACACCTACGGATTGCAACTGTCACGGATAAACAATCACTGGACGATCGGTCCCATACAAGCCTGGTGGCTGAAATACCGGGGAATTAAGCCAGACCACTGGACTGCTGGCTACTGGTGGTCACATGAACAAGCCTATGAAGAGTCAATCGAGAACTTCCCGGAATGTGTTCAATCGTCCCTGCTTGACAGGAGCACTACAAAAAAGTGACTTACTCTCGTTGTCTGTCACAAAACGGTTACCAGCCCGTTGACATACTTATCCCAGCATCTTGATCAAAGCAAATTGCAAGCTGGGATTCGCTGTGCCACATCACCAGCTTACCAACCGATAGCCCGTTACTTCTTCACAAACACCAATGCACCATCTTTCGCAGTGATTTTCACTTCACTGCCTGGAGGAAATTCACCGCGCAGGATGCGCTGCGCCAGTTGATTTTCCACTTGCGATTGAATAGCGCGCTTTAATGGACGCGCACCGTAGACCGGATCAAAGCCTGCTTCGCCGAGAAGATCGCGTGCTGCATCATCCAGCGTGATGGCGATATCGCGTTCAGCAAGACGCTTACGCAAATTGCCAAGTTGAATGTCCACAATCGCACGCAATTGCGCGCGGCCCAGCGGATGAAAGACCACAATGTCATCCACGCGATTGATGAATTCGGGACGGAAATGCTGACCAACGATTTCCATCACCGCTGCCTTCATCTTGTCGTAGTTGGCTTCGCCGCTTAATTCCTGAATGACCTGCGAACCGAGGTTGGATGTCATGATCACAACCGTGTTTCTGAAATCAACAGTACGCCCCTGACCATCCGTCAAGCGGCCGTCATCGAGTACCTGCAACAACACATTGAATACATCGGGATGTGCCTTCTCGACTTCATCGAGCAGGATGACCGAGTAAGGACGGCGGCGCACCGCTTCGGTGAGATAACCGCCTTCTTCATAACCTACATATCCCGGCGGTGCGCCGATCAAACGTGCGACCGAATGCTTCTCCATGAATTCGGACATGTCAATGCGCACCATGGCTTCTTCAGTGTCGAAGAGAAACTCTGCCAATGCCTTGCATAATTCTGTTTTGCCCACACCCGTCGGACCCAGGAACAGGAAGGAACCATTGGGACGATTGGGATCGGAAATGCCCGCGCGCGAACGGCGAATGGCATCCGCCACTGCGCTTACTGCTTCGCGTTGACCCACCACACGCTTGGACAATGCTTCTTCCATGCGCAACAACTTTTCTTTCTCGCCTTCCAGCATCTTTGATACCGGAATGCCGGTCCACTTGGAAACCACTTCCGCAATTTCTTCTTCGGTGACTTTATTGCGCAGCAATTGTGTTTCCTGCTGTTCGGCCAACGCTGCCTGTTCCAGACGTTTCTCCAGTTCAGGAATCTTGCCGTATTGCAATTCGGACATGCGCGCCAGATTCTGTGCACGACGTGCGGACTCCAGTTCAATGCGCGCACGTTCCAGTTCTTCCTTGATGCCCGCAGAACTTTGCACGGCGGCCTTCTCTGCTTTCCATACTTCTTCAAGATCGGCGTATTCCTTCTCCAGCCCTGTCAATTGGTCATGAAGAATGGCCAGCCGTTTCTTCGACGCTTCGTCACTTTCCTTCTTGAGTGCTTCGCGCTCAATCTTGAGTTGAATGATGCGACGCTCAAGTTTGTCCATTGCTTCGGGCTTGGAATCAATTTCCATGCGAATGCGCGATGCCGCTTCATCAATCAGGTCAATGGCCTTGTCCGGCAGTTGACGATCCGTGATGTAACGATGTGACAATGTAGCGGCTGCAACAATGGCAGGATCGGTGATGTCCACGCCATGATGCACTTCGTACCGTTCTTTCAGGCCACGCAGAATGGCAATGGTGTCTTCCACCGAAGGTTCATTCACCAACACTTTCTGGAAACGGCGTTCCAGTGCGGCATCTTTCTCGATGTACTTGCGATACTCATCCAGTGTGGTGGCACCCACGCAATGCAGTTCGCCACGTGCCAGTGCGGGCTTGAGCATGTTGCCGGCATCCATTGCGCCTTCAGCCTTGCCTGCACCCACCATGGTATGCAACTCATCAATGAACAGGATGATCTGGCCTTCCTGTTTCTTTAAATCATTCAGCACTGCTTTCAGGCGTTCTTCGAATTCACCACGGAATTTGGCGCCCGCAATCAGCGCTCCCATATCAAGGGCAAGAATCTTCTTGTTGCGAATGCCTTCGGGAACTTCACCATTGATGATGCGCAGCGCAAGACCTTCGACGATGGCGGTCTTGCCCACACCGGGTTCGCCAATGAGCACCGGATTGTTCTTGGTGCGACGTTGCAACACCTGCACGGTGCGGCGAATTTCATCATCGCGGCCGATCACCGGATCCAGCTTTCCCTGTGCAGCACGTTCAGTCAGATCGACACAATACTTTTCCAGTGCCTGACGGCTTTCTTCTGCATTGGGATCATCCACCTTGTCACCACCACGCAATTCATCAATGGATTTTTCAAGTGCCTGCCTGTGCACACCGGCCTGTTTCAGCAGATTGCCGAGTGCGCCTTTGTCATCAATGGCCGCCAGCACAAACAATTCGCTGGAGATATATTGATCGCCGCGCTTCTGTGCCAGCTTGTCGGTGAGATTGAGCAGCTTGTTAAGATCATTCGAGATGTGCACTTCGCCGCCCGAACCTTCGACGGTTGGCAGGCGATCAATGGCGGCACTCAATGACGAACGCAATGCATTGACATTGGCGCCCGATTTGTCCAGCAAGGGGCGTATTGAACCGCCCTGCTGATCCAGCAATGACTGCATCAGGTGAACGGGTTCAATGTACTGATGGTCACGGCCCACTGCCAATGACTGTGCATCGGCCAATGCCATCTGGAATTTGCTGGTCAGTTTGTCCATTCGCATGTGACTTGCTCTCTGAATACTTGAATTGCACGGTATCTAGGGTTCAAATGGGGAATTTCAACATGGATGCGCAGATGGAGTTCAAATTATGCGGATGCGGGTAATGGTTCAAAAGAACCCGGGTGAAAGCAATATGAGGAGTTACGTAGCACCGGTTGTCTGCAACAAGGAAGACCAACCAAGAATCCGGCAATGCAGTTATGCGCGCAGCAAGTGTTCCATCACACCTATCAGCAACACGCCGCTGGAGATCAATGCAAACTGCTGAATGGCCGATTCGGGATCAACACGACGATGCAGGCCGGGAATCAGATCGGCCACGGCAATGTAAATGAAACTGGCCGCTGCCAGTGTAATGGCATAAGGCAGCACTTGCATGGCGGTGCCCAGTGCAAAGAAGGCAATCACCGCGCCGATCACCGATGTCAGACTGGTGATCAAGTTGAGCAGCAATGCCTTGCGGCGTGACATGCCACCGTGAAGCAGAATGGCAAGATCACCCACTTCCTGCGGAATTTCATGCACGATCACCGCCAGCGATGTGACAATGCCCAGATGAATATCCGTCATGAATGCGGCGGCAATCAAGACACCATCGAGCATGTTGTGCAGACCATCACCAAACAGGATCATCCAGCCGGATGCCGCATGACGATGTTGTTCCTGCACTTCATGCACATGAGGACGCGCATGTGCATAACTATGATGTGTTTCTTGCGGGTGATGCTCATCCACAGGATGCGCTTCGCAGGTGTTGTAATGACAATGACGCCACAACACCAGTTTTTCCAGCACGAAAAATATCAGCACACCCACCAGCAAGGTCAATCCCACCTGTGATGCCCTGCTGACGCCCGCAGTGGAAATGGCTTCCGGCAACAGATCCAGCAATGCCGCAGCCAGCAACGCGCCAATGGCAAAACTGACCAGGTGCGGAATCCAGTGCACGCGCTTGTGTTCCGGCACCAGCAGGAACAACGATGCGGCAAGTGCGCTCAACACACCGCCCAATACTGTTGCAAGAATGATCCAGAGCAAGACGTTCATTGTTGAGGAGTCAGGTTGTATTGAAGGACGGTATGGTTATTGTTGATGATGATGGTGATGTTCATGCTCGTACTGGATTTCAGCGCTGATTTCCTTTGAATGCAGCAAGCCGTACACCATGAACAGCACAATGGCGGTGTTGATGGCCACCACCACCAGTGCAATAACGGTTTGCCAGCCCCGCGGACTGGTGAACAGTTCTATCAATTCAAAGGGAATGTAAATGCTGCCGCTCAATGCCGCCAGCCACTCAGCCCAGGGACGCGCAAACCACAGGCCATAGGCTTCGATAAAACGCAGCGTAACGTAGGCCGCCGCCAGCGACGCCCAGAACCACAAGTGTGTGTTGGTGATATGCGATGCCAGCTTGACGAAGACGCGCGCAAAGAAACTGGCGGGATCGAGATGGAAATACTGCACCATGCCATCGGCAACATTCTCCACACCACCATGAAACATCGAGATGACACCGGCACCCAGCAGCAAGACCAGAATTCCCTTCGAGGCTTCAATGACTGCAACCGTGCGCAGCACCCGTCCAAAACGCGAAATTTTCACAGCTCGGCGATCCAGAGTTTCATATTGTCTGCAAAGATTACCGTACTCCGGGCCATCTGTAACGGTCTATCCACGCGAACCGTTGCGATTTACCGTGAAAACCGGCAGGCTTGACACCGGTTCATTTTTCAACAGCAGCATGGTCATACTTACACAGGTCGAGTTGCGCGACGATCCGCAAGCCCGGCGTTACATCAAGAACGAAGTGGTAACGGTGAAGTTTGCCAAAGCGGCAGGCAGCGTCGCAAGCCGCGAAGGCGCCAATACGTATCAAGCGGGTGACGCGCTGATTACCGGATCAACCGGTGATCACTGGAGTGTCAGCCGCGACCGGTTCGATACCAAGTACCTTCCGCTGCCGCCATTGCAGCATGGCGCGGATGGCCAGTATCGCAACAAACCCGTGCCGGTACTTGCCAGACAGATGCATGAAGACTTCAGTGTTGCCCGGTCCGCCGGTGGCGACGTCATTCACGGCCATGCCGGCGACTGGCTGATGCAGTATGCGCCCGGCGATCACGGCATTGTGCAGAATGCCAAGTTCATGAAAGTGTATCAGACAGTCAGCGACTGATCTTCATTGCGCTGCCGGCAGCACTTCATCCACATAGTACTGCGTCTCGCCAAAACAGCGGGAAGGCACGCCGCGATGCTCGGTGTAGTGCAGACGCACGCGCTGTCCAAGATGAGCGTTGAGTTGCTGTACAACAGCGTCATCACGCACCGTAAAATTCCACAATTGCGGCGCTACGCCGCTGACAATGTACAACGCCAGCTCGCCTTCGTTGGTTTTGCACAGCCAGCCTTCGCGTGAAACTTTCTGTAAAATGCCGACACGCTCACCATCGGAATAAGACCAGTGCAAGGTGAACTCAACATAGCCCCATGCGGCCAGTGCAATGAATATCACCAGCATCAATGCCCAGCGTGCGCTGGATTTTTTGGTTGTTACTTCCATCAGCAATCTCCCCGGCAGATTGCACCATCATAACCGAGTGATCACTGCAAAAACAAAGGCCCGCCGCAGCGGGCCTTGCAACACATCCTTTGAATCCGTCAATCGCTGAGAATCAACGCGGCATCGCTGGTTTTCAGCGTGGCCGAACTACTGGTGTACGGTCCTTGCGCAATCACCGCCAGTGTCGTGGTTCCTGATACCGCAATGGCCGTTTGCGCTGCTGATTCAAAATCACCAAATGAGGCATAGGTATTGATGGTGCGGCTGCCGCGATGGAGGATGGCGTATTGCGTGTTCATTGCCGTGGCATCCGGCGCAACCAGATTCAATCCGGTGGTATGGCCCGCAGTGGTCAACAGACTGATGACCTGCGGCCCGGCAATGACCGTTGGCCTGATGCTGGCATCCAGCTCATCCTGACTGATTCCCATTGTAGTTGCATCCAGCGTGGCAAACGGCATCGCCGTTCCACCATGCGCATCACCCCAGCGTATGAACACGGTGGCATTGGTCTGCGCATAGCTGATGATGGTGTCTGCATAAAAATCCGCCGCTGCGGATGCACCAAACGGCGCGACAAATCCCATGAACCTGACCGCGCTGCTGTCCGGCAACGCAACGGAATTATTCATCATCATGATCCTGTAAGCCGAGGGATCAGCACCGGTGCCGGTGAAGTCCAGTGATGCAGGCGATCTGCCATCAATGCTCTGCAAATTGATGGTCGCTGTTGTGCCACTGGTAGAATTCACCATACCCCATGCACTCGTCAGTTCCAGTCGCGCACTGCCTGCAGTGGCATCCAGCGACACCGTAGGCAACCTGCTGATATCATCGTGCCGTGAGAAGTTCTGCGCACCTGCCATCGCCGCACCCATCGCAGAACTTGAAGCGCTGGATGATGAAGCGGATGAGCTTGATGAACTTGAACTTGCGCTTGAACTTGAACCTGAGCTTCCATTGCTGCTGGCCACACCAAAGAACACGGCATGCTGTCCGACGGAAATATCGGAAATATCAAATGAACCACTGTGTCCGTCTTCGGTCACCGTGGTGGCATCACCCACTGTTACTGCCACATCCTTGCGCATGAAATTCTCGACACTGTCATTGGGCACACACCAGCGTGCGCCGCGCACCATGATGACATTACCGTTGCGCGCCACTACCGTACCTTCGATGCGATCCAGTTTCTTGTTGATCACACTGCTGCCTGCCAGCACGCTGGTGGCCGTGAAGGTATGATCCGCTGTGGACAAGGTGCCATACGCCAGCGTGACGGTACCCGTGGGTTCATTGTTCAATTGCATCAATCCCGCCGCGCGGGTGTAAGTAACACCATCGATGTTGAACGTCGTGGTGTCATTGGTTGCGACTGTCAGCTGACCGTGATCATGATTCATCTCCGCGAATGGAAACACCATCACCATATAGTTACTGCTGGCGACATCCACACTCTGCAATTGACCACGCACCAGTGTTTGCCGGTCCACTGCCGGTGTCAGCGAGGCCATCAGTACAGGATTCACCGTGACCTGCGCTGTCGCCGTGTTCACCGTGTTGGACGCAAGCAGATTGAAATCGAGCGCAAGATTGGCGATACGCCCAGGCGTAACAATCAATTTGTTGTTGTCGAACTGAATGTTGAGCGTGACTTGCGTCAATGGATTGCCCATGTCATCCACTGCCGTCACTTTCAATCCCGCCGCAGTGCCATCATCGACGATGATATTTGCATTGGTATAGTCCAGCGTGATGCTGCCGCCGGTGTAGTTGCCGCCGGGTATCTGTTTTGCACTGAGAATTTCGGACAAATTGACCAGTTTCGAAAAATCAACTGTAGTGGTTGCAGGAACCGTTTCAACCACCGTGCCATCGGCGCGTTGCAATGTCAGCGACGACACATCCACTGAATAGGCAAGAAAATCCCCCTGCGCATCCGTCAACGACAAAATGGTTGTTCCACAATTGTCGCAAGCCTGTCCCTGCATACCCGGCGAATTGCCATCCGATGAACCCGACCCGCCACAGGCTGTTAACGCTGTTGCTGTAACCGCAATGATTGCCAGCAACCCGCAACGCCGCCATAAGGAAGACATGGAAAAACGGGGAACGTACTGACCATGATTGAAGTGCCACATGATGATTCACTCCCGGTATGTACCCATGAAGGATACTTGCGAAAGTGTGTACCTGTTGGTGATGATGGCAAGATGTCGTAACGGTACGACGGAAACGTGTTGCTTAATGAACTCGTCTTCATTAAGGCATCGCGCGATGAGTGCCGCGATACAAGGCTTCAGGAACAGCAGGTTGCTCAGCAGTCCTCTAACAAGTTATTGAAAAGCCCATTTCATCTACTCGCCCATGCCGGCACTCACTTCCTCGCTGGCAGTCGTGTCTGTATTGTTCAAAAACGCCGTGAATATATCCCTATAGGCTCTGGCAAAAACCTCCTGTTTTTGACAGTTTTGAAAAATACAGACACGACTGCCGCTCAGGTTGAGCTTTTCAACAAGTTGCTAACGTAACTGCTGATTGAAAAACTGCACTGTCCGCGTCCATGCCAGTTTCGCAGCAGCCTCGTCATAGCGAGGTGTGGTGTCGTTGTTGAATCCATGCTGAGTGCCGGGATAAACATAGGCCTGATAGTTGACATGTGCTGCTTTCAATGCGGATTCGTAGGCAGGCCATGCGGCGTTGATACGTTCATCATGCTCTGCGTAATGAATCAGCAAGGGCGCTTTGATTCTGGCCACATTGTCAAGATCGGGCGCCATGCCGTAAAACGGCACCGCTGCATTCAAGCCGGAAATTTGTGTGGCGAGAAAATTGACGACGCCACCGCCATAGCAAAACCCGACAACACCCACTCTGCCATTGCCTTCGTGCAAGTGTTCAAGGAAATGTACCGCGGCGATAAAATCCTGACGGCACTTTTCCTGATCCAGCTTCTGGAACAACTCGCGCGCTCTGTCTTCATCATCCGGATACCCGCCGAGCGAAAACAACATGTCCGGCGCCAACGCAATAAAGTTATCCACTGCAAGGCGGCGCGTAATATCTTCGATATGCGGATTCAGTCCGCGGTTCTCGTGCACCACCAGAATCACTGGCAACTTGCCATCAATATGTGCAGGCATGGCAAGATATGCACGCACCTTACCGTAACCCTTGGGTGAATCAAATTCAACGAAGCGCGTTTTGATGCGTACATCGTCGTTCTTGATCTGCTGCGCTTCGGCAAACTTTGGCGTTAACGCATCCAGCACGGCTTCGGCCGTCACACCCACTGCAAGATAGCTTGCCGCTCTGGCGAGAAATTCCCGGCGCAGAATGAAACCATGAACATATTTGTCGAACAGCCTGAGCACTTCAGGATGGAAATCATTGACTGTTTTACGTTGCATCGGCGCCTCCGGTCAGTCGATCAACTCATCGACCAGTCACGCAGCTCAAATCAAAAGATCATCATCGGCCAGACCGATGCCGCACAGCAAAGCGAATATCGGTTCAGCCCGGGTTCATCCGCAAAAACACTCATGCAGTAACTCAAGCATGCGGCGTGTCTTGTCATCATGCAGTGAATAGTAAACCGTCTGTGACTGCTTTTCAGTATTCACCAGGTTGCTGTCACGCAGCACAGCCAGATGTTGCGACAGCGCCGACTGGCTCAGTTCCACTTTCTCGTTGATCTGTCCGACGGACAACGGTCCTTCCAGCAAGGTGCAGAGAATTGCCAGCCGCTGGTCGTTGGCCAGTGCTTTCAGAAAGTCTGCTGCCTCGCCTGCATGCGCAAACATTTCTTCCGCATTCATGACGGATTTGCGCGGCCTGGCTGCGCTCGCCTGTTTCTTAAGGGATGTACGTGTCGGCATCAGCATTTCTCCCGGATTGACCCGTGATCAATCCTCCACTTTCATGGTGGGTATTCTATATCAGTGTTGACTACATTAGCAACTTCTAATATAAAGACACCACGAATTGCCTTTTTGAGGAAAACCATCATGAGCATCGACCGAATCGTTATGGCCTTTGCCGGCAGTGTGGTGTTGATCAGCCTGACGCTGGGTTACTACGTCAACGCCAACTGGTACTGGCTCACCGCATTTGTGGGCGCCAATCTGTTGCAATCAGCATTCAGCGGCTGGTGCCCGCTCGCACTCATCCTCAAGAAACTTGGCGTCAAGTCCGGCGTGGCGTTTTGCTGAGGATGCAGCCCATGAGCAAACTTCATCATCTACAGGCGGTGTTGACGGCATGCCTGATGACATGCCTGATGACATGCCTGGCGGCGTTCATTGCACATGCAGATGAGCAGCACACTGCATTGGCCACCATCAAGGTTGCTCATGAAATCATGCCATCGGAGCGTGTTGTGGACGGCACCATTGAAGCCATCAATCAGGCCACGGTGTCCGCGCAAACTTCCGGACGCATCACCGACATTTTTTACGATGTAAATGATTTTGTGCCTGCGGGCGCTGTCATCATGCGGTTGCGCGGCACACAGCAACGCGCTTCGATGGAACAGGCACAGGCTTCATTGCAGGAAGCGATTGCGCTCAATGCGCAGTCACAACAACAGTTCAAACGCATTGAAGGACTGTACAAGGAAAGTGTGGCAACACGACAGGAGTATGAACAGGCGCTGGCCAGTCGTGACGCCGCAGCAGCACATCTTGATTCCGCACGTGCCGCAGTGGATGCCGCCCGCGAAGGTTTCGGTTACACCGAAGTGCGCGCGCCTTACGCAGGCATTGTCACCAAACGGCTGGTGCAAGTGGGCGAAAGCGTGCAACCCGGCACGCCGTTGATGTCCGGTGTGTCGCTGCAATATCTGCGCGTCAATCTTGATCTGCCGCAAAGCATTGTCGAGAAAGTGCGCGAGATCAGGAAAGCCGCCATCTATGTCGGCGACAAACGCATCGAAGCCGCCAGCTTCACCATTTTTCCCGAAGCAAACATCGACACGCACACCTTTCATGCACGCGCCAATCTTCCGGCCAATGCCACTGATCTGCATCCCGGCATGTTTGTCAAAGTCGGAGTAGTAACAGGTGAAACGCGAAAACTGCTGATTCCTGCTGGCAGTGTTGTCACCCGCAGTGAGGTTACGGCAGTGTATGTGATGCAGAATGATCAGCCCATGTTGCGGCAGATTCGTCTGGGACAACACATCAATGATCGCGTCGAAGTTCTGGCGGGACTGAATGACGGCGACATCGTCGTGCTGGATCCTGTCGCCGCCAGCCGCATGGTGCAGCAATGAGCAATGCTATCGACAAGGATGCGGCTCTCGGTTTCAGCGGCCGCATCGCACACGCGTTTCTCACCAATGAATTGACGCCGTTGCTGGCACTGGCATTGATGCTGCTGGGTGTGTTCGCAATTCTGGTAACGCCGCGCGAAGAAGAACCACAGATCGACGTGACCATGGCCAATGTCATCATTGCTTTTCCCGGCGCCAGCAGCACGCAAGTGGAATCACTGGTGGCTTCACCGATGGAACAGGTGCTGGGTGAAATTTCCGGCGTGGATCATATTTATTCCATATCGCGCCCCGGTGTGGCGATTCTTACCGTGCAATACAAGGTGGGCGTGCCGCGCAACGAAGCCTTGGTACGTCTGTACAACGCAGTGTATTCCAATCGCGACTGGCGCTCAGCAAATCTTGGCATCATGGAACCGCTCATCAAACCCAAGGGCATTGATGATGTGCCCATCGTCACACTGACCTTGTGGAGCAAAAACCCGCAACGAGGCGCGTACGAACTGAAGCAGGTTGCACACGCGATTGAAACTGAACTGAAACGCGTGCCCGGTACACGCAACGTTTACACCATCGGCGGTCCGGATGATGTAGTGCATGTGATGCTCGACCCTGCAAAGCTCTCGGGTTTCGGACTGACAGCGCTCAATCTGCAAAATGCGCTGGCCACGGCCAATGTAGCCCTCGATGCAGGCAATATTGTCAATGACAATCACAGCACGCCTGTGCACGCGGGAGAGTTTCTGGCGCGCGCCGATGATGTAGCCAATCTCATTGTCGGCTCCAACAATGGTCAACCCATTTATCTTCAGGACGTGGCAAGCATTGAACGCGAAGCAGCACAACCCGAACAGTATGTGCAATTCGCCACCGGGCTTGCCAGCAACAACCAGCTGAAAGGCGAGTCACCCGCAGTAACAATTGCCATCTCCAAACAACCGGGGCGCAATGCCAGTGATGTCGCCAACAATGTCATCGAACGCATCAAGACATTGCAGAACAGCTTTATTCCGCAGGACACGGAGATCACCGTCACTCGCAACTATGGCGCCACTGCGAATGACAAAGCCATCAAGCTGATCGAGAAGCTGGTCTTCGCAACCATGTCCGTGATTGTGCTGGTCATCGTAGCCGTGGGCTGGCGCGAAGCCGTCACAGTCGGCACCGCAGTCATCGTGACACTGGCTGCCACCTTGTTCGCCTCCTGGGCATGGGGCTTCACCATCAATCGCGTGTCGTTGTTCGCATTGATTTTTTCCATCGGCATTCTGGTGGACGACGCCATCGTGGTGGTTGAAAACATTCATCGTCATTTCAGCTTTGACAAGGATCCATCGACAAGCGTGGTGCCGCGTGCCGTGGATGAAGTCGGCGGCCCGACCATTCTCGCCACTTTTACAGTGATTGCAGCGTTGCTGCCGATGGCTTTTGTCAGCGGTCTGATGGGACCGTACATGAGCCCCATTCCGATCAACGCCAGCATGGGCATGCTGATCTCGCTGGCGGTGGCATTGATTGTCACGCCATGGTTGTCGCACAAGCTGCTCGCACCACATCTTGCAAGGCATGCGCATCATCAACCCAATGCGGTGATTGCAAGGATTGAAGAACGCATCACGCACTTCTTCGAGAAAACACTGCGTCCCTTTGTACAAGGCGATGACGCGCGCCAGCGAAGACATCAATTGTACTGGAGCATACTGGCCGCCATCGTCATTGCGGTATCGCTTGTCGGCATGAAGCTGGTGGTATTGAAGATGCTGCCGTTCGATAACAAATCGGAATTCCAGGTGGTAGTCAACATGCCCGAAGGTTCCGCACTGGAAAAAACCACTACGTTGCTCGATGAACTTGCTGCAGAGATTCGCAAGGTGCCGGAAGTCACCGACTATGAAATTTATGCCGGCACATCGGCGCCCATCAATTTCAATGGGCTGGTGCGTCAGTACTATCTGCGCAGCGGTCCGCTGGTGGGTGATATACAGGTTAATCTGGTGGATAAACATCATCGCCATCGCAAGAGTCACGAGATTGCACTGGCCATTCGTCCGGTGCTTGCTGTGATCGGCAGGAAATATGATGCCTCAGTCCAGGTCGTTGAAGTTCCGCCCGGCCCGCCGGTGCAGGCACCGCTGGTGGCGGAAATTTATGGTCCCAACTATGCCGCGCAACGTGTGATGGCAACGGATATCCGCAAGGTGTTCGATAACACCAGGGACATTGTCGATATTGATGACACCATTGAAGCACCGGCCAAACGTTATGTGATTGATGTTGACCGCAACAAGGCTGCATTGTTCGGCATCACGCAGGCACAGATCACCAATACTTTGAATGTGGCATTGAATGGCAGCGATGCCACTTACATTCATGCGGGTCAGGAACGTTACCCCATTCCCGTCCGCATTGAACTGCCCACTGCAGGCAAGGCATCGATTGCGGATGTTCTGGCACTGGAGGTGCAGGCAGCAAATGGCAAACGTGTGCCGCTGTCTGAAATGGTGAATGTGCGCGAGACCCGTTGGGATGGCGCCATTTATCACAAAGATTTGTTGCCCGTCACCTATGTCACCGGCGACATGGCAGGGAAACTCGACAGTCCCCTGTACGGCATGTTCAACATCATCAGCAATATCAAAAAGCAGCTTGGCAGCAATGCGCCGGAACAGCGTTTCATATCACAGCCTGACAACACCAATCGCACCGCCATCAAGTGGGACGGCGAATGGCAGATCACCTATGAAACGTTTCGCGACATGGGGCTTGCATATTCAGTCGGATTGATACTGATTTATCTGCTTGTCGTTGCGCAGTTCAGATCATATGCCGTGCCGTTGATCATCATGGCACCGATTCCGCTCACCGTCATCGGCGTCATGCCGGGACATGCCTTGCTCGGTGCACAGTTCACGGCCACATCAATGATCGGCATGATTGCCCTTGCCGGCATCATCGTGCGTAATTCCATCCTGCTGGTGGACTTCATCAATCTGCAACTGGCCGATGGCAAACCCTTGGCTGATGCAGTGGTGCAAGCGGCCATCGTACGCACCAGGCCCATTGTACTTACCGCACTCGCGGCAATGATGGGCGCATTCTTCATTCTTGACGATCCGATTTTCAACGGACTCGCGGTGTCGCTGATCTTCGGCATTCTGGTGTCAACGGCACTGACATTGATTGTTATTCCCGTGTTGTATTTCAGTTATCGCAATCGCACTCATCCTGTTACTTGAAGCCTGCACAAGGCAGAGGTTTATCATGGCACACATCGTCATCATGGGCGCAGGCATCGCCGGAGTTCCCGCTGCATATGGTCTGCGCAAGAAACTCGGCAAGGAGCATCGCGTCACGCTGATTGGTTCCAGTCCTTATTTTGAATTCACACCATCGAATCCATGGGTGGCGATGGGCTGGCGCAAGACAGAGCAGACCCGCGTGATGTTGCAGGAACCGATGAACAACAAGGGCGTGCAATGGATCGCTCAACCTGTCGAGAAAATTGATGCAGACCATTCACAGCTCATGCTGGGTGGCGGCAATGCCATCAGTTATGATTATCTGGTGATTGCCACCGGTCCGCGTCTGGCCTTTGAAGAAGTCACCGGCCTGGGACCGCAAGGTTTTACGCAATCCATCTGTACTCATGAACATGCCGAACGTGCGTGGCAACAGTATCAGCAATTTGTGAATAATCCCGGCCCCATCGTGATTGGCGCCGCACAGGGCGCAAGCTGCTTTGGCCCCGCCTATGAATTCGCCATGATTGTCGATGCTGATTTGCGCAGGAGAAAAATCCGTGATCGGGTACCGATGACCTTTGTCACCAGCGAACCCTATATTGGCCACATGGGATTGGGTGGTGTGGGCGACAGCAAGGGGCTGATGGAATCCGAACTGCGCCAGCGTCATATCAAGTGGATCACCAATGCAAAGATAAAAGACGTGCGCGCCGGTGAAATGGATGTCACTGAAATCAGGGACGATGGCTCGATACTGAAAGAGCACAACCTCAAATTCAACTACAGCATGATCATTCCTGCATTCAAAGGGGTAGATGCCGTTGCAGCAGTAGAGGGACTGAACAATCCGCGTGGCTTTGTCATTATCGATGAACATCAACGCAGCAAGAAGTACAAGAATATCTTTTCCGCGGGCGTATGCATTGCCATTCCGCCGGTTGAAGCCACGCCGGTGCCCACCGGCGCACCAAAAACCGGTTACATGATTGAATCCATGGTCAGCGCCATCTGCGAAAACATTGCCGCAGATCTTGCAGGAAAACCTGCCACTGCACAGGCCACTTGGAATGCCATCTGTCTTGCCGACTTTGGCGATACGGGTGCGGCCTTCGTCGCCTTGCCGCAAATTCCGCCGCGCAATGTGACATGGACCAAGATCGGTAAATGGGTGCATCTGGCAAAGATTGCGTTTGAGAAATACTTCCTGCGCAAAGTCCGCACCGGCAATGCTGATCCGGTGTATGAAAAGTATGTGTTGAAGGCATTGGGAATTTTTGCGTTGAAGTAGTACTGAACTGGATGCATGGACCGCATTGATCCCGTCGTCACATCGGATACAAATGCCATCATGTCCGCATGACTTGATTGCATCGCGCCACACGTACCATATGTCCCGGACGGGGCCAATTCATGAGCAGCAACAGATGCGGCATGCGGTGACGTGAAGGACAGGCAAAGCGACTGATTGATAAGCCGATAAGCAGCACAACAACGCAGCGCATGATGCATTGACCGTTTGCAGAGAAAGCAGCGATTTGATACTGTCCTCGACGCGCCAGTTGTATCGGAATCATCAGGACAGCTGGCTGGAATCACATTGAAGTCACAACAGGAGAATATGTAATGAATAATGTCAACTCTGTGCGCGTAGCCGCACTGCTTATGCTTGGCGTCGCAATCACCACGACCTCCGGATGCGCAACAATCTTTGCACAAAATGAATCTGACATACGTTTCAAGGCAGAACCCAGCGACGGCACAACCGTTTACGTTGCAGGAAAAAAGTATGCTCTGGATGGCGAACCCATTTCGGTTCCGAAAAAGACCAAAGAAGTGCTGTTTTCAAATCCCACCTATGGAGACTTCGCGGTGCCGCTGGATCGCAACGTGAATGGAGGCTGGGTTGCGCTTGATATCTTGTTCACCCCGGGTTTCGGACTTTCCGGACTCATTGTGGATGGCAGCACTTCCAAGTGGTACAACTATCCGGCAACGGTCAAATTCGATTTTTCGCAGTCAACGGCATATCAAACGAGTGCCAGAAAAGTTACACATACGAAAAAGATTGCCATTGCTACTCCGCAAATCGCAGATGCCATTAGAAATGGCGGCACAAAATCAAAATAACGAAACTTGCGGTAAATTTCCCGCGGCTTTCTGTGTTCCTGATTGAAAGTGCGCCCCGCTCCACCAGAATAGAGAGGTCTGGTGGAGCACCACAAAACCGGCACTGTGTCATGCCATAATGGCGAACGGCAATGAAGCACATTAATGGAATCACCTTCGCAGCCGCCACGGACAACGATCTTGAAACCCTGGTCGCCATCCGCATTGAAGCCATGCGCGAAAGCCTGCAACGCATCGGCCGATACGATCCAATCCGTGCACGCGAGCGATTCAGCAACAGCTTTTCACCTGAGCACACTCAGTTCGTTATTGTGAGCGATGAACGCGTCGGCTTCCTAGTCGTCAAGCCACACACAGATTACCTGCTTCTGGATCATCTCTATATCAAGCCGCACTGGCAGAATCAGGGTATCGGCGCCGCCACACTGAAGCATGTGTTCAGCGAGGCTGATCGCATCAAATTGCCGGTTCGGGTTGGCGCGCTGCGAGACAGCGATTCCAACCGATTCTATTTACGTCATGGGTTCAGACTTGTGGAAAGCACTGAGTTTGATAACTATTACATGCGCCCATTCGCCGCGAATGAGACCTCATCCTGATGATCAGAATTCCAGCCGTTCCTTCAATTCCTTCGCCTGACGCCGCGACACTTCCACGGTGGCGCCATTCTTCAGCGTTACTTCAAAGCCATCGCCCACGGCCGGCTCAATGCTTTTCACAAACTCAAGATTGATCAGTTGCTGACGGTTGGCACGGAAGAACGGCAATCCAGCCAGCCTGTTTTCAACGTAACTCAGCGAACGAGAAAGAAACGCCTTCTGGTCACCGAAGAAAATGCGCACATAGTTGCCATCCACATTAACCAGATAGATGTCCCGCAACTTGACGAAGTGGCAACGCTCGCCATCGCGAACGAAGATTCGTGACTCCTGATCCATTGCGCGCTGAGGCATCTTCAAACCCGGGCGAACCAGTTTCTGCAAGGCATCTGCAAGACGTTCCGGCGTCACCGGTTTCAGCAAATAGTCCAGAGCATTGAACTCAAAAGCACGCACGGCGTGTTGCTCATAGGCGGTAGTGAAAATCACTTTGGGCGTACGCTCGCTCTTGTCCAGCACGTCAAACCCAGTGCCGTCAGGCAAGTGGATGTCCAGCAACACCAATTCAATGTCACCCTTGTCAATGGCACTGACGGCACTTTGCACATCGCCTGCTTCAGCCACGACAGTGATATCGCGATGCACTTTGAGCAGCTCCATCAGCTCCGCACGCGCCAATCTGGAATCATCAACAATCAGGGTTCTCATAGTGGCAAGTCCACGGTGGCAGTGACCTGTGCACCAACGTCCAATGACAAACGGGCCTGATCGCCATAGGCCAGCTTCAAGCGCTGTCGCGCGTTGTTCAAACCTATTCCATGTCCGGCGTGCGGTGCCGCGGTGGCTGGAGCCGGATTGGTGACACACAGCTGCCATTGCTTGTCGTGCAGCATATGCGCGCTGATGTGAATGATGCCCCCTTCCCTGCGTGCCGCAATGCCATGTTTTACCGCGTTTTCCACCAGTGTTTGCAAGATCAATGGCGGCAGTTCCTGGTTGAGCAGGCTGTTATCAATAGTGAATTCGGTTCGCAAGCGGCTTTCGAATTGCAACGCTTCCAGTGACAAGTAGCCCTTGACCCACTCCAACTCGTCACTGAGTTTCACCTTTCTCACCGGGTCGGCTTGCAGCAAGCCGCGCAGCAACGCAGCAAGATCCGTCAAACCTGCGCGGGCACGCTCAGCATCTTCACGGATCAAGGATCGCAAGTTGTTCAACGCATTGAACAGGAAGTGGGAATTGATCTGGCTGCGCAAAAACTGCAATTCCGCATCCTTGAGTTCACTTTGCAGCTTCCAGTGCGCGATTTCTGTTTGACGGCGTTTGATAAACTCGGCACGCAACAAGTACACCGCGCACCACAATACCAGCATGATGCAGGTATCCACGGTGTAGATAAAGACGCTGCCCATAGAGCTTTTTTGCATGGCGCCGGTGTCCAGCGAAAACAAACTAATGCTTAGACCCGTGATGAAAAAAAGCAGAATCTGAATAGCCAGCGCGAGCAGCGGCAGCAGCCAGATTAGATTAACGGCAATTCGTAGGAAGCTCCAGCGTGGCGCTATTCTTTTATACAGGCTACGCATCACATGCGTGGTGACAAACAGCAGCATCGACAGCAACAGAAAGATGAAAACAAGCAGCGGAGTCGCGTATGTAAGACTGATGAAAACCAGATTCAGCAGAAAGTATCCGCCCCAGAAAATGATTTGCGCCAGATAGTACTGGCGCGTCGTTTTTGTAGTTCCGGTCATTACTGCTTTATAAATGTTTGGACCTGCGAAACCAGCCAGGGTGTGTCATCCAGCGGAATGAAGTGATAACTGGCTTCGGACATCTTTATGGTGACCTGTTTTGCCTGCGCATATTGTGCAGCAAAGATGGCACGCGTGCTTTCCTTTGTTGCGCCATACTGTTTGTAGGCCGCCCATGCGCCCAGCACCAGAATCGGCTGCCTGATATCGGCAATGGCTGCACGTAGATCCGTGGTCATCAATTCATACATGGCTTCCGTGGTTGTGGCGCGATCACTGCTAGTGGTCCATTTCACCAACATTGGCACGCGTGATGAATCATTGGTCATGCCGTTGACACTGCGGGCTGCATTGCTCTTGAATTCCTCATCACTTTGCTTGAGCATGGCATCGCGCATCATCTGCGCTTGAGGACGCATCATGTCCACCGTGGCCGACGGATTCTGTGCTGCCGGATAGAATGGCAGCGCATCGACAATCACCAGCTTGTCAACATCCTGCGGCGCCTTGATGGCAGCCATCAGACTCAACGTGCCACCCAGGCTATGACCCACCAGCACCACATGTCTCAGCTTGTTGCTTTCGATGTAATGAATAATGCTGTCACGCATGGTGTTGAGGAATTCATTGTCCGGATGAAGCAGCGGCGGTTGACCGGCAAATCCCGGAAGCTGCACCAGATAGCAAGTGTGATTCTTCCTGAATGCGTCACAGGCATTGGTGAACACCTCCGATGCACTGTTCAACCCCGGGATGAAAATCATTGGCGCGCCCTTACCTTCGACCTTGACGTCCATGCCTTCAAAGGTATCTGCTCTCGATTTGCTCGACACTGATATCGCAACTCCGATGGCAATGCCGATGGCAAACCAGCGGCTGAGTCGATTGCAACAAATGGACATGATGTGCTCCTGAAAAGAGTGTTATTGAACACTTTCAGGATAGGGTGCCAGTCAGATTAACGGCGGAAATTCTGGGCAACGGTCGTAATCAGTGATGAGCGGTAGCTTTGAATGAATCCGGAGAGTTACACGTCACAACACTTTTTCAGACATGCAGGTTTCAATGTGCAGACGACGAACTGCTGTGATTGCATCCCACCATGGTCTTTGAACAAATGTCTTCCACCGGTTTTCTGAGATACGCTGGCTTCAGATGGTCAAAAAGTGTTCCATTGGCAGGCGGGTGTCTCCCAAAACCAAATCTTGGAGGTGCCGATTCCGAATCCCAATCAATTTGATTGGTTTGAATCTGGCACTCTTTCTTCAGATTATTTAATGGATCAGATTTACTACATGGATCTTGCTTATTAAAACTCTTGAAATGCGTAGCAGTGAGTTTTTTCGCCGCTTCTTCAGCAACCGCACTTGCTTTCGCGTCCCAATCAATCAGAACGGGAGCTGACGAAGCAGAACTGCTTGCAGCAGATGTATCCAGCTTGATATCTGGAACAACCGTTACACGTTGGGTTTGTTTGACGCCGTTGTCCTTCTTCAGAACAACAGATGATCTTTCCACTTTTTCTTTTATGAAAGTCAGATACGTAACGTGCGCCTTGTCAACTTTGCGGATTGCACGTGTGTCGAAATTCACCAGCATGATCAACGCCAGATGCGCCAGCAATACAGCCAGCATGACAACAGTACGCGCCCGTATCGTCCGCGATTGAAACATCCTTCCCCGCATCATTCGTTATGATTGCGGGAGGACTTTAGCCCTAATGCAATTGTCGATAATTACGTCAGTGAAACA
>DASZSV010000052.1:0-5031 GCA_035548495.1 Steroidobacteraceae bacterium
CTATGGCGTGCTCAGTTCATTTCTTGGCTGGCACTTCGCCAGCCGCCAGACTTTTCTGATCGACCCCACCGGTCATATCGTCAAGCACTACGACAAAGTGGACCCCAAAGGTCATTCGCAACAGGTGCTGGCGGATATCAATGCGATGGAGTCGGGAAAGTAATATCAGTCGGTGAATGTCACCGGCGTTATATTGTCGTCAGAATTTCTGTCAACACGCATATTGAATGGATCAACACCAACATACTTTGGCTCCCGATCAACAACCAGCTTGATGACCTGTTTGCCGGTGGTCATCACACGCCGGTCAAGCATAATCACCGAATCACGGGTGTAACCCGACTTGCCCGGTTCAGCGGTGAACACACCGATGTCAAATGGTTCCGATAGAGGAACGTCTGTTTCATTGCCCTGACCATCAGCGTAAAGCTTTTTGCCTTCGACAGTAAATGCAACTTGATACTTGCCATCCGGCAATTTCTTCGCTGTCGCTTCAGTTGCCTTCATGTCGTAGAGCGTGATTTTTTCGAACAAGTCTGTAATCAATTGCTGATGCTGCAGACCAGCCAGTGATCGCAAGTGTCGCAGAAAATCCGTGGATGAGGGATATGGCGCCGCTTTGAATGCATAGTCAGCCAGCAGGTCGCGCAAAGCCTCATTCACCACTTTCTCGCCAACTACTTCCTTCAGCCAGTACATCGCCAATGCGCCTTTGTTGTAATGAATGTAGGGCTGGTTTTCTACGCGTTCCAGCGGCAATTCCTCCACAACCTCGGTGCCACGACTGCGCAGATAGGTATCCAGCTCATTCTTCAGAAACCGCCTGATTTGTTCCTTGCCATACAACTTTTCCATGACCAGCAACGCTGAATATTGTGCAAAAGTTTCCGACAGCATCGTCATTCCCTGTTTGTCGGCGCCGATCACCTGATGCGCCCACCATTGATGAGCCACCTCGTGCGCAGTGACATAGGTGACAAGATCAACATGCTCGTCCGGTTTGTTGTCATCAAAATTCTGGATAAAACCAATGCCTTCGGAGTAGGGAATGGTATTGGCAAAGGACTGTGCAAATTGTGCGTAGGCGGGAAATTCAATAATTCGCAGTTGATGAAACTGGTACGGCGAAAAGTCTTCACTGTACAGGGTGAGCGATGTCTTCATTGCATTGAGCATGCGCTGCACATTGTGTGCATGCTGCGGATAATAGTAGACCGCCAGCTCGACGGACTGGCCGTTTTTACCGGTCCAGGCATCTTTCTTGATTGCGTATCGTGCCGACTGAATCGAAAAGAAATTTGCAATGGGTGCGTCGGTGCGCGTCACCAGCGTACGACGATTTCCTGTAACGGTATCGCTTACCGTGTAGCCGGGCGCAACCGGTGTTTGATCCGCATCCGTGGTGACAGTCAGTTGCGCCGTGACCCAGTCGCTGTCGTGACGCAAGTAGTTGTGTGCATCAGCCGCAGTATCTTCCAGCTTGGCGGGGCGCAGGTCGGCAGGCAATCCATACTTGCGTCGCTTGCTGCGATCACGTAACAGCGCGTCTCGACTCATGCCAATTTCTGGCGAGATCTCGAAATTATTGATAAACGTGCCGTTGGCAACGACGCGGGTGAGATTGTTACTGTTGGCGAAACCACGTTGTTCATACAGAGAACTGAAACGCAGCGTCCGATGTTCACCCGGCTGCATTGGGGTGGCAAACTTGTAGATGCGATACTCAAATCTGGCATATTCCTTTTTCAACGTAGCGCCTTCAATTTCGAGGGATTGCATCTTGAGCGGCCGCATCCAGCGCACGTGAACTTCCGTCAACGGCGCGCCCGTACGATTTTCAAGCACGTATTGTCCGGCAGTCGTCACCTTCACCTGGCGAGGCTCGATGTTCACATTCAGCTTTACATCCACAATGGTGGGCTGTGGCAGTTTCTCGAAGGGTAGCAAGGTCTTTTCGTAATCTGCCAGTCGCTGGTCTGATTGCGGCTCCGTGCTGTACTCATTGAGTATGTTGGTGTTATAAAAAATATAGCCGCCCGCGGCCAACCATACAGAACCCGCGGCAATGGTTACCCAGCGCGTACCGCCAACAAAGCGCTTCGACATTCTGCGCAGACGCGGCAACAAGCTGGTATCGACACCGCGTCGCCACAATAGTTGCGCAGCGGCCAGCAATAGCAGGCCAAAAGCCAACCAGTAAACTTGAAACCAGGCACGCCCCACCCAGAATCTGCCCATGCCGTTCATGTCCGACAACGGCACTTGAGGCCAGCCGCCGTAGTGATACAGGTTGTGTTCAAACCCTGCAGAATAGAGCGACACCTGCGCAACGATGTACAACAACATGACAGCCCAGCCAATCGCCTTGTGCGGCACCAGCGTCTGCACAAATATCGACAATATCGCGATCAATACCGCACTGATCAATTCGGGCAACACAAACCACAACAGATAGGCGCCCAACTGCAGGTGGGCATAACCATGGTAGAGCTGGAAAATACAACTGGCGATCACTGCTGCTACAAAGCACACCAGCAACACCAGGATGATCGCGACCACCTTGGGCACCATGAAAGTCCAGTCCGGCGCCGCGGTGGCATCAACAATCTCGTGCATACGACGTTCACGATCCCGCCACACCAGTTCACCGGAATAAAAGATGCCGATGATGATCGGAAACACGCTGAATCCACCCGTTAACACGTCAACCATCGCGCGCGTGACTGGAAAATTCTGGGTGTTGTTGAATTCAACCGTGCCATGCATGGCGCCAAATACATTCAGTATGCCAATCGCCACCAGTACGAAGAACGCCGGGCTTTTGAAAATCCAGCTCATATCAAAGCGCGTGACCATCCATAATTGCTGCCATGACGCAGGTTGCTGCCGTGGCGATAATGGGTGAATATCAGCCTCTTGTGGACTGTATTGCTGGCGGGTCGCATTATTTTCAGGCTTGGTTTGCTTGATGCGTTTACCGGCAACATCAAAGTGAAACAGGAAATAAGCCAGCACAAAAAACAACACGGCGGCCGCAATCCATATCAGGCGGTTATACAACAATACCCCGGTCAACGTGGGTAACAAGGTATTGCGGTCGGCCGCTGTCCAGTAACGTGTAGCTTGTTCAAACGCAGTCAGCGCAAAGGGATCGCCGAGCGACGCTGCGGTACGATGAGTGGGATCGCTCAGAAAATTCTGCGACACAAAAAACGCGACGAGTAATGCCAATGCGCCTACGTAGGTCCACATCATGGATCGAGTTGCCGTCGCGAGGGCAAAAAAAGCAGCGCCAAGCGTCAGTATGGTGGGCGCCGAATAGACAAACAGTGCATAGAGATAATGTGTAACAACCGTTGGACCCAATTTGTCGGGATCAATCCATGGCATCCATGAGCCCACCATTATTGCCAGCGGCACGCTGACCATCACCATCAGCGCCACCAGATAGGCGCCGGCGAATCGTCCAACGAGATAATCGAATTTACTGATTCTGGTGGTGCGCATGATGGGAGCAAAGCCCGTGTCATCATCGCGGATCACCGTATTGGCAATAAACGCCACCAATACAAAAATGCCAAACACATTCATGATGCCGGTGGTTTGCAAAATGGCAAATGGCGAGTTGATGTTGACGTTGCCAAGTGAGCCGATATGGATATTGCTGTTAACCGTTGCGCCAAAGGTCAGCAAAAAGAATAGAGCGAAGCCGATGAAATACAACGGCGAGCGCAGCTGGTAACGCAGCTCGAACGCGACAATCTTCCGTAACATGGATGCTCCTTACGCTACTGCTTGCGTATCGGTACTGACAGTGCGCGAGGTTGCCAGCGTGGCAAAGTACACGTCTTGCAGCGATGCCTCCACCGCTTCGAATGCGGAATCCGGAAGCGCATCCGCCAGCACATGAATCATGGTACGCCCGCTGCTAAGCCGGGTCGAAATCACGTTGAAGCGCCGACGATAGTCGTCAACATCGTGGCGACTCACGATGCAACGCCATATCTTTCCGGCGACCGATGACAGAAGCTCCGTCGGACTGCCGTGCTGTACGATTCGTCCATCAACCATGATCGCCATGCGTGAACAGAGATCAGTTACATCATCCACGATATGTGTTGAAAGAATCACCACGACGTTATCGCTGATCTCGGCCAACAGATTATTGAAGCGGTTGCGTTCTTCCGGATCGAGACCCGCCGTGGGTTCGTCGACAATAATCAGTTGCGGCTTGCCCAGCAACGCCTGCGCAATTCCGAAACGTTGACGCATGCCCCCGGAAAATCCCGCCACCGCCTTCTTGCGCACTTCCCACAAATTAACCTGATGCAACAGCGTTTCCAGCACCTGCTTGCGTTCGCGCGAATCAACAACACCTTTGAGTACAGCAAGGTGATCCAGCAAGTCCCATGCCGACACCCGTGGATATACGCCAAAGTCCTGCGGCAAGTACCCAAGCACCGCACGCAAACGCTCCGGCTGCGTCAGTACATCCAGCTCGTCAAATTTTATCTGTCCTGCGGACGGCGTTTGCAGCGTGGCAATGCAACGCATCAATGTTGATTTACCCGCACCATTCGGCCCCAACAAACCAAACATGCCCTTCGGAATCTCCAGGGAACAATTGTCCAGTGCCTTGGTGCCGTTGGGATAGATGTGTGTAATGTTTCTTAGATGCAACATGTAAATTCCTTTAATGCAAATTTGATTGTAAGAGTCAGTTGCAATTCACAAACCTGTATCCGTTTATATTTAATGCATCGTGGCAGGGTAGCAAGAGAAAAGTCGGCACGCAATGACTCAAAGTGTTCTTAATCTGTCCCGAGACGATCAGCGTGGACGATGTGGATGACCACAAGAAGTTTGCGGAAAAACACAGCCTGCCTTTTGCACTGCTGGCCGATGTCAATCAGCAAGTGTGCAAAACCTATGGCGTGCTCAGTTCATTTCTTGGCTGGCACTTCGCCAGCCGCCAGACTTTTCTGATCGACCCCACCGGTCATATCGTCAAGCACTACGACAAAGTGGACC
>DASZSV010000053.1:0-76096 GCA_035548495.1 Steroidobacteraceae bacterium
ATCACGATTGAATACTGTTCTCGCAGTTGTATATTTGATCTTTAACGAAGGTTACGGTGCAAGTTCTGGTGATGAGCTGATACGCGCTGAGTTATGCGATGAAGCCATACGATTGGGTCGCTTGCTCGTCGAGTTGTTGCCACAGGAATCTGAAGTACTGGGACTGTTGTCGTTGATGTTATTGATTGATGCCCGTCGTGATGCGCGCACCGATGAAGCCGGCAACTTCGTCAACCTGTCTGAACAGGATCGTTCTCTTTGGAGCCGCGATGAAATTGCAGAAGGCCAGGCCTTGTTGCGAATCTGTTTGCAGCGCAATCAACCCGGCGTGTATCAACTGCAGGCGGCGATCAATGCTGTGCATGGCGACGCTGCAACATCTGCAGATACCGATTGGCCACAGATTCTGGAGCTGTACGATCATTTGATGATGCTTACACCGAGTCCGGTAGTTGCGCTCAATCGTGCTGTCGTCGTTGCAGAGATTGATGGACCCGATGCCGCTTTGAAACTGGTCAATGCGATTGAAATGCCCCGCTATCATTTATATCACGCTGTGCGGGCGGACTTGCTACGAAGACTCGAACGTGATGCAGATGCGGCGTTTGAATATCAAGCAGCGATGGAGTGCTGTGGGAATGGGAGGGAAAGGGAGTATTTGGAGAAGAGATATGAAGCGTTGGTTAAGAATTAGTGTAAATACGTAACAATTAGCACGGTGTTATTTTCGCGAAAACGGAAATATCGATAAGTCGTTAGAGTTCCTTAATGTGACTTCTGTATTCCCCGAATGCTGTATCGCATTCAACCGTTGGTGCCTTTAATCTAAGAAATCGCTCCAATTCATCAATTCCGGTCATTGTCAACGGCACGATAATGGGAAACTCACCAGCCGGATATAAAACCAATGACTGACCTCCCCATTCTCGATATTTTACTTTTTTGAGAGCATTCCATCCACACTTTCGTACACCAGTCCACTGAGAGAAAAGTTCAATGCCGTCATCGTATAGTCTTATGCGGCGCCGCAGGGCATTCAGCATAAAAAGTACTGGGCTAGCAAGCGCTATTGCAAGAATGATTCTTGCGGTGCCCACGAATCGACTACTTTCGCTTATGACGGTGGCTAACAAGATCCATCCGATTGACAAAATAGAAGCACAAATTAGTAAAGATCGTCTCGGCCTCAAAGTAACTATTGCGTCGCGTTTATCCGGCGAGATATCTTCGCAACCTTTGGGCTTATTCAATAGCGCGATAATGGGTTGTGCAATTCCGTACTTCCGGATTGTCATTAGCAGTTAACTCCACCGATTAGTTTTCGCGAGTGTGTATTATAAATAAAACGATACCATGTAAAGAAGACCGAAGCATCGAGGGCAGCAAACACCCCACGTCGTGTCTGCAGGAACAGGCCAATTTTGCCTTGCTGGATTCCCGCTTTCGCGGGAATGACGCATCAGTAACTCAGCCACTTATGCCACGCGCCTTCGGTTTGTACTACAGTTGTACACGTGAATAATCGTTGACACAGTGTCAATGGAACGAATATCCTGCCCGCCATGAATGACCTTGCCGAACGCCGTCAGGAAGAAAAAGAAAGCCGTCGTGACCAGATTCTCGACGCGGCCATGGCCGTTGCGGACCAGGTTGGCGTTGACAGCTTCACCATGGATCAGGTCGCCAAAAAAGCCCGGCTTTCCCGGGCATTGATCTATGTGTACTTCCAGAACAAGGAAGACATGCTGATTGGTCTTGCTGACCGCGCACACCTTGAACTGGGCAACCGCTTTACCGCCATCACCAACAAGAAACAAACCGGCTTGAAAATGGTGCAGGACATGGGCCGCGCCTACGTGGAATTTGCCACGGCATATCGTGTGTACTTCGACGCAATGGCTTGTTTTGCTGCGCATGAAACGCATATCAACGAACAGAATGAAAACGAAGCGCGCTGTATGCAAGCCTGTGATCGTGTGATGGGCGTACTGGTGCAAGCACTGAAAATCGGCATTGCCGATGGTTCATTGCGTCGTGACATGGGGCCACCCGAAATGGTGGCGCTGACGCTGTGGGGCCTGATGTACGGCGTCATTCAGATCATTTCATCCAAAGAAGCAGTGTTGAACTATCTCGGCGCATCGGGTAACCAACTGGTGGAGAGCGCGTTACAACTGGCCACCCGTTCGCTGGTATCAGATACCAAGCCGGCCACCAAACGCAAAAAATAACCGGATCATCAATGTCATGAAAAACACCAACTTTCGACTGACATTTGACACTCGTCTAATTAATAAGCACTTGCCTAAAGCAATAATGCTGTTGCTGGTCGCCTTCTCGTGTCCAGGCGAAGCGCGCGAATTGCAGGACGTAATTGATGACTACGTGACCACAGGCATGCACAGCAATCTGGCATTGCAGGCGGAAACATATTCGGTGCAGCAAGCCAGAGCCACACTGGATGCGGCACGTGCGCACTATCTTCCTGAGCTGAGTTTCAACGCCAGTTACAACTGGGCGCATGGCGGCCGCACCATTGATTTCCCTATTGGTGATGCGTTGAATCCGGTGTATTCAACCTTGAACCAGATGCTGGAAGCCCAGGGACAACAAGGCAACTTTCCTCATGTTGACAACATCACGATTCCTTTTCTGCGTGCGCATGAAGAAGACACGCATTTCAGTCTGCGGCAGCCGTTGTATGCGCCCGCCATTCGTGCCGGTGTGCGTGCCCAGCAGGCGGTGCTGGATGCTTCGCAACAGCAGCGTATTGCACTGGCTAGGGAATTGAAGCGCGACATCACCGTGGCGTACCTGAACTGGCTGAAAGCCAGCAATGAAGTGCAGATTGTCGAGAACACCCAGGCCCTGCTTCAGGAAAATGTGCGGGTGAACGAATCATTGTTCAACAACGGCAAGGTGACAGAAGATCAACCGCTGCGGGCGCGCGCGGAATTGCTGGAAGTGGAGCAACAGCTGGAGCAATCGCGCAATGGCAGACAACAGGCGCAAAGCTATGTGAATTTCCTGCTCAATCGTCCACTGGATCAGCCCCTTGAAGACGCCACGGTACCGGCCGAACTCAACACCATGGCGGTCGACCTTGCACAATCGCAACAGCAAGCGCTTTCACAACGTGCAGAGTTGCAGCAACTTGATAAAGCCACCGTTGCGGCACAACGTCAAGTGGATGTGGCAAAGGCGGCTGCAACACCGATGTTGTCCGTTGGCGTGGACAGCGGCATTCAAGGTGAAGATTACGGTTTTGATTCGCAACATCGCTACACCGTCGCATCACTGCAACTTACCTGGAAGTTTTACGCCGGCGGTGGTTTGCATGCACAGGTGGATGCCGCCAATGCACAGGCCAAGCGGCTGGCGGCACAGCGTGATTCGGCACAACAGCAGATTGCCTTGCAGGTGCAACAGGCTGTGGACCGCTATCGCACGGCGGTCACTTCATTGAGTGTAGCCAATGCGCGTGCAGAAGCCGCACGCGTGGTGTTTCGCATTGCCAGTCACAAACGCAATGAAGGCGTGATCAGCCAGAGCGAGTTTCTTGATGCACGCACCGCGCTGACCAATGCGGAACTGAATTTGAATCTGACGCGCTTCACCGTGTTGTCGGATGCTGCGGAGCTGGAATATGCCACGGCCAGCGGAGTGTTGCCGCTGCAGTAATGGATACGGATACTGCTGCCGAACGATGCCACTGAGTTTGTTGTGAAAACACAGGAAAAACAGGATGTTTTTTCCGGAATCTCCATGGACGGATTTACGACGTTGGTTGCACAAGCAAGTTAGCGGCATCGTTCAGGAATTGCAGTCGTCGAACAGTTGATACAAACGGTATTGAACATGAACAACAAACGGCTTTTTCTTTATTCCACTTTTATTGTGATCAACACAGTAATCATTGCCGCCTGCTCACATCAAAACGATGTAGTGCCCGCACCCACACCAGTGCATGTGATGACTGCGAAACCCGGCCCCGGCGCAGCCGAGATCGTTACCACCGGCACGGTTGCTGCGGCCGATGAATCGAAGCTGTCATTCAAGGTGGGCGGCATCATTCAACGCATTGCCGTGCGCGAAGGCGAACCAGTGAAAGCAGGACAACTGCTGGCAGAGCTCATTCCCACCGATGTCGATGCACAACTGCAACAGGCACAGCAACTGAATGACAAGGCACAGCGCGACTTGCAGCGTGGTGAACGGCTGTACGCCGATCAGGTGATTCCACTCGCTCAATTGCAGGACTTGCGCACACAGGCCAAGGTCGCTGCTGCACAACTGCAAGCCGCAGAATTCAATCAGGAACATGCGCGCATTGTGGCTCCCGCAGCGGGCACCATTCTGCGCAAGCTTGCCGAAGAACATGAACTGGTTGCACCTGCACAACCCGTCCTTGTGCTTGGCGCCAGTAACAAGGGCTTTGTCGTGCGCAGCGCCCTGTCGGATCGCGATGCCGTGCAATTGCACGTGGGTGATGCCGCCACCGTGCAACTGGATGCATTTGGCGGCAAAAAGTTTTCCGGCTATCTCAGTGAAATCGGTGGCGCTGCACAAATCGAGAATGGATTGTTTCCTGTTGAAGTGCATTTGAAGAATGTCAATGAAACACTGGCAAGCGGCCTGATCGCACAGGTCAGCATTCAACCGGATCAGGCCAGCACACAGTCGTTGCTGTATGTCCCCACCGGCGCAGTGGTGTCCGGCGTGGGCCGCCGCGCCGATCTGTTTGTGCTGTCGCATGAAAATGGTCAGGACGTGGCCCGGCGTCGTGAAGTCACCGTGGCTTTTTTCTCGCGTGATCAGGTGGCGCTGAGCAGCGGCATACAGGCGGGTGATCAAGTCATCACCGATGGCGCACTGTATCTCAGTGATGGCGAACATGTCAGCGTGCAGGCGCAATAAAGCGGAGCACACATGAAACTGCTGGAATTTCCGATTCGCCGCTATCAGTTCACACTGGTTGCCTTTCTGTGTCTGGTGGCCATCGGCTGGTTTGCATTCAACACCATTCCGCGTGAAGAAGATCCATTCTTCCGTTCTGCTGCGTATTCCATCACCACCATTTATCCCGGCGCCGATCCCAAGGAAATAGAAAGACAGATTGTCAAACCGATTGAAGATCGCCTTGCTGCGCTGGATGACGTGTTCAAACTGGAAACCAATGTTGTCGATGGTGTCAGCGTCATCTTCATCCAGTTCGGCGTGCATTCCGATCCTGACAAAAAATACGATGAAGTCACACGCGAAGTCGGCGCCGTGCGTGACAGCCTGCCGCCCAACACGGCCACCATCAACGTGCGCAAGTGGAGCCCGGGGTTTGTCAACATTGTGCAAATTGCGTTGGTGTCGGATGAAGCACCGTACAGTGAACTGGAAGACACGGCGCGACGTTTGTCCGATACGTTGAAAACAGTGCCGGGTGTGCGTACCGCAGAAACCTGGGGATATCCCGCGCGCGAACTGCGTGTGGCATTGAATCTGGCGCGCATGGCTGAATTGAAGATCACGCCCGCCGAAGTGAGCAATGCCCTGCAAAGCGAAAACGCCGCCATCCCCGCGGGATTCATTGATCTTGGCGCACGTACATTCAGCCTGAAAACGTCGGACAGTTTTCGTTCCGTTGAAGACGTGCGCGATACCATCGTGGCATCGCGCCGTGGACAACTGACGCGGGTTAAAGACATTGCCGATGTACGCTGGGACAATGCGCCGCTGAGTTACATTGCACGTTACAACGGCAAGCGCGCGGTGTTTGTCACCGCACAACAGCAGGACGGACAAAATATACTCAAGACTGCAAAGCGTATTGGTGATGCCATTGATGCCTTCCGTCCCAGCGTGCCCTCCAACATCAAACTGGAGTGGGGCTTCAGTCAGGCGGACAACGTCGCACATCGTTTGAACAGCCTGTATCGCGACTTCGGCATTGCCGTGGCACTGGTGTTGATCACGCTATTGCCACTGGGATTGCGTGCTGCGGGTATTGTGATGATCTCGGTTCCACTGTCACTCGCGTTCGGATTGGCCGTGCTGTACTTCGTCGGTTACTCGCTCAATCAGATTTCCATTGCCGGTTTCGTGGTGGCGCTGGGTTTGCTGGTCGATGATTCGATTGTGGTGGTGGAAAACATTGCACGCCATCTGCGCGAGGGTCATTCGCGTATCAAAGCCGCGTTGCTAGCAACCGAACAGATTTTTGAAGCCATCATTGGTTGTACGGCGACATTGATCTTTGCCTTTCTGCCGTTGCTGATGTTGCCGGGTGATGCGGGCAAATTCATTCGCGTATTGCCGACCTCCATTGTCGCAACAGTACTGGGCTCATTGATTGTGGCGCTGTTTGTGATTCCTTTTCTCGCCAGCCAGATGCTGAAAGACAAAGGGGAGCACAGCAACGAGGAAAGCACACTGCTGCGTGCGGTGATGGGCGGCATTCATCGTTACTATCAACCGGCATTGCATGCAGCATTGCGCAAGCCGCGAACCACTGCATGGGTGGCGATTGGCGGTTCGATCATTCTGTCGATGATCATTGTGCCGATACTGGGATCAAGCCTGTTTCCCAAAGCGGATACACCGCGCTTTCTCATCGACATCTCCACACCCAATGGCAGCAGCTTTGCAGAAACAGTGAAGGCACTGGATTTTGTCGAAGCGCAGTTGAAGAAAACACCCGACATCAAGGATTACTTTTCGAATGTTGGTCATGGCAATCCGCAAATCTATTACAACCATATTCCCGTGGAATACTCGGCAAATTTTGCGGAAATCTATGTGCAGTTGAATCACTACAGTCCGCGCCATACGCCAGCCCTGCTGGACGAATTGCGCAGCCGTCTTGACCACTATCCCAACGCGCACATCACGGTAAAGGAATTCGTCAATGGCATTCCGATTTCTGCACCGATTTCCGTGCGCGTGCTGGGACCGGACCTGGATGTGCTGGAGAAACTCAGTCATGAAGTGGAAGCCGTGGTGAAATCCACACCGGGCACACGCGATGTGAACAACGCTATGCGCGTTTCACGCACCAACCTGCGATTGAATGTGGATCATGACAAAGCCAATTTGCTGGGCGTGCCCACCGTGGAATTTGATCGCGCAGTGCGCATGGCCGTGAGCGGCATTCCTGCCGGCAAGTATCGCGATACCGATGGTGAACAATACGACATCATGATGCGTGTGCCGGTGGGTGATCGCGCCAATCTGGATACGCTGCGGCAGATACGCGTGCCCACCGTTACCGGACAGAGTCTGCCGTTGTCGCAACTTGCTTCATTGCAATTTGAAAGCGCACCGATACTCATTCAGCGTTTCAGCCGTGAACGCGCGGTAGTCATCGACGCACAGGTATTGCGTGGTGAAAACGTCGGCAAAGTCACACAGGCGGTTGTCAAACGTTTGAGTGCCTTTCGCTGGCCGCCGGGTTATCACTATGCACTGGGTGGTGAAGCCGCTTCCAGCGCGGAGAGTTTCTCCGGCATTGGCACCGCCATCATCATTGCCATCTTCGGTGTGTTCGCCGTGCTGGTGTTGGAGTTCGGTAATTTCAAGAGTACCTTGATTGTGTTGACAGTCGTACCCTTGGGCGTAATGGGCGGTTTATTGATGTTGTTGCTTACCGGCAATGATATTTCATTCACTGCGAGTATCGGCTTCATTGGCCTGATTGGCATTGAAATCAAGAATTCGATTTTGCTGGTGGATTTCACCAATCAATTGCGACGTCAGGGTGTTGCACTGGATGAGGCGATTGAACGCGCCGGTGAGATTCGTTTCTTCCCCATTTTATTGACGTCAGCAACGGCCATTGGCGGCCTGTTGCCATTGGCGCTGGAAAATACGGGTATTTATTCACCCCTGGCCTGGGTGATCATTGGTGGCTTGATTACCTCAACCCTGCTGGCAAGATTAGTCACACCGGTGATGTATAAATTGTTTGCGCCCAGTCTGGAATCGATCATGGGTGGCGAGGTTGAATAGCCTCCTGTTCCCTCCCCTTTGATGGGGAGGGCCAGGGAGAAGGCGAGAGAGTTTTCGCGAGACTGATAAATTTGCCGGACCCTTCATGACTGGTAAAGCACTCATTTGCAAGATGAGTGCTATGATCGCCCCATCGCATAAAACCAACCCGTAAAACGTGTCGTCTTAATTAGAACTACACCAAAATGAAAACCGCCTCACCCATTCCGGCGTGGTCTGTAATTGTGCCGATCATCTGCTGGCTGTTACTGGCAGGCGCGGCATTCGGTATGAATGGCAATGTGTATACCTTACTGCTGGGTATCGCGTTGCTAACCGGCGTGCTGTGTGCCGTGCATCATGCCGAGGTGGTTGCGCATCGTGTTGGCGAACCTTTTGGCACACTGGTGCTCGCCGTTGCAGTGACGGTGATTGAAGTGGCACTGATTGTTTCGTTGATGTTGAACAGTGGCGAGGAAACAACGGCACTGGCCCGCGATACGGTGTTTGCCGCCATCATGATCATTCTCAACGGCATTGTCGGTTTGTGTCTGCTGGTGGGCGGCACACGATTTCATGAGCAGTCTTTTGGACAGCGTGGAGTCAGCGCGTCACTGGCGACACTGGCTGCCATTGCCGGACTGACGCTGGTGCTGCCCAACTACACCACTACATTATCTGGACCATTCTACAGTTCAAGCCAGTTGGGTTTTGTCGCGATTGTGTCAGTGGTGTTGTATGGAACCTTTGTACTGGTGCAGACCATACGGCATCGTGATTATTTTTTGCCTGCGGTTACAGAAGCGCCCAAGGAAAAGAAACAAAGTAAAGATACCCGGGACCATAAAGAGGATAAGAATAAAAAAGATGAGAGCGAAGAGCCGCATGCTCCACCACCAAGTAACACGGCTGCATTGATCAGCGCGATGTTGTTGTTGATCAGCCTCGGCGCAGTGGTGTTGCTCGCCAAGTCGCTGGCACCAATGGTAGAAAGTATCGTGGAAAATGCCGGTGCACCCAAGACACTGGTCGGCATCATCATCGCTGCCATGGTGTTGCTGCCGGAAGGTTTCGCCGCAGTACGCGCCGCACGCCACAATCGACTGCAAACCAGCCTTAATCTGGCATTGGGTTCGGCACTCGCCAGCATTGGGTTAACCATCCCCGCTGTCGCCATTGTCTCATTGATGACCGGCTGGACATTAACATTGGGACTGGATGCCAAGGCCACCGTGTTGCTGGTGTTATCGTTGTTTGTATCCACCTTGTCACTTGGTACGGGCCGGACGACTGTCTTACAGGGCACTGTGCATTTGGTGATCTTTGCGGCGTATTTGTTTACGACGGTTGTGCCTTGAGTATTGCTGAATGTTGCTGAGTTGCTGCGCTGCTATTTTCTTGCATCTCTCGTTCCATCGCGGAAAGAGAAAGCTATTGCACATTCATACCGCTTATCGAACGAAAGAAAAGTTACATGCTGATTTGACACCATCCAGAAATAGTGGCTTATAAGCCTTATGCGTATAGCCACTATTCGGGTCTGTCATTGCCAATAACGTGTTAAAACTTGCTACTGTCTCGATGTATCAGTTCGCTCAGCGTTCATAGACACCTTGAATGCCGCGAACTCATGAAGCTGCTATGCGAGACATACCAGATGACTTCCAAACGAGCCTCATGGGTTTCCCTAAGATACTATTCGACGCTATCCAGTTGCCGCCGCTCTCCCCACCAATAGTCGATTGCTACTCCGCCGACAAACAACACCGGATCGACACAACACTAGTAAAGGAGTGTCAGCTTATCGACATCTATCTAGAGAACCTCTGATCAATGTCATGTTCGCGAACGCAGGTATCCGGTAAGAGATTGTTTTAACTGGATTCCCGCTTTCGCGGGAATGACGAAACGCCAATTGGTCAAGTCTTCCTTTTTTCCCAATACACCTCTTCATGTGACTTGTAAACCGCGCCAGCGCCTTTTGATCACGATCTTCGCGATTGGCCTGTAAGAGGAGCGAGCAATTAACCGCGGAACACGGTGGTGTGCTTTGTTGCAACAAATCCCCTTGAACCGTGTTTTGGCTATAGCCTGACTTGAAGACGGGCGTATGTTTTACAGCCATTGACTACTGCGCAGGGGAATCACATGTTCTACAAATCTTTGCTGACGCTGACACTTGTTCTGGCAACCGCCGCCAATGCTTCTGCCAACACTACCCGAACCCGTGTTGAAGATTATTCAGTCATGCCCGGCGCGCATGTCAACGTAAAGATAAATGGCGGCCCGATCAACGTAAAAGCAGGTGCTGCGGGAAAAGTTCATGTCGAATTGGTGGCCGTGGCGAATGCCAGTTCTGAAAAGGAGCTTGATGAGTTGATCGCCAAAGCGCAACCCATCATCGAACAGAAAGGGCAACAAATTCGCGTTGTACTTCACGACGGAGACCACGGCGGCAGTTGGTCATGGTGGCACAGCGATAACGGTGTGCACTTCAGAGTGAATTTGATTGTTCCAACCGCTGTTGACCTTGATCTGGACACCAGCGGCGGCCCGATCAACGTCGATGGTGAAGTACAAGGGGAAGTTCACGTCCACACGTCGGGTGGACCCATCTCAATCACTGGCGCAACCGGCAAGCTCGATCTGGATACTTCCGGTGGCGGCATCACCGTGGATCGTGTGTTGCAGCAACTGCATGCCGATACGTCGGGTGGATCCATCCAGATTGGTTATGTCGGACCTGACGTTGTTGATATAAACGCCGATACCTCCGGCGGCAACATCAGCATCGGTCTGGATGCCGCTGGCAACTACGACCTGGACGCCGATACCAGTGGCGGCAACGTAAGTATCAACGGTCTTTCATTCGATGCCAGCAGGCAGGACCGCACACATGCAGAAGGCAGGATCAATCGCGGTGGTGCACGCGTGCGCGCAGATACCTCTGGAGGTAATGTTGATATTCATGCGGCGCATCGCTAAGGCAAGACGCTCAATTCATTTCGCACCATAAGCACACGCTGGAATCAGCTTCGCAATATCAGCAATGTCCGGCGTTGTGCACTTCCATAGTACTTGCATGGCCTTATTCACCAAACCATGTAACCAAACCTGCTGTTGCTTGCCATTGTCAACAAAGGTCATCCGTATCCTGCCATCGGGCAGTACTGTAATGGCCGACAAGTTATCGGCTTTGTAACTGCCGGGATCGGAAATGCCTGCCTCCCTGTTTGATGTTGGCCACTTGCCGTAAGTCATGAAGTATTCGGCCACGGCCGTCTTCACACTGCCCGCAGCGTCGAATCCATTAGCAAGATGAGCAGCCCGTAGTGAAAGTTGTTGCTGACTCTGCTGATGTTGCTCACCGCTTTTTATTCCGTCATTCAGTGCCTGCAGCTGTTCACGCGCTTGTTGCGTGGATCGATCCAGCGCCAGCTTGGTTTGCTGAAGTCCTGCATTGCGCGCTTTCAGCTCAACCGCTTGCTGATGATAGAACCATGCGCCGGCGCCAAGAGCAATAGCAGCGATAATGACGGTGATGGAAGCGGCAGTGACTATACGATTGGATGGCATTGACCGAGTTACCATTGAATGCTTTAAGGTTTACTTCGCCGGAAATCAAGCCTGCAACTCATGAACGTGAATCATTCCGGCCCGTCATACTGCCGCTTCAATCAGCGATCCGCAAATGGATTGGAGATTCGCAACTGGCGGTCAATCACTTGTCCATGTTGCAGATCTTCAGAGTACAACGTCCTGCAACCTGCAATCAACGCGGCGGCAACCAGCATTGAATCGTAAAGCGCAAAGCGGTAACGCTTGATGATGACAAGGCCCCTGTCGTGCGTCTCCACCGTGACCGGTTCCACACGGCATAGCGAACGGATGGTCTCCAGAATTTCCCTCACCTCTGCCAGCGGCATCTTGAATTTTCTGGTCGCCACTGCCGTAAACTCGTTCAGCACCTGCACGCTGATGACGCCGCGTTTCACAAGCAGCGCTTCAACACGATCAGCTCTAACCGCGTCCTTTGACAACAAGTACAACAGAACGCTGGTATCGAAGAAAGAATCAGCGGCGTTCATGCGCCTTGAGCCGGTCGAACTTGAACGAGGCAGGCATACGTCCACGATACTTGTGAAGCCGCGCCAGCAGTTCGCGGTTTCCGGGCGCCTTGTTTAGTGCAAACGTCTTTTTTCCGGCCACCTGAATCTCCACCTGATCGCCTTCTTTGAGCTGCAACGCTTCAATGACTGCCGCAGGAAGGCGAATCGCCAGACTATTGCCCCACTTTGAAACTTGCATGATGGTCACCGCTTGGATATACAGCGGTGACGAGTATATCAAATACTTGACCCCTCGGAAATCCAGGCTTTTTATGTCCGATCCTTCAACCACTGCGCAATTTCAATGGGCACCTGCTTTGCCTTGCCGCTGACATAAATGCCTATGTGGCCGCCTTCAAAAGCAAATTCCGTGTAGTCCTTTGAACCTGCATATTTCTGCAAACAGGTGGAGGCCGCAGGCGGCACCAGATGATCCTGCGTGGCGTAGACGTTGAGCACGGGCTGGGTAATGTTCTTGAGAGCGACCCTTTTGCCACCAAGCAGCAATTCATTCTTGATCAATCTGTTTTGCTGATACAGCCATTGTACAAACTGCCGGAACATGGCGCCCGCTTGCGCGGGACTGTCAAAGATCCACTTTTCCATGCGCATGAAGTTTTCCAGCTTATGATGATCGTGTGCAATATCAAGCAATGAAACATACTTCTGCGACTGCAAACGGAACGGCATCATGTTGACAAAGGCTGCATTGAGAAATTCTCCGGAGATATTGCCGGAGGCTGCAACCAGAGCATCAATGTCGATATTTTTCAACCAGCGCGACAGCAGATCATTCTCTGTCTGGAAATCTATCGGCGCCACCATGGTGATGAGATTCTTCACCAGCTCCGGATGCAATGCAGTGAAGCAGGTGCTCAATGTTCCGCCCTGACATACGCCCAGCAGATTGACTTGCGATTCGTTGCGCAACTCACACACCTTGTTTACGCAGTTGAGGATGTAACGATTCACATAGTCGGTGAATTCCAGGTAGCGATCAGCACCATCGGGACAGCCCCAGTCAATCAGGAACACATCCAGCCCTTGTTCCAGCAAACCACGAATCATGGAACGATCCGGTTGCAGGTCCAGCATGTAAGGCCGGTTGACCAGTGCGTAGACGATCAATACCGCGGGACCAATCGTGTTAGGTGCGCTATTGCGTTGAGCATCACCCCTCACCCCCGGCCCCTCTCCCGCAAGGGGCGAGGAGACATCAGAAGCGCGGTTGCTGCGATATCGATACAGCTTCAGCTTGTCCTCTGCGTAAACGGCTTCCTTCGGTGCAGTGCCTACATCAATGTCATGCATGGCGCCGAGTTGTTGCAATAATTCTTTTGACTGCTGCTGCCACATTGCCGCTTCGGCGCGCAATTTTTCGGGATTGAAATTGAGATCATTCATATCGCGCTTCACCTTTCATCATCCCCGTGAAAACGGGAATGACGGCAGGTCTGTCATCTGACCAATCATCATATTCAGCATATAGTGATTTCCCATACCTGCATGTTCACGACTTATTTTTGTTACGCGTCGATTTCTTTTTAGCGCCAAGCCGTGCTTCCAGCTCCGCGATGCGTTCGCTCATGCTGCGCACTTTCTGATGTAATGAATTGAGTTCTGATCGCGTTGGCAGGTCATATTGCTGCAACCAGCGTTCCAGCAAGGCACGTTCTGCAAGTCTTAATTGACTGAGTGCGTTGGTATGCGCCGCCTGGGCTGTGACAAAGGCTTCCTCCCTGGCCACCGATGCAAAACACTGCTCGCCGCATTCAATCCACAGATCATAGAGCTCGCGCATGGATTGGACTGGGTTATTCGAGTGTTGCCTGCGTTCGACTTCAATGGGCACTTGTTGCAATGATTGTGCAAGCACATTGACAAACTGTTGCATCAATTGTGTTGCACGGTGTTGATACTCACCAAGCGCCTTGAGATACGCCTGCCATTCCAGTTGACGTTCGCGTGCAGCGCCAAGCGGAAATGTCTGCATCAGTTCAGCCAGAGGATTTTGCGCCTCACCCAACGCCGATGACTGTGTACCAGCTTGCATCATGCAAGATTGCAACAGGGTCTGAAAGCTATGCGCCACGTTGAGCGTGGCTGCGGAAGGATTGGCTGGATCAAATTGTTGCCGCCATGTTTCCATGCCGGCACGCATGGCATCCACACGCTGCTCCATCGCCGTCGCCTGCCAGCGGCCCAGCCAGCTCTTTTGTGTTTCGAGCCATGCGTCGATGAAGTTTGGTTTGGAAGAAGTGTTATTCACAAGTTATTGAACACGGTTAGCTCAAATTCTCCGGCTTGACTTCGTAGACGCCAGAAGTCACTCCCGCTTAAGCGGTTATCCAGCCATTAATTGCTTGAACACATGCGGAACGAAATTAAGATGATTTTAATTCTACTGGATTACCGCTTATACGGGAATGACTCATTGCCCCGATTGGCGTTACTAAATCCCTGCATGTGGCTGGCATAAACTTGTTCAAGAGATGTACTGGTTGCGAGCAGAGCAATCCACACATCATTGAATCGCATTCCTTGCATACTCCCACGACAAAATGACTTTCTTGCGTTCCAGGCCGCCGCTGTAACCGCCCAGTCCGCCATTGGCACGCAACACACGATGACACGGGATCAGCCATGGAACAGGATTGGCGCCCACTGCATTGCCGATGGCCCGGGCTGCATTGGGTTGATGCAGTTGCGATGCCAATTCACCATAGTGGGTAAAGCCGTTTTGTCCCAGCTTGAGCAACGCGCGCCACACCTGCAACTGGAAGTTGGTGCCACGAACTTGCACGCGCAGAGATTGCACTGGCTGTTGATGCCAGCGCCACAGGCCATGCATGTACCTCATCGCACCTTCGTCATCACGCTGCCATGTTGCCGATGGCCACTGTGCCTTCAAGTGTTGCATGCGTTGCTCAACGGGCACGCAGTCCACAAAGTCAAGCTGCATCACGCCGCGATCATTCCAGATCAGCGCGCATACGCCAAATGGCGATTCGGCAACACCATACTGAAAATGCAATCCTTCGCCGCGTGATTTGAATTCACCGGGTGTAATCGCTTCCAGCGTGATGAACAGATCGTGCAAGCGGCCGGGACCGGAAAGCCCCGCTTCCAGCGCGGCGCGCATCACCGAATGCGCTTCAGCCAGTGGCTGCTTGGCGGCATCCAGCGTCAGGCGTTGTACAAACTGCTTTGGTGTAACGCCAGCCCAGCGTGCAAACAGACGATTGAAATGCGCAGGACTGAGATCGACCTGCGACGCAATGGTTTCCAGCGAGGGCTGATCGCGAAAATGCCGGTGAATATAGACGATGGCCCGCTCAATGCGGGCATAGTCAGCGTCGTTCAACAACGGCGTGTTATCAGTTGCTGCATTATTCATAAGACAAGGATGACGCGAACAGTCTGCAAAAGCCACCCGAATCTTGCGATGGTTTTGATAGACTTGCGGCCTCGCGAAATACCCATAATGGCAACGCGCTTATTGACCGCTTTTCAGGAACGCCGCTGCCGTGATTGACAGGTCAGATGGTTTCTAATGATTCAGTATCAAGAATGAAAATAACATTTGTTGCTTCCGAAATTACTCCCTTTGCCAAAACCGGCGGCTTGGCCGATGTTGCTGCCGCATTGCCACGGGCATTGCATGCACTGGGTCACGAAGTCCGGCTGTTCATGCCGTTTTACGCCAGCATTGCTGGCAAGCATTACAACATCAAGCCGGTGGATTCCATTCAGCATGTCGGCTTGCTGCTGGGACAACATCATTATGAATTTTCATTGCTGAGCACCCGGCTGCCGGATTCGACACTGGATGTGTTTCTGGTGGACTGCCCGGCGCTGTATTCGCGTGCTGCCTTGTACACCTACGATGCCGATGAACACCGCCGCTTTCTCTTGTTGCAACGTGCGGTGCTGGAGTCATGTCAACGCATGCAATTTGCGCCGGACATCATTCATTGCAACGACTGGCACACGGCGCTGCTGCCCTTGATGATCAGAACCAGTTATGGCTGGGATCGTCTGTTTCAGCGCACTCACTCAGTGTTCAGCATTCACAACATTGGCTACCAGGGTCAGTTCGGTGCGCATACTCTCGGCGATATCGGCATTGGTGACATCGTTGCGCACATGCATTCACCCGATCTTGCCGCAGGTCATATCAACTGGATGCGTGAAGGCATTCGTCATGCGCACAGCGTGTGCACCGTGAGCCCGACCTATGCAAAGGAAATCTGCACGCCGGAAGGCGGATACGGTATGGACAATTCGTTGCGTGAACGCACGCGTGGAGTTACGGGCATATTGAATGGCGTGGATTACGACAGTTGGAATCCCGAAACCGATGATCTTCTGCCCGCGCAATACGGCATGCATTCAATGCAGGGCAAGCAGCAATGCAAACAGGCGCTGCTGGCACGCGGCGATCTGCATATAGATATCAACACACCGGTCATCGGGCTGGTATCACGATTGGCTGTGCAAAAAGGCATCGACATTCTGATGCCCAGCCTGCCGCAATTGCTGACCACACGCGACTTTGCATTGTGTGTGCTGGGCAGTGGTGAGGCACAGTATGTGGAATTCTTCCGCGGACTGGCAGCACAGTTTCCGGATCGCGTGTATTTTGTACATGGCTACGACGAACCGCTGGCGCATCTCATTGAAGCAGGCAGCGACATGTTCCTGATGCCATCGCTGTATGAACCGTGCGGCCTGAATCAAATGTACAGCCTTAAATACGGCACCGTGCCCATTGTGCGCAAGACTGGCGGCCTTGCCGATTCGGTGCAACTATGGGATGGAGAATCCGGCACCGGCATTGTGTTCGATCACTATGATGCGCCCGCCGTCATCTGGGCAGTAAACACCGCGCTTGATCTGTTCAAGGACAAATCAACATGGCATCACATTGTGCGCAATGGCATGGCAGCGAATTTTTCGTGGGAAAAGCAAGCGAAGGAATATGTTGGACTGTATGAAGATACCTTGATGCTTTGATTGGAACCTGTCTCGGAATTACTGCGCCTGACATTATTGACTTGCAAGGAATGATGATCACTCATCATCCATGCCCAGTTCTTTCAACTTGCGCGTGAGTGTGTTGCGTCCCCAGCCCAGCAGTTTGGCAGCCTCCTGACGGCCGCCTTCGGTCTTGCGTAATGCCACACGAATAAGTGTGCGTTCAAATTCGGGCATGGCATCATTCAACAAGGGTTCGCCGCCGGTGGCCAAGCGTTTCTCCGCCCACGCGGTTAATTGCCGTGCCCACTCTTCCTGCAAGGCAGATGCATTCACTGAGCCGCCAAGATCAAGCGGAATATCGGCCACCTTGATCTCACGCCCCGGCGCACTGACAGTCAAGCGCCTGCATGCATTCACCAACTGACGCACATTACCCGGCCAGTCATAGTTGGTCAGCGCAACTTCGGCTTCCTTGGTGAGCAGCTTGGGTTCCACGCCCAGCTCCGTCGCTGCCGAACTCAGATAGAAATGCAACAGCTCCGGTATGTCATCACGACGTGCACGCAGTGGCGGCACTTCAATGCGAATGACATTCAGACGATGCAACAGGTCTTCACGGAACAATCCCTGTTTGACACGCTCGGACAAGTCCTGGTGAGTTGCTGCAATGACGCGCACATCGACGCGCACCGGCACTTGACCGCCCACGCGATAGAACTCACCTTCTGCGAGTACGCGCAACAGGCGCGTTTGCAATTGTGGTGACATGTCGCCGATCTCGTCGAGAAACAAGGTGCCGCCATCAGCCTGTTCAAAGCGCCCGCGACGCTGTGCGTCAGCACCGGTAAATGAACCTTTCTCATGACCGAACAATTCGGATTCAAGCAGGTCAGCAGTGAATGCCGAGGTATTCAACGCAATAAAAGCCTTGTTGGCGCGCGGGCTGTGACGATGCAATGCACGTGCGACCAGTTCCTTGCCGGTGCCGGATTCACCGTTGATGAGCACCGTCATGCTGGAACGCGACAAGCGCCCGATAGCGCGAAACACTTCCTGCATGGCAGGCGCATGTCCCAGCATTTCGGGAATCTGGCGTGGCTCAACCACCGGTTCATCAGCAAGCTGTTTTTGATTGGCAGCGCGACGTACCAGATCCACTGCCTGATCAATGTCAAACGGTTTGGGCAAGTATTCAAACGCACCGCCTTGATATGCGGATACGGCGCTATCGAGATCGGAGTGCGCCGTCATCACGATCACCGGCAACTCGGGTTGTGAATCGCGAATCATGGTCAACAACTCAAGACCACTGCGGCCCGGCATGCGAATGTCAGTCATCAATACATCGGGACGTCCACGGCGCAATGCAGACAATGCAGCGTCGGCCTGTTCAAATGCAGTGGGCACCATGCCACCCTGTTTCAATGCACGCTCCAATACCCAGCGTATTGATGCATCGTCATCCACAAGCCAAACATTAAGCGGTTTTGACATCTGTATCATCTGTGTTGAATGGAAGTAACAAGGTGAAAACGGTTTTGCCAGGACGGCTTTCAAACTCAATCAAGCCGCCATGGCGGCTGACCAGATCCTGTGCGATGGCGAGTCCCAATCCTGTGCCATCGGAACGCCCGGTAACAAAGGGATAGAACAACGTATCCTGCAACTGTGCCGGCACGCCGGGACCGTTGTCCTCAAACTGCACGCTGGCAACCAGTCGATAACGTCGTGTACCGATGCTGACACCGGTGATGACGCGCGTGCGCAATATCAATCTGCCTGAAGACTTCATTGCCTGTATGGCATTGCGGCCAAGATTCAGCATCGCCTGAATCATCTGATTGCGATCCATGTTGATCGGCGGCAGGCTGGGATCGTAATCACGATCAACGGTAATGCCCTGCGGCGCATCGGCCATCAACAACTGACGCACATGCTGCAAAATTTCGTGAATGTTGATGGCTTCTTTTTGCGGTGTATGTCCCGGACCAAGCAGTGAATCCACCAGTGCCTTGAGACGATCAGCTTCGCTGATGATGATGGAAGTGTATTCACGCATGCTTGCATCATGAAGCTGGCGATCCAGCAATTGCGCTGCGCCGCGCAGACCACCCAGTGGATTTTTTATTTCATGCGCAAGCTGGCGAATCATCAACCGGCTGCCGCCCACCTGATTGATCAATGCAGTTTCACGCGAAATGCGCTGATGCTGTGTGGCATCGCTGATTTCGATCAGCACTCCGGGACCGGATTCGCCATCTTCAAACGGAGACACCGAGCAATCGACAATCAGTTCTTCACTGCCGCTGATCCATTGCACGTGCAATTCACGGCGTGCATAAGGTTGCCAGGTATCAATGGCACGCTGAACAATGTCCGACAGCTCCGCAGAATTGCGCGACAACTCGGCAAGCGCCCGCCCCAGAATCTGGTTGCGGCTGAGACCAAACAGCGTTTCCGCTGCAACATTCAGGTAGTGCACTGTCTGGTGCCGATCCACCAGCAGAATACTGGTATTGAGATGATCAAGTATGCGCGCCAGATCTGTCATGGGCTTAAGCCGTGGCATCAGTACCGCTACCATGAACAGGGGCTTCCATGTTCAACGGGATTCATGGCTGGAGCGTGCATGGAGGGCAACATGAATGATGGCTCGTGATCCCGGTTGTCGTTCCAAAAACCTGCGCTGTAGATGCCGTACGACTGACACATCTGCGCGAAATCAGGCCGGACTGCACCGGAGGATGCAGCCCGGCCCCGGACATTAACAGCTGTAGTACATGTCCAACTCAACAGGATGCGTTGCCATGCGGAAGCGCGTGACTTCCTGCATCTTCAACGCAATGTAGGCGTCGATCACATCGTTGGTGAATACACCACCGCGGGTCAGGAACTCACGATCCTTGTTGAGATGTTCCAGTGCCATGTCGAGTGAATGGCATACCTGCGGAATGCTCTTCGCTTCTTCCGGCTCCAGATCGTACAAGTCCTTGTCGGCAGGTTCGCCGGGATGAATCTTGTTCTGGATGCCATCGAGACCAGCCATCATCATTGCAGTGAATGCAAAGTATGGATTGGCTGAAGAGTCAGGGAAGCGCACTTCAATGCGGCGTGCCTTCGGATTTGCAACCCATGGAATACGGATGGAAGCAGAACGATTACGGGCAGAGTAAGCCAGCATTACCGGAGCTTCAAAACCGGGAACCAGACGCTTGTAGCTGTTGGTGCCTGCGTTGGTAAAGGCATTGATCGCCTTGGCGTGCTTGATGATGCCACCAATGTAGTACAACGCGGTTTCAGACAAACCGCCGTACTTGTCGCCGGCAAACAGCGCAACGCCTTCCTTCTGCAGCGACTGGTGCACGTGCATGCCTGAACCATTGTCACCCACCAGCGGTTTCGGCATGAAGGTTGCGGTCTTGCCATGCAGGTGTGCAACGTTGTGCACGACGTACTTGAGGATCTGCACTTCATCGGCCTTCTTCACCAGACCACCGGCACCGACGCCGATTTCGCACTGGCCGCCCGTTGCCACTTCGTGGTGATGCACTTCAACGGTGAGGCCCATTTCTTCGAGCATGTTGCACATGGCCGAACGGATGTTCTGATACGCATCAACTGGCGGCACGGGAAAGTAACCGCCCTTGATGCCGGGACGATGGCCCATGTTGCCTTCGGGATAATCGGTGTTGGAGTTCCACGCGCCTTGTCCCGAATCGATTTCGTAGCTGCAACCGCGCATTTCGCTGTTCCAGCGCACGCTGTCGAAAATGAAGAATTCGTTTTCTGGCCCGAACAATGCACCGTCGGCAATGCCGGTGGACTTGAGATAAGCCTGTGCGCGCTTGGCGATGGAACGTGGATCGCGTTCATAACCCTGCATGGTGGAAGGTTCCAGCACATCGCAACGGATGATGAGCGTGGGATCATCGAAGAAAGGATCAACCACGGCAGTGGCGGCATCCGGCATCAGGATCATGTCCGACTCGTTAATGCCCTTCCAGCCTGCAATCGACGAACCGTCGAACATCTTGCCATCGGTGAAAAATTTCGCATCCACCTGCTTTGCAGGAACTGTTACGTGCTGCTCCTTGCCGCGCGTATCTGTGAATCGCAGATCCACATATTTCAGTTCCTTGTCTTTAATTAAGCTGAGTACGTCAGCGCCGCTTGTCATGAAGAACTCCTCCGGAAAAGTTCGACGGATGCATTTGAATTAAACCTCTGATTGCCCGTCGCCAATCCGAGGTATAACAGTGAGATCACAAGGGTGCAGGAAGCATGCCAGCGCACTGCGGTTGCGCAATCGCTTGTGTTTGCTTGCCTCGCCGTTGGGATTAGTGGAATGGTAGCACCATCCCGGCGCACAGATGAGCACAACTCGCACCACCGACGAACAATTTCATTCAATCAGGATGCAACAACACGATAATTGGGCCCTCTCAGCTATACTTCCCGCTTTGCATTCGAGCACCGCTTCGAGAGATGGCTTTAGTTCCATGACCGCCCACACACGAACACCCCCAAGTTTTCAGGACCTGATTCTTGCCCTGCAAGGCTATTGGGCAGCGCGTGGCTGTGCCATTTTGCAGCCCTACGATATGGAAGTCGGTGCGGGCACCAGCCATACCGCCACCTTCCTGCGTGCCATCGGACCGGAGCCCTGGAAAGCTGCGTACGTGCAACCCAGCCGTCGTCCCAAGGACGGCCGCTATGGTGAAAATCCCAATCGCTTGCAGCATTACTATCAATTCCAGGTGGTGTTGAAGCCCGCACCCGCCGACATTCTTGACATGTATCTGGGCTCGCTTGAAGCCGTGGGCTTTGATCTCAAGACCAACGACATTCGCTTTGTGGAAGACGATTGGGAAAATCCCACGCTGGGCGCATGGGGACTGGGCTGGGAAGTGTGGTTGAACGGCATGGAGGTCACGCAGTTCACTTACTTTCAGCAAGTGGGCGGCATCGACTGCAAGCCCATCACCGGTGAAATCACTTACGGACTGGAACGTCTCGCCATGTACCTGCAGGGTGTGAACAATGTATTCGATCTGGTCTATACCCCGGGTCTGAAGTACGGTGATGTGTTCCATCAGAACGAAGTAGAACAAAGTGCCTACAACTTCACCCACAGCGATGGTGAATTTCTTTTCAATGCCTTTTCCGCGCATGAAAAACAGGCGAAGTATTTGATGGAACAGCAACTGGCGTTGCCTGCCTATGAGCAGGTATTGAAAGCCGCACACACTTTCAATTTGCTGGATGCACGTGGTTCCATCAGTGTGACCGAACGCGCTGCGTATATCGGCCGCATTCGCAATCTCGCCCGCAGTGTTGCACAAAGCTATCTCGACAGCCGCGCAAGATTGGGCTTTCCAATGGCGCCACGTGAGTGGGCGGATGAAGTGCTGGCAAAACTTGAAAAGCCTGTCGCGAATAACACGGCCGCCTGATTAATGAATACAGACATGAGCACAAAGAATCTTCTGGTTGAACTGTTTGTTGAAGAGCTGCCGCCAAAGGCACTCAAGACATTGGGCGAAGTATTTGCTGACAATGTATATCAGTCGCTGGCCGAAAGTGATTTGATCCAACGGTCCGAAAATCTTAGCTTGGGATTTGTTCAACCGTGGGAGTGGTATGCGAGCCCAAGAAGACTGTCTGTGTTAGTACGAGATGTCTTATCAGTAGCCCCAAGCAAAAACGTAGTTCATAAGGTTATGCCGGTGTCTGTCGCACTAGATGGTAACGGCAAACCGACGTCATCTCTTACAAAGAGAATAATGAGCTTTGATATCGGTCTATCCTCAATTGGTTGGGCTGTTATGGAGAAAGACGAAAATGGTACCAAGCTCGTTGACACAGGTGTGCGACCGTTCGGAGAAGATTCAACAAATGTCAACCCTTCTATAAGCGCCAGACTGTTTAAGAATCTCGATGGAAAAACCGAGTCTCTTTATCTTGAGCGGCAAACCGAGGGTCGTACTTTATCAGCGGCCCTACAAAAAGCTATTAAAGAAAGCCTAGCTAAACTCCCCATCCCCAAGGTGATGAGTTATCAATTGGCAGACGGCTGGACGACAGTCAACTTTGTACGTCCTGCGCATGGACTCGTTGCCTTACATGGCGCCGATGTGGTTCCAGTGAGCATATTGGGATTGCAGTCAAGTAACGTAACGCATGGACATCGTTTTGAAGCAAAAAACAGCAGCATCACGATCAACAACGCAGACAGTTATGAATCGCAGCTTGCTGCAGAAGGTGCAGTCATCGCCAGTTTTGCTGCGCGACGTGCAAGCATTGTTGAACAATTGCGTGCCATTGCAGACAAGGAAGAACTGAAAACCATTGAAGATGATGCATTGCTCGACGAAGTCACTGCTCTGGTGGAACGCCCCAATGTGCTGATGTGCAAGTTCGAGGAAGAATTTCTGCAGGTACCACCGGAATGCCTGATTCTCACCATGAAGGCGAATCAGAAATATTTTCCGCTGCTGGACAAGTCGGGCAAGCTCACCAATAAATTTCTGATCGTCAGCAACATCTGTCCTGCTGATCCCAGTCGAGTGATCGAAGGCAACGAACGTGTGGTGCGTCCGCGTCTGGCCGATGCGAAGTTCTTTTTTGAACAGGACCGCAAAAAGCCGCTGGATTCGCACATCGACGGACTGCGGAAAGTTGTGTATCACAACAAGCTGGGCTCGACGTTCGACAAAGTAACGCGCATCAAGCAACTGGCTGCGCAGATATATCCGCAATTACCGGCGAATCCGGCAACATCATTGGCGCTGGTTGAACAAGCTGCATTGCTGTGCAAGTGTGATTTGCTGACCTCAATGGTGGGCGAATTCCCTGAATTGCAGGGCATCATGGGTCGTTACTATGCGCTGGCCGACGGCAAGAGCGCAGAATTGGCCGACGCCATGAGCGAACACTATCTGCCACGCGGCGCCGGTGATGACTTGCCGAAGACAACCACCGGTATGGCGCTGGCGCTGGCCGACAAACTGGATACTATCGTCGGTGTATTTGCCATTGATCAAAAGCCCACCGGCGCCAAAGATCCTTTCGGCTTGCGGCGTGCAGCCATTGGCGTGTTGCGCATCATCATAGAAAACAGGCTCAACATTGATCTGCTGAAACTCATCAACTTCGCGGTTTCGATCCAGCCGGTGAAGGCCGCAAACGATACCGTTGCCGAAGTGTATGAATACAGCATGGAACGCCTGCGCGGTTATTACCTTGAAGGCAATGCGCTTGATGTCACCACCGAAATGTTTGATGCAGTGCTGGCCAATCGTCCCGCATCACCTTTGGACTTTGATCAACGCCTGCGTGCATTGCATAGTTTCTTGAAACTGAGTGACGCACAAAGCCTTGCTGCCGCCAACAAGCGCATCAGCAACATCCTGAAGAAAGTGGATGGTGCGATTGGTGGCGAAGTGGAAAAGAAGTTGCTGGAGGAGGCGGCTGAGAAAGATCTCTACAAGGAATTGCAAAGCGCAGAAACCGATGCCACGCCCATGTTTGCCGCACGCAATTATCAGGATGCATTGACGCGGCTTGCCCTATTGCGCCCCGCTGTTGATAAATTCTTCGATGGCGTCATGGTGATGTCAGATGATGTAAAGGTGCGCAACAATCGTCTTGCACTACTGGCACGCTTGCGCAACGTCTTTCTGCAAGTCGCCGATCTGTCCCGATTGCCGGGATAAAGGATTTCATTCGCCTCATGCAGTTCCTGCGCTCCATCCTCTTCACGACAGTTTTCTTTGCAGTCACCGCAATATATGGTGTCATTGAATTGTGCATTGGCGTGTGGCTTCCCTACGATGGACGCTGGGCGATTGCGCGCAGCTGGGCATGGCTCAATCTGACCTTACTCAAATTGATCTGCAATCTGCGTTTCGAAGTTGAGGGAACCGAGAATATCCCTGCTGAACCCGGCATTGCGCTGTGGAAACATTCTTCCACCTGGGAAACCATTGCGCAGGCCTGGATACTTCCCAAACAGGTATGGGTCTTCAAACGAGAACTGTTGTGGATTCCCATCGTCGGCTGGGCATTGCGATTGATGCAACCCATTGCGATCAATCGTTCCGGTGGCGGCAATGCCTTGCGACAAGTTGTTACGCAAGGCAAGGAACGCATGGCATCGGGCTGCTGGATTGTTATTTTTCCGGAAGGCACCCGCATGAAAGTGGGCGAGACAAGACGGTATGGATTGAGCGGTGCAGTACTGGCGGTTGAAACCGGCAGAAAAATAATTCCTATTGCGCACACTGCGGGCTACTTCTGGCCACGTCGTGGCTGGCTGAAAAAACCTGGCGTGATTAAAGTTGTTGTTGGTAAACCTGTTGAAGCTGCGGGTCGTCAGCCACAGGAGATCAACAACGAAATTCAGGCATGGATGGAAAAGACCGTGAGTGAGAAAGCTCCTGGTTAAGCTCTCTTGCATTTGATTGTCGGCAAACTATACAGCTTGCCGGATCAATCCTGACAGAATTTGCAGCCCCCGCCTTGCTTCCTCTGCACTGGCATGACTGAAGTTCAATCGCAATGTGCCGCTGGCTTCAACAGGTTCGGGATAGAAAGGCTCACCCGGCATGAAGGCTACATCTTGCTCGATGGCCAATGGCAGTAGCTGACGTGTATCAATTTTCCTTTTCAGCGTAAGCCAGAAGAACAATCCGCCACTGGGCGTTTGCCAGGTTGCAAGATCACCGAAGTATTGATGAAGCAATTTATCGAAGTGATCGCGCTTCGCCTTGTAGATTGCCGCGAGTTTGCTGAGCTGTTGTTTACGATCTGGGTTCTCAAGATACTGCAATGCCCACCACTGACTGATGCGATTGCTGTGCAGATCAGCGGCCTGCTTGAGTCTTACCAATGGCGTAATCAAATCTTTTGAAGCAGCGAGAAAACCCAGGCGAATTCCCGGCGCAAATGATTTTGAAAAGGAACTTTGATATATCCACGCACTCCGCCTGAGCAACGAGCACACTGGTTTGCGATCACAGGCGTCATAGAACAGATCACGATAAGGATCATCTTCAAACAAGGGCACATTTGCCTGATCGCAGGCTTCGGCCAACGCTTGACGTTGCGATGTCGAATAACAATGCCCAGTTGGATTCTGGAACGTGGGTATTGCATACACCAAGGCGGGCAACATTTCAGCAAACATGTCCACGCGCAAGGCATCGACATCAAATGGCAACATCATTGCACCAAAGAACCGGAATACTTGCAGTGCAGCCAGATAGGTGGGTGATTCCACCGCCACCGGCGTATCACGATCAACAAACAATTTGGCGATGAGGTCAATACCTTGTTGTGAGCCGGAAAGGATCAACACCTGATCAGCACCGCATTGCAGTCCCAGCAAACGCAGTTCCTGTGCGACACGTTCACGCAGAGCCGGCTCTCCTTCGCTGGCGCCGTACTGCAAAACATCACGGGGAATATTGGCGTCCAGTTGCGCAAAAGTTTCCGGCGCAGGCAGGCCGCCGGCAAACGAGATCATGCCGGGACGGGAGATAACCGAGAGAATCTCGCGAATGGGTGAAGGCTGCAAATCGGCTACGCGTGAGGAAAGGCGCATGGCAGAAGTCCGGAATATATGTCAATATTATTGACCTATCGACATGCTAAGCCTCGTAAGGCTAAAGTGTCAACATGGTTGACCAAAAACGTGAAGCGCAACTGCGCGATGCCATCGAGCAGTTCTATTTTGCCTATCGGGCTTTCACCGCCCAGCCGGACCGCATTCTTGAGCAGCGCGGTCTGGGACGCATGCACCACCGCATCCTGTACTTTGTCGGCCGCAATTCCGGTTTGTCGGTGAATGAACTGCTGGCCATCCTCGGTATCAGCAAGCAGGCGCTGAATGCGCCACTGCGTCAGTTGATTGAAATGAAGCTGATCACCACACAGGTGGCATCGCACGACAAACGCGTAAAGAAGTTGATGCTGACAGACAGCGGCAGAAAACTGGAAACACAACTGACGCAAACCCAAATGAAGCATCTGGGTGAGGTATTCGATGAGCATGGTCCAAAAGCTGAACGCGCGTGGCTGGCGTTGATGAAGGCCATGCCAGTGTTGCGGGAGAAGTGACAACACGCGCGAAGGATTCACGCTTGCAATCAGCCGCTCATTGCTGTGGATGATTCAACCAGCAGTGCCGTGCCCTAAATGCAAAGCGCCCATGCTCAAAGTGAACATGGGCGCAGTTGCCAAGGGTTCTTATGACGGTGATCAGTTGTCAAACTTGAGCTTGATCTTTTGATCAGTCAGGGTGGCGGGCTTGCCATCGGCGTGCTTTGGCGGTTCATAACGCCATTGCGATACTGCCTGCATGGCGGCAGCGTCAAACATGCCTTTTGGCTGTGCCTCATCCACCTTCACGTCACCAACCAGTCCGTTCTGCTTGATGGTGTATGACACCACCACATAGCCGCTGATGCCACGACTAGCCGCTTCTTTCGGCATGGCGGGCGGCACGGTCTTGATACGCTTCGGCGGTATCACCTGTGCGGCAGCAGCGGCAGCCGCAGCGGCGGCCGCTTCGGCTTCAGCTTTCTTGCGTGCCGCTTCTGCAGCCGCCTGTTGCTGGGCGGCGGCAATGGCGGCCTGCTGTGCAGCAGAAGGCTGTTGCTGTTTTTCAGCCGCGGCAGCACGCGTTTCCGCAGCAGTCAACGTGCGTTCCACCGCAGAAACATCGCTGCCGGCGGCGCCCATCTGGCGGGCAACGCTCAACAACGACTGCGCTTGTTCGTTCTGACCTTGCTCAGCAGCACGGCGTGCCGCTTCCACAACACGCGCATTGAGTGTGCGTTGTGCCTGCGCAATTTCAGGATCCGTGGGATCAGTCCGGCGTGCTTCGGCAATGTCGTCACGTGCATTGTTGCCGGAGGGAGAAAACAGCCTGCCCGCATCCATGTCTGTCTGGGCTTGTGCCAGCAATGAACGTACCTTCTTGCTGGTGTCCTGGGCCTGTGTCAGCTTCAACCGTTCACGTTCACGAGCAACTTGACCGTCAAGAAATTTAAGACGGGCGTTATCGGGCGACACGTCACGAGCCTGTTCAAGTATGGTCACCGCTGTTTCAAGCTGCTCCGCACTCAACGCCGCTTCGGCCTTTTCCAGCAATTTGTTTGCAACATTGTCGATACCTGCCTTGGCCCGCGCGTTCTTGGGATCAATGGTCAGGGCACTGCGATAAAGATCGAGTGCGCTATCGCCGGGCGGTTCGAGCAGTTTGCCATCAGCCAGCGCTTTGTCTGCAAGTGCCAGTTCTTTTGCTGCAGGACTTTCATTGGCAACAACCGGCATGGACTGCGGCGATTCGTTGCCCATATGCGAAATGCCGTAAAAAATTCCGCCAACGATCACTACCAGTGCTGCACCCAAACCGATATAGGCAGGCAGGTAGCTCTTGCGTGCTTCACCACCGTCATCGGATGCATTGGCTTCACGCCGGTCGGCATGCATACCCAGATCATGATGCTGGCTGATTGCTGCATCTATGGTCATCTTGGTTTGCACCTGCGACAGCGGCGTGATCAGGAAACGGAATACCTGTCCGGTTGCGACCAGCTTCATCATCGCCGAGTTCTCGTCGCTTTTGCACGCCACCACCACAGCAAGATTGGGCAGCTCCTGCATCATCTGTGCAATGGTGCCGGACACGTCCTTGCAGCTCATCGTGTCGATCAACACCACACCGGGACGCACTGCATAAATCTGCTGCATGGCTGCATCCACTGAGGCAGCTTCCACAACATGTGCATTGCTTGGAACTGATCGGCCCACTGTGTCAATAACGCTGGGATTGGCACTCAATACGACAATCGTGGTTGGCGCGGGCGCGGCCTGCTTGTTACGGAAAGTGGTCGATTCTTTGCCAGATTCGTTGTTCATATGTTGATCGTTTCTGAAGGGATTTGAAGTAGCCATCGTGTCGGGTTCCCTGCGATGTAACAATGGCGGCTCATGGTACCCTCATGGTGGGGCAACTCTGCGACAAATGTCCAAGTTCTATGCGAGGTTACGTGAACTGTCCCGCAAAAATGAGCTTAAGCATCAGGGTATGGTTGGGTCAGCGGTACTGATCGTAGTATCAATGCCAAAACCATTTAATGAGGCCGCTATGGGCATTGGCTCTACTTCGGGAGATCAACGGGTTACTGGCAAAACCATGAATACTGTGTTGATCGCCACAGAACGGGATCTGGAACAAAATCTGCTCGCCCAGGCACTGGACGGGAAAGGTTTTGCCATTATCCGTTCCCACGATGGCTTGCAGGCGCTGGAGATGGCCCGCGCCAATCCACCGCAGCTGCTGATCGCCAACGTCGGTCTGCCATTGCTGGATGGCTTTTCATTATTCAAGCGCTGCCAGCAGGACGAACAACTGAAGCAGTTGCCGATATTGTTGTATTCACCGCGCAGCAATGACCAGAAGTCAGAACGCTTTGCGCAGGAAGTCGGCGCCAAACACTTTGTCAGCAACGGACTGAAGGCGGATGTCATTGTCAAAGCCGTTGATGAAGCACTGGCCGGCAATTCCGTTGCCGCCGACAGCAAGCCCACCGCGGGCGCCCAGGTCATTTCCATTGAAGTGCGTCAGTTGCGTGAACAGAGCAACAAGCTGCAAAGCGAATTGCAGCAAGCACGTTCGCGCCTGCAAGCCCTGCAAACGCAATTGCAGTCAGCACAACAGGAGGCGCAGAAACTGAGCGCACAGCCTCCATCAACCAGCCAGACCGGCTACCTGTTTGATCAGAATCCGGTGGCAATGTGGCTGGTCAATGCCGCCAACAACACCATGCTGGCCGTCAATGATGCGGCACTGCGCCTGTTCGGATACAACCGCGAAGAATTCATGGCACTGAATCATGAAACACTGTTGCGCAATCACGCGGTCACACCCACAACCACCACCATTCTCAGTTTTCAGCATCGTGACGGCCGCGCCTTGTCGCTGGTATTGAATTCACGTGATGTGGAATTCAATGGTCATGCTGCGGAACTGGTTGCCGCGCATGATGTGACTTACCGCGTGCGCGGCGAACGCGCCATCGTCGATGAAGCACAGCGTGTAAAAGCATTGCTTGCCGCGGTGCCATTGCCTTACTGGGCGATTGATCAGGAAGGCAAGCTGCTGGACGTCAATGAACATTACTGCCGCATGTCCGGTTATCGCCGCGATGAATTGATTGGCACACACATCACAACATTGCTGGCCGACACTGCTTCCAGTGATCATGCCGTGCAGGACAAGCCCGCACAATCGGCAACGCTGACTCACAAGGACGGAACCCGCTATGCAGTCACCCTGGTGATGAGTCCGACTGCGATCAGCGAACAGTCGCGGGTGATCCTGATTCAACCGCGCGATGCAGCCGAGAAAGATGGCGAAAACAGCACCGCAGGTTCATTGCGCTTGAATACCGTGCTGGAAATCATGCGCTATGCAGGGGATGCCGATGAAGCGACCTTGTTGCAATATGCCATTGCACAACTGGCTGCCACCTTCGCAAGTCCGCTGGCGATGTTTGCATCGGTGAATGCAGCGTCGCAGCATTTCCAGATCATGGCATTTACATTCGTGCAATCGGGCAAGCGTACTGCCATCGCCACAAATGAACCGATCCTGCTGCCAGATGACTTCCGGAATGCGTTATCCACACAGAATGCCATCCTGCGCAATGATGCCGGCGCCACGCAGATCAGCAGCACACCGTCGCTGTCGTTGTCGCGTTATCTGTTGTGCCCCGCAAAGCAGGACGAAGAACAATGGTTCCTGCTGGTGGGGAATCGCGATACCGATTACTCAGCGGTTGACCGCCAGCAATTGCAAAGTTGTGTAGACATTCTGGTGACCTTGTTGACGCTCAAACGCCGCCAGACGCAAACGCAGGGCTTGCAGCATCAAGCGCAGTCAGAAGCAACGAGCCTGCTCGGCGTGTTACAGCGTCTGCTTGCACAACACGATCCATTTGCAGTCAACGGGGGCGTGCGAGTGGCTGCATTGGCCAGCGCGATTGCAAAGCACATGGGCTTTGATGCTGAACGTTGCACCAGACTGTCCACTGCGGCGCAACTGCATGACATCGGTCACCTGCTGATACCGCAAGCATTGTTGTTGCGGCCCACTGCACTGGAACCCGGTGAACAGGCATTGATGCGCACTCATGTTGATCGCGGCGTGCAGCTGCTCGAAGGCCTGGAACTGGGCAGCGATGTACTGAACACCATTGCACAACATCATGAACGTCTCGACGGCAGCGGTTATCCGAAGCGTCTGCGCGGCGACGAGATTTTGATGGAGTCGCGCATCCTTGCGGTGGCTGATGTGGTTGAAGCCATGTGCAGCAATCGCGCTTATCGCCCTGCGCGTGGACTGGACGCCGCATTGAATGAAATCAAATCCGGCGGCGGCAAACTGTATGATGCCGAAGTAGTGAATGCCTGTCTCAAGGTATTTAATGATACAAAGCAGGAATGGCCGCAATAACAAGTTCAGGTTGCACATCGGCCACTGACTGACATACAACGTCTCAATGGGGATTACTTCCCCTTCATTGCGAGCATTGCTTATCCGCCTGTGGATGGCAGATGAAATCTGCTGATCCGTTTGTTAAATTAGCCCGTAACTGTCAGCATCCTGGTTGCGCCATCATCTTCATTCGCGTGCGCAGATCTGCACCGGATTTCGCAACCCACTGTCAGAAGCAGTCTTTGTGATTTTTCAATGAGGACCATTCCATGACCACTTCAACCGGCAAATCCGCATCCCGTGTCAACATCGGCATCAGCGACAGTGATCGTGCAGAAATTGTACAAGGACTGTCGAAGCTGCTGGCGGACACTTACACGTTGTATCTGACCACACACAACTTCCACTGGAATGTCACCGGTCCGATGTTCAACACATTGCACCTGATGTTCATGGAGCAATATACCGAGCTGTGGAATGCAGCCGATCCCATTGCAGAACGTATTCGTGCGCTGGGCTATCCGGCGCCAGGCAGCTATGGTCAGTTCGCAAAACTGGCCTCCATTCCCGACGCGCCACAGAATCCACCCAGGGCACTGGCCATGGTGGAAGTGTTGATGACCGGTCATGAATCCGTGGCGCGTACCGCACGCAATGTGCTGCCCATCGCCGAGCGTGCTGATGATCAGCCCACCGTGGACTTGCTGACACAGCGCCTTGCCATTCATGAAAAGACAGCGTGGATGTTGCGCAGCCTGCTTGACGACGCGGGTTGATCAGGCAACGACGATTGCGCTGCGTGTCGCCGATGAACAAATGAGTGGCACGGATATACTTGTTCAATACTCACCGTTGTTCCGGTGGTGCATAAAACAAAGCCTGGCTGATTGAACCGGCCGGGCTTTGTTATCCGTGTGTAATGGCCAAATCGACTTTATTCGAGACATACCACCAACTGTGCCGCATGACTGCGCCAGTTGATGGGAATCACGAATGAACGCACGTTGTCAGGTGTTGCAACTTTTTCGGGCTCACCGGCCACCACTTGCGGCACGGAGATCATGAAGTCCTTGCCAAAGTCGCGGCGTGCGTTGCCGGAAATGGTATTGGCTACTTCACCGACAAGATCAGCCATATTTTCTTCAGTCAGTTCTGTTTCGCCCATGCGCATTAACAGCACCGTCAGCATCGGACGCGATGCAGTGAAGTACACGACACCGCGGCGCTTGCCTGCGATGCTGATCATGCCGGTAAATTCCTGCACGGTGGGCTTGCCCTGCTGCACCAGGTACGGCGAGCCCACTGTTGCCGGCTGATTGGCGGCGGTCTCGAAGTAATGCGTCGTACCTTCAACGAAAGTGGACAATTCAACATTCGTCATCATTATTGTGCACCTCGCAGCAATTCCTCGAGCGCTTCAGTAAGTTGACGATCTGTAAACGGTTTGCACAGGAAGCCATTGGCGCCTTTCTTCAGTGCTTCAATGGCAGTAGCCTTGTCCGACAATGCCGAGATCACCAGGATCAGCACATCGGGCTTGATAGCCACCAGTTTTTCAACACACTCAATGCCGTCCATCTCGGGCATGGTGATGTCCATGGTCACGACATCAGCGGGATTCTTCTTGAATGTCTCCACTGCAATGCGTCCATTGGACGCTGTAGCGATGACTTCAAGCCGCTCGATCTTCAACTCGCGTTCGATCTTGCGGCGAATGATATTCGAGTCGTCGCAAATCATCAGTTTGAGTTTGCTGTTGACTTGCGTGGCTTCGGCGGGTGCGGCTGACATTGCTGTCCCTCTTATGAAGTGAAATTATGCTGCAACAGCCTGTGAAGCTGCGGGCAGCCAGATCTTGAATTTGGTGTAACGGCCCTTGGCAGTGGCCATGCCAACGCGACCATTGCGCTCAGCAACCAGCGAGCGCACCAGATCCATACCGGCACCGCGACCGGCATCGCTGGTCACGTGATCGGAAGTGGAGAAACCGGGACGGAAGATCAATGCCATCGTCTGGCGTTGATCCATCAATGCAGCCTGTGCCTCGCTGACCAGTCCACGTTCGATGGCAACCTTCTTGATGCGGTCAAGCTGCAGGCCACTGCCATCATCCTTGACAGTGAGCTCAACACCTTGCGCACCACGATCGGCAAATTCAATGGTCAACTGGCCGAACTCGGTCTTTTGTGAACGACGGCGTTCTGCGGGCGATTCAATGCCATGCACTACGGCATTGCGCACCAGCTGAATCGCGATGTCCTTTACCGTGCGGCGATACACATTGGGCACGGAATCCAGACCCACGCATTCCAGTTCAACCTGCTTGGCATAATTGTCTGCCACTTTCTGCGCAAGTTTGTCCAGTGTACGTGCCAGTCCTGCACCGGTAACCAGCGCTTCCAGTGCTGATGTTCCTTCGCGTGGATCGTCCGATGCTGGCGATGCCAGCCAGTCACCCATTTCTTCGCGGTCCACTTCAGTCTTGGGCGCACCTTGTGGCTCAGCAGCACGGCGGCTGGCAATGGCCTGGTGCAGATCCACCAGACGGCCCAGCATTTCACGAACCTGTGCCAGGTGATTGAACAAGTCATCGAGCTTGACCACCAGCGGCAGGAAGTCGCTGCCGGAAATGTTCTGACGCGCCTTGATTTCATTGAGCGCTTCTTCAAAGCTGTGAGCGCGCTGTTCAACGGTCTTGAGACCCAGCGCTGCCGCTTCACCCTTCACCGCGTGAATCTGTCGATAGATGCTGTCGATCTTGGTACGGAAGGCAGCTTCTTCACGTGCAGGTTCACGCAAGATGGTGTTAACCATCTTCAACGATGTTTCTGCATCGGTGAGGAAAGTGGTCAGGCTGTTTGGATCGACGTGCAGAATGCGCATCAACATGTCGAGCTGTGCCTGCGCCTTTTCCTGCGACTCTTGCAGTTCGCGCGCCAGCATCACGCGCTTGGTCACATCATTCACTGTGACCAGCAAGTGTGACAACTGACCATCGGATTTCACCCGGTTGAAATCGAATTCGAGGAAGTGTGTGTCAAAACCGCCGGCAGGATTGTCGAAGTGAACTTCCACTTCATTCAGCGGATTGATGGTCTTGACCAGCTTTTCATTGACACGCTCGCCCCACAGCAGTTCGATGTATTCCTGTGCAGTCTTGAGCGTTTTCTCCGGCACGATGTCGCGCAACAAATCGTCAAAATGCAAACCGTTCAGATCATCGCGGCGGAAAATGGAAGAGAGCGCCATTGAACGCTCGGAACCCAGTCGCGAACTGCGATCCAGCAGGAACAGACCTTCGTTCACTGTGCGCAGGATGTTTTCAGTTTCTTTTCTCGCATTGGCGGCGATGCGTTCTTCACGACGCAACGTACCACCGAAGTACGAGAGAATGCCGACGAGCATGCCCAGTGCCAGCACAATCGCCACGATCTGCGCAGCCTTCAACATCGCACTGCGCGAGCGGCTGCTGCTTTCAAGTTGTTCACTGACGGTCTTGAAGGCATTACGCAATTCGCTTTCTGCCGGTCCTTCCAGCGGCTCCAGTTCTGCCAGCGCCTGACTCAGGCTGGTGCCACGCTCGTTGAGCATGACTTCGCCATTGGGGCCTGTTTCATAGGGATTACCGGCAAGACGGCGCACGCGATCCAGCTTTGACTTGTAACTGGTCCAGCGACGCAATGCACTCTGCAATGTGCTGGCTGCCGGTTCATCACGAACACTGGGGAAGTAGTACGTATGATTGAGATCATCAACCACAATGCCTTCATTCGCCAGATTGGTGATGGTCTGGTCCAGCGCAGTCACCGATGCACCCAGTTCAGTGAACGAACCGGCGATGGGTTCGTGCATCTTCAGATGCGCCGACAGCTCATGACTGTCTGCCACAATCACGGCGGGTTTCATTTGCTGCTGGGCAATGTACTTGATGCCGGACAAATCGTTATTAAAGCGATTCGACATGGTGACGTTAAATGCCAGCAGCACGCTGATCAACAGCATGAATACCGACAATCCGATGGCGATGTTCTTGAATCGCCCAAGATCAAACAAATTCATGTAAACCCCCGAATGCAAGCCGCATTCTGCAAGTACGTTTGCCTGTCCGGACAGCGCCTGGCACTGCCGGCAGGGACATGGCCGATATCTTAATAACCGTGGCTTTACAGAAGGCGAACCAGTTCGCCATTTGCGCGCGTGGGTTTATGAGCCAGTTCAAAGTTTCGTCTTGCACTTTAGGAATTGCCCGCATCGAGAATTCCGTGGCGGCCACACCACTACTAATAGTGGGCATAACTGCTGACATACACAACTTCAAATTAGAACCAGTACAAACCCTTCGTGAAGCCATCGCTTTCGCTGGAGCGGTCGATATTATTTGCCAAGTCCCGCAATTTTAAGCGCAATTGTTATCGACAATTGACCATAAAAAAGGCGATGATGTTCACAATTTCGCTTCGTTGTTCGAGGTTCTTATGGCAGCTTCGGGTGGTGATGTTGAATTCAAGTCGCTTGTTTCCAGCCGGTTTCGCAAGAATGTCGAAGAACTGCTTTACTTCAACAGCGGACAGACGCGTGTGCTGGAAAGCCTGATTGAAGCAGTAGAACGTTTCGGCGCACCGGAAATAGTAGACAACGGCCAGCAACTGAAAGTTGTGCTGCGCAAACTGCCTGATGCACAAACACTGTTTGCAGTTGCGGAAACAGGCCGGCCGCTTGGTTTGATGACTTATCTGCGCTCCGACCACGAGAACCTGCTGATACTGCATGTCAGCATCAGTGCTGAATTTGCCAGTGGTGGCGCGCTATGCCGCAATCAACTGTTGCTGCGCATGCTGCGCGAAATCCGCCGATGCAGCCGCCGCTTGAAAGGTATCAAGAAAGTGGAACTGTATTATCAGGCAGAGCGCCAGCGTCAGCGACGCAATCAGCTCTCGGCTTCATTGTTCAAAGCCAGCCACGACGTTTGAAATAAAAATAAATTCCGACAATTGATCCAATCATCAATACTACTGCATACAGATAACCGAATTCCCAGGACAGCTCCGGCATGGCATGAAAGTTCATGCCATACACACTGGCAATCAATGTTGGTGGCATGAACATTACCGCTGCGACGGAAAATATCTTGATGATGTTGTTCTGTTCAAGATTGATCAGGCCCAGCGTGGCTTCAAGCAGGAATGACACCTTGCTGCCGAGAAAACTGGCATGATCAGAAAGCGCCGCGGCATCCGTGGCAATGGAACGAAAACGCTGGCGCTGTTCATCGCTGAGTGAAATGGATGTCGATTGTTGCAGGAACACCAGCATGCGCGCCAGGCTGACCAGACTTTCGCGCGCCTTTGAATTCAGCTCGCCATTGAAACCAATGCGTTCCAGCAGTACCCGCAAATCACGTTTGGCATTGGTGCGATTGGCTTCGGCTTCAAAGATGTTGACCGACACTGCATCAAGATCGCTGCCTACACGTTCCAATGTATCCGCAATGCGTTCGGTAATGGCGTCAATCAATCCGGCAAGAATGGAAATGGCGGAATTGCAGGCGGGTGCGTGACGCTCCGCATAGTTGATGAATTGCCGGAACGATTGCGTATCAATGTAGCGATTGGTAATCAGCCTGCCATTGGCAACAATGAAGGTGATTGCAGTACTTTCAGGACGACTGGTTTCCACCCTCGCGGCCACAGTCGCGGTCATGTACAGCACGCCATTTTCTTCATACAGCCGGTTGGATGTTTCGATCTCGCGCATTTCTTCGCGTGATGGCACCTCCAGTCCCAGCTCGCGTTCGACCATGCGTTCTTCTTCGATACTCGGTTCCAGCAGATCAACCCATACTGCATTGTCGGGAATCAGTTGCGTACCGCTGGCTTCGGTGCGTGCCAAGCCGCGTGCATGAGAAATATAGATGCTCAGCATTACTGTTCACCTTGTTCGCGTGCAGCAAGTTCGTTGATCAACACCAGCACCTGCGCCTGCCCGCCAGCCATGATGGCGTCGGTGACATATCGTCCATTGATGATGAACAGCGGCACCGATGTGACATGATAACGATCGCCCATGATCTGCGCGTGTTTCAGGCTGGCTTCGATGGCAGGCGATGCATTGGCACGTTTGAAATCGTCCGCGCTGACGCCATGTGCAACAAAGAATGCCTGTACCTGGGTCAGTGTATCCAGCGGCGACTTCCTGATGATCAGTTCCTGATAAATCTGCGGATGCAGTTCTTCTGTCTTGCCCAGCAGTTCGGCGATGTAGTACATGCGTGCGTGCAAGCGTTGCTCGCTGCCCCACATCACGGGCAGGCGCACAAAACTGATGTAGCTGGCCTTGTGCTGGCGCCACACGTCCACCGATTGTTCCATCACGTAACAATGCGGCGAGCCATACCAGAATGCTTCCGTGACTTCGATCTGCCCCGGCATTGCCGATGTCGGTTGCACTGGTGACAGCAGTTTGTAGTGCACGCCTTCTTTCCATGCTGAATGCGGTTCGGCAGGCGGCTGCAATGCTTTCAGCTGCAAACCATTGGCGTTTGCATCATCTTCCGTATCCGGTGTGTCAGTTTCAGAAAGCTGGAGGGTATTGTCTTCTGATGTGGCACTGCTTTCCGACGCACTGCTCTGTGCGTTATCCACATTTCCGGACTTGTTCTTTCTGGTGTGTTGCGCCGATGTGTTTTTGTCGGCAGTTGCCGGCGAATGCCGGGAACATGCACCCAGCAGCGAAAGAGACAACAACAGGGGAAGCAGATATTTCATGCGTACCTCCCCCATCTGGCAATTGCAGAATTAGCGCAAGCCCTGGATGTAGGACGCCAGTGCCTTGATCTGATCGTCACTCAGCTTGCCTGCTTCCGTTTCCATGATTTCACCCTGGGTCTTATCAGTGGTGCGGGTATGGGAACGATAGTTCTGCAACTGCAACACCACATATGCTGATTTCTGACCATGCAGAGATGGATAACCAGCTGCAGGGTTACCATGACCATCGGGACCATGGCAGGCCATGCATGCAGTGACCTTGCTGCTTGCCACACCACCCTGATAGATGGAACGGCCCAGTGCCACACTGGAAGGCTCTGCCTCACCGCCTTTTACTTTCTGCGAGGAAAAATACGCAGCTACGTCCTCCATATCCTGCTCGCTCAACGCCTGGGCCTGCGGCGACATCAGCGGATTGGAACGTTCACCGGCCTTGAATGCCTTTAACTGTTTGACGATGTATGACGCATGTTGACCGGCGAGATTGGGCCATTCCGGTCCATTGCTGTTGCCATCCATGCCATGACATGCCACGCACGCCGCGGCCTTGGCCTGACCTGCGGCGGCATCACCGGCAGCGCGTGAAACGCCCATTGCCAATGCCAGTGTTACTGCGGTTGCAAACAGAATTCCAGACTTCATACTCACTCCGGCTGCAAAAATTGACTTCAAGGGATTGCCGATCGCCCGCGGAATTCTTGTTGCGATCGAACCCGGCAAGGCGCGGAATTGTACACTACGCGTCCTGCATTGCATTGGTTTCAGCGTTTCCATAAAGCATGTCCTACTATCCTGATGTCAACTATCTGTGCGGCGCATGGCAAAGCCCGCAATTTCCCGCAGATTCCGGTGTTGAAGCGGCTTTTGCCGGGCGCTCCAACAGCGGTAAATCCAGCGCCATCAATGCCATCACCGGCCGCATTGCACTGGCACGCACCAGCAAGACACCGGGGCGCACGCAGTTGATCAATTTCTTTTCGCTTGGCGAATCACAACGGCTGGTGGATCTGCCCGGTTATGGTTTTGCCAAGGTGCCACCGGCCATGCAGCAGCACTGGCATGAATTGATGAGCAGTTACTTTGAGCAACGGCGCAGCCTGCACGGACTGATCATTCTGATGGACGCGCGCCATCCATTGAAGGATACGGACTGGATGATGCTTGAGTGGGGCAATGCACGCGGCATTGCTGTCCACGTGCTGCTCAGCAAGGCTGACAAACTTTCGCAATCAGAATCCATCAAAGCATTGCGCGCGGTGACCACCGAACTCGGGAACAAAGCCACTGTGCAGTTGTTCTCGGCGACTTCCCGTCGCGGCGTCGACGAAGCGCGTAAAATTCTGGACAACATGCTGAAGAACAACTGACGGCGTTGCGCAGTATTTTTTCGTGAGCATTGCATGGACAGCAATGCAATTTCTACCCATCAGGTATGCACCACCTGCAAGCGCAACCAGAGTCACAGGCACATTAAAAGTGCCGGCAGCACAAGCCGTTTTCGCTAACAACTCAGCGGTCTCCACCAAATAGCCGTCATTAACTGCATATTTGATTTGTTGCCGATGATGGCGCAGTTCTTGCTCAGTAAGTCTCCGGCGTGCCCGGCAACGGGCGATCAATATCTTCAGATCAAACGAGACACTCAGAGGAGAACGTTGTGGCTTATCTAGCACCTGCGGAATTTGTTAAAAAGATGGTCGATGCCGGTGAATCAAAAATATTCATGCATCCGCGTGATGCGTTGATCAGGGCATTCATGGCAGGCGCAATCCTCGCGCTCGCAGCCGCGTTTGCAGTAACCATTACCACCAACACAGGCAACGCCTTGGCCGGCGCAATTCTGTTTCCGGTGGGCTTTTGCATGTTGTACTTGATGGGATTTGATTTGCTGACCGGTGTATTCATGCTCACTCCGCTGGCGTTGATCGACAAGCGGCCGGGTGTCACTGCCGGTGGCGTGCTGAAAAACTGGGGCATTGTGTTCATCGGCAATTTCCTCGGTGCACTGACAGTGGCGGTCCTGATTTCAATTATTTGCACGTTTGCGTTCAGCGTTGAGCCCAATGACGTGGGCAAGAAACTCGCAAGTATTGGCGTGGCGCGCACTCTGGGTTACGCCGCACATGGTGCCGCCGGAATGTTTACCCTGTTCGTGCGCGGCGCACTTTGCAACTGGATGGTTTCAACCGGTGTCGTAGGCGCGATGATCTCCACTTCAGTAAGCGGCAAGGTCATCGCCATGTGGATGCCCATCATGGTGTTCTTCTACATGACATTCGAACACTCAGTAGTCAACATGTTTCTGTTTCCTTCCGCATTGATGATGCATGGTGCATTCTCCATTTCGGACTATTTCATATGGAATGAAATTCCCACCGTGCTTGGCAATCTGGTGGGAGGCATTTCATTTACCGGTTTGACTTTGTATGCAACACATGTCAGAACGGCGCCGCAACGCACATTGAAGTAACGGAGTCTGCGGCCGGAAAGCGGGCCCCGATCGACCAACATTGGGGTCCACCGCACTACTGCCTGAATAATGTCCAGAGAACTTAAAATCAGTATCGGGCAGTATTCGTGCAGTGGCCGCAAGCAAATCAACCAGGATTTTCACGGTTCATGCATTCCAAATCAGCCACTGCTGGGCCTGAAAGGCATCGCAGTTGCTGTGGCCGATGGCATCAGCAGCAGTGAGGTCAGTCAGATTGCCAGTGAATCTGCCGTCAAGAGTTTCCTTGACGATTACTACTGCACCCCGGATTCATGGTCGGTACGCACCGCCGCCGAACGCGTATTGAAGGCGATCAATTCCTGGCTCTATTCCCAGACCCAGCAGAGTCAGTACCGTTTTGACAGGGAACGCGGCTTTGTCTGTACTCTGAGTGCGCTGGTTTTCAAATCAACCACCGCGCATCTGTTCAACGTTGGCGACACACGCATATATCGCCTGCGCAATAATGTTCTCGAGCAATTGACCGAGGATCACCGGATATGGATATCTCAGCAGCACAGTTATCTTGCGCGTGCCCTGGGCGCGGCACAGCAGGTAGACATTGATTGCCGTTCGATTCCGCTGGAACGGGATGATGTGTTCCTGCTGGCAACTGATGGTGTTTACGAACATCTGCAACCGCAGTCCATCATCGGATGCATCGCGCAGCATGCATCTGATTTGACTGTTGCCGCGCGTGACATGGTTCAGTCGGCTATTGATCACGGCAGCGATGACAACCTGACTGTGCAAATTGCAAGAGTGGATGAACTGCCCGATCCGCAAGCGCTGGAAGCATTGCACCAGTTGTCCGGTTTGCCCCTCCCGCCGCCGTTGCAACCGCGAATGGAGTTGGATGGCTATTTGCTTCTCCGCGAACTGCATGTCAGCCACCGCAGTCACGTCTATCTGGCCGCTGACAAGGAATCCGGCATCACTGTGGCACTCAAAGTGCCATCAATTGACCTGCAAAACGATGCAGCGTATCTGGAACGGTTCATGATGGAAGAATGGATTGCAAGACGCATCAGCAGTGCACATGTGCTCAAACCGTGCAGTATCAGCCGCAAACGCAACTATCTGTATGTGGCCATGGAATATGTGGAAGGTATGACGCTGGCACAGTGGATGATCGACAATCCCAGGCCGGATATCGAGTCAGTACGCAATATCGTCGAACAGATTGCACGGGGTTTGACCGCGTTTCACCGCATGGAAATGCTGCATCAGGACCTGCGACCGGAAAACATCATCATTGACAGTACAGGTACCGTGAAAATCATTGATTTCGGTTCGGTTCAAGTTGCCGGCATTAGCGAAGCCATACCGGACGTCATGACGGACATTCCTGGCACAGTGCAATACATGGCGCCTGAATATTTTCTGGGCGAACCCGGCTCGACACGCTCCGATATGTTTTCGCTGGGGGTAATCACCTATCAGATGCTGTGCGGGCGATTGCCTTATGGCGCACGTGTGCCGAAAGCGCGTTCAAGAACGGCACAGTTGAAATTGATTTACGACTCCGTGCTGAATCCAGATCATGAGATTCCTGCATGGATTGACAGTGTATTGAAGAAAGCTGTCCACCCGGATCCGTCAAAGCGTTATGAAGAGCTGTCCGAGTTTATCTACGACCTGCGTCATCCGAGCCAGGCTTTTCTGACTCGCTCCATGCCCCCATTGCTCGAACGCAACCCGGTACGTTTCTGGAAGACTGTATCGCTGCTTCTGCTGATCCTGATTTTGTTGTTGCTTAATATGAAATCATCACGCCCATAAAAAAACACCCCGGTGGCATGACCACCGGGGACATAAAAACCCGGGATGGGGAAATTCCGGGCTTTGGCGTCCTCACAAGGGAGGAAGCGAGAGACGCGAGCGTCCTGGCAGACGCTCACGTACTCAGAGTGGGCCCGGCGAAATTAGTTCCGGCTGGCTACCCATATTTTTTCATGACATTCCCTTAACTGATTGTTGACATATCAAGCACGGTTTCGCCGCTTCAAAGGAAGGTAAACACCACTCCAACGGATGCCATGTTGGTACCGCTACCCACGTCAAAATATTCATACTCTCCGCGAATCTTGAACATCAGCACGCTGACCTGAATGCCGGCGCCAGCCGCAACGTCGGTACTGTCGCGCGATGACAGCTTGATACCGCTGCTGGTGATTTTTGAATTCCAGTTGATGGCCCCCACCTTGGCGAACAAATCCACCGGCCCTTTGTCGAGGAAGCCCACAGCAAATGCGCTGACGCCACGTGTGGTGGCCGAGTATGTAGCATCGGCCGGCTTGCCCATGTCCACATAGCTGGCTTCAACGCCGAACCATTTCAATGGTCTTACGCCCACCAGCACTTTGTATCCGGTGGCAGAATCCTTGAAATCAATATTGTTTGACGACGACGTAATGCTGACGTCCGCCTGCCCCACACTGGCGCCAAGATAAACGCCCTTGTCAAACGCATGTGCTGACGATGTGATCGCAAGCAACACCAGACCTGATACAAACAACTGCAACTTGTTCATTGCAAACACCCCTTTGTTGAACATCAAACACAAGAAAGCATGAATCATGAGAAATGCGCAAGCGTAATGTTGCTTATCGGCGTCATCCGTAGTTGCCACACTGTGCGGCCGGCACCATCGTTGACACGGAACCATGGATGACCTTGCGCAGAATGGGTACGATGAATATGCATTGCATCCGGCATCATCATCAAAGAACCAATCATCATGAAAGCAAACACACTGGTTTTACTGGCACTGGCATTTCTGCTGGTGTTCTTTGCAGCAGGAGTACCGTACTGGCACATCGCCTATTCCAAAGTTGCATTGCCGGATTCATTGTACGGATGGCAACTATGGCTGGTGCTGGCACTGCCGCTGATTCTCAGAACGTCCTGCAATGCAAAGTTTGCGCAATCCTTACTTGCCGTGGGTCTTGCCCTGCCCGCCGTGGTGATGACAAGAGTGTTGGCGGATACCGCGCACGATCCCACTTCTCACAACCTGTGGCCGTTTGAAGTGATTATTGCAGCAGCGGTTGGACTGGGCACCGCGTTGCCGGGAGCGCTGCTTGGCGGCTGGCTGGTACGGTTGTTCAAGACGCGTGACGATGAAAATGTCACGGAAGATTGACCGGCGGCATATTCAAGTCAGCTGATCAATGTGCCTCATCCCAGTTTGCACCCACACCAATGTCCACTTTCAATGGCACGTGCAGTTGCGCCGCCGCTGCCATGCGTTGCCGCACCGTGGCAATCAATTCATCCTTCGCGTCGACCGGCACTTCAAAAATCAATTCGTCATGCACTTGCATGGTGAGCCGTGCACCGAGTGATGAATTCTGCAACCAGTTGTCAACGTCGATCATTGCACGCTTGATGATGTCAGCCGCAGTACCCTGCATCGGCGCGTTGATCGCACTGCGCTCTGCATACTGACGTAGCGATGCATTGCTGGAGCGTATGTCCGGAAGATACAGGCGCCTGCCAAAAACCGTTTCCACATAGCCCAGTTCACGTGCTTGCTCGCGTGTGCGGTCCATGTAGTTCTTTACGCCAGGATAGCGCGCAAAGTAGAGATCAATGTAGTTCTGCGCTTCGCCACGTGCGATGCCAAGTTGCCGCGCCAGACCGAATGCCGACATGCCATAGATCAAACCGAAGTTCACCGCTTTGGCAGAGCGACGCTGTTCACTGGTCACCTGTTCGAGCGGCACACCCAGCACTTCAGCGGCAGTGGCCTGATGAATATCTTTGTCCGCCGCAAAAGCATTCAACAAACTTTCATCACCGGACAAGTGCGCCATAATGCGCAGCTCAATCTGTGAATAGTCCGCGGAAACCAGCACATGATCACGCGGCGCGATAAATGCTTCGCGAATACGACGGCCTTCCGGTGAACGGATGGGTATGTTTTGCAGATTCGGATCTGTGGATGATAAACGGCCGGTTGCGGCCACAGCCTGATGATATGAAGTGTGCACACGTCCCGTGCGTGCATTGATCTGTTGCGGCAATTTGTCCGTATAGGTTGATTTCAGCTTAGCGAGTCCACGATATTCAATGATCAGCCGCGGCAACTCATGTTCGGCAGCCAATTCTTCCAGCACATCCTCCGCAGTAGAAGGTTGACCCTTTGAGGTACGCCGTCCCACAGGTATCTTCAATTTATCAAAAAGAATTTCCTGCAATTGCTTGGGCGAATCCACGTTGAATGGCTGCCCAGCCGCTTCGTGACAACGCTTGATCAGTTGCTGCATCTGTTCGGCCAGCTGCTGGCTTTGATGCCGGAGCAAATTCGCGTCGATCAGCACACCGTGATGTTCCATGCGCAACAAAACTGGAACCAGTGGTTGCTCAATGGTTTCGTAGAGTTCCTTGAGTTTTGGTTCGCTGGCCAGCAGTGGCCATAGCGTTTGATGCAGCTTCAAGGTGACATCGGCGTCTTCAGCTGAATAGCGTGTCGCCGTGGTTATATCCACCTGGTCAAAACCAATCTGCCTGGCGCCCTTTCCGGTGACATCTTCATAGTGAATCGTGTCAACACCGAGATATTTCTTCGCCACCGAATCCATATCGTGTCGTGTTGCCGTACTGTTGAGCACGTAGCTTTCCAGCATGCTGTCGTAACGCATGCCTTGAAGGTGAATGCCATGATTGGCAAACACATGTGCGTCGTACTTGAGATGATGACCGAGTTTTGCAACCTCCGGATTTTCAAGCACAGGCTTGAGTTGTTTGAGCACCGCAGCGCGATCCAGTTGATCCGGCACACCGGGATAGCGATGCGCCAGCGGAATGTATGCTGCATCCGCACCATCAACTGCGAGCGCGATGCCCACAATTTCTGCCGACATGTATTCCAGCGAGGTGGTCTCAGTGTCAACACAGATCAGCCCGGCCTTTTTCAATCTATCCAGCCATGCGTCGAGTTGTGACTGAGTCAGGACAGTTTCATAACTGGCGGATATTTGCGGTGCCGGTGCGGGAGCATCAGGTGTTGCTTCCGCTGCATCGATTGCACTGGTCTCCAGTTGCTTCAGCAATGCCTTGAATTCATAACGTTGGTACAAGTTTTTAAGTACATCAGCATCGGCAGCTTTTGCTTGCAATGCATCAGGCGTGACATCCAGTTGCAGCTGGCATTCAATGGTTGCGAGCTTGCGTGACAATTCCAGAGTGGAAAGATTTTCACGCAGGCTCTCGCCCACCTTGCCGGTAATGTCATTGGCGTGGCCAAGCAAGTTGTCGAGCGTCTTGTATTCTGCCAGCCACTTGGCCGCCGTCTTGGGTCCCACTTTGGGCACACCGGGAATGTTGTCCGAGGTATCGCCAATCAATGCAAGATAGTCAATGATCTGTTCGGGATATACATCAAATTTGGCTTTAACCCCTTCGCGATCCAGACGTGAATTGGTCATGGTATTGACCAGCGAGATATGCGGACTGACCAGCTGTGCCATGTCCTTGTCGCCGGTGGAAATAAGGACATCGATGTTGTCGTTGGCTGCATTGACGGCGAGTGTGCCGATCACATCATCCGCTTCGACGCCACTGATGCGCAGCAACGGCAGCCCCATCGCTTGAACCATATCCAGCAAGGGCTGTGTTTGTGCACGCAGATCATCGGGCATGGGCGGACGATGCGCCTTGTATTCAGCAAACAATTCATCGCGGAAGGTCTTTCCCGGTGCATCGAATACCACTGCAATGTAATCCGGTTGCTCATCCTTGATCAACTTGTGCAGCATGTTCACCACACCCAGCATTGCGCCTGTCGGTTCGCCCTTGGAGTTGGTCAACGGCGGCAATGCATGAAAAGCACGATAGAGATATGAAGAACCGTCCACCAGCACCAGTTTTTTGTTGCTCATGATTGTGTCGCTTATGGCGTGCTATTCTTACTGGACGAAGAGCTCAATGACGAACTGGAGGAGGATTGTGCACTGCCAGTGGTTTGTTCTGTTGTTGCAGGGGTAATGACAACGGGTTTATTTTTTTCAGGGAGATAAAGCGGGCCTTTCAGGCCGCAGGCCGTCAGGATTGTCATTGCCAGTACCAAAGTGATCAGACGAGTCATGGTTTACTCAACGGTCTCAATCGCGTGAAGACATTGGCGTGTCTGGAGACGCCGCGCCAAAGTATAACAACCTATCACGACCTCTTCCCATTTTGCTGCATGCGCATGTTTCCACACTGGATTGGCACGGGCCACGTGCCCAAGCAGCATGCCGTGTCCGCCTTGATCTGGATCGAGCAGAAATGGAATGTGATTGATAACCAGCTCATCATTGCCGCTGACAATCCACGTGCCCAATGGATATTTCACCACTACATCGTGCAAAACAGCTTTGTCCGTCACTTCAAAATGCGCAGGCAGATACTTGTTTCACCTCAGAACGCGAGCGTCACCACACCACCTACGATACATGCCGCACCGATAACCCGCTCAGTGGTTACCGCCTCCTTCAACACGCGCGCACCCAGATAGGTACCTACCAGCATCGACAGTTCACGTGCTGGCGCAATATGGCTCACCGGTGCAATCTTCATTGCAAACAGTACCAGTACATAACCAATGGTGCCAAGCACACTCACCATCATTGCGGGACGCCAGTATTGCTTGATCTCTGTAAATGCGCGGTCATGATTGCTGATGGCGCCCGGTGACAGCACCAGCACTCGAAAAATGTTGCCAGTGATGTCCACAACCAGAGGATGCAGCATCAGCACTTTCACTGCATAGCCGTCATTCAATGTATATGACGCGATGAATGTGCCGGTAACAACGCCCCACGACAAACCGCTGACTGACAACTGCCTGCCTTTGTGCAGCAATCCGGTCACCAGCACGATGCCGGTGATGACCAGCAACAATCCAGTAATGGAAGTAATCCCCGGCTTTTCGTGTAAAAAAATGGCCGCGCCAACGAACGACAACACCGGTCCCAGGCCGCGCGCTACCGGATATACCACTGACAAATCCGCAGCACGATATCCGGCCTGCAACGACAACGAATAACCCAGGTGCAACACCGCCGTACCGATCAGTGCAAAGTACTGAGGCGCACCAAACACAGGATGCGTGGCGCTGAAAACCCATATCACCACCGGCAACCAGATGACGACAGCAATGAGGGAATAGATCCACACAAAGTATCTGCAATCGGCAGCGCGTTTGGCAGCGAGATTCCAGCTTGCATGGCACAGTGCTGCAAGCAGTATGGCAACGAGGGCGAGAAGGGGCATTTAAGATAAGTTCAGTACAGGTGTTGCAATCAAGTCTACTGCAACGTCATTCCTGCGAAGGCGGGAATGACGTGGTGAGTTCTGATAGGACATCAAGTAGATGGACGAACATCCATCACTTCAAATACTTCTTCCCCACCCGCAAGTAGGCTTCACGGAAAGGAATGCCCTCATTCTTCACGAGTTCGTATGCTTCAGCAGCAGCGTTGATGGAATCATCCATGTGGATGTTTTCCTTTTTGAATGACACTTGGTTCAATGCAGGCGCAAGAATGTCGAGTGTGGCAAGACACTGATCAATGCTGCGGAACAAGGGCACCTTGATCAATTGCAAATCGCGTTGATAACCTGAAGGCAGTTTCGCCACAATACCCAGCACTTCAAACAATGCCGACTGTGCAGCGGCAGAGCGGCCGCGAATCAGTTCGAATACATCGGGATTGCGTTTCTGCGGCATGATGGACGAACCAGTGGTAAATGCATCGGGCAATGAAACGAACGCAAACTCCTGTGTGTAGAACAGGCACAGATCAGCAGAGAGACGCGCAACATCCTGCATCACCATGGTGATTTCAAACAGCAACTGCGCCTCGGCCTTGCCACGTGAGAGTTGCACGGCGGTGACAGGTTCGTGCACTTCGTTGAAGTCCAGTGCATCGGCCGTAGCCTGACGATCCAGTGGCAAGTTCGGCGTGCCGTAACCCGCTGCGGAACCCAATGGACTTTTGCCAATGCGCCGCTGCACATGCGCCAGACCAATGGCATCATCGCGTAATTCAGCGGCGAATCCATCAGCCCAGAGTTTTACACTGCTGGGCATGGCCTGCTGCATATGTGTGTAGCCGGGCAATGCAGTATCGGCCTCGCGCAAACCAAGATCATCCAGTGCATCGGCAACTTTCAGCACAGCATTGCTGAGTTCGTCGGTGACATCGCGCAAATAAAGACGAATCGCAGTGAGCACTTGATCATTGCGCGAGCGGCCGAGGTGTACGCGCGCACCGGCCTGACCGATACGTTGCGTAAGCAGAGTCTCCAGCGCAGTCTGTCCATCTTCCTGTTCGAGCGTGACTTGCCATTCGCCGCGCTCATGCGCAGCACCGATTTCAGTGAGTCCATTGCGAATGGCATCAAGGTCTTCGTTGGTCAACAGGCCTTGCGCATTCAACATCTCGGCATGCGCAATGGATGCACGCACATCGTAGGCAACCAGACGATTATCCAGCGCATGATCCTCCCCTGCCGTGTATTGCAGTACGCGTGAATCGAGTGGTGCGCCTTTGTCCCATAATCTTGAAGGGGGTCTAGACATGATGTATTTCCATCTTGGTGGTCACACTCACGATGTGGCCACCAAGCTTTGAAGTTATGTTCCCTCTCCCCTTGAGGGAGAGGGACCGGGTGAGGGGTAAAGAGCAAATCATTTTGCACTGTGCAAAATTTTCCACCCTCTCCCCAACCCTCTCCCATCAAGGGAGAGGGAGCAAGAAACAAATCCCGAAAGTACACCCAACCTGATTAACCGCCCTGTTCCGCTGCACTCAATCCCTTGATATCCGCAACAATCAACGTACCCGTGCCTTCATTGGTAAATACTTCGGCAAGCACACTGTCCGGGGTTTTATACGAAATGCAATGCACGCGACGTACGCCGCCACGGATTGCATCTTCTATCGCTTTGGCTTTTGGAAGCATGCCGTCTTTCAACGAGCCTTGATCTTTGAGTTTCTTGAGGCCCGCAAGATCGGTATAAGAAACCAGCGAATGCGGATCTTCGAGTGACTCCATGATGCCGGGCGCACCGGTGACGAGAAGCAACTTCTCAGCGTTCAATGCAGCGCCAATGGCAGCAGCCACCGTATCTGCGTTGATGTTGAGCAACACGCCTTTGTCATCACAGGACACGGGACTGACGACGGGCATCAATCCATCGTCCAGCAACTGCTGCAACACCTTGGCATCCACCAGATCAATGTCGCCCACAAAACCATAGTCAACTGTCTCACTGCCTACTTGCACTGGCGGACGCTTGTGGGCGCGAATCAAGCCTGCATCTACACCACTGACGCCCACGGCATTGATGCTGAGTTCGCGGCAGATGCCGAGAATTTGTGTGTTCACCAGACCATTGAGCACCATGCTGGTCACTTCGATGGATTTGGCATCAGTCACACGCCGGCCTGCGACCATGCGGGTTTCAATGCCCATGCTCTGCTGAATGCCCGTGAGCTGTTCACCACCGCCGTGAACAATGACAACGCGAATACCCACTTGGTGAAGTATTGCCACTTGTTCCATCAACGCGCGCGTCGCATCGGGGTTGCCGAATACACCGCCACTGGCTTTGAGGATAAACACCTTGCCCTTGTACATGCGAATGTACGGCGCAGCACTCTTCAGGGCACGAACGGTAACGAGAGGATCAGATCGGTTGGTCATGGTTGCAAACTTCTATGTCGAAAAACTTTAAACTGGATTCCCGCATACACGGGAATGACTCATCATGTATTAACTGCGAATCAAATTCGCAACGACGTGACTATGCGTTGCGCAACAATCGATATAACACCGCCATCTGCACCACCATGCGGTTGAACGCTTCCTGAATGACCACACTGCGTGAACTGTCGAGCACTTCATCATCCACGGCGACATTGCGACGCACCGGCAGACAGTGCATCAAATGGCAATCTTCTGCGGTGTTCTTGAACCAGCTGTCCTTCACGCACCAGTCGTTCAAGTACTCACGCATGCGTGATTCAGCCTCATTGTCGCCATAGTGTTGCGGCGAACCCCATTCCTTCGCATACACCACCTTCGCACCTTTCAATGCTTCAGCACGATCAGTGGTCTCGGTGACAGAACCACCGGCTGCTTTTGCCGCAGCGCGTGCCTTATCCATGATGGCATCCGGCAGTGCATAACCATCCGGCCGCAGCACTACCACTTCCATGCCACGCATCGCGGCCATGTGCACGGTTGCAGATGGCACCGCCAGTGGCAATGCGCGTGGATGATTCACCCATGACAGCACAAACTTGCCACGCTCAGGCACATTCAATTCATCCATGGTGTACCAGTCCGCCAAGGCCTGACAGGGATGATTGACTGCACTTTCGAGATTGACCAGCGGTTTGTCGCACAGGTCAGCAATCATTTTGAATTGCGTTTCATTGATATCCGCCTGCAAGTTACGGCCTTCGGCAAACATGCGCACACCCAGTGCATCGCAATACGAAGCCATCACCGGCACGGCTTCTTTCACGTGTTCGGCAGCTTGACCATTCATCACCACGCCGCTGCGTGTTTCGAGTTGCCACGTACCCTGTCCGGGTGTGATGACAAACACCGAACCACCGAGGCGCATCATGCCGCTTTGAAATGAAGCGAGCGTGCGCAGCGATGGATTCATGAACAGCAGGCCCAGCACCTTGCCGGCAAGTGCATGCGGATCAGGATTTTTCTGCAGGCGTGCAGCCAGACCCAGCAGGTCCTTTATTTCCGCACGGTCAAAATCAGCCAGGTCCAAGAATCGTTGCATGTTTATACTCAACCTTTTCTTCGTAGGCTGGGTTAGCGGTTCCTCCGCGTAACCCGGCATTCATATTCATGGCGGGATACATCCCGCCCTGCATTCATTCCATCATCCAATTGCCACCAATGCATCGCGCAATTGTTCAACGTGTTCGCCGCCCAATATAAATGGAGCAAGAATACGGATAATGTTCGGATCGCCGCTGGTGCCTACCAGAATATTGCGCTTCATCAATTCGTTCTGGATTTCTTTCGCCGGACGCCGGGTTCGCAGGCCCAGCAATAGACCCGCTCCTTGAACTGCGGTAACCGGGCCGACAATGCACTGACGGCGAATTTGCGCCGAACGATCACGCACATTCTTCAGCAGCTCTTCGGATTCGATGATGTCGATCACCGCTTCCACCAGTGCACAGGCCATTGGACCACCACCGAACGTGGTACCCAGTGAATCCATCTTCACACTGCTGGCCACGTGATTGGCCATCAGCACGGCGGAAACAGGAAAGCCTGCGCCCAATGCTTTTGCCGTGGTGATAATGTCCGGTGTGATGCCATACATGTTGGCAGCAAAGGGATGTCCCGTGCGGCCCATGCCACATTGCACTTCATCGAAGATCAATATCGAACCATTCTCTGAACAACGCAGACGCAATGCCTCAAGATACTCCTGTGGCAAATCCAGCGCTCCGGCCACACCTTGCACCGGTTCAACAATGACTGCGGCCGTTTGATCAGAGATCATGTGATTCAATGCATTGATATCACCACGCGGCAGAAACTTTACATCGAATGGTGTGCTGGGAAACCCATACCATTTTTCTTTCGCGCCCCAGGTCACCGCACCTGCCGCCGCAGTACGACCATGAAAGCTGCCTTCAATTGCACACACTTCCGGTGCTTCAGTCATCTTCAATGCAATCTTCAACGCATTCTCATTCGCTTCAGCGCCAGAGTTGACGAAGAAGATGGTGTCGAGTCCAAGACCACAGAACTTGGCAAGCCTGGTTGCCGCACGCGCACGCACGTCCATCGGCACGGCGTTGGTCTGGAATGCCATTGATTTCGCTTGTGTCGTCAATGCTTCCACCCAGCGTGGATGACCATAACCCAATGCGGCAACAGCATGACCACCATACAGATCAAGAATCTTGCGGCCATCACTGGTGAACAGGTACACACCCTGTCCGTGCGTGACGTCCAGTGGAAATTGCGCGAACACATTCGCCAGATGAGTACGCTCTTCACTCTTGGCTGGTCGCAGTGGAATTACGTTTTGCATACAGTTACCCAGTCATTAAATACAACGCATCCATTACTGCCATAGTTGATCTATTTTCAAAATCGCTGTGAATCCATCCCTGGACGCTCCGCAAAAACTTCCTGTTTTTGACTGTTTTGAAAATAGATCGACCATGTCCGTACTTGGATTCAAATTACGTCCATCCCGGCGCCGGTGTAATCAATCCATCAGTCTCATCAAAGCCCAACAATCGATTCATCCATTGTACCGCGCCGCCCGCCGCACCTTTGACAAGATTATCAATGGCGCACATCACGGCAATGCTGTTGCCATTGGCTACTGCACTCATGTGTGCATAGTTACTCGTTGCCACATCTTTAATGCGCGGCATCTCTGCACTGACACGAACAAAAGGTGAATGCTTGTAGAAATCCTGCAACGCTGCAACCAGTTCTGTTGTTTTGATTGGTTTGATTGCCGTTGCCTGAATCGTGGCATGAATGCCGCGCGCAAATGGACCCGAATGCGGCACAAAATTCAATTCAGCTTTTACACCCGACGTTGCTTCAATCAGCTCCACCACTTCGGGCGAGTGGCGATGCGCCAAGGCATTGTAAGAGTACAAATCACTGTGACGTTGTGGGTGATGCGTGCCTGCAACCGGCGAACGACCGGAACCGGTGCTGCCTGTCACCGCAGCGACAAATAATTTTGGTTCAGCAAGACCCAACTTCAACAACGGCACGCTTGCAAGCAGAATGGATGTCGCAAAGCATCCCGGATGACTGACATGCGGTGTGGATGCTTTCGCCAAATGTTCCGGCAATGCACAGGTGAAATCCTTGATGCGTTGTGGCGCGCCATGTGGATGTTTGTATACGGCTTCATAGGCAGCCGCAGTGGCGTAACGATAGTCGGCAGAGATATCAACAACGGTTAATTGTGTCTTTGCCTGCTCTGATGCCGTGATCAAGCCATCCAGCAATTTATGCGACACGCCGTGCGGCGCGGCGGCGAGAATGGCGGACTTGGGCAATGTCTTAACAAGCTCAGTCACGTCCCCCAGGCTTGAATACTTCAGCGTGGGATAAATAACCGCAAGATGCGGAAATGCTTTCGCCACCGGCTCGCCGGGCTGACTGTCGGAAAGAATGGCTTTCAATTCCAGCTGCGGATGTGCCGCGATCAAACGCAGCAACTCACCTGCCACATAGCCGGTACCACCCAGAACAATTGTCGGAACTTTATTCATTCAACCACTCAATCAACTCGAATATCCAATTCCCTCCCCCTTTGATGGGGGAGCCAAGTCATTTTTTGGGGGAGAGGGTGGAAAATCTTGCACAACACAAAATCATCGCACCTACCCCTCACCCTGTCCCTCTCCCTCAAGGGGAGAGGGGACGTAACTTTTAACCAAGATGAAGCATCAATCCTGCTTCACGTAACTCTTTGCCAATGCTTCAGGCGACAACTTCAAACTGTCGATCACGCAATCACCCAATGCCACACCATCGGTAATGGCATTGAATGCAGCCACTTTCATCTGATCGCGAATGATGTTCACACCGACGGCGTTATCTGTTGAAGGCCCAGTCACCACGCTGGGTTCAATACCAAACTTTTCGCGCAGCAGTTTTACACCACCCCATGCAGCGACTGGATCGTTGGCGGAGAGCACCACGGAAGTCAACGATGCCTTGATATCATCCGCGAGAAGAATGGCTTCCACACCATACGCGCCAAGCAAACCATCACCAAGCTCGAACACAATTACATCGGGCTCGCCTTGTGCCATTTCAGTCAGCAACGTGCGTGTAATGGCTGGACCGGTTTTGGCAGTGGTAGTCACCACACCGTAATCAGTAAAGATGGCGCTACGTTTTGCACCGGCATCTTCCATGGCCAGAATGTCACGGCGCAACGACACACCCGTTGCCTTGAAGGCATGAATGTTCAAACCCCGATGCCGCATGCGTGACACGATGGCGCATGCAGCCGCAGTTTTGCCGGCTTCCATGCAGGTCCCCGCGAGCGCCACCACAGGCACGTTGCGCGTGTTGACGGCTGCGTTGTAATCCAACGGCTTGTAGCCCACTTTGGCTGGCACACCAATGCGTTCGCCAAGATAAGGAAACTGCAACACCACACCGAGCACTTTGCAATCGAAGGGTTTGCCCTTGTCGGGATTGGCGGAGTCGCAAATGCCCAGCACGCCACCAATGTTCAACATCTGAATGATGTCGCCTTCTTTCACCGACTCGGGTAGATGACCTGAGTAACCAAACAATGCCTGACGATGGCCGAGCGCACCGACCACGATATCGCCACGCGATACCTTAGCCATGCGGCCGCTGGTTAATTCCAATGTGTTGTAAGTGGATTTGCTGGTGAGAATTTCGACCACCAGCACCACGCCTTCTGCACAGGGAATATTGCTGGTTTCAATGCGCAGTTCATGACCCAGGTTCAACGCCTGAGTGATGGAAGCCACTTTATCTACAACAACTGTTTTCATTGCTTTACCTGTCTTAGTTCAGTTCCCTCCCCCTCGATGGGGGAGGGCTAGGGAGAGGGTGAAAAGTTTTACACAACGCAGACTCTTCAAACCTACCCCTCACCCTGTCCCTCTCCCTCAAGGGGAGAGGGGACGCTACATCACACTCAGTTTCTTCCCATAAAGAAGAAGCAAGCGGAGAGATTCACTTTCCCGCGCGCTGCCAGAAGGAACCCGTCAACGACAACATCTTTGAATAACCCAATGCATCCGCCGCGGTCCATTCACCGGCTGCTTCGCCGTACACGCCTTTCGATGCAGCCATGATGGAGTACTTGGATGTCACACCTTCGATGAAAGCATTACCCGGACGATACTTCACTTTCACTTCACCCGTCACACGCTGTTGCGACGACACCAGCAAGGCTTCGATATCGCGACATACTGGATCAAGATGCTGGCCTTCATGCACCCAATCGCCATATTGCAGCGACAGTGATTCTTTCACGCGCACCTGCTTGCCGGTGAGCACCAGCTTTTCCAGTTCGCGATGTGCATTGAGCAACACATCCGCAGCAGGCGCCTCAAATGCCACGCGACCCTTGGTGCCGATAATGGTATCGCCAACATGAATGCCGCGACCTACACCGAACTTGGCGCCGATAACTTCCAGCTTTTCAATCACGGCAACGGGATCCATCTTTGCACCATCGACACTGCATGGAATTCCTTTATCAAAACCAATCGTATGCACTTCAGGCGCTTGTGGATTACTGAACGCATCTTTCGACAACACCCAGGCTTCATCGGGAATCGTATCGTTGGAAGTGAGTGTTTCCTTGCCTCCAATGGTGACACCCCACAAACCACGATTCACTGAATACGCAGCGCCATACGGCGGCAACGGCAACTTTTTATCCTCAAGATATTTCAATTGCTCGGGACGCTTGAATGCTTTGTCTCTCACTGGCGCGAGAATAGTAAGCTCCGGCGCAAGCGTTCTTAATGCCACTTCAAAACGAACCTGATCATTACCTGCAGCAGTACAACCATGCGCCACCACCTTGGTGCCGAGCTTGCGTGCATATTCTGCAATGATCTGCGCCTGCATCACGCGCTCTGCACCCACACACAGTGGATACAACTGACCACGACGTACATTGCCCATGATCAGGTACTTGAGTACTTGATCAAAATATGTCGGCTTGGCTTCAACCAGAATCTGTTGTTGTGCTCCATAAGTCTTGGCGCGTTCTTCCAGCACCTTCGCTGCATTCGCATCAATGCCGCCTGTATCCACAGTCATGGTAATGACAGGCCGGTGGTAATTTTCCTTCAACCACGGCACCAGGAATGAAGTATCCAGACCTCCGGAGAAGGCCAGCAGAATGGGTTCGGAACCAGCAGGTAATTGTTCAGTCATGATTCGCTACAGAAAATGGGCAAATAAATGAAAATTGAAATAAATTAGAAATGAAACGCGCTGCGAAGACGTTTACTCAACTGTTGTTGAGCACGCGCATCGGCGGTGGCAATGAAGATGGTGTCATCACCGGAAATGGTGCCCACCACTTCGGGCCAGTTAGCCTGATCGATGGCTACTGCCACACTTTGTGCAGTGCCGGTGGTGGTTTTGACAACAGTAAGTGAAGGACCCGCGCCTTTCACATCCGTAACAAAGCGGCTGACCGTATGAAACGGATCAACATTGGCAACGGCTTCATCCGGCACGATGTAGTGATCACCCGCCTTGGCCACTTGCAGCTCGCGCAGGTCGCGGCTGATGCTGGATTGCGTGGCTTCAAATCCCTGCTTTTTAAGCAGCTTCACCAGCTCTTCCTGCTTGCGCACGACGGATTCGCGGATGATCTTGATGATCGCCGCTCGCCGCAAACTGGATTGATGGAGTTCTGCCGCCATTTTCCGCTCAAACATGCCTGCCGAAACAAAAGGCGAGTCATTTGACTCGCCTGCATAAAGTTGCGCGTAGTGTGCATAAATATGCAAAACCTGTCAAGGACTGTGCCACCCGGAACGCGGATCAAGGCACGGCACGGTGCACGCGTGATCAATGAAGGAAGTTTTCCACATAACAAACCCCGGCTTTCACAGGTTCGCCGCGGTTTGTTCTATTGGCGGACGATACTTTTAAGCGTAGATTCACCACCATTGCAGCGTGTCACCAATCAATCAACGCCAATCAACACCGGGGGCAAGTTATGAGCGCATCGTCACCGCACGGTCATTTCGTATGGCACGACCTGATCACCACCGATATTTCAGCCGGTCTCGAGTTCTACAAAAAAATCACCGGCTGGAAGACGCAACCCTTCGATCCTGAAGGCCGGTACCTGATGTGGGTGAACAACAGTGGTGCCGTCGGCGGCATCGGCGCGGCGCCGCAAGGCACCAAACCCTACTGGCGCATTTATATCGGCACAGATGATATTGAGGCGACGGTATTCAAAGCCCAGCAACTGGGCGGCACAGTGGTTGCACCGGTAACAGATATTCCCGGTGTGGGCCGCTGGGCTGCATTGCGCGATCCACAGGGTAACGAGTTCGGCGTGTTCTGGGCGCCGGACACCAAAGCGCCGGTGCTCAGCATGCAACCCGGTGAATTTCACTGGCACGAACTGGCTACCGATGATTACAAAGCCGCGTTCGAATTTTATCGAACACTGTTTGGCTGGCAGCACGGCATCGAACACAACATGGGCGATCTTGGCGCTTATCTGGTATTCAAGAATGAAGGACGGCCAAATGGCCTGGGTGGTTTCTACAACAAACAACCCGGCACGGCGAACGGTGGCGGCTGGTGCACCTACACGATCGTGAAGGATGTCAAGAAAGCGGCGGCATTGATCGACAAACTGGGCGGCAAGAACACCCACAAACCCGTGAAAGTACCGGGAGGTTCATGGGTAATCAAGTTCACTGATCCGCAAGGTGCTGCACACGCATTGACTTCTGCTGATGAAAAGGATGTGCAAGCGCGCAAGCCAACCGCAGCCGCAAAACCCGGAACCAAAACATCTGCAACGAAATCCACCAAGCGCGTTGCCGGAAAACCGGCAAGGAAATCAGCAAAGAAAAAAGCCGCAAAAAAGCCGGTGAAATCAAAAACGGCTGCAAAGCAGAAAAAGCCCAGCGCGAAAAAAGTCATGAAAAGAAAGGCGTTGAAGAAGGCCGCCGGCAAGAAAGCAAAGCAGCGTACGAAGGCGCGAAAAAAGAAGTAGTCCGCAGCATGACGATGAGTGCGATGTGACCTGTCGCACTCGTCTTGAGAGGATTTCACATGCGCATCGCAGCGTTCAGGGTTTCCATTCATTTGGCGAAACTGATGGCTGGCTCACAAGACAGCGGCCCATGATTGATTGCAGGCACGATTGATTCGTTCATCGCAGCAGACCAGAATGCAATGATGAAGTCCGCCAACAATACCTCACTCGGACCATTGGCTTCGCACACCTTGCCGTGGTTTGCGGTACTGGCCATCGTTGCAGGCGCATCACCGTTCGCCATTGCCGAAGAATCCATCACACATCCGCGCTTGTTGAGCAGCGCGCTGCTGGGTCTGGCGGTGATTTTTTGTGCGACGCGCCTGCCGTTGCTGAAGCGGCATTTCATCCTGCGCATGTTGCTGGAAGTGCTGGCGCTGCTGGCATTTGCTGCATTGATGAGTGCGGCGACCGGTGCGCTGGGCAGTTACTGGCTGGCATTGTTTCTGTTGCCGCTGACAGCCGCTGCGATTGTGCTCAGCCGCATCGGCTTTTTGCTGACTGCACTGCTGGTGCTGATGGCCTATGTGGTGCTTGGACTGCTGACGCCACACACTGATATTGGCTCACCGCTGTTTGTCATTCGCGTCATCGGCAATCTCGCTCCCGTACTGATTGCCACCGGTGCAATTTCGTTGTTGATGACACAGGTACAGAATGCAGAACAGCAGATTCGTGATCTTTCAACCACCGATGCACTGACCGGCCTTTACAACCTGCGCTCGTTCGAACAGATACTGATGCGCACGCATGACAAGGCGGAACACGCACGCGGCATGTACAGCATTGCAGTCATCGAACTGGAGAACCTCGATCAGTTGAAGCAAAACCACGGACCCGATGCCGCCAACCAGATGGTGATGGCTGTAGCCAGCGCCATCCAGCGGTCGGTTCGCAGTGCTGATGCGCTGGCGCGGCTTGGACCCAGCGAGTTTGCCGCCATCCTGTTTGATATTGATCGCGACAAGGCAACGGTGATTGCACAACGTATTCGCAACAATGTGTATGCAGGCACCGTCTCCGTAGCCAACCGGCTGGTGCGCGCCAATGTCAGCATCGGCGTGGCGAGCTATCCATCGCAACCGCTTCCACCCGATGAACTGTTTGCCAGCGCCGAACTGCGCATGCGGCAGGACCGTGAATTTCGCAGGCCTGCACAAGGCGGTTAACGTCATGGCCCGCCATCCGGCAGGCTGAACGGCACAGCGCCAGCGGCGCATTCTCATTCAACAAGCCATGTGTGCCGGCAACTGTCACGCTGTCTGCGAAGCGAGTGGAGTTGAAAACGGCAGGAACTTTTTTCAACAACCTGCCAGGGCGTGCTCATTTGTTGCTGTGTACAATACACGGCCGTTGATCATGCAGTTGTTGATTCCATGAACGAAGTATCCAGCAAGGCCACTTGGCGCGATTATTACGAGCTCGGCAAACCGCGAGTGGTCATGCTGATCGTATTCACCGCGCTGGTCGGCATGTTGCTGGCCGTGCCGGGCTGGCCGCCACTGAATGCGCTGATCTTTGGCAATCTGGGCATTGCACTTGCGGCATCATCAGCCGCGGCCATCAATCACGTGCTGGATCGCCGCTTTGACCGCGACATGAAACGCACGCAGGGGCGGCCCATTCCGCTCGGGCATGTCAGTGAAAAGCGCGCGATGACGTATGCAATCATCCTTGGCACATTGTCCATGCTGATGCTGGCGCTGCTGGTGAATGTGCTCACTGCGATTCTCACCTTCGCATCGTTGATCGGTTACGCCATCATTTACACGGTGTGGCTGAAACATGCGACGCCGCAGAACATTGTGATTGGCGGTGCAGCGGGCGCGGCGCCGCCGGTACTGGGCTGGTGTGCCGTCACCGGCACTGTTGATCCGCATGCATTGCTGCTGTTCCTGATCATCTTTGCATGGACACCACCGCATTTCTGGGCGCTGGCCATCGCACGCCGCGATGATTATGCGAAGGTGGGCATTCCCATGTTGCCGGTGGTGTACGGTGTCGAATTTACCCGGCTGCATATTTTTCTGTACACCATCATACTGTTGATCGTCACGCTGCTGCCGTTTCTCACGCGCATGTCGAACCTTCTGTACCTGATCAGCGCGGTGATACTGGGGGTATTGTTCATCATTTACGCATTGCGGCTGCTGTATCGTCCCACGGCACAGTTGCCGATGAAGACCTTCGGCTATTCCATCACCTACCTGTCACTGTTGTTCGCAATGCTGCTGGTGGATCACTACATTCCGCTTTACTGGTCCTGAAAGGATTGATGCGTGGTACGCACCGGACATTCATCATTGATGCCGTTGCTCATCATTGGCGTGATGGCATTCATCGCCTTTGGTTCACTCTATCCGTTCAGATTGAATGGCGCAGAACCGGCGTTGCTGGATGCATTGCATCGCCTGAGCTGGGCGCACGCCGGCCGTGACGATCTGATTCGCAATGTGCTGATGTACCTGCCGCTGGGCTTTTGCCTGTTGTTGTGGTTCAGGCGGTATTTGAACACGTGGTGGTCGTTGCTGTTGTCCTGCGTAACCGGTGCAGCTTTGTCACTGTGCATTGAAGTCGCGCAGGTATATTTCACCCGTGTGCCAAGTTACATGGACATTACGCTTAACGCCATCGGCACCCTGCTCGGCGCAGCGATCGGTCTGAGCTGGAACTCCATGACGCAATGGATTGCCTTGCCGGAGAATATCCGCAGTCAATCGCGTGACCGCAACGCCTTGTTGCTGGTGTTGCTGTGGATCATCTGGCGCATGGTGGACATTTCATTGCACATCAGCCTTGGCCGGTTGAAGATGGCATTGCATCCGCTGCTGCATATCGAGATTTTCTGGCTGCTGGTGCTGCGTTACCTGGTGTCATGGCTGACTGTTTCGCTGGCGGTGCTGGCATATTCTTCGCGGCAGCGCGCCAACGAAGCACTGCTGGGCGTCATCGGCGTAGTGCTGGTGGGCCGCATTCTGTTTGTATCGCCTGCATTTGATTCATCCGAATTGCTGGCGCTGATTCTGCTGTTGCCGGCGCTGGTGCTGGTGCATACCGCGCGCTGGCTGCCTGCCGCTGTCATTGTGCTGTGCGCATGGTCTTGCATTTATGTTTACGATCATGTGCTGCCATTGGACATGAGTACATTTCACTGGAGCTTTGATCTGTTGCCCTTTGTTGAGTGGATCAGGAATGGCGCCACATTCAATCTCAACACCCTGCTGCACATGCTGTTTGTGTTTGCTGCAATGATCTGGTTGTTGAAAGAATCCGGCCTGTCATTACGCAGCGCGACGATCATCGTGGTCATCGCCATGCTTGGCATCGAAATTTTCCATATGTGGCAGGCAGACCGTTCCGGCTCCCTTACGCGGCCGGTGCTGGCATTGGCCATGGGACTATTGATGATGGCAATTGATCGTAACGCCAGCACCAGCAGGAAAAGTGCATGAGCTTGCGTGGTTGATGCATGTGTCGATCAAATCCATGTCCATGTAGAGTGCGCGGTGATGCGCCAACGTGCGATAATCCTCGCCACTGAATTTTTAAAACACACTTGCAATGGACATTTCCCATCTCGTTGACAAATTGAATGATGCACAGCGCCAGGCGGTGACTGCGCCCGTTGGTCCGGCACTGGTGCTTGCAGGCGCGGGCAGCGGCAAGACACGCGTGCTGACGCATCGCGTGGCATGGCTGGTGGAAGTGGAAAATGCATCGCCGCAAAGCATCATGGCCGTCACCTTTACCAACAAGGCTGCGGCTGAAATGCGTGCGCGCATCGAGCGCATGCTGAACATGCCGACGGCGCCGTTGTGGATTGGCACCTTTCACGGCATTGCGCATCGTCTGCTGCGCATTCACTGGCGCGAAGCAAAACTGCCGCAGTCCTTCCAGATCATGGACGCCGATGATCAGCAACGCACCGTCAAGAAAATATTGAAGGCAATGAATCTTGACGAAGAGCGCTGGGCGCCGAAGGAAGTTGTATGGTTCATCAATGCGCAGAAGGATGCGGGCCTGCGTCCGCACAATCTCAAGGACGAAGGTGATTTCAATCGCCAGCAGATGATCAAACTGTACACGGCTTATCAGGATGCCTGCGAACGCGGTGGCATGGTGGACTTCGCAGAATTGCTGTTGCGGGTGTATGAACTGCTGCGTGACAACGTGGAGTTGCAGGCACATTATCGCCGCCGCTTTCACCATGTGCTCGTCGATGAATTTCAGGACACCAACGCCATTCAGTATCAATGGTTGCGCTTGCTGGCGGGTCCGAACGGCAATCCATTCGTGGTTGGTGACGACGACCAATCCATTTATGCGTGGCGTGGCGCCAAAGTCGGCAATCTATTGCAGTTCCAGAAAGATTATCCGCACTTGAAAGTGTTCCGTCTGGAACAGAACTATCGTTCCACGGGCAATATTCTGAAGGCCGCCAACAAACTGATCGAGAACAACAGCGGCCGCATGGGTAAGAATCTGTGGACCAGTGGCAACGAAGGTGAGCTGATCAAGCTGTACGCAGCGTACAACGAACGTGATGAAGCCGACTTCGTGGTCAATCGCATTCGCTTGTGGGTGGACAAAGGTGGCAAGCGCAGCGAATGCGCCATTCTGTATCGCTCCAATGCACAATCGCGAGTGTTTGAAGAAGCCATGATCTCGGCACGTATGCCGTATCGTGTTTATGGCGGTTTGCGATTCTTCGAACGTCAGGAAATCAAGGACGCGCTCGCCTATCTGCGTCTGGTGCACAATCGTGGCGATGACACGTCATTTGAACGCGTGGTTAATCTGCCGACGCGTGGCATCGGTCAACGCACCATGGACATTGTGCGCGATTACGCACGCGCCAATGCATGTACGTTGTGGACGGCGGCCGGCGCCAACTTGCAATCACTGGGTTCCAAGGGTGGCATCGCATTGCATGGTTTCATGTTGATGATTGAAAAAATGGACCAGGCCATTCGCGATCTGCCCTTGCATGAACAGGTGGATCACGTGATTGCACACAGTGGCTTGCTTACTCATTACCGTAATGACAAGAACGGTGGTGAAGCGCGCATCGAAAACCTGGAGGAACTGGTGAGTGCCGCACGTGGCTTCAATGCTGATAATACCAATGCAGCCGAAGCGGGCGAGATGACACCACTGGCTGCATTCTTATCGCATGCCGTGCTCGAGTCGGGAGAAGGCCAGGCGGATGAAGGTGAAGACTGTGTGCAGATGATGACCTTGCACACTGCAAAAGGACTGGAATTCCCGATGGTATTTTTATGCGGCATGGAAGAAAACCTGTTTCCGCATTCGCGTTCGGTGAATGAACCCTCGGGTCTCGAAGAAGAACGACGGTTGTGCTATGTGGGTATCACGCGCGCCATGAAGCACTTGTTCTTAAGCTATGCCGAATCGCGCCGCATGCATGGCATGGACAGTCACTACTCGCCATCGCGCTTCATTCGCGAAATTCCACCCGAGCTGCTCGAAGAAATTCGGCCGCGCATCCAGGTGTCACGACCGGTGTACAACGGGTCATATGCATCATCCTATTCCAACTCGTATTCATCATCGCGCAACAGCAAGCTGGTGGAAGACACACCCAATGGCATCAAACTGGGCCAGCGGGTTCGACACGGCAAGTATGGCGAAGGCGTGGTGCTTAAATTTGAAGGCGATGGTTCGCATGCCCGTGTTGAAGTACGTTTTGAACGTCAGGGCACCAAGTGGCTGATGCTGTCGATGGCAAATCTGGAGACGCTGTAGGTCAACGGCAAAGTTTGTAGAGCCGCTGACCGATCAGGCATTGTATTGATACTGCACAAGTAGAATACTTACGATAACTCAACTAAAACTAGCCGGATAATTGGGAACAAGAAAGAGCGGATATGGCACTTCATCCAGAATTTCCCAAATCACCATACGCTCCACTCATACCGGAGCATCGCTGGTTTCCAGCAGATGAAGCGCTGCGCGATACGGCACGCGAGAAACTGCTGCCACCACTTGTGGAAAAAATCCGCGAAGGTGTTCAGCAATGGCGTGCCTCCGGCTATCAGGGTGCATCAGCCACATCGCAAACGTTGCTTGCCTGGTGGTTTGATGTTGAGCATCTGATGGAGAATGCCGATGGTACGCAATCTCCTTTCCGCTATTACTTTGCTCAGCGCGAAGCAGTCGAAACCGTTATCTGGTTGCATGAAGTTCGTCAGGTGCGCGACAAGTTCGATCTCATGCGGTTCGACAGTTCCAATGCCATTTCAGTTGGCGACTTCGATGAAGAATGGCCGCGCTATGTGCTTAAACTCGCCACGGGCGCAGGCAAGACCAAGGTCTTGTCCCTGCTCATTGCGTGGAGTTATTTCCACAAGCTGTATGAACCGGATTCAACGCTGGCCCGCAATTTTCTGCTCATTGCGCCGAACATTATCGTGCTTGATCGACTACGCGCCGACTTCGATGGGCTAAAGATATTCTTCAACGACCCCATCCTTCCTGATAACGGGCGTGATGGGCGTAACTGGCGCGACGATTTTCAAATCACGTTGCATATCCAGGACGATGTTCGTGTGATGCGTGAGACGGGCAATATTTTTCTTACCAACATTCATCGTGTCTACTTGGGCGATGTCATCGAACCTTCGTTAGAGGACGATGATCTACGCGACTATTTCTTACAGCCCTTTGGCTCAAAGCCAGTGGGCAAAACCACAGACAGCAAGACCGACTTGGGCGAAGTGGTGCGCGAGATTGACGAGCTGGTCGTGTTCAATGACGAAGCGCATCACATTCACGATCCAAAGATGGCGTGGTTCAAGAGCATTCAGGACATTCACCATCGCATGCTCCAAAAAGATCGCAGGCTTGCGTTGCAGATTGATGTTACTGCCACACCGCGTCATAACAATGGCGGCATATTTGTACAAACCGTATCCGACTATCCGTTGGTCGAAGCGATTCATCAAAACGTGGTTAAACATCCCGTGTTGCCGGACGAAACCAGTCGCAGTCGGCTACAGGAACACAAAAGCGCCATCTTCACTGAATGCTATTCCGACTATTTGCAACTCGGTGTCGAAGAATGGCGCAAGAGCTACGCGGAGCACGAATCCTTGGGCAAGAAAGCCGTGCTGTTCGTTATGGTGGATGACACGCGCAACTGCGATGAAGTGGGTGAATACCTGCAGAAGATTTGCCCCGAACTGCAGGATGCGGTGTTGGTCATTCATACGAAAAACAATGGTGAAATTTCAGAAAGCGCATCGGGCAAGAACAAAGACGAACTTGTGCAACTGCGTGCGGAGTCCAACACCATCGATAGCTGGAATAGCAAACATAAGGCCATCGTCTCGGTGCTGATGCTGAAAGAAGGCTGGGACGTTCGGAATGTCACCGTCATCGTCGGTTTGCGTGCATATACATCGAAGTCAAACATTCTTCCCGAGCAAACATTGGGGCGCGGTTTGCGCCGCATGTATTTTGGCAGTGATATTTCCGAAACAGTTTCAGTGATGGGCACGCCCGCGTTTATGGATTTTGTCGAGTCCATTCGCAGTGAAGGTGTGGAGTTTGAACGCGTGCCGATGGGCGGTGGTACAGAACGCCGCGATTCGCTGGTAGTTGAGGTCGATGCGCAGAACCCTGACAAAGACATTGACGCATTGGATATATCGCTTCCCAAACTCAGTCGTCGCTTCAATCGTCAGTTCAAGGATCTGGCGGCGCTTGATACCGGCGCGTTTACAAACAAACGCTTGCCGCTCAAATCGTTCACGCCCGAGCAGACTCGCGAGATTGTATTCAAGACCATGCTCGATGCCGAGGTGCATCACACCATTCAATTGGATGGCGCAGGTTCAGCGGACTATCGATCAGTGATTGGATTTTTCACAAGGCAGCTACTTACAGAATTGCGTCTCGTCAGCGAAAAGCAAAGAGTTGTTAGCGGTTACGACATTCTCTATGGCAAGGTTAAAGAGTTCATTCGTGATCGCCTCTTTGATTCCTCCCCTGTCAATCTTGAAGATGCGGTGGTGTTGCGTAATTTGTCCGAACCGGAAGCAGGCAAGATTCTGTTCGATACTTTCAAAGCGGCGATCAATGCACTCACTGTTCAAGATAGTGGATCGGCGCGAATTGAAGATCGCATCAAGCTGCGCAATACACGCCCATTCCGTACCGAGCATCGGCCTTACATTCCTGCAAAAAAATCAGTGTTCAGCAAAATTGTGGGCGAACCCAATGCGGGCGGCTTTGAACTTGCCTTTGCTGCGTTTCTGGATGGCGCGCCGGATGTGGCGGCGTTTGGTAAAAACTATCTGGCGATTGGTTTTAAAATCGATTACGTGAAAGCCGATGGCGATCTTTCAACCTATACACCAGACTTTATTGTGCGTACCACCGATGGCACCGTATGGATTGTGGAAACCAAAGGCCGTGTGGAGATTGATGTGCCGCAGAAGATGTCGCGACTGCGTCAATGGTGCATCGATGCCACCTTCGCGAGCAAAGCGGAGTCGGGACCGGCGTATCAATTCGTTTATGTGGATCAAACAAGCTACGAGCGCAATCCGCCAAATAGTTTTGCGGGATTGGTTGCAGCGTTTGCGGAATATCAGGAAATATAGCTGTGCACGCGCCTACTATTAAGATATTCCGAAGTATTCGGCCTAAATTGAATTTGGTTGAACATGTGCGACGGACAGTTAGTTATCAAGGAATCCTCGACGGATTCATTGGCAATCGCGACTCAGTTATCCGGAAATTCCGGATAACTCGTCCGCTGTACGATCAGGCTTTGGTCGCGAAATTATGTGCGTAAAGACTGATACTAGCGGCTTCTACCTGGGCACTTCAACAACCTGTAAGTCTTACTTACAAGTTCGACAAGAAGGTCGTCGCAGGGCGACACAAGCGTTCATTGACTCGTTTGTTGATCGGTTTAAAACTATCCTGAATTTCCGGATAGTTCAACTGCCATTGGTTTTTTGATTGCCATGACAGCAGCAAGCTTCCGCGCATACATCGATGAGTCCGGCGACGAAGGCTTCGTCTTCAAGCCAGACGGAACGGGATCGTCTCGTTGGCTAGTATTGTCCGCTGTCATCGTGCGCAGAGAGAACGACCTTATTGTGGTTAAGCTCATGGATGAAGTGCGTGCCTTACTAGGTAGACAACCGCGAAAAGAATTGCACTTTGTAAAGTTGAATCACGCGCAACGTATCCCATATGCACGTGCTATCGGTAAAGCGTCGTTACGTACGGTTAGTGTGATGATTCATAAGCCATCTGTTCAAGAGCCCGAAACTTTCCAAGCGCACAAGCACAGACTCTATCGATACGCATCGCGTCTACTGTTGGAACGAGTCTCGTGGCTGTGTCGCGATCATCATATCAAGGGCAAAGGCAGTGGATTGGCTGACATCATATTTTCCAATCGTGGTCAGATGTCGTACGAAGAGTTGCGCGGCTATTTGTGCAAGCTACGTGAAAACTCTGCGGGTGTGAATATCGATTGGAACTTTATCGATCCCGCAGCAGTGAGTGCAGTACAACATTCTCAGATGGCTGGCCTTCAAATAGCCGATGCGGTTGCATCAGGTATTTTCGCTGCACTCAATCCAAACCAGTTTGGCGATACAGAAAGCCGTTATCTAACGGAGTTGCTACCTACGGTGTATAGACATCAGGGGCAGTTGTTGGGATACGGGTTAAAGTTTTGGCCGGGAGACATTACGGTCTTACAAAAAAATAACCCCCAACTCGCTACGCTTGTTGAGGGCTTTCAATAATGCAGACCCCAAGTTCGAGGATCCTACCCGTGCGGGCTGCCACTGTTGCCAGTGACCTCTACCAACCTTGCGCTTGTCTGCACGGCCATACTGCCGTTCAACACTAAGTACGTCAATAGTTATCTACGTAGTTTCTTTAAGCCATGGCAAAAACAACCACTTACAACTTGAGCGACGCCGAAAAGCGCGATCTGATTCAGCTTATTCAGCAAGGCAAAGCGCTGCCGGAAAAATATCGCTTTGTATTGTTCGAAGACAAACGCGAAGTAGAGCTGGTATGGAACGGCAAGACCCGCGATGTATGTACCACCGTGTTGCCGTTTCAATCGCTGGAACATATCGATGAACCACGCAAGGAACAGCCCGAATCGCAGCAGATTGGTTTGTTTGACTTTCGTGGGCGGCAACAAAAAGGCTGGACCAACAAACTGATCTGGGGCGATAACAAGTTAATTCTGTCGTCACTTAAAAGCGGCGCACTGCGTCAACAGATCGAAGAAGCCGGTGGCTTAAAGCTGATTTACATCGACCCGCCGTTTGATGTGGGTGCAGATTTTTCGATGGACATCGAAATTGGTGGTGAAACCTTTCATAAAGAAGCTAACTTGCTGGAACAGATTGCATATCGCGATACGTGGGGCCGTGGTGCCGATTCGTTTATCTCGATGATCTATGAGCGGTTGATATTGATGCGGGATTTGATGGCGGAGGATGGTTCCATATATTTACATTGCGACTGGAAAACAAGCGGATACGTTAGAGTCGTCATAGATGAAGTATTCGGGAAATCCAATTTTAGAAATGAAATTATCTGGCACTACCCTGGCAGAGAGATGCACATCGACGCCAAGTTTAACTGTAAGCACGACACAATCTTCTTTTATGCAAAATCAGAGGCAACAAAAATTTGCATGGATCAAGTTGCAATTCCATATGATCGAGAGGACAGGCTAGAAAGCTTAAGAAGAAAGGTCCACAAAGACGAGGACGGGAAAGAGTGGGTTTGGGAAACACGAGGACAATCTTCGGGCCAGGAGCCCTACAAGCGATATGTGGATGAAATCATTTCACAGGGAAAAGCTTTAAACGATGTCTGGAGTGATCTGCAATTTCTTCGAGGAAACCACCCTGAGCGCGCTGATTACCCCACCCAAAAGCCCGAAGCCCTCTTGGAGCGTGTCATGAAGGCCAGCAGCAACGAAGGCGATCTGATCGCCGACTTCTTCTGCGGCAGCGGCACGACTGCGGCAGTGGCCGAAAAATTGAATCGTAAATGGATATGCACCGATCTTGGCAAGTTTGCCATTCATACGACTCGCAAACGATTGATTCAAGTACAACGCGAATTACAAGGCAGTGAAAAATCTTTCCGTGCGTTTGAGGTTTTAAATCTCGGCCGCTACGAGCGGCAAGCGTATCTGAATGTGGGCGGCAGACTCACTGGACCACAAAAAGAACAGGCGTTGTTACAAAAGGAACGCGAGTTTCGCGAATTGATTCTGCGTGCGTATCGTGCTGAAGCATTGGAAGACATGAGCTTCTTTCACGGTAAACATGCAGGTCGCCTAGTCGTAGTCGGTCCCATCAACTTGCCCGTGGGTCGTTTATTCGTGGAAGAAGTGATTACCGAATGCCGCAAGCGCGGCGCAACGCGCGCGGATATACTCGCGTTTGAATTCGAGATGGGTTTATTCCCGGCGGTGTTGGAAGAAGCAAAGCAAAAAGGTATCGACCTTGCACCAAAATATATCCCCGCCGAAGTGTTCGACAAACGCGCCGTGGATAAAGGCCAGGTGGTGTTCCACGATGTCAGCTTTGTTGAAGCCACACCGCGTTACGACAAGAAAGACAAGTTCACGTTATCCATTGAACTCACCGACTTCTCTGTTTATTACACGCAAGGTGCCGCCGAGGCCGCCATTGCCAATATGAAAGAAGGCAAGAGCGAAGTGGTATGCGAACAAGGTCAGCTGATCAAAATCAGCAAAGACAAGCAAGGTGTAGTCAGTCGCGAGGTGTTGACCAAAGAATGGACTGACTGGGTGGATTACTGGGCCGTGGACTTTGACTACACGAGCCGGAAGGAAATTGTCAAAGTCACTGACGAAAATGGCGGCTTTGAAGAACAATGGACCGGTGGCTACATCTTTGAAAACGAATGGCAAAGCTTCCGCACCCGCAAAGATCGCAACATTGAACTGACCTCGGCACCGCATACTTATACCGAACGCGGCAGGTTCACGGTCGCGGTAAAAGTCATCGACATCTTCGGTAACGACACCATGACGCTGGTGCCGGTGAATGTTGGATAAGTGACGTAATGCTTTTTAATTCTGTTTCAAACTCTTATTCGGTTGCCACATGAATGACTTGCCAGCTTATTCCCAGGAAGAACTCGCGCGCTTCTCCAACGAAGAGTTGATTGCGCGCATGATCGCGGACGAAGATCGTGTGCCGCTCAATGTGATTGATGAATGTGTGCGACGAGGTGAACAATTTCATCAGCTCATGCTCGATGCTTCTCGCGAAAAGGATGGTTCGCAGGGTTGCTGGTGGTTGAAGTTGCACTGCCTGAAGGTAATGGGGCGAATACCAACCGAAGCAGCAGGCAGAATGCTGGTTGCACAGATACATGATATGGAAGAGCAACACGAAGATAACTTGCAAGAATGGCTTGCTGGTTACTGGCCGGCTTTATTTGCCAACAAGCCCTTTTCATTGGCGCACGAGTTGCGCCAGTTCTGCGACGATCGAAAGGTGTCGTGGTTCATGCGCTCCAATGTCATCGATGCTGTGGTCGCCATGCATGCCGCCCAAAATGAAGCTGCTTTGTCAGAAGCGCTTGCCTGGGTTGCCAGTATCGCGCAGGCAGATGACGAAGATTTCGACACGCGTTGTCATGCGGGTTGCTTTCTGCTGGATTTTCCGCGAGCCGAATACCGCTCGATTCTGGATGAGCTGGCCGAGCTTCAAGGGAGCGGGTTAGGCAGGGTATTTGACAAGAAAGACGTTGATGCGGCCTTCAGACAGAATGCGGATTCGCCGCCATGGGATCGTTTCAAAAACCCATGGGATTTCTATTCACCAGAGGCTATTCAAGCACGTCAGGCACGTTGGGCAGAAGAGGATGCGCGATGGAAACAACGTGAGCTGGAAGCGCTTGATGATGAACTATTCGATGATGACTATGGCTTCGTCGAGCCCTATGTCCGTGAAGCGCCCAAGATCGGCCGCAATGAGCCTTGTCCGTGCGGCAGTGGCAAAAAATACAAGAAGTGTTGCATGCTGAACGGTGAAGCAAACATTCATTGATACTTTCATGGCATGTGCGTCAGAGCACTGCACACAGATTGGTGGCGATGAAGGCGAACAAGCAATAACAACCAGAAAGCAATTTATGCAATTGAATGGATTGGACGAACGGCTGGTACATCCTCACATCAAATCCATCGGCACGGGATTCAGACGATTCGCATGGGAATTCTGGTACTTCGGGCTGAAACAGATTCGCGCCTGCCTGTTTGTTGGTCTTTTCTTCACGGCCGTGTTTTGCGTGCCAAAAGCCGGTTTGTTTGGCATTGCACGCTATGATCTGCTGTTGATTATCGCGCTGGCGATCCAGTTCGGCATGATCGCACTCAAACTGGAAACTCTGGACGAATTCAAAGCCATCACCTTGTTTCACGTGATCGGTTTCATGCTGGAAGTGTTCAAAACATCGGCCAGCATCAGGTCGTGGAGTTACCCTGATCCGGCATTCACCAAAATTTTTGGCGTGCCGCTGTTCTCGGGTTTCATGTATGCCGCCGTGGGCAGTTATGTGATTCAGGCATGGCGCTTGATGGATGTACGCATCCGGCACCATCCTTCATACTGGATGGCCACATTGATGGCGCTGATCATCTATGCCAACTTTTTCACTCATCACTACATTGGCGACTATCGCTGGTACATTGCGGCGTGTGCACTGGGTTTGTATGCGCGCGCGATGGTGATCTACAGACCGCTGGATCGCGATCGCAAGATGCCATTGCTGCTGGCGTTCTTGCTGATCGGCTTTTTCATCTGGCTGGCGGAAAATATCAGCACCTTCTTTGGCGTATGGAAATATCCGGATCAGATGGGCGCATGGGCAGTGGTGCATGTCGGCAAGTGGAGTTCATGGTCGTTGATGGTCATCATGACCTTTACGATTGTGGCGAATTTGAAACACATCAAGGAAAGAATTCATGTGCCGGAATAATTGACAATTCTTTTATTGACATCGCCGATCACATGCAATGAAATGAAGTCGTTCTGGAAATTATGTGCCAAAGTGAAGCAACTACTACAAATACATGAGGAGACAAATGATGTTCAAGAAAATCGCGATCTTTACAATTGCCACTTGCATGCTTTCGTTGACCGGATGCATGACTATTACTGCATCTCGCTACGACTCGAACCCAGCCAATGCGGAGCACCTGACAGCAGAGCACTTGGTCGCTGTGAACGTTGCACCGATCACCGTTCAGAAAGGTTCAACTGCCAAGGTGAAGTCCATCGGCTTGCGTGCCGCCACTTATGTGGCGCCCAGCGGATCATTCTGCGATTACATTCATGATGCACTTGTTGACGAACTCAACAATGCAGATCTTATTGATGACAAAGCAAACACCATCATCGATGGCTTGCTCATTAAAAACGACGTTGATATCGCCGGTTTTTCCAAGGGCAAAGCGGACATCAGCGTAAAGTTCACAGTAAAGCGAGACGGCAACACTGTCTTCGACAAGGTTATATCGGCGCATACAGAATGGCCTTCCAGCTTCCTTGGGGATATAGCCATCTCAAGAGGTGCAAGCAATTATCCCTTGGCTGTCAGAGAATTGGTTGGAAACTTAGTGAATGACGCTGATTTTCTGAAAGCGCTTAAGAAAGACTGATGCTTGTCGCCAGACCTCCAATCACCTGAGTGATTGGAGGTCGACAAATTGGGCCTGAAACTATCTGATAATAATCAACCAGAGCTTCAGAAATACAAAGACATCACTCGGGTTGTCCAGATTGAATTGGCATCGGTCAGCTTTGACACTTTTTCGTATTCCTGCTTGAGGAATGTCATGGCATCAGGCGTTCCAAGATCACCGATGGCTTTTATCGCAATATCACGATCCTCACGGCTTACCGTTGAGTTGTTATAGATATCTTCCAACAATTGTAACTGTCCAACAGCGTTCATGTTTCCAAGAGAAGAAATCGCTGCTTGGCGCACGTACTGGTCAGTGTCATGAGTCAGTTCAACAAGCTTGTTCAACGCAGCCGGATTATTGGTGAATCCCAGAGCGTATACGTCAAGATATGTATCGCCAGTGCGCGGCCCTGAAATTTTTGCTATCAGCTGATTCACTGCGTCGTCACTGGCGTGATAACCATACAACGCGTTTGCGACCTTGCTTGCAAATTCTTTCGCAGCAATTTCCAGCGGTTGGTTGAAAGTCGGTTCGATGACCTCGTCAAACGACCATACCGGAGTTTTACCCCGGCGCACATACGCCGCAATCCGCTTCGTACCACTAGCCGTATCGAGATCGGCCTTTATATAAAGAAAGGTAAAGAATGGCGCAAAGCCGCTTGAACGATAGTTAAGCATGTTGAACTGCTTGAGATGAACTTTTGGCGAATCACCTTCACCAACTGTCACCGTTGCGGGAATTCCGCGCGAGACAAGTTCGTCGGCAACAGACTTTGCAAGGAATTTAGGTGGGTCAACAGGCTGGCCCTTGACTTTTAATGTTGCGGGCAAAATGCCGCTGCTGAATACCTTGTCCTGACCACGTCTTTCATCAATCATCGACAAATGCAGGCTCTGAGCCTGCGAAGGCGCTACATACTTGAGTCCTGAAGGTACAGGTTCTTTGACATTGTAAAATGACGGTGCGCATCCCGTCATAAAAAGCATCGCTGAAAACAGTGCGGCATAAAACAACGGTCTGGAAAATAATGACATGATGTCGTCCTCCATATAAGGTTTGAGTTATTGAATTCTCCATTCCTAGAATAGCGAGAGCCAGTGCTTCAAACAACTGTTTATGCCATGACGATGGCTTGTTGCCATTAATTCGGCAAATTGGATTAGACAACCGCAATCTTATGATCAACCTCCTTGCACTCTGCGGCAGCCTGCGTCGCGCTTCGCTCAATGCGATGTTGCTTCGTGCGGTGCGGCGCATTGCGCCGGAAGAGATCAGAGTTGAAATTTATCCCTCACTGGGTGAGTTGCCTTTGTTCAATCCTGATCTGGAATCATCGGACCCACCTGCGGTGGCGCATTTGCGGCAACATATTATTCACGCTGATGGACTTATTATCGCCAGTCCTGAATATGCACACGGCATCAGCGGCGTAATGAAGAATGCACTCGACTGGATGGTGGGCAATGAATCCTTCGTGAACAAGCCGGTGATGCTGGTGAATGCTTCGCCACGCGCGACGATTGCACAACAGTCGTTACGGGAAACATTGATGACGATGTCAGCGCGCGTGATAGATGAGGCCTATGTTGCAGTGCCGATTTTGGGATCAACATTGGATGAAGATGGCATTGTGAATGATGTTGATGTGTCCGAGCCGCTGCGCAATGCACTTCATGTCTTCTGCAATCAACTGCGCAGTGTCAGCTCTTCTTCGGCCTTTCCAGTTCTTCCAGCGCCTTGATGCGCATTTGACGCAATTGTTCAGCGATCTGTGCGCCATTCGAATTGGCTATCATGTCGGCATCGGGTTTGATGGCTGCAATCAGGTCACGCGCCGTTTGCAAAAACGCAGCAGGTGGGTAGTCGCGTTCTTCAAAGCCGGTACGGCCGCGTGAATCGGCTTCACAGGCAAGCAGAAATTGTTTGAAACGTTCCGGCCTGCGAATGCCATCTAGTTTTTCTATGAATTCCAGCAACGTGCTGTTGCGCATTTCAAACACGGCGTGAAGCTTGCCGTGTTGTGTGGCGACCAGCAATGCAAGCTCGGCATATTCATTAGGCACGCGCCAGCGCGAGCACAGTGCATTCACCAGACCGGCACCGCGCGCTTCATGACCGATGTGTCGCGGCAAGATGTCCGCAGGCGTCGTGCCCTTGCCCAGATCGTGCATCATCGCCGCAAAACGCGTGACTGGATCAGTGGTCAAGCGCGCAGCCTGTTGCAGCACCATCAATGTATGAATGCCGGTGTCGATTTCCGGATGCCACTTTTCCGGCTGCGGCACGCCAAACAATGCATCCACTTCGGGCATGAGGTGTTTAAGTGCGCCGCATTCCCTGAGCACCTTGACGAAGACATGCGGCGAATCGGTGGTCAATGCCAGTTGCGTTTCGCGCCACACCCTTTCCGGTGTCAACGTTTCAAGTTCGCCCGCGTTCGCAATTTCACCCATCAGCGTCATGGTTTCATCTGCCACGACAAATCCCAGTGAAGCAAAGCGCGCAGCGAAGCGCGCTACGCGGAGCACACGCAGGGGATCTTCCACAAACGCAGGCGACACATGACGCAGGATGCGATTGGCAAGATCAAGCTGACCATCATAGGGGTCGATCAACGTACCGGTTTCAGTATCTTTCGCGATGGCGTTGATGGTGATGTCGCGGCGCTGCAAATCCTGTTCAAGCGTGACATCGGGAGCAAACCA
>DASZSV010000054.1:0-38858 GCA_035548495.1 Steroidobacteraceae bacterium
AGCGCATAACCAATGCCGATTGAACTGAACAGCAATCCCCACAACAACGACGCCGTGTTCATGGTCACATCCTATTTCACCACGCGATAGCAGGGCTTGTATTCGCCCTGCAACTTCATGCGTTTCTGTTGCACGAATGCGCCGAGCAGATCGTCCAGCAGATTCATGATGTGCCTGTCACCATGCAATTCATAAACGCCATGCGCTTCGATGGCGCGTATGCCCTGTTCCTTCACGTTGCCTGCAACAATGCCGGAGAACGCACAGCGCAAATTGGCGGCCAGCACATGCGCGGGCAGATCGCGCTTCAGAATCAATGACGCCATCGCCTCGTGGGTGGGCTCAAAGGGCTGCTGGAATGCAAAGGGAATTTTCAGCAGCCAGTTGAAGTTGTAGGCATCGCTTTGTGCGCGGCGGTGTTCACGCACACCTTCCAGTCCACGCGCCATTTCACGCGCCGCCTGTGCGGGATCATCAATGACGATCTTGTAGCGCATACGTGCCGCTTCACCCAGTGTTTGTGCGACAAACTGGTCGATCTTGCTGAAGTAGTCCGCCGCTGATGCGGGACCGGTAAACACCACGGGAAAGGGATGTTCGGCATTGGCTGGATCAAGCAGAATGCCAAGCAGGTAAAGAATTTCTTCCGCTGTACCGGCGCCACCCGGAAACACCACAATGCCATGGCCAGTGCGCACGAAAGCTTCAAGACGCTTTTCGATATCGGGCATGATCACCAGTTGATTGACAATGGGATTCGGCGGCTCAGCGGCGATGATGCCGGGTTCAGTAATGCCAATGTAACGGCCATCGCGAATGCGCTGCTTGGCATGACCAATGGTCGCGCCCTTCATCGGCCCTTTCATTGCACCGGGTCCGCAACCGGTGCACACATTCATGCCGCGCAAACCAAGTTCGTATCCGACTTTCTTGGTGTAATCGTATTCCACCGAACTGATGGAATGTCCGCCCCAGCACACAACGAGATCGGGCTTGCCCTTGTAATCCAGCAGCCGCGCATTGCGCAGGATGTGATACACGGCATTGGTAATGCCGTTGGTATCATGCAGGTCAAAGCGCTGCGTGCCGAGAATGGCATCGTGGATGTAAATGATGTCGCGCAACACAGCGAACAGATGTTCCTTGATGCCGCGGATCATTTGTCCATCGACAAAGGCTTTCGCCGGTGCGTTGCGTATTTGCAGTTTCACGCCCCAGGCCTGGCGGCCGAGATGAATGTCGAAATCACGATACTTGTCGAAGATGGCGCGTGCATCGTCGCTTTCGTTGCCGCTGTTCAGCACCGCCAGCGCGCAGCGGCGGAACAATTGATAGACATCGCTTTTTTCGGCAGAGAGCAGCTGATTGACTTCGCGCTGTGACAGATTCTCAAGACTGCCCAGCGGTGAAACACGTGCATGTACAAAGTCATCAACATCGAGCTGGGTGATGGAGGTAGATTCAAACTGATTGGTCATTCGCGATTCCAGGAAAACGCAATCGTTCAGTGATGAAGATTGCCTTGTTGTGAACAGAGAAGCGCCAATGATGCGCTCACAGCGGTTCAGGGTTCAATATCAATCGGCAGACCGGACGTGGTCATCAGCCAGATTTCAACCATGTCGGAATTGCTGACGGCAATGCAGCCATCGGTCCAGTCTGCACGATTGTAGTAACCGGCAGGTTTGCTTGGATTGTTGGGCAGGCCGTGAATCATGATGGCGCCGCCGGGACGCAGTCCCATTCTGCGTGCACGCGCTTCATCCGTTTCGTTGGGATACGTGACTTGAATGGCCAGAAAATACAGGCTGTTCGGATTGCGCTTGCCCAGCGAATAGTGACCTTCGGGTGTGCGGAAATCGCCTTCGTATTCTTTTTTGCCCACCGGCTCAAGACCAAGATGAACCGGATAACTGCGCAACACCTGACCCCTGCGCAACAGATAAAGACGGCGCTCGGACTTGCGCACCAGCAGGCTGTCGGCCATCGGCAGCACGCCCTGATATGCATCGCGCTGTTGTGCGACATCAACCGCCGTACTGGCCTTGATGCTCGCGACCGTTGCATCAGCACCGGCATTCTGCACTGTGCAGAATGCAAGCGCTACAACAACCGAGATTACTACACTGATCTTCAATACTCAGACCCGGACAACAGTTGAACCTCAATCCACAGTCACAAACTTGATGGCAGTGCAACCTTCATGCGGTGACGCTTCCGCTTCGAGCTTGTAGCGCTCACCCGCGTACACTTCGACATTCAATTCGTGCCGCGACAGCTTGTCACTTTCAACAACGTGACAGTCCACCAGCAAACGATGCTTGCCACTGCTTACATCGGCCGCGTACTGCCAGAATTTAAGCGCCTTGCCATCGACGCTGCGCAGTGTAACCGTCACCGGCAATCCTGCTGTGACGCGGTAATCACCCGCGATACGTGCCAGCGCGTCCCGTGATGTTTCATCATCGTCGGAAAGATTAACCGTCGCACAACCGCTACAGAGCACTGCGCAGACTACAACACCCGGCCATTTTTTCATGTGGAATTCACCCGTCGGTACCGGCACGCATTCTATCGTGAATGCAAATACGCGGGGTCATTAAGTTGCGAACAGTCAGATGACTCCCGGACAAAACCACTGCATCCGCCACCGTCGGCAGACTGCCATTCGAAGCCAAAGACTCAGGCTGCGGAATCCGCTGCGTCATCAACCCGCTGATAATGCAGCACCGTCGGGAACGGATCATAGAAGTGATGCAACAGTGCCTTCCATTCTGCATATTGCGGTGACTTGCGGAATCCCTGTTCGTGATCTGCAATACTGCGCCAGGTTACCAGCAGCATGTAATGCCCTTCCCGTTCCACACAGCGCTGCAATGCATGCGACACATAACCCGGCATGGACGAGATGATTGATTGCGCCTGCCGGAATGCGGTTTCAAATTCCCGGTATCTGCCGGGCAGAACTTGCAGCGATGCGATTTCAAGAATCATGGTCTATGACGCACGGTTTCGACCGATGAAGGCGATAATCCATCGTACGGGAGAAACCCCGCGCATCACAAGGCCAGTCAGCTGAAGTGAGCTATACTGGCGAAGCACATAACTTCCACATGGAGAACATGATGAAAACAGCAAAATGGCCGTTCGCAATATTGGCAGTGTTCTTGTTCGGTCAGGCACAGGCAATGGACGGCGTCTTTGATCGCAGCGCCGAAGTTGCCCACTATATCGAACAGATCAACAACACCCCGTCGCAACTGGCAATGATCGGCATACTCAAACCGATTTATGTTTCCGGCATCAGTGATGAACAGCTTGCGCATGCACTGGGCGAACGTCTTCTCAAGGATTTGCCCGCAATAGATGATTCACGAACCAGTTCGCAATATGGCGCATGGCTGGTCAAGGTGCTGGGTTCCACCGGCACTGAATATGCGCGCCAGGTGATCACCGAAGTCAGTCAAAAGACAAAAGTGCACCGCGTGCTGAGTGCATGCAATGACAAGCTGCAACAGATCGACTGGGAGCGCCGCAAGGATGAAATCATGGCCAGCCGCAAAAACTTTACTGAAGGCGGCAACATGAGAGTGGCCCAGTTGCTCAACCTGTTGCAGGATCCTGATTTCAGTTACAAGGAAAATGCCGCCTGGCGCATGAGCTGGGAAAAGGAGCTCGATCCCGGCCTGATGGAAGAAATCGCCAGACAGTTACAGACCTTCGTTGACAAGAAAGGCGTGACCAGTGATCCGGCAGAAATTTCCGCCATGGGCAATTTCGCAAAAATGCTGGGATATTCCGGTGATGCGAAGTACCGGCCTTTGCTCGCTGCCTTGTACAAATCGGATGCCAACAGTGCAATCAAAAGCCAGGCAAAGAAAGCCTACGAACGACTGGGAAAGTAGCGAGTCATTCATCAGCCACCACGCCGGATTGATGTTGCAGACCCGTCCGGCGTTGTTGACACAATAGAAAGCGCGCGCATGTTCATGTCGCCATATGTGTCTGCCGGTGATAACGCTCAGGACGTTTACAGCGCCGGCAACTGAATACGCAGCAGCAGCGTTCAGTCACCCTGATGCCGGACCTTCATTTAACTCATTCACATTAAACCGGCGTGTACAGGCGTCTTTGCGCGGAATACACATATTGACGCAACCCCGCACTGTCCACAACAGTACAGCATGGACAGGATTGCGAGGGCATGTCATGCATCATCATATAGTTCTGCTTGAAGATGACGAATGCGATGCAGAGTTGATTGAACGCGAATTGCGCAACGACGGTATCGCTGCAATTATCAATGTCGCACCGTCGCGCCAGCGACTCAAAACATTGCTGAGCCATAGCAAGGTTGATCTGGTGTTATCCGACAGCGCTGTCGGCGACTTTACTGCACTGGATGCGGTAAAGATGACCAAGGCAATGCAACCGGCTTCAGGCTTCATTATCGTATCCAACCACATGGATGAAACCCGCGCCGAACAGGCAAGACGCATGGGTGCCATCGAGTGGATAAGGAAGAGCGAACTGTCGCAGTTGCCGCCGCTGGTGCGCATGAGTCTCGATGCGACTGAAGCAAACACCCGCGAGACAGCCATAGCACATCCACTGGGTGGTGAAAGCACCCTGGGCAGCCGTCAGGTGCGGCGGCTGGTGCAGGCCATCATCGATCTGTCGAAGGCACGCGACCTGCCTGCGGTGCAACGCATTGTCAAAACCGCCGCACGCGAAATCAACAATGCCGACGGCGCAACCTTTGTGCTGCGCGAAGGCAATCAATGTTATTACGCAGATGAAGATGCCATTGCGCCCCTGTGGAAGGGGCAGCGCTTTCCAATGACCCGCTGCATCAGCGGCTGGACCATGATTCATCACAAACCTGCTGTGGTTCCCGATATTACTGTTGATGAACGCATACCACAGGATGCCTATCGTCCCACCTTTGTAAAAAGCCTCGTCATGGCGCCCATACGCGAAGATGCACCCATCGGTGCGATCGGTACATACTGGGCCACCCGGCACGAAGTGACCGCAGACGACGTTGAATTGATGCAGGCACTGGCGAACTCCGCTTCGGTCGCGCTGGAAAACGTTGCACTGTACCGGCAGCTTGAACAACGCGTTGCCGAACGTACGCAACAACTGGAGGAAACCAACGAATCCCTGCGCGAGTTCAGCTACTTTGTATCACACGATCTGCGCAGTCCCATCCGCCACATTGATGCATTCGCAGACATTCTTGCCGAAGAGTCTGCACCGTTGCCGCCTGCCGGCAAGCACGCACTCGACAGCATCAAGAATGCGGCGGCAAGAATGAATGTCATGCTGGAAGGACTGCTGAAGCTCGCGCAGCTCGGCACCAATGCAATCGAGGCCGTAGCGGTTGACATGCGCGCACTGGCCAACAGCGTGGTGCCGAATGTGCTGGACCAGAGCATGACGCCGGTCACGTTGACCGTCGAAGACATGCCGCCCTGTCATGGTAATGAAGTGTTGCTGGGTCAGGTATGGACCAATCTGCTGACCAATGCCGTGAAATTTTCAGCGCCGCGGTCCGCGCCCACTGTCATCATCGGCAGTGAACAACGCAAAGGCGAAACGGTTTACTTCGTGCGTGACAACGGTGTGGGCTTTGATTCAAGCAAGGCCAATCATTTGTTCACTGCATTCTATCGCATGCATTCAACCAGCGAATTCCCCGGCACCGGCGTTGGGCTGGCAATTGTGCATCGTATTGTCACCCGTCATGGCGGGCGTGTGTGGGCGGAGTCAATGCCGGAAGAAGGTGCGACGTTCTACTTTACTGTCCCAAGCCCACAACAAACCTGATTGCCCGAGGTGAGCAGCGTTCAAACCACATCACCCTGCATCCAGTGCATGTTCATGTAGTGAAACCCCATCATCGGCCCCAGCAACATCAGGAAGATCATCACAATCAGTACAAACAGGAATGAAATCGCAAGACCGCGCAGATACGTGGTCTTGAGCACCGCGGCATAGATCGCCGGACCAACCAGCAAACTGATCAATCCCGCCAGCAGCGGCCGGAGAAAGATCGCATGCAATACCCACGACAACACCCCTTGCAGAAACAGGGCAAGCAAAGCATGTGCAAAATCGGTGTTCTTCGCGCCGACAAGTTTCGCCGCGATCATCACCGGAAACACGGTGACTGCGGCGAGCAATAATAAAAACAGCAGAAGACCTAACATACCGGATACCTCCGCATCTATTCGTTTATCTGACGCAACGCTTGAACACTATAATTACATTGATTTGAAGTTGCCAGCGAAAGTGCATCTGTGGATTTTGAGAGTCAAATCGTTGACCATGGAGGTTACTGATTCATCTGACAGTTACTGGACCTGGTTGTTGAAACGCAAACCCGGCATTCTCGTCCAGCCTACTCCAGATCCAGTTCCCCACTTTCGGTCGACACCCAGTCGTCCGGGTACATTCCCTTGTTCATATACTTATGAAACGATGAATGCGGCCAATCCGTTGCCCGCATCACGTGTCCATGCTTAACCGGATTGTAGTGAATGTAATCAACGTGGTTCCGCCAATCCTGTTCGTCGCGTATCGCATGTTCCCAATAGCGTCGTTGCCAGATGCCGCGTTCGCGACGTCGCAGTCGGGTTGCGGACACACACTCTTCAATGGCGAAAGATCTGGAGAAGGCCGCCTTTATCATTCCCCATCTGAGATCGAAACGATCATCGCTTTCAGGCAGTCTCCAAATGCAATGCAGATGTTCGGGCAACACCACGATCGCATCCATAACGAAAGGATGGGATGTTTGCACGGCTTTAAATGCTCTCCGTAACACATCGATGTGATCAACCAGAAAACTGTTGTTCTCGCGATCTGCCAGATTGACGGTAAAGAAATAGCATCCTCCCGGAACCCAGATCCTTTTGTATGTTCTCATTGACGCTCTTCCCTGAATCGATGTCATGTAGGCTGGGCGGCCGCGCCCAGCATGGCCGCATTTTAATCACCACATGGAAATCACATCGCTGATTTACTCAACCCAAACGCAGATATTCGCAATATTTGAGGTTTGAGCAACTTCAGGTAGGACAGATTTCAGGATGCTGGGCGCGGCCGCCCAGCCTACTTCGGACAACTTAATTACATGTAGTGCCGGCTAATGACCATCATTCCAATCCAGGAGATTTACTGCGTGTGCCTACCACAATATCAACTGTTTCCGTATTGGGATCGAACATGATTTTGGCTTCATTGCGTTCAAGTTGCCGCAATACATGTTGCACCTTCTGCTCCAGTGAAAAATGCTGATCGCCATAGTCAGTGCCTTCACGCAGCACGAATGATTCAATGACGCCACGCAGTGCATCGGCAGATAACTCGGTGTGAGGTATCGCGACGGGCTCTTGCGGTGTTTCGTCTTGATAGAGGTTGGTCATGATGTTGATTCTAAGACGATGCTGCGATCTTTGTAGGCTGGGTGGCCGCACCCAGCATCCGGTATGAATTTGAAATGCTGGGCGAAGCCGCCCAGCCTACGAACTTGTTAAATTCACGCGCGAGCCAACGCTCGCGCGTGAATTTTTGCTATTGAATTTGCGTTGGTCGCTTATCTTCCCGCTTCGCGGTTCCTTGACTGACCATTACACCAACAATTTGATTGAGTCTGTTAAACAGTTCCAGCGCAGCTGAGCTGGGCAATACCAACCTGCTTACTGGGTACCTGCGTCCAGTCGGAACGCTTGGGGGCTTAGGCTCATCAAATCGGGTGCTTTGCAATTCAATACGGACACTATGCCCATCGAACATTGTCGGCCCAATATGGTCAACAAAAGTCTCAGAAACGTCCGGACGATCTACATACTTAAACTCAATATTTTTTAGCATTTAATTGCTCCAATAAATAAAAAGGGACAAATCGCTAAGGCTTTTTGTCCCGCTTCTACTTACTGCAAATGCTTGATGTAGCGATTGACGTCCTTCCTGGACGCGAGGCACTACGCCGCATATGAGGTTCGACCAAGTTGTACAAACTGTTTCAGGAGCCTGGCAATTACTTGCCTTTCCTCTACGAAAAACTTGTCCCAGATGAAGTTTCCGAAGTTTCACCAATTGCACAAACAGAACAACAAATACAAATTAAATCACCCACACTTACTATCCCCGCAATTCAAACACGTCATGCAGCCATCCATCATGATGACCGCAGCGGTGTTGCACTTGGCGCACATCTGCGCGCCATCGGGGAACAGGCTTTTGGCAAAGGCGTCTTGCTGCTTGTTGCGGGCTTCGAATTCGGCCTTCTTTTCTTCGATCAGTTTTTTTCGATGTTCGTCCAGTTCCGTTTTCTTGAGCAAACCAATGAACTGCAGATGACGTTCAATCACGTGGCCGAGTTCTGCAATGATGGAGGGCATGAAGCGGCCACCGGTTTGCCAGTAACCACCGCGGGGATCGAACACGCCCTTCATTTCATCCACCAGAAAGGTAACGTCGCCACCTTTGCGGAACACAGCAGAAATGATGCGTGTGAGTGCCACGATCCATTGAAAGTGATCGAGGTTCTTGGTGTTGATGAAAATTTCGAAAGGACGGCGCTGTTCGTGTGGTGTGCCTTCGTTCAGGATCATGTCGTTGATGGTCACGTACATGGCGTGATCGGACACCGGCGTTTTGATCTTGTACGTGGAGCCGATCAGCATGTCGGGACGTTCAAGTTTTTCGTGCATCCATACCACGTTGTCTTCCTGACGCACGACGGGCGCGGGCTTTTCTGCAGCGGCTTTGGCTGCGGCCACATCCTCAGGCTTTTCAACGCGGTATTTGACAATCTTTTTGTCGATGGAAATTTTGCTCATGGTTTATTTCCTTTCGCCTGGAATATTCGATTTGAATTCGCAAGCATGTAACTGAATAAATATCTATCTGACTGGACACCCGCTTTCGCGGGTGTAACTTTGCATCTGGATCAAACGTTTAGAACTTGCCGTAGTAGCCTTCTTTCATGGCATCGAACAAGTTGGCGGCGGTGTGAGTTTCACCGTCGTACTGCACTTCTTCATCGCCTTTCAGTTTGACTTCGCTGCCGTCTTCCAGCGTGAACACGTACGTGGTGTTCTTCAAATCCTGTTCCTTCACCAGCACGCCCTGGAAGGCTTCGGGATTGAAGCGGAAGGTGGTGCAACCCTTCAAGCCCTGCTCATAGGCGTACATGTAGATGTCTTTGAAATCATCATAGTTGTAATCAGTGGGCACATTGGCCGTTTTGGAAATGGAGGAATCCACCCACAGCTGCGATGCCGCCTGAATGTCCACATGCTGTTTCGGCGTGACATCATCCGCCGTCGTGAAATACTCCGGCAGTTTTTCTTTGGGGTCAGTGGAGTTCGGCATCGCATCGGGATTCACCATTTCGCGATAGGCCAGCAACTCGAAGGAGAACACATCGACTTTTTCCTTGCTCTTCTTGCCTTCGCGAATCACATTGCGGAAATAGTGATGCGCAAAAGAAGGCTCGATGCCATTCGATGCATTGTTGGCAAGTGACAGCGAAATGGTGCCGGTGGGTGCAATGGAACTGTGATGCGTGAAGCGCGCGCCCACTTCCGCAAGTTCATCGACCAGTTCGGGCGCTGCTTCGGCCACACGCTGCATGTAACGGCTGTAACGCGCATGCAACACACGACCGGTGATTTTCTGTCCCACACGCCAGCCGTCGTTCACCATCTCCGGACGCTTGCGCAGCATCTCAGGCGTCACATCAAATTCTTCGAGCATGATGGGTGCCGGACCTTTTTCGCGCGCAAGTTCAAGCGCTTCTTCCCAACCAGCCAATGCCAGTTCACGCGAGACATTCTGCGTAAAGGCCACGGATTTTTTGGAACCATACTTCATGCACAGCATGGTGATGGTGGAGCCCAATCCCAGAAAGCCCATGCCATGACGGCGCTTGCGCATGATTTCATCGCGCTGACCGCCCAGCGGCAGACCGTTAATTTCCACCACGTTATCCAGCATGCGCGTGAACACTTTGACAACCTTGCGGAATTCTTCGAAATCAAAGCGGGCATCGTCAGTGAACGGATCAATCACAAAACGCGTGAGATTCACCGAACCCAGCAGGCACGAACCATACGGCGGCAGCGGCTGTTCGCCACAGGGATTGGTAGCCCGGATGTTTTCGCACCACCAGTTGTTGTTCATTTCGTTGACGCGATCAATCAACACGAAACCGGGTTCGGCAAAATCGTACGTGGACGTCATGATGATGTCCCACAAACGCTTGGCCGGAATGGTCTTGAACACACGGCAACATACGAGACCCTGATCGTTGGTGACATAGCCATCGGTGATCGGCCATTCGCGCCAGATGAATTGTTCGGCATTGCTGGTGTCAATATCACCGGCTTCTTTCAATGACACCGGGAAGGCAAGTTTCCAGTCAGCATTGGTTTTAACGGCCTGCATGAATTCATCGGTGATCAACAATGACAGATTGAACTGGCGCAAGCGCCCTGCTTCGCGCTTGGCGCGGATGAAATCCACCACATCAGGATGGCTGACATCGAAGGTGCCCATCTGTGCGCCGCGGCGGCCGCCTGCGGATGAGACGGTGAAACACATCTTGTCGTAGATATCCATGAAGGACAGTGGACCGGAGGTGTGCGCGCCTGCACCCGAGACATACGCGCCCTTGGGACGCAACGTGGAAAATTCATAGCCAATGCCACAACCAGCTTTCAGCGTGAGACCCGCTTCGTGCACCTTGTTGAGAATGTCATCCATGGAATCGCGAATAGTGCCGGACACGGTGCAATTGATGGTGGAGGTCGCCGGTTTATGTTCCTGCGCGCCGGCATTGGACATGATGCGCCCGGCCGGAATGCACCCCTTGCGTAACGCCCACAAAAACTGCTCGTACCAATTGTCGCGTACATCGGGGGCTTCGACATCGGCCAGCGCCCGCGCGACACGCTGATAGGTGTCGTCCATGGTCTTGTCCACCGCAGAACCGTCTTTCGCAGTCAGCCGGTACTTCTTGTCCCAGATGTCGAGCGACGCTTCTTGAAAGGCAATGCTGTTGACGTCCATAGGTTCAAGTTTAATAGCAGTCTTCATGAAGTGATCTCAGGCGTAAGGGCTTGTCAGCCAAACTTATTTATACGATTGCGTGCCGACGGATGCGTTAGTCCCATCACCGGCACTCCCCTGACGATCTTTGCGCAGGTCTTGATTAGGAAGCTGGAGGCAACCCGCCCACACAAGATGTTGTGTCAGGTCGCAAGACTATTCTTCTCCGGCAAATCGCGTCAAGAGTTATTACGATATTATGACTGCTCAATTTTTTCCTTTTAAATCAATGTAATGAAAAATTCTGGGCTGAATTAGCGATCAAAATTTTCAGTGGAAATCTTAGTAACGGCCCTTCATTACCAAACACAATATCTTGTGTTGACGAGAAACAGCTTTTGCACCTGGTTTCAACCCCTTATCCACAGGCATTTCCACAGCAAGACCGCTGGTTAGGGCAGCGCTGCATCGTTGGCCTTCATTCGCAATTAAATGTATGTCATGCCACGGTACAGATGGGATGCGCGACTAGAATCGCAACATCGCGCAGACGTAAGATCGTTTGCACTTCAAGTTTATGCGTTGCACTTGCTCTCTGGAGGCGCTGATTTCATGATCCGGTTGATCAAAAGTGGACTGGTTGCTGTGATGCTGGCACTAAGCATGACGATGGCTCATGCACAACTACCGGCGAAAGTAGGCGACACGCCACTGCCATCACTGGCGCCCATCATCAAGCGCACCTCGCCTGCCGTGGTGGGCATTGCGGTGCGCGGCACGATTCAGACCCAGATCAACAATCCCTTATTGCAAGACCCGTTCTTTCGCCGCTTTTTTGACATTCCGGAGGCCACGCAGCAATTCCAGGCTTCGGGCTCGGGTGTGATTGTCGATGCGCAACAGGGTTACATCGTCACCAACGCACACGTCATCGAAAACGCGCGCGACATCACTGTGACGCTGATCGACGGCCGCGAACTGAAAAACGCGCAGATCAAGGGTGTTGATCGTGCTTCGGACATCGCGGTGCTGCAAGTGAAAAGCAGCAATCTCACTGCACTCACCATGGCAGATTCCAGCAAGATTCAGGTGGGCGACTTTGTCATTGCCATCGGCAATCCCTTCGGTCTGGAACACACCGTGACCTCCGGCATCATCAGTGCACTGGGCCGCGGCGGCATCGTGCAGGATGGCTATGAAGATTTCATTCAAACCGATGCCGCCATCAATCCCGGTAACTCGGGCGGAGCACTGCTTGACCTGAACGGACAATTGGTGGGCATCAATTCGGCCATCATTTCCAATACCGGCAGTAATGCAGGCATCGGCTTCGCCATTCCCGCCAACATGGTGAAAGCCGTGATGGATCAGTTGATCAAGTTCGGCAAGGTGCAACGTGGTGAACTGGGCATCCGCATGACAGCAGTGGGAGATGCCGCAGGCAGTGTCGGCGCGGACAGCGTGGAAAGCGCATTGATTTCCGAAGTGATTGAAGGCTCGCCTGCAGAACATGCCGGTTTGAAACCCGGCGATGTCATTACCACCATCAACGGCCGGCCGGTGAAATCCACACGTGCAGTGCGCAATGCCATTGGCCTGCTGCGCGTTGGTGAAACGGTAGAAATCGGTGTGCTGCGCGATGGCAAGCCTCGCAAGCTGACCGCAACCATTGGCACACGCGGCGAAGGCATTCTCACCGCAGGCATGCATCAGGGACTTGCCGGTGCTGAATTTGCAGATACCGATGGTGAAGGCGCATTGGTGACTGCGGTGGCTGACAACAGCAATGCCGCCAACAATGGCTTGCAACGCAATGACTTGATCATTGCTGTTGGCCGCATGCGGGTCACCAATGTCAAACAATTGCGTGAAGCGGTAAAAGGCAGCAATTCATTCCTGATGACCATTCAGCGCGGTGATCGCCAGCTGGTGGCAGTGATTCGCTGATTCCTGCGCATTCACTGGTTTGTGGATCATTGTCAGCGACCATCGCGGGCAACGGCATTGGAACCAGCGCGCATTGCATCGCGGTTATACACGGTAACTATCACACCGCAGATCACCAGCAGCGCGCCCAGCCATTGCGCTGCAGAAGGCATTTGTCCAAGCACCACGCCGATCAGCACGGTAAACATCGGCACCAGATTGATGAAAATGGACACACGCCCCGAACCAATCTGCAAAATGCCCTGATTCCACCAGATATACGCCAGCGCTGCACCGAACAGCGCAATCGCAATCAGTGATGCCGCCAATTTCCAGGTATGCACCATCAACATATCACCGGACACGGATTGCGCTGTCACTGTCAGTATCGCAGCACCGATGGCAATGGTTGCAATGGTGATCGTCATGGATGGCAAGCCGTTGATGAACCGCCGCGGAATCACGGTGTATGTTGCCCAGCACAGATTGGCGAGAAAAATGAGCAAGTCGCCGGTGGAAACATCGAGTGTCAACAGATGTTGCAACGATCCACGGGAAATGATCACGATAACGCCGACCAGACTGATGACAAAACCGGTGCGCTGACGCACTGAAATTTTTTCACCGGTGATCATTGCCGCAAGCAGCGCCGTGGTCGCCGGATTGAATGCCATGATCAATGCGCCGTTGATTGGCGATGTCAACCGCAGCCCGTAAAACAGCGCTGCGTTAAAACCAAATACACCAATCACGCCCATTGCCAGCAATGGCCAGAGATTGCGGCGCAATGCCGCAATGTCCGGCCGCGACTGCCACAGGACATATGGAAGCAGGAACACTGTGGCAAGCAAAAAACGCCATGCCGCCGCCGACAGGGGCGATATGTACGTGATGGCATACTTGCCGAGATGAAATACCGCAGCCCAGAAAAACGCGGTCAATACCAGCTTGAAATAAATCATGCCTGCAATATCCGATATAACGGAAATGACGTGATGGATATTACCGGCAGAAATTCACGCGATCATAACAACAGGCGATGTGATCATGACCGGTGATGGCTTTGCACATCATTGTTGTGTGATTACACTGGATGACATGACAACATGGTTCAAAAAAGAACTGGGCGACGCCGTCATGGCGGCACCGGTACTGGAAACACTGAAGGAGCAATTTGCCGCACTGGATCTTGTGGCCGGCAACAACGGACCTGCGGTGTTTGTTCACACCGCATCCGGCGATCTGCATTGCGAAGTAACTGTCTATTTCTCGCCGGCTGCTGCTGCACTGGCAACATCCATCAACGCCGAACCATGCACCATGCCTGTGGTGAATGGACTGACATTGCTCGCGGGTCACCCTCCCCGGTAAGCAGCGTCATTCTGAAAACCGCTTGCGCCGCCAGTCAACTTATTCTGCAACTTTCCTGCGGCTTCGGTGTTTTCACCGCATGCAAGCGATTCTGCACCCTGTGCAGTCCGGTTGCGGTGTTAAAAGAGTTACGGGAGACCCATCATGAGTATCGTTTCAGATTCTGTGTCGATGTTGTTCAAATCCAGTTTGTACATTGCCTGCCTGCTGGGAAATGTGGTGTTTTATTCGCTGATTTTCTGATGCTTGCAGGAGCAATGCAGTATGAAAGTTCCACAGGCATCGCCCGACCGGGCTGACTTGCACTCAGCCCGGTCTGTCTGATGCAATACACTGACGCAAAGTACATTGATCAGGCTGCCTGCACATGTACAGCATTCTTAACGCCGCTCCAGCGGAATAAATACCTGATGCTCCGGTCCAATGTAATTTGCACTGGGACGAATGATTTTGCCATCACTGCGCTGTTCAATGACATGCGCGCACCAGCCGGTCACGCGGCTCATGACAAACAAGGGCGTGAACATCAATGTGGGAATACCCATTAAGTGATACGCGACCGCTGAATACCAGTCGAGATTGGGAAACATGTTCCTGATGTCACGCATCACGGATTCCAGCCGCTCAGCGATATTGAATAGTTTCATATCGTTGACATGCTGTGACAATTCCCTTGCTACCTGCTTGATCACCTGGTTGCGTGGATCGGCAATGGTATACACAGGATGACCAAAGCCAATGATCACTTCCTTGTTGGCAACCCGTTTGCGGATATCTGCTTCCGCTTCGTCCGGATTACTGTAGCGCTGCTGAATCTCGAAGGCCGCTTCATTGGCGCCGCCATGTTTCGGTCCGCGCAACGCACCGATCGCTCCGGTCACACATGAATATACATCGGAACCCGTACCCGCAATCACGCGTGCGGTAAAGGTGGACGCATTGAATTCGTGCTCTGCATAAAGAATCAATGAAGTGTGCATGGCGCGCACCCACTCTGCAGAAGGCGGCTTGCCATGTAACAGATGCAGAAAGTGTCCGCCGACGGAATCATCATCAGTTTGCACATCAATGCGTTGTCGGCGGGTGGCATAGTGATGCCAGTAACACAGCACGGATGGCAGACATGCCACCAGGCGATCCGCAAGATGCCGTGCATTTTCCGGCTCGTGTTGCGGTGATTCTGGGATGATGCAACCTAGCGCTGAAACACCAGTGCGCAATACATCCATTGGGTGCGCTGAGGCAGGCAGTTGTTCGAGAACGGCTTTTACCGAAGCGGGAAAGTCACGCAATGATTGCAGCGTCCGTTTGTACGCCGCGTATTCAGGCTTGCCGGGCCAGCGTCCGTGAATCAGCAGGTAAGCGACTTCTTCAAACTCGCAGTGCTGTGCAATATCGAGAATGTCATAACCGCGATAATGAAGATCATTGCCACTGCGGCCCACGGTGCACAGTGCCGTGTTGCCTGCAATCACACCGGACAGTGCAACTGACTTTTTTGGCTTGAAGGTGCCTGATGCTGATTCGGTCATAAGAACTCCGCAAGCAAACCATCAGATATTGCATGTCGCCCGTGATGTACCGGCATCACTGACAGAACACCGTTCCCCAAGTCATCGCTGGCTAGTCCTTTTTTACTGCAAACAGCTCATCGAGCTTCTGTTCATACGCATGATAGTCGAGAAACTGATACATCTCGTCCCGGCTTTGCATGCGGTCAAGCACATTGCGTTGCGTGCCATCGCGACGAATGGCCTGATAAACCTGCAAGGCTGCAGCATTCATCGCACGATAAGCCGCGCAGCAATACAACACCATGTCAACACCGGCTGAATGCAATTCGCCGCGCGTGAACAACGGTGTTTTGCCAAACTCGGTGATGTTGGCGAGTACCGGCACATTCACGGCTTTCCTGAAACGCGTGTACATCGACAGCTCCATCAGTGCTTCAGGAAAAATCATGTCGGCACCCGCAGCAACGCAGGCAACAGCGCGCTCAATAGCTTGATCAATGCCTTCAACCGCCACTGCATCGGTGCGCGCCATGATGACAAAGCCTGCATCAGTGCGTGCATCCACCGCAGCCTTGATGCGATCCACCATTTCTTGCTTGCTGACGATTTCCTTGTTGGGCCGGTGACCGCAACGTTTGGCGCTGACTTGATCTTCAATGTGCAAACCGGCTGCGCCCTGTTTGATGAATGACTTGACGGTGCGTGCGATGTTGAATGCGCTGCCCCAGCCGGTATCGGCATCCACCAGCAACGGCAGTGAACAGGCATCGGTAATGCGGCGAATGTCGATGAGCACATCATCCATGGTGGAAATGCCGAGATCGGGAACGCCCAGTGAATTGACCGCAACACCACCGCCGGAAAGATACAACGCCTTGAAACCGGCAGCATGCGCCAGCTTCGCTGCATAAGCATTGATGGCGCCGGCGATTTGCAACGGCTGTTCGGCAGCAAGTGCTGCGCGAAAACGCGCTCCTGCGGAAGGGGTTGATAAGTGAGCGGACTGATTCATAGGGTTACCTGCATTGCATTATTGCCCGGCATGATTGACCAGAGTCGGTGCTGTGTTGCGCGTGATGATTGTCTCTCAAGTACTTTGTGATTCTCAACATCACTGCGCACATGACAGAGAATCCGTATTTTCCGATGATATTTTGCACTTCGGCCTCGTCATAAGGAGGTTTTCCGGTTTACCGGCAGCAATACATAGCGGGTTATATCCATGTCGTTATCCGCAGTCATGCGCCGCTATTGCCAGTGCATGCGCAGTGAATTACATTCGTTTCGCTTCGCATGCATCAATGACGATGGATCATCAATACAACCACCGCGAAGCAGGGATGCTGCAACCGTAATTGCTTGCTGCGATGTGTGCATGCAACCTGTCCGGCATCATATACAAACAATTCTAACGATGTCCCGAAAAACAGCGGCGCATGGCACCGTGCCCCGGGGATATACGGGAAATGTCCCGAGACCTGCATGCAGCCGTGCATCGCTGCGTCTTGCGGATACCCGCAAACCCCGCAGGTCAATGATCTGATCACGAAGCGGGAGAATTGATGAACGCGATGGTGTCTTTGCTGTGTGTTGCCGGTGGTGCGCTGGGCGCATTGCTGTTGAGCACTTTGCTGCCGCAAAAACACAGGTCACACACTCATTTGCTGCTGATCTGTCTCATTGCCGTGATCTGTGCCGATGTGCTGCTTGCAGCAGCATTGCATCTGTCGCCACCGATGCAGAACAGCGTGCTGGCGCGGATGAGCGGATTTCCAGGCCTGTTGTTTGCACCGTTGCTGTACCTGTACTTCAGAACGCAGGCATCGAGCTGCGGCTTGCATGTCAGTGATATATCGCATTTTTCAGGGTACATGTTGTTGCAATTGATTGCACTGTTTGAATTCGCCGAACCTGGCGTGTTGCCGTGGCTGACTATTCAGTCATACATGAATCTTGCAAGTCTGTTGATGATGAGCATGTACATGATGGCCGCCATCCGCATCATCCCCGCAACGGCATTGCAACAGCAATGTACGGTGTTTCACCATGGCAGACTTGCAGTTACCGCGCTGCTCGCGGTGCAGGCGACGTACCTGCTCAGCACTGCATTCAGTGAATTGTCGTCGCGATCAGGCGTGGTAACAGGAGATATAACCGATGCGTTGCTGTCATGCTCACTCACAGTTCTCGCATGCAGTGCGTTGTACCGGATACTGACACGCGAGCGTCATGATGACACGCATGTCATCCACCTTGCGCAAGCAAAACGGGAACCGGACAAGCAGAAGTACGGCAACAACCGTCTGCCTGATTTTGTCCGCGAACCCATCGTCAATCAGTTAAATGAATACATGGAATCTGCGCGGCCGTGGCTGAAAATTGACCTGACGTTGAGCCAGCTCGCTGCGAGCATCAATGTCAATCCACATCATCTGTCGCAGATCATCAACTCGGAATTCGGTAAATCCTTCGCGTGTTACATCAATGAATATCGCGTCAACGCCGCCTGCCGGTTATTGAGTGATGCCAACAATCGCACGGTGCTGGACATTGCCATGGACAGCGGCTTTTCCTCCAAATCATCGTTCAATGCATTGTTCAAGAAACATACCGGACTTACGCCCAGTGAATATCGCAAGAAATTCCAGAAGAATGATTATCTTGTTGCGTGACATTCATGTTGTGGCTATCTGCCCTTCATATGTGCAGATGACACATTAACCAACCGCTGAACAACCACATCATCACAATCATTAGGTCCATTCCTGCAAATCTGGACGTGTAAGTTTATAGGATCAAACGCTTTCATCCAGCTTTGAGTTGATAGTCGCGCACTCGCGCGAGCGAGAGATGTTTGTTTCGCAAACATCACCAACCACTTCAACTCCTGAGAGGGATGAAAATGAAACACACAGAGAAATTGCTTTTCCGAAAGCAAAGCTTGATAAAACCGGTAGCGTGTCTGACATTGGCGTTATCGGCGATAATAAGCAGTCAAGGTGCATCAGCCACGACCGTCAACATGACACAGACTTGGACTTCGTCCAGCAGCACTCCAACTTCGACAATTTTTGATATTACGGCGCCAGCCTGGGGATATCCCAACTTGCCGGTCCCTTCGGATGGCACGCAGCCAACCACCATTACTGGTGCAGAAGGTACTTATCGAGTGAACCTGAATTTCTGGAATCAGGACATCACCCAAGGCAGCGTTGCAAGCACGACAATGGTCATCAGCGCCGATGATCAAACGGGTGCTTATACCGTTACACAAGGTGCCAACAGCTACTATCCGGGATCACGGCCACAGGATAACAAGGCTTGCGCCGGCGGTGCATTCAACAGCCAGGATGTTTGTCACTGGGCGCCCAACAAGGCCAATCCTTCGGCGGCACCGATTCACGCACCGGGTTCCTATCCGTCCATCTACAACGGCTGTCACTACAACCAGTGTACGAAGACAGCAGTATGGAAAGACGGCACCACGAAAATTGGCGCACCGTATCCCTTGCAGGTAAATCAGATCACCAGCATCCCTTCGCACTGGATCGTTGACACGTCAACCACCAAAGCAACGGGTGTTTACGACGTCGGCTACGACATCTGGTTTGATAAGAATCCAAATCGAGATTCAAGCGGGAATATCGTTAGTTCCGGCGGCACGCCGCAATTGCCTGCCAATCCACAGAATGTGAATCAGAACAATGGTCTTGAGATCATGATCTGGATCAACAACAAAGGATATACCGAAGGCGGTACGAAGAATGGCGGCATCATTCAACCTGCCGGCAATCTGGTGGCTTCTCAGGTTGCCATTAACGGCGTGTCGGGCACCTGGGATGTATGGGTCACCAACACTTCCAAGTCTGGCACTGCACCCAATGACTGGTACGTGATAACGTATGTAAAAGTAGCTGATGGCGGCGCGGTTGGTAGCACGGGCGGTGGTACCGATGACTTTCAATTTGACAGCAAGTGGTTCATCAATGACGCCGCAGGACGCGATTGCATCGGCGAAAAATGTTTGTCACCTACCTGGTGGCTGACATCGGTTCAGGCCGGGTTTGAAATCTGGGCGGATGGTGAAGGTCTTGCAACGAAATCATTCACGGCTGATCCAACCTGGCTGCCTTCTACGGTACAGGGCGGCGGTATGTGGAAGAATCCGGACGGCACTAATGTCACTGATCCTACGATCAACAATGGCAACCCGGTGCCGATCGTGTTCTGGGGCAATCCATTTAATGTGAGCGCAACATGCCCCAATCCGAGTCCGAATGACACGGGCACGTGGACATTCTCAGGAACCGATCCAACCAATGGCCAACCCTACAGTTCATCGGGAATGATGACACCTGATGTCACCGGTGTGTTGATGGGTACGATTACGCCGCCTTATCCGGCGCATAATTGGGCGACGTTGAACATCACGACAAACTGTGCAAACGGTGGTGGCGGCGCACAACCCCCCATCACGTTCTGGATTGATCCTGCCGGCACGGTGAAAGACACCAACGGTCATCCACTCGTCGGTGTGCCAGTCACACTGTATCGTTCTGATACTGCCAATGGTCCATTCACGGCTGTACCCAATGGCAGCACCATCATGTCGGACAAGAATCGCAAGAATCCTGATGGCACCGGTCAGTATGGGGATTTCTCTTGGGATGTCACACCCGGATTCTACAAAGTACGTGCGACGGCACCTGGGTGTCATGCACCCGGCAATCCAAATCAAGCGTATGTAGAATCGGCTGTGTATCAAGTGCCTCCACCTGCACTCGGCATCAATCTGGTGATGGAGTGTGCAACCGGTGGCGGCAACGGCGTCAATGTGAAGTTGACGTTGAACGGTCAGGATTGGCAGAACGGCTATTGCAGAAACGTGGTACTTACCAACACCACATCGAAGGCCATCACCTGGAAGGTGAATTTCAATCTGCCATTTCCCGGCAACATCACTCAGGCCTGGAACATAAACTACACCAAGTCCGGTAATGTGGTGACGGCACAAGGTGTTGGCTGGAACAATGTTATTCAGCCCGGACAAGTGCTCAAAGATCAGGGCTTCTGCGCCACCAAGTAACACATAAACACATATATCAGTTTTCACTGATTTGCCCCGGCACGAAAGTGCCGGGGCTTTTTTGTTGCGCAAGGCATGCAGTATCATCCCCTCAGTTCAGCAAAAGTTGTGAGGCTTGTATGTCATCGCTCCCCGTCATCCTCGCCGCACGTCGCACGCCCATTGGGGCTTTTCAGGGCGTGTTCAATTCAGTGTCAAGCGCGCATCTCGGTGCTGCTGCCATTCGTACAGCTGTTGCGGACAGCGGATTGACCCATGCACATCTTGATGAAGTCATCATGGGCTGTGTATTGATGGCGGGACAAGGACAGGCACCTGCACGGCAGGCAATGCTGAATGCCGGACTGTCCAGCACCATTCCATCCACCACCATCAACAAGATGTGTGGTTCAGGCATGAAAGCCGTAATGATTGCCTGTGATCAATTGTATGCAGGCAATGCCCATGCCGTTGTTGCCGGCGGCATGGAGTCCATGACCAACGCACCTTATCTGTTACCCAAAGCGCGCAGCGGCTATCGCATGGGTCATGGCGAAATTCTTGATCATATGTTTTATGACGGACTGCAGAATCCCTACGATGGAAAAATGATGGGACACTTTGCCGATGCTACTGCAACGAAGTATGGCTTTACTCGTGAACAGCAAGATGCGTTTGCCAGTGAATCCGTAAAGCGGGCACAACACGCCGTTGCAAACGGTTTCTTCAGGGACGAAATCACATCGGTCACCTTCAAGACTCGCAAGGGTGAACAAACGGTTGATGCTGATGAAACACCAGGAACCTGCGACAGCAACAAAATTCCAGCATTGAAGCCCGCCTTCAACAAGGATGGCACCGTCACTGCGGCGAGTTCATCTTCCATATCCGATGGCGCTGCCGCGTTGATCATTGCAACAGAAGCACTCGCACACCGGGCAAACTGCAAACCGCTGGCACGCATTGTTGCATACGCAAGTCATGCGCACGAACCCGAGTGGTTCACCACTGCGCCGGGTGGTGCAATCAACAAAGTGCTGGACAAGGCGCAATGGAAAGTCAGTGATGTCGATTTATTTGAAATCAACGAAGCCTTTGCCTGCGTCACCATGGCCGCCATGCATGACATCGGCATTGATCGCGGCAAGGTCAACGTGAATGGCGGTGCCTGTGCCCTGGGCCATCCCATCGGCGCCACCGGCGCACGCATATTGGTCACATTGATTCATAGCTTGAAAGCGCGCTCACTGAAACGCGGCGTGGCGGCATTGTGCATCGGCGGCGGCGAGGCTACAGCGATGGCTGTAGAGATATGCTGAAGTCCATAGCAGCGTTCACTCCTCATCACTATCCATGAACAACTGGTATCGCGCTATTCTGTACGGCGCGATGGATTTGATATCCACCAGCTCAAAGCTGCAACCTTGATAGAACCTGTGTAATGCTGGCCGGTCATCACAATCGCACCGCACCCAGTTGCACTTTCTTCTTCTGGCTTCCTCAACAATAGCGACCATGGCAAGACGGCCATTGCCTCGACTCATGCTGGATGGAAGCAGCGCGAGTTTGTGAAAATACAAAGTGTCCTGCCCGATGATCTCCGGCCAGAACGCGGCATCAGAGTGCATCAGAAATACCAGTCCGATTCTTGTCGCGTCTTCCACCAGAAAATGCAACTGATCGAGCGAGTAAGCGCCGGACAAGGTCTGTGGTGAAACTTGTTGCGATGTCCAGAGTGGACAACCTATGCGATCCAGATGGTCAATCGTGCTCAGCAACAACTGCGATGCAGCTTGCCAGTCTTCGGGATTTATTGCTTGATACAGTTGCATCAGATGGAGTGCTGCTTGCTTCCTTTCTTTGCAACCCCAATGTTTTCCACTCTGCGAAAGCGTAATGCTGACCAGTCTTCATCAATCGCCACCATGCGCACGGTGTCAAAGCCCGCATCGCGCAACACTTGCCAGCCTGAATCACGGTTGAAATCACACTGGTATCGTTTCGACGAACCCTTGGGATAGGCCATCCATATAACGGCGTCACCCTTTCCTGCCTTGATCAGTTGCGCAGAAATCGCATCAACTTCTTTCCGGGTTGTGGCAAAGGCAATTGCAAACTGAACGCTGCCAGCGAGAGTACGCTTGATCGTGATATCAGAAAGTGCGGCGATTTCAGACTCAAAAGCGTCAGGCGCCTTGATGACATGAATCACGCGATGGTCACCGAGATTCAACTTCTTGAACAACGGAGTCATGTCTGTACGGGCCTCAGTTGTATGCCACGTCAAATGCGCATGCACAGAAGCATGCGCTTCGATGTAATCAACAAACCTCGCTGGAGGCGGCTACTTTCTGGAGAAATAAACATCCAGCCATACCGCCAGTGCCAGCACGGCGCCACGCGCGATGAACTTGGACTCCGGCGACACGGCCATCAACGTCATGCCATTCAACAGCGTCGCCATGATCAACGCACCGATCAACACACCCAGCACATTGCCACGCCCGCCGACCAGACTGGTGCCGCCGATGACGCAGGCCGCAATCGCGTCCAGTTCCATCAGGTTGCCAATGGTGGTGGTGGATGCACCGGAGTAAGCGGTTTGCATGAAGCCGGTGATCGCCACGATGACGCCCAGCAGTGCATACGCACCGATAATCACCTTATCAACAGGAATGCCGGACAGCACCGCAGCTTCACGATTGCCGCCGATGGCATAGAGATAACGGCCGAATGGTGTATGACTGGTAATGACATACACAATGTAAGTGATCACGCCGAGCAGCAGCACCGCCAGCGGCACACCGCGAAACTGGTTCATGACCAGTATCGCGAGCAGCAGCACCTGAAAAGTGACAAACACTTTCAGGAAGGAAATCTCGCCGCCTTCCACCTGGAAGCCGTAGGCAGCACGCTGTTTGCGTGACTTGATCTTGTTGAGGATGATGAACAGTGTCAGCACGCCAAGCAGCACATAACCCAGCCTGGGCGGCAGATAGAATGTCGTCAATATTGACAGGGCATTGTCACCACTGCCGGCCACCACGGGAATGGTTTCATCACCGATGACTTTCCAGAACAATCCCTTGAAGATCAACATGCCGCCCAGCGTGATGACGAACGCAGGCATTTTCTGTTTGGTGATCAACGCGCCCATCAATGTCCACAACACCACTGCCACAACAATGCCGATACCCATTGCCGCCACGGCATTCCATTGATGATCGAAAATCAGCACCGCTGCAATACCGCCGATCAATCCGACACCACTGCCCACCGACAAATCAATTTCTGCAGGCAGCAGCACCAGGAACATGCCAAGGGCCAGTGTGGCAGTCACTGACAGTTCAATGAACAGCATCGACAGGTTGCGTGCCGACAGAAAGTTGTCAGTGGCAATCGCAAAGAATACCCAGATAAGAATCAGGCCGATGGCAATGGAATAGTTTCGTATGGACATTTTCTGCGTCATGACATTACCCGGTTTTTGTTTCAGCTATACGCCATTGCGGCTTCAAGAATCAGATGCTGCTCTGCCTGTGCGCTGGTGAACTCGCCGCCAACCTTGCCTTCACTCAACACCACAATGCGGTCACTCATTCCCATCAGTTCCGGCAATTCACTGGAGACCAGCACCACGGCCTTGCCTTCGGCGGTGAGACGATTGATCAGTTCATACACTTCGAGCTTGGCGCCCACATCAATGCCGCGTGTGGGTTCATCAAGAAAGACGACGTCCGGCTCGGTCATCAATGCCTTGGCCAGCACCACTTTCTGCTGATTGCCGCCGGACAATGTGCCGACAACGGTTTCCAGTCCCTGTGCCTTGACACGCAACGCCTTGAACAACTCCCAGTTGCGATTGGCTTCTTTCAGCTTGTCCACAAAAATACCATTAGTCAGACTGGGCAGCGATGCCAGTGATTGATTGAAGCCGATGTCTTTATCAAGCACCAGTCCATAACGTTTGCGGTCTTCGCTCACCAGCATCATGCCGCTGGCAATGGCCCGTGCCGGCGTGCAGGGCGGCATGGGCTTGCCTTTCAATTGCACTTCACCGGCAACGCGTTCACCAAAGCCGCCGAACAAGTGCATCACCAGCTCGGTGCGGCCAGCGCCCATCAAGCCGCCGATGCCCAGCACTTCACCGGCATGCACTTCAAAAGAAATGTTGTCGAGAATGATGCGGTCTTCAACTTCATCCTTGACGGACAGCGAAGACACTTTCAACAACACATCCTTTGCTTCAGTACTGCGGCGGGGGAACAGATCTTCGATCTTGCGTCCCACCATCTGCTGAATGATTTCGCTCTTGTTGGTGGACGCCGCCAGCGATGTGCCGATGGAAGCGCCATCGCGCAGTACGGTAATGCGATCGGAAATGGCGAACACTTCATCAAGCTTGTGCGAAATGTAAACACAGGTGACGCCGCGGCTGCGCAGGTCGCGAATGATGTTGAGCAATACATCAACTTCCTTTTCCGTGAGTGCCGCAGTAGGTTCGTCGAGCAGCAATATTTTTGTGTCCTTCGCCAATGCCTTGACGATTTCAATCAATTGCTGTTCGCCGATGCCCAGATCACCGACGCGCGCTGCGGGATCGAGTTGCAAGCCGTATTGCTTCAACAGGCGTTGCGCATCGGTATATATCTTGTTCCAGTCGATACCGCCCCAGCGATTGGTGGGCTCAGCGCCAAGAAAAATGTTTTCAGCCACAGTCATCTCGCGCACCAGCGCCAGTTCCTGATAGATGACGGCAATGCCTGCGGCTTCGGTATCGCGTATGCTCTGAAAATCGGCGACTTCACCGTTGACCTTGATCTCGCCTTCATAGCTGCCTGCGGGCCAGATACCCGACAGACACTTGATCAACGTGGATTTGCCCGCGCCATTTTCACCGCACAGCGAATGTACTTCACCTGCGTGAAGATTGAAGCTGACATTATTCAGCGCCACCACGCTGCCAAAGCGCTTGGTCAACCCGTTAACTTCGAGAATTGCCTGACTCATAGATGAAGCCATGCTGCTCAATGACTGCTGGAGGACGAATTCTCGTTGTACCTGGGGCGCTGATCGGGTGGTATGTTGCGATACACCTCGTCAAAGCTGTGGAAGCCGTCGGCAACCACGGTTTGCAGCATGTTGTCCTTGGTTACGGTGATCACCGGCAGGAACACCGAAGGCACCATCACCTTGCCGTTGTTCAATTCATGTGTGGCAACGATGGGTTTGCCGGTGGCCATCTTCACCGCAAGTTCAGCAGCGGTGCTGGCCAGTGTATGAATGGGCTTGTAAATGGTCATGGCCTGAGTGCCTTCAACAATGCGTTGCACCGCGGCGAGTTCTGCGTCCTGACCTGTCACAAGAATCTTGCCTGCAAGGCCTTCTTCTTTTAACGCCTGAATGGCGCCACCGGCGGTGCCATCATTGGAAGCAAGAATGGCCTGGAAATCATGTCCGTGATTGGTGATGGCGGCGTTGGTAATCTGCTTGGCACGTTGCGGTTCCCAGTTGTCGGCCCAGTCTTCGTGAATCACTTTGATGTCACCACGATCAATATAGGGCTTCAGTACATTGTCTTGGCCCTGCTTGAACAACTTGGCATTGTTGTCTGTAGGCGCGCCGTAAATGCGCACGATCTTGCCCTTGCCGTGCAGCGCATCAATCACATACTGCGCCTGTGCTTCGCCGACCTTCACATTGTCGAAAGTGACATACAGATCGAGATCGGAATCAGTGATCAGACGATCATAGGCAATTACCGGAATGTTGGCGGCATGTGCAGCACGCACGGCCTTGCTCATCGCGGCGCCATCGTGCGGTACAATGACAATGACATCCACACCATTGCTGATCATGGAATTCACATCGCGCATCTGGATGGTGTCATCGCTGTTGGCGGAACTGACTTTGACGGTGGCACCCAGCTCCTTGGCACGTTCAACAAAATAACGCTGATCCACCTGCCAGCGCGCTTCTTTCAACGTGTCCAGCGACAGACCGATGACGATGTTCTTGTGGCTCTTGTCCTTGGCATCGCCATGTCCGCGCGACAGCGTCAAGCCAATGACGATGCTGAGAATCAACGAAACAACAGTCAACCAGATACTCGTGTTTTTCATAACTTTATGTGTACTCAAACATGAAAGCACACCATCATACATTTACATTATTAACAACGTTAACAACATGCGTTGATGCGCGCTCAAACCATGTAATGTTTTCAGGCCCCGCGGCCAGATTATTCATCCCCCGTCAATTCAGGCTGCTTAACCTGAATATCAGTCGCCGGATATTATAGGTTGCCCGTGCAACTGCCAAGAAATACCTGCCAGATGTAACACTGAGTAATTGCACTTCATACGGTCAGCGACGTTGTGCAAACACTGCGCCGATGGCCAGACCCGATCAGGTTGCGGGCAATTATAATATAAATTCAGCGCGTGGCCAGCACCCCGCCGCCAGCCTGTATTTCGCACGCCAATGCGCTGCCCATTCTTGTGCCTGTCCGCGAGTTTAACTGGCTGTTGAAAAACTCAATCCGAGCGGCGGTAGTGTCTGTATTTTTCAAAACTGTCAAAAACAGGAGGTTTTTGCCAGAGCCTATAGGGATATATTCACGGCGTTTTTGAACAATACAGACACTACCGCCAGCAAGGAGGCCAATGCCGACCGTGTGCGAGTAGATAAAATGAGTTTTTCAACGGCCTATTAAAAGCGCGGATTGGAGATACCGGTGACTGAGCAACCAGTGTCAGCGCCGCAACGGCACGGCTGCCGTCCTCGATACAGCTTGCCGCACTGCGGCAAGTATCGCAGCTTCTCGCATTACGCCGTCAAAGTGCGATAATAGCCGCCGCCCCGCTGAAGGATGTGTCACAGATAAATAGCCCGATGATTTGCTTGTGGCCGGGATGTTTGTACATTCCACACCACTGGCTGTAGTACATTGCTCGCGATAATTCTGACCTTGCAAAAACCATGACCGCCGCTCCACTGCCCGCGCCGCGCCGCAAGACCCATCGATCTGACCGGTTCTTTGACTTGTCGCTGGACCTGATGTGCGTGGTGGGATTCGACGGCTACTTCAAGCAGGTCAACCCCACATGGACACACCTGCTTGGCTGGGAAGAAGCCGAACTCGTGGATCATCCGGCGTTCAACATAGTTCATCCCGATGATCATGCCACCTTGCAATCAGCACGTGCTGTCGTGCGCGATGGCGGCGATCCCGGCCGCATCGAGATTCGTTACCTCCACAAGAACGGTTCGCATCGCTGGATATGGTGGAATGTATTTCCAAGTCCCGAAGAACAGGTCATCTATGCAATAGGACGCGATATCACCGAACAAAAACGTGGTGAAGCGCTGGACTCCGGCAGAAAGGAAATTCTGGAAATGATTGCAATGGGCTGGCCGCTGAAGGAAATACTCAACGCTCTGCTCATCATGCTTGAGCAACATTCTCCCGACATGAAGTGCTCCATTCTGCTGCTGGATGAAGATGGCGAACATCTGCGTCATGGTGCAGCGCCCAGCCTGCCTGTTGAATACTGCCGTGCAATGGATGGCATTGCCATCGGTGCACGCGCCGGCTCCTGCGGAGCGGCTGCATTCCGCCGTGAAGCAGTGATCGTCGAAGACATTGCGCGCGATCCATTGTGGAAGGACTACCGCATGCTTGCCCTGCCGCATGGCTTGCGTGCCTGCTGGTCCACGCCCGTCTTCGACAGCAGTTATCGCGTACTGGGCACGTTTGCGGTTTATTACAACCGAGTTGGTACTCCACTGGCCAGACATCAACAGCTGATTGACATTGCCACTCAGCTTGCAGCCATTGCCATCACGCGGCATCGCGACGAAATGGCCGTGCGCCGCAGCGAAGAAAAGTTCACCACGCTGTTCCGCAATGCACCCGTGATGATGGCCATCTCCGACATGCGGGATGGCACCTATGTTGATGCCAACGATTATGCATTGCGGCTGGCAGGCTTCAGGCGCGAAGAAGTGATCGGTCATTCGGCTGCCGAGCTGGGCTGGCTCAAACCCAGCGACCGTCAATTGCTGCTCGATGAAATTGCCAGCCACGGCCGCATACGCGGACTGGAAATGACCTTCCATGATCGCAACGGGCGTACTCTGCACGGACTGGTCACCGGCACGCAGGTGGTTATCAATGGCCGCCCGTGCCTGCTCACAGTGACTGCCGATATCACCGAACGCAAACGCACCGAAATTGCATTGCGCGACCGCGAACATTATCTCGACAAGATCATCAACAACGTGGGCGATCCGCTGTTTGTCAAGGATGAGCGCCATCGTTTTGTACTGGCCAACAATGCGTTCTGCGCGCTGTTTGGCTTGCCGCGCAACAAGATCATCGGTGAATTGCTGGATGAACAGACACCGCCGGAACAACGCGAACACTTCTGGAGAATCGACCGGCAGGTGCTGGAAGATGGCCGTGACAATGTGTGCGAAGAAGCACTGACCATTCGCGGTGGCGAAACACGCATCATCTCCACGCGCAAGACACGTTACGTGGATGAATCCGGTCATCGTTTTGTCATCGGCGTGATTCGCGACATGACTGAACGCAAACGGCTGGAAGAACAATTGTTCCAGTCACAGAAAATGGAAGCCGTTGGCACACTGGCCGGTGGCATCGCGCACGACTTCAACAACATTCTGGCTGCAATCAAAGGCTACACACAACTTGCCAGAGACGACATCAGTCATCTTCCCGTGGTGCAGGAATATCTTGATGCAGTGCTGAAAGGCGCGCGACGCGCAGCGGAACTGGTCAAGCAGATCACCACCTTCAGCCGCCAGCAGGATACCCAGCAATTGCCGGTTTCATTGCCGCACATTGTCAACGAAGCCATGGTGCTGTTGCGCGCCACCATTCCCAGCACCATTGAGATACGCACTGCCTGCGATGACAACGCGCCCGCCATCCTCGCTGATCCCACGCACATGCATCAAATCATCATGAATCTGTGCACCAACGCCTGGCAGGCCATGAAGTCCGCACCCGGCATGATCGCGATTCGTGTTGACGCCGTTCATCTGAATGACGCCTTCGTCAGATTGCATCCGGAACTGACTGCCGGTGATCATGTGCGTTTGAGTGTCACTGACAATGGCTGCGGCATGGATGCAGCAACACAATCGCGCATCTTCGAACCATTCTTTACCACCAAGGCCCCCGGCGAAGGCAGCGGCCTCGGACTGTCGGTGGTGCATGGCATCGTGCGTGCGCATCATGGCAGCATTGTGGTGAAAAGCATGCTGGGCTTCGGCACCACCTTCGAGTTGTACTTTCCTGCACTGGCCAACGGCACCGTTGCAAAACCTGCGATTGAGACATCGGGCTACGACGAAGTTCCCGCGGGCAATGGTGAACGGATTTTGCTGGTGGACGATGAACCTGCACTGGTGGAGATTGGCAGCACGGTGCTGGAACGGTATGGTTACAGCGTGAAGGCATTTAGCTCAAGCAAGGATGCACTGGCATGGGCGCTCACTGCACCGGATGACTTTGATCTTGTCATCAGCGATCTTGCCATGCCGGGCATGCCGGGGCTGGATTTCGTCGAACAGTTGCAACGGTTGCGTCCCGATGTGCCGGTCATCATTATCTCCGGCTATGTTGATGGACCAACACAGGAACGCATTGCTGCAATGGGCATAAGGCAGGTGCTGTTGAAACCCTTCAACATCAATTCCATCGTGGCAGCGGCACATGAGGTGCTGACAACACGCAATGCATCGCGTAATGCCTGAGACTGCAACCGCAGTGCAACAAGCGCAGCCTAAATTTCCCCGCCCTGAAGCACCACCACTTTGTTGCGGCCTTCGTGCTTGGCGCGATACAACGCCTTGTCCGCCGCATTGAACAACTGTTCCAGTGTTTCATTGGCGCTCAATGTAGCCACACCAAAACTGGACGTGACCCTGATGCCATCATCGAAGCTGTAATCGGCAATCAGCGTGCGAATCTTTTCGGCGATCAAGCGCGCCTGTTCACTCTGCGTATTGCGGCACACCAGCAGAAATTCCTCGCCGCCCCAGCGTGCAAACAGATCATTGCTGCGGATATGCGCCTTGACGATGTGCGACACTTCGGCCAGCACGTAATCGCCCGCAGCATGTCCATGACTGTCATTGATGTTCTTGAAGTGGTCGATGTCCATCAATACCAGCGACAACGGCTTTTTCTGCCGCCGCCATTCCCCCAGCCCGTCACGCAATGCTTCTTCCACACCCTGCCGGTTGAACGCGCCAGTAAGCGCATCCACCTTGGTACGTTCTTCCAACGCCTGCGTGTGCGCATCGAGCAGTGCATTCACTTCCGCCAGCTCGTATGCCCGCTTGCGTTCCAGCCGTACTTCCTTGGTCAGCATGGCAATGCGATAGCCAAGAAACACAATGAAGATGCACAGCCATGTCACCAGAATGAACAGATACCATTTCTCGGTGGTGATTTGCTGGCCGATCAGTTCGACGCGATGCAGTTTGAAATGATGTTCGCCCAGTGCATTGTTGGTGCCGGTCTGGATTTCGAATATCACCGTATTCTCGAATTGCGGATGACTCAGCTCAGGCGGAATCTTGTAGTTGACCACCCACCAGTTGGCGACGAAGAAATCGCTCAGTGAGAATTCCACCATGCGGTTCTTCAGCAGATCGGTGGAGAACTCGAGCATGTTGTACTTGGTACTGGAGGTGTCATCCAGCTTGCTGTAAAGCGGATCATAATTGCGCAGGTACATTCTCAACGTCTTGCACGGGCCGTCATAGTCCAGCCACACGCGAATCTTGTTGTAGTTGCGCAGATCGACGCCGTGCACACGATTTGGATCAAAAAAGATTTCCAGATCGCAGAACGGATATGCATATTTGTCGCGTACCGTGCAGCGCCATTCAAAACCGGACTTGTCCAGCAACTCGATGCTGCTGTTGCCACCGCTGGGCACGTCGTTATAGCCGTGCACGGTGTACTGACTTTCCGGCGTGATGACAATGGTGGAGTGGAGAATGTACTTCTCACCCAGGACCGCGACAATGGTGAGCAGCACCAGAATGCCAAGCGTTATTTCAAGACGCCATTTGCTTAACATGTTGCAGGACAATTTCACCCGTTCAGTTGACGGCGCAAACTATAGATAAACACGGATGAAGCTGATATCGACTGGTCGCGTTTATCGCTTGAGCAGTTAACTGATAATGTGATGTCACGATCACAATTTGCGATAAATGCCGGGGAAAGTGCGGTGTGATGCAACTGCCACCGCGGAGTTCAACGATGACTCTCAGGCAATGACGGCAGCATCAGGAAAAACGGCGACTGCATCACATACAAGGGCGCGGATCAAACATGATGTAAAGCTGCAATCAACTGCGCAGCTCTGCCGACAGATCGAACTGTTCGAACTTCTGTCCCAGCCACTCAAGTCCAAACACGATCTCGACTATCAGGATTGCAATCACCGTGATTGCTGCCAGCGTTGTAGCCATCACGATTCCCAGAAGCCATTTGGTCAGCAAAAAAATCAACACCGCAAACAATGCAGCAGGCAGCAGCGAAAATACGATGATCAGCATCAACCCCGCGATGAACAATATGCGTTGCCCCATGACTTCAATGCCGCCGGGATTGCCCTGACCAAGCTGCACCCAGGAGGGAAACAGGATTGCTCCTGCATTCAATACCAGAATCTGGATGGTACACAGCAGCGGAGCCGTGATGGCAATGACCATTGTTGCACTCCAGTGTATGCCGGGCGTCATCCACTTCAGAGATTCAGTATGCAGACACAATGATCCGGCGAGCAGCAACAGCCAGAAAATAAAACTGAGCACCACTACCGGCGTCAGAATTTCACCCAACACCACTTGCCATCCACGCAGAGGATAACTTTTCAGGATATCCGTATTCGGCAAATCACTGCGCAAATCCTGACGTGCAATCAAAGGGCCGAGAAACAGTACGTAACCGGAAAACACACCGCCAATGGCAAGCACAATGCCGCGAATCACTTCATGATCACCTTGTTTGATCCACTGACTGGCAAAGATGATCATCACGCATGCAATCATCGCCGTCTTCAATCGCAGATACGATGCAGTAGCAAGCAGATTCTTCCATAAGAACGCAACTTCGGGACGACGTATAAAATTGATGTCAAACGGCGGCTTCCTTGCCGTGGGGGCGCCGGAACCAACCCGGGTTTTGCCGGCACGAATTGATGCAATTTTCGCCGCGCGCTTTTCAGCCTTGATGATGGAGGCTTCTTCAAAGGATACTTCACTGCGCAATACCCAATAGTAGTGAACGGCAACAACCAGAATGGCGGGCAATAGCGCAGTGATGAATTGCATCCACGAACGTGCAAACATGGGCGCGATTACCAATCTGGCAGGAAATAACAGCCACGAGAGTGGTGCGGTGCCAAACAGGTTGACCGCGTAGCCGCGTAGCGCATCAATATCCACCAGGTCTGCAGGTGTTGGCGATGGTATCGAACGTGATGCCCACCAGCCAAAACTGACAACCACGGCAATGGTTGTTGCCGCCACCACCCATTGCCGGCGTAGCGAAGTGATGCCGCGATCAAGCAATCGCGTGATTACAAAAGACGATGCGATGGAATGAAGTCCCAGCGTCAACAGCACCATCCACCAGCCGATAAACCGCATTGCCATCGTGCCGGGAAACAGCATGGCGCCACGCGAGAACAGCGAAAAAATCAATGCGGTGAATAACAAGCCGAGCATCAGGTTGATCATGCGGTAATGAATCAACGTGTGACGCGGAATCGGCGCAGGAAACAGAAAGGCAATTTCCGCCTCGCTGAATGTCAGTGCCGCCCGTGCACGCGGCCATACCCAGTAAAGCAGGATGAAGACCATGAATAACAAGGCGCCGCCGGTGGCAAATGGTGACGCATAGATTCCTGTCAATGTCGCAGAACCATTGCTGGCAACTCCACTCTGGCCAACCGTCCGCCCACTGAACTGGCGATAAAAAACCCAGTAAAAATAAAACCCTCCCGCGATGGCGCCAAACAGGTACTTGGGTTGCTTCAATCGTTGTATGCGTGTGACGATGGCATTGCGAATCAACGTGAAGCGCAGGTAAACCAGGGCGTTGATGACGGAGTGCATGTTCAGTTCTCCGATCCGCCCGTGGCACGAATGAATATTTCTTCGAGGCTCACATCACTCTCACCGGCGCTGTACTGCGCCACCACTTCACTGATACTGCCTTCTGCAATCTTTGCGCCTCGCTTGAGTATCAACACATGGGTGCACACTTCTTCAAGCAAATGCATCAGATGCGAGCTGAGCACAATGGCGGCGCCCTGTCTGGCACGTTGCAGAATGGAATTCTTCATGCGGCGAATGCCGAGCGGATCAAGGCCTGTCAACGGTTCATCAAAGAACATCACCTTGGGTGAATGCAGCATGCCGCAGGCAATGGCCAGTTTCTGTTTCATGCCGCGCGATAATTCTCCGGGCAACTGATCAGCTTTCTCCGCGATCTCAAATTCTTCCAGCAATGGTTGTGCTATCGCTTCGTGATTCTCCACGCCATACACGCGCGCCACGAAGGCCAGATGCTGACGCACGGTCAGGTAATCGAACAAGCGGGGTTCATCGGGAAAGAAAGCCAATGCGCGCTTGGCATGAATGGGATCGTTCAACAGATCATGGCCTGCAATGCTGACCTTGCCCGCGGTGGGAGGAATGATGCCGCTGATGCTGCGCAAGGTGGTGGTCTTGCCGGCACCGTTGGGTCCCACCAGTCCCAGCACTTCACCGGGTCTGACTGAAAACGACAGATCGTGTACCGCAACAAACTGATCGTAGTGTTTCGACAACCCCTGCACGTCAATCAATGCTTGCGTTGCGGATGGCGTTTCATTTGCCGCCTGTTGAATGATTGTGTTCATTTTTATGCGTTACACCGAAAGTCCAGAGCCCCTGATTCCACACCAACCCGAGTACCTGCATCTTGCAAAAATGTAATGATGCATACGCCACATTTTTGCACCCATAAACTGCAGGGCACTTGAGCCGCTTTCTTTGCTTGACTATTGTATCCGGTAATTCCAGTACGTTCTATTGGATACCCGCCGCCATGATCTTCAAATACAGACTACGCGCCGCACTCTGGCATTTCCTGATCACTGCCGCAGTGGGCGCATTGATCGCTGCACTGGTTTTTCTGGTGTGGTTTCCACCACCGTTCGCGGCCATGATGGATGGCATCAAGCTGTTCTTTATCGTACTGGGCTGCGATCTGGTGCTGGGACCCTTGATGTCACTGGTGATTTACAACCACAACAAGTCGCGTCGCGAATTGATCATTGACTATCTCATCATCGGCGCCATACAACTCGCGGCGCTGGTGTATGGTGTGTTTGTAGTCGCTCAATATCGTCCCGCTTACATTGCGTTCACTGTTGACCGTTTTGATGTGATTTCTGCCGGCGACCTGACTGCGGAAGATTTGAAACAGGCAGCTTTACCGCAGTATCGTCACGCACCCTGGTTCGGACCGCAACTGGTGGCAGTGATCAAACCACAGAATGCGGAAGACCAGTACAACGCCATCTTCCTTGCGCTCGGCGGCAAGGATATTTCTGCACGTCCAAAATTCTATCGTCCCTATGACAGCAGGCGTGATGACATCATCAAGGCCATACAACCGTTATCAACGCTGTTCACCAAACATCCTGACAGACAAACCGAAGTGATGAATGCAATCAAGGCGCATCATTTGAATACGTCATCAGCAGGCTGGGTACCGGTTAAACATCGCCGCGGTTTCTGGATTGCATTGATGAATATCAGTAACGCCATGCCGGTGGCGTACCTGCCGATTGATCCTTATTGAGACTTCGCTGGTTGCCTTGGTTGATGCGCCAGCGAGCTTCTGAAAAATGACTTTACTGACCATCCTTTTGGCTTTGCCTGTTAAGTATCATCACAGCGCCTAAAAGGTTAACGCCGCCAATATGCCGCGAGCAAAGGCGAATTGCCTTTGCGAGTCGGGCAACCGGAGGTTGCGAACATAATTGGCATGTTAGGTCTGTCTCTCTCAAATACGCGGCGAGAAAAGATCTATGTCGTGTTCTTCAAAGTACTCGATAAGCGCCGATACCGGTCGAATTGCATACTCATTTGGTAACAGCGGCACGGCGTTGAGAACTTTTACGAGTGCTTCATTGGTTTGGATTGTATCCAAACCCGAAGACGCAAACTTGGGGTGCAGCAATACAGAACTACACCCGGTGAAGTGCGGGATTGGGCCGGTGCTCATGATCTTATGCCACCAGTCCAAGTGCGTGTTGTTGTCGAAAGGATATGCGGTCAGATTTGCCAGAAACCGGCAAGCCAAGGAAATCTCTTGATTCGAGAGTTGACCGCGAACGGGAAAGTTAATCTCAGCACGGTGTTGTGCCGCAGGCATCGCTGCGCAACACATTCCGACGGTGGCAAAGAGCGTAATGTCGTCTGAATCAGCAGCCTCCCAGACGAATACATACAGGCGTGGTGTTGGAAGGTATGTGGGATTGTCGAATGTAATAGAGCCACTGGGTTCTCCCCAATGCGCTAAGTATGCCTGATTAACTTGCTGGCAGATTTCTGGCTGCATTTCTTTGACCTAATGCCATTCATAAACCGCTGGAGAAGCGCGTAGCGATTTGCCAGTCGCGCGTGCGGAGCACGCGGATTTGATGCATGTGTTAGCCATCTACAAGCTCTGGAAACACAGCAGGTCTGACGTCTTCCGCAATTAGTTCAGCGTAACGAATAACAGGAACAACGGCGAGAAATTTTAGCAGGGCTGGATATGGAAGAACGCGGTACGGCGTGTAAAGGAAGCGTGAGTAGCCAGAAGTTTCCATATGAACCCGAATGCCGTCTGGAAATGGGGGCGATAGCTCAGCGGGAACAGTGACGTTTGAAGTTAGTGCGTAGGCCATTAGTTTGCGCTCGTTGTATAAAGAGACAAGCGACTTGTGCAGTAACTCGTATAGCTCTTGAACTGATGCGCCTGCAGGCCCGGAAGCCGCGAGATGCTGAATTTCATTGGACGGCGTCAGGTATGCACAGAACGGAACAAATTCATAGAACTGAAACAGCAATTGCTTTGCGGTGGACTCGCAATACATTTTCAGCTGCGCCAGTGAATGTAGTGATGCTGCTTCCATGATCTTAAGGCTAACGGCGCCGCTGTGCCGCGAGCAAAAGCGCATCGCTTTTGTGAGTCGGAACCAGCGGCTTGTTATGCATGCTGATAAACCCCATGAGTTCACCTTTTGTTGTACTCATACTTCGAGACCGCATCTCCCATCGCTACATCTCTAATCCAATGGATCAGCGACGGACTGACCTTTCTCGTGTCGAAGTCGCTCGGCTCCCTTTTCCTAGACCAAGCTATGTGCACCGTAATGACATCGCCGGTGATCTGACCCTGGTCTATTCGGAATCCGGCGAAGTCATCTCTGTCTCCACGGTAGGCAAATGGCAAGAAGTCGTCGCCTGTCTCTACTTGGTACTCTTCCCGAACGTTGTCCATTTGAGGTTCTTCCTCTGAGTTAAAGAAGAACCAGGGACTGAGAAGTACGAAGTTGGCGGCCCGCACTTCGAAATAAACGGGAGGCGGTCTCAATTCCATTCTTACTCCTTCAATGCATAACGCCGCCGCTATGCCGAGAGCAAAAGCCGAAGGCTTTTGCGAGTCGGGCGGCCGAAGGCCGCGAACATGAGCGGCTTGTTATCTGCTGATTTATGCATTGCGTTGTTTGCGCACGTTAACGTCAGTGCGCGTACCTGGCCACAATACAACTGAATACGTGTCCTCGCCGTCCAATCCGTCCTCACTCAAGGAGTCGAGGTTGGAGTAATAAACGCGAGCCCGATAAGTGCCGGGTTTGACTGTGATTCGCGCGGCATCGGGGAAATAGTCAGTACAACCCGCCACCACGAGTTTTCCGGATGGAAGCTCAACGCTGCACTCAACTTCATGGTCGCACAACACTGGTTGGTCTGGCTCTGTATCTCGAACCTCAACTGAGACTGGAACGGTCATGTTACGCACGGTACCCACGCCGATAACACCGGGCGCTACAGCCAGTAACCGATCAGTGGCCTCCTGCGTCCAACTATCCTCAAGACTTGAATCAGACTTTTCGTCTTGAAGGTAGAACTGATGGTAGTCAGCAAACAGATTGAACTTATGCACTGACATCATTCTTCTTCAGCAGATAACGCCGCGCTTGTGACGCGAGCAAAGGGCGTAGCTCTTTGCGAGTCGTGCGGCCATTGGCCGCGTACACGAAGCGCTGGTTAGGGAGCATATTGACCGGGTGGTTTGGAAGCAAGAATGGCAAGGACGAGATCCTTTGTCTCTGGATTCGGATGTCGTTCGCCGAAAGCCGCGAGGGCGAGATCCACCTCGGACGTGCCGCGCACGAGTTCAATAAACGACAGCGCGATGCGTTCGCTTGATGAGCCGGGTGACGACTTACGCAGCAACGTGACAAGAGGCTTCGCATAAGATTCCGAATTCTTCATAAGAAGAATTTGCACGCCGTCGTCAAAGCCACCTGGGCCAGACGAATACACAAGGTAAAGGAGATGCAACTCCAAAACGCGAACGTAATGCGCAACGCCGCTCGGCAACAATACACAAAATAGTGCGAGAAACCTTGTGAAGAGATAGATCAACGCGTATGGCACTACTCGCAACATGCCTGCTCCCTAACTAGATGTAGGCACCCTAAAAGGTGCTTTGTAAACCGTCAAAGTACTGTATATAATCACAGCAATGTTCCCTGAGATCACTACGATCAATGAGTTAGCGCTTTTTACCACACCCTAAAATGAAATAGCAAACACAC
>DASZSV010000055.1:0-32403 GCA_035548495.1 Steroidobacteraceae bacterium
GTTGCTTTCATGGCGCTCAATTTATGGATGATCTCGCAACGTGTGCTGTATCTGTATCATTACTTCATGGGACTGGCGATCAGCTACGCGCTGTTGACCCTGATGTGGAAGTATCTGTGTGAGATTCATCCGCGCTTCAACAAACATCGTCTGAAGATTCTTGCAACAACCGTGTCACTATTCGCGTTGAGCTACTGGTTCTTCCTGCCGCTGACGAATCACTATCCCATGACCAAGCAGCAATGCGAACGCCGCAACGTCTGGATTTCGCATATTGTGGATTGCCAGTAGCTAAAGTTTCAGATTGGTATATTGACCCGACCAACTGGCGCTCTCTTCGACACCATCTAATTTCATCACAATTTCGCGTACGGTGTTGAAGCTAAGTTTGGCGGTTGGCGTATCGGTGCATTTCTTTGAGTGACATTCGCAGTAGTTCCCCTCCTGCGGAGGGGTGGATCAGCAAAGCTGGACGGGGTGGTTGGATAAGTCAAGTCCGGTACTGACTGACAATCATTTTTCCGTAGAACGATAAATGATACAAAGGGTATGCTACTGACAACTACATATGAACGGTGATGCAAGCAATGGACAAAGAAATTGTCGAGCGAATTGAACTCAAAATCGCCTTCCTGGAACGCGCTAATCACGAATTAAGCGACGTAGTGTATCGTCAGCAACGCGAGCTGGATGCATTACGCTTGCAACTTACCAATGTGCTGGGTCGCATTGATGAACTCAAGCATGAAGCGCGACCCTATATGCAGCAAGAGGAACGACCGCCACATTATTGAGTAAGCTAAAGGATCATTTGCTCAATATAAAGAACACCAGCACCGTGGCCTCACTTTGTAAAGTAATCCAGGTGCCTGTCAAATGCTGGTCAGCTCAACCGGCACCGTTACACCCAAGGCCATCACCCCTCGGCCCGGCATTGGTCACGTTCGATTGCACGGATGCTAATTCAGAATGTCCCCATTATCTCATCGGTTTCAAAAACTCAGCAAATTTCTTGTTACCAGAAATCAGTTCCATGTTTGCAAGAATAACCCAAGCTGACACAGCCCCTTCTACGAATCTCTGCCGATCTGTGTGCTCCTCAATTAAATTAGATCTATTTTCATAGGGCCTTATTTGCTCATATAGAATCGCAGCAATCAATTGCCCGAAATGTTGCATCTTCACGCATGAATTTCTGTAACGTGCATTACGTAACAATTTTTCATACATAGCGCGCCGTTGCACTATTTCGCTTTTGGTTAGCATCACACTGCTTGGATCAAGAGACCAATACTGTTGCAGCACCAAATCCTCAAAGTAGTCTATAGATTTCTGCAAATTATGATATGAGCATTTATCAATAACCGCACCATAGCGAGCCAAGAAATCTACATCAAATGCCAACTTAACTTTCAAGAAAATAGTCTCTTGGCTCACCGCCCTATGAATTGTCACCTCTGGATTATAAAGTGATGAAAAGTATCCAGATTTAATTTTAGGCAACGTAAAAACAGAAATCCTTTTTTCCCAGTAATCAACTTTTTTTCCAGCAAGCATTAAGTCCTTTGCAGAATCGGCACATTTGTCACCAAATTGCTCAACACAGTACTCAAAGGTTCTAGTAAATAAATCAACGCTCTCAATAGAGTCCTGTAAATTTGAAATGTAATACTCAACATATAACGGCATTGCCCTCGTTGTTGCATTGACATTTTTGATCATGGCAATTGACAGCAAAACAATTATAGTCAGCTTAACCGTTCTTAAAAAGCGACGGATAGATTCAGTTTGTTTGGAGAGAATCATTGGCGCCAGACTTGAGCTTAAGGACGTTTGCTGCATTGTTTCGATAGCGGGAAGTATGATCGAAGTTCAAGAATCGAAGGCCCTAAAGATGGATCACGGAATAACTACGATTTTACGACACCCGGCGATGATCACGCACCAGTCGTGCAGAAGATACTAATTCAACGTATCTCGGCTTCGCGCAGCACTTTGCTCCATATATCGCCACAATACAACATCCACAACTCGCACAGCATCGCCGCTAAATCTTGCAATAGAAAGACACATCTCGTCTACCGTATTGAACCCCAGCGCATCCTTCAAACGAACCAAATGTCTGTCTGATTTTGCGATATCAAAACCAAGGTTCTTTGCCAAGTGATCCTCCCGCTGTTTCTCGGACACCTGGATAAGAGCGAAATCGGCGTCAGGTTTGCATATTTGCAAGATTACTGGGAACTTGCAATTTTGCAATCCTGACACCATTGTTCCTTATCCGATGCTGAGCGCTATGAGGTTGGTCAAGAGAAAACCGTGCCGATACTGACTGAATACAAAGCACGGCTCTATGAACAATTGCACGCGGTGCTGCCCAAGAGTGCCCTGGGTCAAGCCATTCTATACACCCTAAAAAACTGGGACGCCTTAGCCCGCTTCACGCAGCATGGCCAACTGGAAACCACCAACAACTATGCCGAGCGCTGCATGCGGCCTGTCGCGCTCGGGCGCAAGAACTTTTTGTTCGTCGGATCAGAACGTGCGGGCAAAGCTGCGGCCATCTATTACAGCCTGGTCGAAAGCTGCAAGCTCAACAAAGTGAATCCACTGACCTACATGACCTATGTCTTGAGCAACGTGCGCAACAAACAGATCGTCATTGGCGTACCTCCAAAACCAGAGTGGAATTGTGGAGCGTAACGTTTGATCTTTAAGGATGTCCAAGCGCGTCGCCTCTAAAACATTGGAAGGTGGATTTTCAGACGCATGAACGTTACTAAATGTAAAAGTGAGACCTTGTACGTGATATCTTGTCAGCACTAGTACAAGTCGAGACAATCAAGCAAGCGCATAAAGATTACGCAGTCTCCTCGACCCATCGCGCGACCCACTTATCCAGCTGCACTGGTGAATTCCCTGCAAAATATTTGAGCCAATGCTTCCGTTCATCGCTCGGAAGCACTCGCGCTGCATGAAGTACAGCACGGCGAGCGCGGTTTCCGAGATTGTAAATATTGCCCTTGTGATCACGTACCCAAGCCACATTCTTTGTAGTAATGGCGGCCACGGCTTGATTCTCCACATTGGGGCCCTGAAAAACGAAACGCGACAGCTGTGTGTCGTTCATGAAGGTAACGAATTGGCTTAGATACCATTCAACCCAGTACCGCACTAACGGACTATCCATAGTTACGCTTTTCACAATCTTCCTCATTTTAGGAATCTGCGCAGTAGTACCCGCAAAAGAAGCTGTGTCCCGTAGATAAAGCATCACGTCATTTACAGCGGGGACTAAGAACTCAAAGTGGTCAAGAATATCCGGAATAAGTACTTGGGACTTCTGCCGCCGCGCGGTTCGAATTGTGCTGCGAATCAATCCGAGATCAAGTAAGTCGTACGAAAGCACCTTATTCAGCGCATTGACGAGGCTAGCATCAGCGGAATCTACAGTTGGCTCATGTGGCTCGAAATCGAGAATCTCTACCTCTCCCGTATATGGGTTAAAGACATGTAGTTCCTCAAGAATCTCAGACTTCTCAGTAGCATACTGATTGTGCAATTGCTTCTCGACAAACTCTTTGGCGTTCTCAATTCTTGTTTTCTCGGAGGAGATTGTTAACCTATGGTTTTCATACAAATACATAGTCAATCGCTCAAGAATTGTACGAAGTGTCCTCTCCGAATTTGAGAAGACTCGAATATCGTCAACGTATCTCGTATGTGGCGCACCCTGATCGGTGATAAATCTGTCGACATCAATCAAGACTGCTTCAGAGAAAATGATACTTGCTGCAGGCCCGACCGGGACACCTTGAGAATTCTTACTGTTCAATGCCCCCAGAAAAACCTCAATGTCGTCAGCCAGGGGCTTCAAAGCCGCATCAGCAAGTTCGATAGCATTATTAAGACGATGCAGATAAATCTGGTTATAGAAATCGGTGATGTCAGTTACGAGGACAAACTCGAACTCATCAGCTAGTTGTTCAGTCTTGTCTCCAAAGGCTCGCCAACCTGAGCCGTCAGCAAAAAAACTGCCGTCCGCAAGCGCAATTCGGTATGAACATGCAACGTGCTCGTCTGCCGGGAACCGTGCCGCCTCAATGGCTTGGGCAGCCTCCGCTGCAACAGCGGTATATACAAGCGCATCTAGCGGCTCGAGCTGATGGACAACACGAAACCCCCCTTTCGGCTTCGAGATAGTCATTGTTGTTGGTGGAGTAACGAACAACTTGCTAATGTTCCGAGACATCAACTCTTTTTTTACCTCAGACCAGAAGTGCCAAAGCGCCTCAAACTCATTGGGCTTCGGAAAGAAATCGGAGTCGTAGTATTTCTCGAAGTGAGACCGTGCAAAATCAAGAGAGGCTTCGGAAATAATTGCCATTATGCGCTATTCCTTAAAAGGTTATCACTCTCAATATATATAGACAGTCTCAATTGTACGAACCGATTTCGTTGGGGGATAACGGTGATGGTGCACGAATATTCGGACCGAAATCAATCTAACCTTCAAACTACCTAGCACGCAGATCCACTTCCCCATCTATTTCTTGACCGGCTTTATATCAACAGCATAGCAATCCTGCCACCACGGTTTTACGCATCACAGCTAGTGAAACAGCAATTTCACCCAAATGGATGATATGGAGAGCCTACCTATTGCATTGCAACCTTCAACACCTTCTCTTTGCGATGCGATCAAGTCTTGAACATTGTTATGAATGGTTCGACACGCTCACCATGAACGGTATTGACTTGGTTCACGTCATCAGCTGCACCCGTCGATTTCGGTGCAGGTTGCAATTGTTTTACTCCCTCTCCCTCAATCCCTGTCGAAGGCGACTCCCTGTCCGACCCCAGCCAATGCTGTCCTGCATTGTCGCTCTCGTGGTGCAACGACACATTAACTGTCCTTGCAAATGCATCCACGTGTCGCCCACAGGTAGGGAGGAAAAACGGTTTTGAATTGTAGTGAACATCACCGGGGCGTAGTTCAGAAGTGATATTGCGTGGTATCAGGAGATATTCAGAAAAGAGCACTCCGGCGCTTGCAATTCATGATTTCGGCCCTAGACTAGCCGCCACTCCTTTTTTGCTTTTTTGATCCAGATGGGAGATCCTCTTTCGAAAGAGGGTTGGCGTGTACTTCGTACACTCCCTGATGTAACTACTTCTTTCTTTGCAAATCCAAAGTAAGGAAGTCAATTTCAGCAGTTGAGTTGGCGTATGCTGCGCATACTCCCTGAGGTTACTTACTTTTCTTTTCCAATCAAAAGAAAAGTAAGACAAAAGAAAGATTGGGGGCGACCGGTTTCGACGTGGGTTGCGAAACTGCAGGTGCATGTCGAGGTGTAAGATTCCTCGTTAAACCGCTTACAAACTTATAGTTGCAAACGACGACAACTTCGCTCTGGCGGCTTAATCCCGCCTAACCCTCGCCCGGCATGTGCTTGTGCATCCGGAATCGGGGGACGCGTTCACAAGATCGCCATTCAATGTGCTGAGGGTTGAATGGTTAAACGAATCCTGAGCTGGTCACACGTTTTCCCTGCCCGTCGGGTAGCGTGTGATGAGAACCAAAGACGATGCTAAACATGTAGGTCTTGTAGCGTAGGACTTGCGGACGCGGGTTCGATTCCCGCCGCCTCCACCATTTCCTGATCCGCCAGCATCCAAGAACATCCACAAGCTGGTGGATCAAAGCCAAAGACAAGTCGTTTTCCATCCAACGCCATCCGCCGCCATCCATGGATATCCTGGCGTCAGAGTGGATAGCTTTGCCGGCAATGGGGCAACCGGTGTGGTTAACACATCCAGCTATCTGCGTTTACCCAACAACCGAATAATCTCAAGGTACAGCCATACCAACGTTACCACCAGACCAAATGCTGAATACCACTCCATATATTTCGGGTTACGTTGTGCGACACCTTTAGCAATGAAGTCGAAATCCATCACGAGGTTCAGCGCCGCGATACACACCACCACCAGGCTGAAGCCGATACCCACCACGCCACCTTCGTGAATCATCGAGACAGAATGGCCAAAGAACATCAGTGCCATATCGATCAGGTAGAGAATCGCGATGCCGCCGGTTGCAGCAACAAGGCCCATTTTGAAGTTATCTGTCACTCTGATGACTTGAAATCGATAGGCGGCAAGCATGCAGGCCAACGTGCCCATTGTTAACCCCACTGCTTGCAAGGCAATGCCAGGATATCGCGCATCGTATATCGCCGAAATGCTACCGACGACAAAACCCTCGAGGAGAGCGTATACAGGAGAAGTAAAGGGCGACAGAACCTTCTTGAAGATGGTGACTAATGCCACTGCCAGGCCGCCAAGTGAACCAATCCACAGGTATGGCGAGATGTCTTCAACTCGCTGCGTCGCGAAGTAGATATTCCAGACCCACATCGCACCGATAAGAACCAGCGTTAACAGTATCGCCGTCTTATTGACGGTCCCCGATAGAGTCATCGGATTATCCGATGCCTCCAGGCCATCAAAAGTCGTCGATGACAGCGCAGGATTGCCTGATTTCATGTCCATTTCGAGCCCCCTTAATTTCATATCAGTACAGGTCGCAGTGATTCTAACGTGAATTTAGTAACAAGTGGGCAAATGTCATATTTTCCGCATGCCTGCAGAGAAACATCTCTCACACCACAGGTGAGTGCAACGCTTCAAAGCCAGCCGTCAAGCACATCACGTCCCCATCATTTTCAGCAACGACGCAACAGGCGCGTTGAAAAACTTCTTGTCGCCTGTTTCACTCAATGCCTTCTTTGCATCATCCCAATGCAATCTTGCTTCAGCAACACCCTTGCCCTTTTCATAGTCATAGGTGACGCCATCATCATCGTACAACGTAAAATCAGCATCCTTGCCGGGATAAACCTTGACCTCGGTAATATTCTGCTTTGATGCTGTTGATTGAATATCTGACCCGACTGGAATGATGGAACCTGCTCGTACAAACAACGGGATCTGATCAACCGGTGAAGCAACCTGAATGGTTTGTCCGCCGTTGAATTTTTCGTTGGTCCAGTAGTTGTACCACTCAGCACCTGCAGGCAGATAAACCTGCTTCACCACCTGACCCTGCTCAGTGACCGGCGCAACCAGAAACGCCGGGCCAAACATGTATTCATCGCCAATACTGTAAACGTCGCGATCATTGGGAAAGTCCATCCACAAGGCACGCATGAATGGCGCACCGGTATCGTATGTGCGTTTCGCCTGTGAATACACATAGGGAATCAGTTGATAGCGCAGGCGATCATACTTCGCAAGAATGGCTTCTGCTTGCGGTCCCAGTGTCCATATTTCCGTCTTCTTGCGATCACCGTGAATACGCAACGTGGGAAGGAACGTACCGTATTCAAACCAGCGCACGAACAATTCAGGGTAATCATAGTTCTGGCCGATGACATCACCTGCTCCTGACGGATCAATCAGTGGCTTGCAGTCGCATGTTGTCGTTTGCGGCAGCCATTGCCAGCCGCCAATGTCATTGCCCCAATAAGCCAGCCCTGATGCGGTGAAATTCAATCCAGCAGGCACCTGCCGATGCAATGCGTCCCAGCTTGGATTAATGTCCGAGGACCAGAACAAGGCGCCGGTGCGTTGCGAACCGAGATAAGCTGCACGCGCGAGAATCAGATTGCGTTTGTCAGGACGATCACGTCGCGATCCTTGTGCAACACCTTCAACATGCAACAACGGAAACACATTGTGATAACGATCGCCGGAGCCGATGCTGTAGAACAAGCCATCGGGGACAAGATCAGGCTCAGTTTCATCCAGCCACACGTAGTCAAACCCGTGTGAAAGAATGTTGTCGCGAATCTTGTCCCAGAACCATTCACGCGCCTTGGGATTGGTGGAGTCAATCAATGCACCGGCGCGATCGCTGCGGAACGGCAAGCCATCCTGTGTCTTGCCGTCGGCATCCTTGAGAAACCAGCCGCGCTGTTCAAGCTCGTTGTAGTAACGCGATGCCGTTTCAAAACGCGGCCACACCGATATCAGCGATTGCATACCCATACCATGCAATTCACGATTCATTGCATCAGGATCTGGAAACTGTGCGGGGTCAATATCCAGTTGTCCCATACGCGTCCAGTAAAACCAGTCAACCACCATGATGTCGAGCGGATAACTGCGTTGACGATACCCATGTGCTACATCCAGCACTTCCTGCTGGCTTTGATAACGCGCCTTGGACTGGATCAAACCAAAAGCCGCCTTGGGTGGAATCGGCGTGCGTCCGGTCAGTTGCGCGTATCCGGAATAAATACCTTCGGCGTCACCAACGATAATGAAAAATGAAACCCGCTCGCCAACATTCGATTGCCAGGTGGTGCGGCCATTCACCGCAGGCGCAACCCGCGTTGCAGAAGGATTGTCCCAGACAATGCCATATCCTTTTGTGGATATCATGAATGGCACACACACCGTTTCACCATGCGGAGCGTCGTACCAGTGCTTGCAATCAATCACGCGATTACGCAAGTCGAGAATGCCTTCCTGGTTCTGTCCCAATCCATAAAAATGTTCGCCGGCAAACGTTGTGAAGTCTGCACCCACTTGATAAGTACGTTCACCATTGACCACATGCGGCGCCATTTCCCATCCCGTCATGTTCAACAGCAACTCGCCCTTGTGGTTGCGAACTTGCAGTTTCACCGGCGGCAATGCCGGTGCAAAATAACGCTCGCCCATTGTCGGCACTGCCGGCGGCGGGGCCGCAGGCACAGTCAACGACAAGCCAGCCGAAGAAAAGACATCACCGGTTCTGTCTGCCGAATGCGTGAAAGCATGGTTATCGACGTGGCCATTGATTCCATATCCCGGCGCTGCCAGCGCCTGTTCTTTGTCGACAGCAATGGTGACCCGGACAATGTTTGCGCCGTAGGCGTCGATGGCAACCGTCGCGCCGTTGCGATCCAGCAATGCCAATGGCTCGGCATACAGCGACTGCAACCACAACGCACAGGCTGCAATGACGCAGAATCTGAGCGGAAACGAAAAACTGAAGATGCTGTTATTCATGATGATTCCCCTGACCGGCCGCATGGACTGGCCGCGTGATTTATTAATAATATAAATACTATCGCAGCCCGCGAAGAGAATCTATCGTTTGGGCTCTGGCGTATAAATCGGTGCCGGAAATTGCGTCACATTGGAAGCGTCCGCGGCGGTCACCTTGCTGATGCCGTGCTTGCGAACTTCGTCAATCCGCAGCACCGAGTGCATTGGCAGGTACGTGCGTTTGACGCCTTCAAATTCCGCCTTGACCCGCTCTTCGGCAGGATCCACCACCACCGACGATTTTTCACCAAAGACCAGTTCTTCCACTTCCACGAAACCCCATAGCGCGCCGTGGCTTACTTTTCTGGCGTATATCTCGTAAACCTTTCCCTGGTTAGCAAACACAACTCTGAAAATGTGACTGGCTGCCATATTGAACTTAAGCGGGATTGTTAGATTAGGGGTGTATTCTAGCGAGTAAAAATGGAATCGCGGGCTGTAAATACCCATTGTCATGATTGCGGACAATTGCAGACACGACGTCACGCGTGATGCTCGCCGGAATATCATCAGTTAATATTGCTGTCTTCGGGCGGCACGGCACTTGGCCACGGGAAGATGTATGGCATTAAAACTGCGGGTGATCTCCGAGCAATACCAGCAACTCGGCAAGCTGGGAATGCGCATGTTTGGCGTCACCGGTGGACGTATTGGCCGCGCTCCCGACAATGACTGGGCATTACCCGACCCCGATCGTTATATTTCCAGCCATCATGCCGCCGTACACTTCCGTGCCGGCAAATGGATTCTTGAAGACACCAGCACCAATGGTGTTTTCGTCAACAACTCGGAAATTCCGCTGGCGCAGCAGGGCCCTTGGACACTGAAGGATGGCGACCGCATTCGCATGGGCGATTACGACATCCTGGTGAGTATCGACGACCGTCAGGATTTTCCCATGGATTCGTCAGTCGGTACGGCGGCCAGTGCGACAGTGGCACAGCCGAAGCCCAGAGCGGCACGCAGCCGTCGTGATCATGATCACGACAACTTGAATGCCGAGCTCGACATCAATGCCTTGCTGGGTGCCGGTGGCGATGATGCAACCCGATTCGCCCCTCCTTCACTCTCCACGGGCAGATACCATGTTGGCAACGCCTTTGCTGAAGCAACACCAGCACCCGCACCTGCACAGCGCCCTGCTGCACGCGCAGTGGTACCTGCGCGCAAGGAAGCCGATCCTGACAATTCTGGATTGTATGAAAACATTCCACTGACTCCTCCTCCTTCTGTGGTTGCTGCACAGCCAGACTCGGCATCGGGTGCAGCGGAAGACTGGCATCTGCGTACCCGGCGTTATCAAAAAGCGCCACAAGGGCTGGTGCCCAACGCTCCCGCGAAAAGCGAGCGCGGTCAATCCGGCGATTTCCAGGGAGAACTCAATGCCGGTGTGGAAGCCTTTTGCCGTGGACTTGGTGTCGATCCGTCGGCATTGCATGACGAATTGCCAACCACGACGCTGACGCTGGCAGGACAAATGTTGCGTGAAGTCGTACTTGCATTGATGGAAGCGTTGAAAGCACGCGGCGAATTCAAGGGCCGGTTTGATCCCAATCAGACTGGTGCACAATCAGCCCAGAACAATCCGCTCAAGAATGCAACAGCGGTAGATGATGCCGTCCGCAAGCTGCTGGATGCGCACAACACCCGCTATCTGGGACCGGTTGAATCCTTGCGTGATGCCTTCAATGATCTCAAGACCCATCAGACAGCGGTGACCTCCGGCATGCATGCAGGCATCAATGGCTTGATGCAACGTATAAATCCGGCTGAATTGCAGGACCGCTTTGAACGCAACCTCAAGCGCGCCGGTGCCAACGTCAGCAGCAACAAGGCAAAGTACTGGGACTTGTATGCCGAATTTTTTCAGGTTCTCAACCAGCGCAACAACGACGGATTGCCATTGTCATTTCACGAAGACTTCGTGCAAACCTACATTGAACGCGTCAATGGTTTCCGCGCCGGCAAGCGGCGTTGATTAGATATTTTTTCCTGATATGAAAAGGCCGCGAATTGCGGTCTGTTTTATGGATCAGCGTTGCTGCACGCTATAACCTGGCGTGCAGCGTTCCGATAAATCATCCTCGTGGATGATGTTGTGAATGCAATTCCTTCATGCGTTCACGGGCCACATGCGTGTAAATCTGTGTAGTGGACAAATCACTGTGTCCCAGCAGCATCTGCACCACGCGCAAATCAGCGCCGTGATTGAGCAGATGTGTTGCAAATGCATGGCGTAACGTGTGTGGCGACAATGCCTTGTCGATGCCACCCTTGGCCGCATAACGCTTGATGATGTGCCAGAACGCCTGGCGCGTCATGCGTTCACCGCGTCGTGTGGGAAACAGGAAATCGGTTTGACGCTCCAGCAAAATCTCGGCGCGCGCACCGCGCGCAAAATCGGTAAGCCATTTCACTGCTTCATCACCGAGCGGAATCAAACGCTCGCGGTCACCCTTGCCGACAATTCGCAATACACCCTGATTGAGATTGACCTGGGAGGTCTTGAGATTGACGAGTTCGGAGACACGCAGGCCCGTGGCATACAGCACTTCGAGCATGGTCCGATCACGAAAACCCAGCGGATCGCTGGTGGCGGGTGCGGCGAGCAATGCGTCGACTTCTGCTTCGGTCAATGACTTGGGCAGTGCCCTGCCAATCTTGGGCATGGCGATCTGTGCTGTGGGGTCTTCCTGCACTGTCTTTTCGCGGAGCAGAAAACGATAGAAGCGGCGAAAACTGGATAACTGGCGAGCCGTCGAACGCGGACGCGCACCCAGTTGAACCCGCCACGCCAGAAAGTCCTGCACATCACCCCGGGTTGCAGCACCAATCTGGGTACCGCGTTCATGCAGCCAGCGCTCCAGGCCTACCAGATCTGCGCGATAGGCAGACAAGGTATTGGGTGACAGGCCCCGTTCCATCCACACGGCATCCAGAAAACGGTCAATGATGCTGGGCGCAGTGGCCGAGCCTGGCGTATCGGATCGTGAATAAACTGAAGTTTTGGGTGCTACGCTCATGGGCATTCCAACAGGCAGCCCGGGCTGCCGCATGTATCCTGCAACTAGGTGCCGCAAGTATGCTGAGCCAGAAATTTGCCGTTGTGATTACATTCACAGAACATTTTGACTATTGACATAAAGAGACATTGATCACAGAAAATGCCTGCCTGAAACCCCTATACAAGCCGCTCCAGCATGCACGCCTACATTGACTCAGCTCCTTTTGCGCAAACCGGCCGGACGTGGTTCACACTGGCAGGCCCCCACAACGGCCTGACAACGGACGTGTTCAGCGACGAATCACCATGAGCAACCTGCTTGCAATAGTGTTTCGTGCCCTGTTTGGCATTTATGCCTGGCTGACCTTCGCCATTCTGGGTCTGATCACGCTCATCTGCTTGTTGATCACTCCGGCACTGCACCTGCGGCGTTCATTGGCACGGCATGCGGCGCGGTTCATGCTGCGTATCATTGGCATACGTTGCACCTTGCACAATGCAGAGTTGCTGCCCCAAACGCCTTGCGTCGTTGTCGCCAATCACTCCAGCTATGTCGATGGCCTGGTGCTGAAAGCGGCGTTGCCTGCGCATTTTTCATTTGTGATTAAGAAAGAAATGGTGCAAGTGCCACTGGCGGGATTGCTGCTGCAGCGTATCGGTTCTTTCTTTGTGGATCGCGCCAATCGTCATGCAGGCGCCATGGATGCGCGCCGAATCATGCGTGAAGCCACCGAAGGCAAGTCGCTGGTGTTCTTTCCAGAGGGTACATTCACTCCGCGCATAGGACTGGAACGATTTCATCTGGGCGCCTTCGTCACCGCACTGCACGCAACGCTGCCGGTCGTGCCCGTTGCCATCCATGGCGCACGACGCGTACTGCGGCCCGGCAATCCGTGGCCGCGCCCCGGCGAGATCAGCGTGGACATACTGGGTGTGATTGATGGAATCGCACAAACATCCGGTCGCAGTGCTGCAGAAGCGCTGCGTGATCAGGCACGTGCGCGTATCCTGCTGGCGTTGGGCGAACCTGATTTGCAAAATGAACCTGCCGTTGCGCCCCCCGATGACGGAGTGACGCCGTGATTCAATTTTTTATTCCACATTCCGATGCAAGTGGCAGAACAGCATCATTGTCAGCGGGTGGAGATACTTGATGGAAGACTTCGATTTTCAACTGGGCGAAAGTGCCGATCTGCTGCGCAAGACAGTGGCGGACTTTGCGATGAAACACATCGCACCACGCGCACAACACATCGACCAGCACAATGAGTTCCCGCGTGACCTGTGGCCGCAACTTGGTGAACTGGGTTTGCTTGGTATCACTGTGGACCAGAAGGATGGCGGCAGCAGCTTTGGCTATCTTGAACACGTGATCGCAATGGAAGAAATCAGCCGCGCCTCCGCATCGGTCGCGCTGTCCTACGGCGCGCATTCCAATCTCTGCGTCAATCAATTGCGCCGCTGGGCAACACCAGAACAAAAGAAACGCTTTCTGCCAAAGCTGATTTCCGGAGAACATCTCGGTGCGCTGGCCATGAGTGAAGTGGGCGCAGGATCGGATGTGATGGGCATGACCACACGTGCCGAAAAGAAAGGAAATTACTATGTATTGAATGGACGCAAGATGTGGATCACCAATGGCCCGACCGCCGATGTAATCATTCTTTATGCGACGATCAATCCCGCACTCGGCCCCGCAGGCATTACCGCTTTCGTCGTCGAACGCGGCATGCCGGGATTCAGCAATGGCATGAAGCTCGACAAGTTCGGCATGCGCGGCTCCGACACCTGCGAACTTGTTCTTGGCGACTGCATGGTACCGGTTGAAAACCTGTTGCATCAGGAAGGTAAAGGCACCGAAGTATTGATGAGCGGACTCGACTATGAACGCGTGGTACTGGCGGCGGGTCCATTGGGCATCATGCGTGCGTGCTTTGATCTTGTGCTGCCTTACGTGCATCATCGCAAGCAGTTTGGCAAACCCATTGGAACCTTTGAACTGATGCAGGCCAAAATCGCTGACATGTATTCGACCATGAACGCCTGTCGCAGCTATGTCTATTCAGTGGCGCGCGCCTGCGATCGCGGCAGTGTCACGCGCATTGATGCGGCCGCCTGCATTCTGCAGGCATCGGAAAAAGCCACCTTGATCGCACTCGACACCATTCAGGCACTGGGCGGCAATGGTTACACCAATGAATATCCGGCGGGACGATTGTTGCGTGACGCCAAGCTCTATGAAATCGGCGCGGGCACCAATGAGATTCGCCGCATGCTGATCGGCCGCGAGATATTTGGAGCCAGTGCATGAAACTGGTTACCCGCATCAACACCACCAGCGAAGCATTCCACACCAATGCAGCGCACTTTCGCGGATTGATTGATGAATTGAATCATCGCCTCAGCATTGCACAACAGGGCGGCGGCGATGAGGCACGACGCAAACACACCGAACGCGGCAAACTGCTGGTGCGTGACCGGATCATGGTGCTGCTTGACCCCGGCAAACCCTTTCTTGAAATCGCACCACTGGCAGCCGACTCGCTTTACGATGGCGAAGCGCCGTGCGCCGGCATCGTCACCGGCATCGGCTACATTCATGATCGTCCGGTGATGATTGTTGCCAATGATGCCACTGTCAAAGGCGGCACTTATTTTCCGCTCACTGTGAAAAAGCATCTGCGTGCACAGGAAATCGCCTCAGAAAATCATCTGCCATGCATTTATCTTGTTGACTCCGGCGGCGCCTACCTGCCATTGCAGGCCGAAGTATTTCCTGATCGCGAACATTTCGGCCGCATCTTTTTCAATCAATCGCGCCTGTCGGCCGCAGGCGTGGCGCAGATTGCAGTGGTCATGGGCTCATGCACCGCTGGTGGCGCATATGTACCTGCGATGTGCGACGAAGCCATCATCGTGCGCAAACAAGGCACTATTTTTCTTGGCGGCCCGCCGCTCGTCAAGGCAGCAACGGGCGAGGTCGTTGATGCGGAAACGCTGGGTGGCGGCGATGTGCACACGCGTATCTCCGGAGTTGCTGATCAACTTGCAGATGATGACATGCATGCATTGCAGCTTGCACGCGACGCAATACAGCATCTTGCCAAACCTGATGACACGTGGTTGAAACGCATTGAACCGCGCGAACCACTGTACGCCGCCGAAGACATCTACGGATTGATTCCGCAAGATACACGCTACCCTTACGATGTGCGTGAAATCATTGCGCGCCTTGCCGACGCATCGGAGTTCCATGAGTTCAAACCGTTGTATGGCAAAACTCTGGTGTGCGGCTTTGCACATATTGATGGCTATCCCGTTGCCATACTGGCCAATCAGGGCATTCTGTTTTCCGAATCAGCGTTGAAAGCAACGCACTTCATTCAATTGGCCAACCGTCGCAACGTGCCCCTGCTGTTTCTGCAAAACATCACCGGATTCATGGTTGGAAAGAATTCTGAACATCAGGGCATTGCAAAGGATGGCGCCAAAATGGTGAACGCCGTTGCCGCCTCACGTGTTCCAAAATTTACCGTCGTGATTGGCGGATCATTCGGCGCAGGCAACTATGCCATGTGCGGCCGCGCATATTCACCACGCATGCTGTGGATGTGGCCGAATGCACGCATCTCCGTGATGGGCGGCGAACAGGCCGCACAGGTGCTGGCCACCATCCGCCGTGATGCCATGCAGGCACGCAACAAGCACTGGCCTGCGGATGAAGAACAACAATTCATGAATGAGATTCGCGCCGGTTACGAAGCCGAGGGCAACCCCTACTATGCGACAGCGCGATTGTGGGATGATGGCATCATTGATCCGATCAACACACGTTCGATACTGGCGCAAGGGTTGCACATTGCCGCACACGGCCCGGCACCCGGCGACGAATGTTACGGCATTTTTCGCATGTAATTTTTATACACGAGCACATCATGCCTTCTCCCGTGATTCTGACGCTTGATCCGCGCGGCATTGCCACCGTGATGCTGAACCGGCCAGACAAGCACAATGCACTTGATCCGGAAATCTTCACCGGACTGCAGGATGCTTTTGCACAGCTCGAAGAAAGCCACAATGTTCGCGCGGCAGTACTGACAGGTGCGGGTAAAAGTTTTTGCGCAGGCGCTGATCTTGCGCACATGCAACGTCTCAGCGAAACCAGTGAAGCGGACAATTTCAGCGATGCAATGCTGGTGTCCCGCTGCATGCGATCCATTGATGAATTCAGCAAGCCGGTCATTGCGCGCATCAACGGCAATGTATTTGGCGGCGGCATTGGTTTGATTGCCTGCGCTGATATCGCCATCGCAACAACATCAGCAAAATATTGTCTCTCCGAAGTGAAACTCGGTATTGCTGCTGCCGTTATCTCACCGTATGTAGTGGCAGCCATCGGTCTGCGGCAGGCGCGACGATTGATGCTGACGGCAAAAACATTTGACGCAGAAGAAGCATTGCAGACCGGCCTGATCCATCAGCACGTTGACGAACAGGAACTGGATCAGGCGGTGGATCAACAAATCCACCTGCTTCTGCAAGGCGGCACCGAGGCACAACAGGCAAGCAAGCGCCTGTTGCGCGACATCAGCGGTACAACCCCTGAAGAGCGCGACATGGTGGCGGCGCGAACCGCAAAAACGCTGTCGCGTTTGCGACGCTCGGATGAAGGCCGCGAAGGAATCCAGGCATTTTTGCAGAAACGCAAACCACGATGGTGTCCCTGAGTGCGCTCTTAAGTGTGCGCTTGATTGTACAAATGCAACCCTCCTGCAACACTCTAAAGTGATCATCCACACAGCTAGTGATCCTGTGAATGAATTGACCTGAAAGTCGCAGACCGGCTACGCCGGATCAATGACTGGCCAGCCGGTTTGTTGCGCGTACATCTCAAGTCTGCGCCCGCCTCTCACCACAAATGGAAAGCCGACACTGCTCAGCATGGGCGCATCGGAAATGTCATCGCCATAGGCATAGCAATTTTCCGCAGCAACATTCCTTTGTTTCAGAAAATCAAGCAAGGCATCCGCCTTGCCCTGGCCAATGGTTTGTGGCGGCACGATGTGCCCGGTGAAATATCCATCAGCAACCTGCTGCTTGATTGCCAGCACATGCGTTACCTGCAAGCGCGCCGCAACAGGTTCCAGCAACAATTCAAATGACCCGGAAACAAACACGGGTTCAACACCATCAAGCCGATGCTGCTGCAGCCGCCGCACGATGGCCGGCTGGAACAACAATTGATTTTCGCTGTTGAATGACTGTTCCACATCGCTGAACCACAACTGCACACAACGACGCACATCAGCCACCGAACGCCCGGCGAAATGCGCATAGTAGCGGCGATTGACGAACTCCCACGGCGCATCCTGTGCCAGCAATCCATGTATCTCGTCCGTGTATGCCTTGCGGCCAGCCTCATCACCGGTCCATTGATACCAGTACTCCTGAAATCGCAGCAGACTCTTGATGGAAATCAACGTGTCATCCACATCAAAAAATGCGTAGGCACGCGGTGTGGTCATGGAAACGCTGCTCATGATTCCTCCATCACTTCCATTTCAGTCTGCGTCACGGTCAACGCAGCGACCTCACTGGTTTGCGTGTCTTCAAGCCGCGCCGCGGACTCCGCTGCCATCACCACTGAACTCAGATAGTGGTCCAGTGAACGAGTTGCCTGCTCGCCTTCGATCTTCGACAACGATGCCGAGACATGGGCTGTCATGTGCGCCACAGCCGTCAGCACCACCGTGTCACACTGCACAATCCTGACATCCACGTGAAAACTGTAGCGATTGCCGCGCACCGCCATTTCGCGCACTGTGTAAAACAGTTCCGTGGCAAACGGGAAACAGTATCGATGAAACTTGACGGTGAGATCGTGAAAGGTGAAGTCATGTTTCCTGCCATCGCGTTGCAGATAGTGTCCCTCCGTCACCACCAGCAATGACTGGCGCACCGCTTCGATCAGCACAACACCCGCGAGATGACGTCCGGTTTGATGATCCATCATCAATTCACAGTGATCGTCCAGCATCAGGCTCATGGCAAAATTGCGGTCATCAACACGCCGCGCTTCCGACAGCAGGATGTTTTCAACTCGCAGCTTGTGCGACACGTAGCCCGATGCCCGTTTTGGCCGCCATTGCCAGCGGCTGAAATCAAATCGTGCCGCATGGGGTGCTCTGCCCGCCATCGCGAGGAGTTCCGCGATGTCTTCATCAGACACGCCCTGTCCGATCATCAATACCATTCGCTTTCCCGGCGGCAACTCTGTTCCGCGCACTGAATGCAGCAAACCCCTGAGACTGGATACCGTGATGGCTTTGCGATCAACCGCGAACTGCCAGAAACGATCCCCCACTACGAGCCAAAGCTCATCTTGCATGATACCTCTCACTTATGTTGTTACGATATGTAATAAGGTGAGAGATTCGCATCACATAATCAATGCAATCCCTTCGGCATTTAGCAATGCATCGTTTCGCAAGTCTTAATAAGACACACACTGATACAAAAAATCAGCGATGCAAAAATTGAGACCGGGGAAACTGATTTGGAACCACGTGTTTTATTTGCAGCATCCAGCAACTCAGACGATTGCGCTCACATGCCATCAATTCGCTTTTCGCGCCGCATGACCGCACAAAGGCTGCGAGCACCTTGACTGATGCGTAGTTATCAAGACAGTCAAATCAACAATGCCGGCCGGCGGTTTGGAATTGGCATTGAAGACCATGACGGCAAAAGCAGTTCAAGGGCAGTGGTTGCAGCCACTGCCCTTGAACGCGTGTCAATTGACGTTGACCTTGATTGTCTTTGGCTGTGCATGTTCTGCTTTTGGAATGCGCAGCTTCAACACGCCGTTGACCAACTGTGCAGAAACCTTTTCCGCATCCAGCTCTTTTGACAACGTAAATACACGCCGGTAGCGAGGCACATCCACTTCCACATGATAAGCCTCCGCGCCTGCGGCAAGCGGCAGGTCGATATTGCCTTCAATCACCAGCGAATCCTGCTCAATCTGCAATCCGAGCCTGTCTTTCGTTACACCCGGCAGATCTGCATACAGCGTGATGCCGTTGGCGTCTTCAATCACATCCACGGCGGGCACCACACTGGGCGACACCGTCGCCGCATCGGAATTCTTGATCGTTTGAACGTCACTCATGTCAATTCTCCTGCCTGGTCTGGTTTACTGGATGGTGATACGGCGCGGCTGTGCAGCCTCACGCCGCGGCGCCTTGATGTGCAACACACCGTCACGATAGTTGGCAGTGACTGCATTCGCATCAATATCATCCGGCAAGGTCACTACACGATGAAACCTGCCTGCGAACCGTTCATTGATATGAACGTTGCTCTTCTCACGTTCATTGTGAGCAGTGTCATCCTTGCGTTCACCGGCAATGGACAACACACCCTGTTCCAGTTTTACCTCCAGCGCAGCAGGATCGATTCCGGGAGCAAAGCAGTACACATCCACCGCCTGCGGGGAAGTACTTACATTGATCGCGGGATACCGGTTGTTCAGCAAGCCGCGAATACTGGGTGAAATATCAAATGCCTGATTCGCGAACCGCTGCAGGCGGTCAAGCTCCGCAAAGATGTCGCGCGATAGAAGTCCTCTGTACATGGTGTAACCCTCATCTTGAATGTTGATTGACGACTGCCATAAAGTTCCGGCAACTGACCGCCAATCTGGGTCGCATGGAAAATTTTTCAAGGGATTGAATTATCATTCGCCGTCTCCATGTTGTGCGGCGGAAAAAACTGCGGGGTGACATGCAATACAAAGACTACTACGCCACACTGGGGGTATCGCGTGATGCCGGCGCCGACGACATCAAGAAGGCGTTCCGCAAGCTTGCACGCAAGTATCATCCGGACGTTTCGAAGGAAAAGGACGCCGAGAAAAAAATGCAGGAGATCAACGAAGCGTATGCGGTGCTGTCCGATGCAGAAAAGCGCGCTGCGTATGATCAGCTTGGCCGCAATTATCAAAGCGGCCAGGACTTTCAGCCGCCACCGGACTGGGATTCAGGATTCGAATTTTCGGGCCGCGATTTTTCCGGCCAGAACGCCGGTGATTTCAGTGATTTTTTCTCGCAGCTGTTCGGCGGCATGGGTGGTTCGCGCGGATTCCGCGGCGCTGGCATGCAAATGCGCGGCGAGGATCATCACGCCAAAGTGACGCTGGATATTGAAGACAGTTTCAGCGGCGCGACCAAACAGATTTCGCTGCGAACAGTAAACACCGATGCACAAGGCAGACCGGTGGTTACACCGCGCACATTGAATGTGAAGATTCCGGTGGGCGTTACTGAAGGACAAACCATCCGTCTTGCGGGTCAGGGCAGCACCGGTTTTGGTGGCGGACCGTCGGGCGATCTGTTGCTGCAAGTGCAATTCCATCCGCATGATCGCCTGCGAGTGACCGGCCGCGACTTGCATCTCGTGCTGCGTGTTGCGCCATGGGAAGCAGCATTGGGATGTGTGTTGCCGATTGCGTTGCCCAATGGTGAAATCAAAGTACGGGTTCCCGCCAATGCACAGAGCGGCCAGCAGTTGCGGGTACGTGGCAAGGGCTTGCCCAGCAATCCACCCGGCGATCTGCTGCTGGACATTCAGGTGATACTGCCGCCAGCAGACACCGACAAGGCCAGACAGTTCTACGAATCCATGGCGCGCGAGCTGGCATTCAATCCGCGCACAGACCGCGAAACACATCATGCATAAGAGGCTGCCATGAATGACGCTCACCTGATCGCAACCATCATGGATGATTCATGGCTGACCATGGATCAGCTTGCACACATCTGCCGGGTCGAAACTGCGTGGCTGCAATATCATCTCGATGAGGGACTGTTTCCCCATGCGGAAAGCGTTTCCGGCACCTGGCGATTTTCAGATCGCTGCCTGTTGCGTGCAAGGAGAATGTATCAACTGGAGCGTGACTTTGATGCGGTACCCGAACTCGCAGCCCTGATGGCTGACATGCAGGAAGAACTGGACGCACTGCGCAAGCAACTGCGAGCGATGCATCAAACCTGAGCGCATGACGAACGCATGCAACGACATCACGCAACTGCGATGATCATAGGAAGGTGAAATGAATTGAATCGGCTAAAGTACGCCATCACACAAAGTGCTGCGATTGTGTGTTCAAATCACTTATGATGGCGCACCCTGCAATCATTCCATACCACCATTCCCGTTGATTTCCTCATCGCGTCATCATCATCCCTCGCTTGGCATCCTGCTGAAACTGGTTTCCGTGGTGCTGATGACATTGATGGCAACATTCGTCAAGTTGCTGGGCACGGACATTCCTGTTGGTGAAACCATTTTTGTGCGCGGCGTGGTCGCGCTGTTCGTGCTGGGATTCATTGCACATCGCACCACCGGACTGAAAATCCTGAAAACCGCGCATTGGCAGCGCCACGCGTTGCGATCACTGGCGGGCACGGCGAACATGTTCTGCCTGTATGCATCGCTGAGCATGATTCCACTGGCGGATGTTACTGCCATCGGTTTTGCGTCGCCGATCTTCATCACCATTCTGGCCATGATCTTCCTGCATGAACGCATTCATGCATTTCGCTGGACGGCACTGATCGTCGGCCTGACCGGTGTGATCATCATGATCGCACCCAAACTGTCATTGCATGTTGGTGGCGCCGGATGGCTTGTCGCGCTCAGCGGCACTTTCTTCGCTGCCATTGCTTTAACGACCGTACGCAGCATGACAGCCACCGAGCCGGCCATCACCATCACCTTCTACTTCCTGATGACAGCCATGATGTGTTCGTTGTTTACCAGCATCTTTGGCTGGGCATGGCCTGATGCACGGCAGTTATTGTGGATGTTGCTCGCTGCGATGTGCGGCGTTCTGGGACAATTGGCCCTGACCACCGCCTATCGTCATGCCGAAGCATCAACGCTGGCGCCGCTGGACTACGTGGGCATGCTCATGGCGAGCTCCATTGGCTACTTCGTATTTTCCGAAATCCCGGATGCGCCCATATGGCTCGGGTCGGTATTGGTGATCGCGGCCGGTTTGGTTATCATCTGGCGCGAATACCGCCTGCAACATGGCGCTTCAAATAAAATTTGAGTTCAACCTTTCTCAAGACGTGGCAAGTAAAACCGGCTGGAATTCCTGCCAGTGCGGGAATTTGAAGTAATCGGATCAGGCAGGGACTGCCGGCACCGCATGGAGACAACAGCCCCCATTGTGAAAGGTTTTCCAGAGAATCGCGGATATACCAGATAATACGGAAACAGAAGTGCGACTGATCCTGCTCAACAAACCCTATCATGTGCTGACCCGCTTTGTTACCGATGATGACCGCGCCACTCTGAGCAACTACCTGAGTGCGCCGGGTTTTCATCCAGCAGGCCGTCTCGACTATGCGAGTGAAGGACTGATGTTGTTGACCGATCACGGTCCGTTGCAGGCCAAGCTGACACAGCCACGCTGGAAAGTCTTCAAGACTTACTATGTACAGGTGGAAAAGATCCCGAATGAAAACGCGCTGAACAAATTGCGCAACGGCATCATGCTCAGCGACGGCATGACCAAACCTGCAAAGGTAGAGTTGCTGATGACGCAGCCCAACTGGATATGGCCGCGCAATCCACCCATTCGCATGCGCAAGCTCATTCCGACATCGTGGATAAAAATTTCCATCATGGAAGGACGCAACCGCCAGATACGCCGCATGACCGCAGCAGTGGGACATCCGACGTTGCGATTGATCCGCTGGTCAGTGGGACCGTGGACGCTGGACAATCTGAAGCCCGGCGAATGGCGTGAAGTGGGACCCACTGAATTTCCCAAACTGCTCGGCTTTATCCGCAACAAGGCGCGATAACATCCACGTCGCTTTCATCAGGTTGATTACATGTTTGTTGTCATGCAATCAACCTGATATCACGAAATAAAACCGGAACTCGTCAGAATGAATACACCAGATTGACGGTCTCGGTGGTGTCCACTTTCTTCAAATCCACCGGTGGTTTGCTGTTGTACTGATAGGTCACGCCGATACCCAGCGCGAGCCGGTTGAACATCTTTACATTCAATCCAAAGGTATCGGAAACCAGCGTGTTGCTTGAACCGGATTCCACCAGTGTCTTGTTTGAGATGCTGGTCGATTCAGTCAGTTGTTGCGAATAGTCCACGCCGGCAGTGATGATGGCATCGTTGGTTTTGTCGAGCGGCACACGATACAGCACTTCACCAGTGTTCACATCGGTAACAATCAATTCAGGCCGCGATTGCCGGTAACCCACACCAAGTTGTCCACTGAGTTGCGTTGATTTGGTGTGAAAAAACCGGTAACCCAGACCGGCGCTGATCGCGGCCTGATATTCAAAACCGCTGAACATGTCATGTGCGTAGCGCAAATTGCCGAACGTGAACATGTCCGGCGAAAAGTTGTAATCAGACTGCCACATGGAATCCCAGCGTTCGGCCGACACAATTCCGCTGCTCTTGCCATACAAACCGCCAAGGTGAAATGCATGTTTCCAGTTACCGGACAGCAGCGATGTATCCAGGGCTGCGCTCGCAGATTCTGCTTCAGTATTTCCCTGCGAAGCTACATATCCAAGTTGTCCTTTGCCAGTCCATTGACCGTCGACCGGCTGATCATCCGCCAGCACTGCAACAGGAACCAGCAAGGCCAGCAACAAACTCGTACGCATAAGCATGAAAACCCTCTCTTACCAGAAAATCAAACAGGGTTAACAAGCGTACCGTGAATCTCCTGCTTTCTCCACCCGGTAGTGTTTTACAGCACCATCAGACCACCGTGTATCCGGACTTGCTGAGCGGCAAGGTGCGTACGCGCTCACCATTCGCAGCGAAAATGGCATTGCATACGGCGGGGATCAACGGTGGCAGCGCCGGCTCGCCCAATCCTGTCGGACTGAATTCACTTTGAATGAAGTGCACATCGACAGCCGGCGCTTGCGGCATGCGCAACAACGTGTAGTGATCAAAATTCTGTTGCTGCACACGACCATCCTGCATGGTGATTTGCTGTGCCGCCATCATGCTAAGACCATCGACAACTGCACCTTGTGCCTGCGCTTCTGCACCACTCAGGTTGATGATGGGGCCAACGTCAGCTGCGACAGTAACGTGATGCACCTTGACCTGCTTGCTGGCTGTCACGCTCAACTCCACCACAACCGCAACATGGGCCTGATGACTGAAATGAAATGCAATGCCGCGGCCATGTCCTTTCGGCAACGACTTGCCCCACTCGCCTTTTTCTGCGGCAAGACGGATCACACCGGCGGCGCGTCCGGTATTCAATGCATAGGGATTGCCGGGTTTAAGCCAGCGCGGTTCGCCCATGATTTCCAGCAAAAATTCAACGTGGTCGCGATTGGCTGCATGTGCCAGCTCATGAATAAAACTCTGTATGACAAATGCAACGGCGTTGGAACGCGGCGCACGCAACGGACCACAGGGCGTGCCACTGGGTATCAATGTCTGTGCCAGACGAAAGTTCGACAGCAGCGGACCCGGAAATTCATCGGCGGATAAATCACCACCCGAGACGGGCTTCCTGCCATCAGCAGTAAAAGTGATGAAGTGATCCTGCCATGCAACCAGCTTGCCGTGATCATCCACCGCGCCACGAAATGCATGGAAACCGCCGACGCGATAAAAATCGTGCGTCATGTCATCTTCACGTGTCCACGTCAATTTGACAGGCGCTGCAACCCGTCTGGCAATCATCGCTGCTTCACATACATAGTCATTCATCAAGCGGCGGCCGAAACCGCCGCCAACGCGCGTCTGATGCACGCGCACATTTGCTGCAGGCATGTCGAGCAACGTTGCCACCAGCTTCACTGCCTGTGTTGCATTTTGCGACGGCACCCAGAGTTCCATGATGCCGTCGTGATACCACGCCGTGCAGTTCTGTGGCTCCAGTGTTGCATGCGATATAAATGGATAGCTGTAGAACGCGTCCACCATTCTGCCTTGAGGGCTGGCCATCCTGCTGAACACGGCATCCACGTCACCCTTGTTGCCAGTGGTTTCCTTGCCGGGTTGTCTGGCAATGTCGCTTGCCTGCTGCACGAAATGTTGCCAGCCATCCGTGGATGCATGGGTTTCATCCCATTCCACCTGTAACTGCTGCCTTGCCTTGAATGCTGTCCAGGTTGAATCGGCAACAATGGCGACACCGGCAAGCAGTTCTGTTGCCTGACCATTACCATCAATCACAAAAGCATCTTTCACGCCGGGAAGATTGCGTATCTCGTCCAGATTGGCTGATTTCACTGTGCCGCCAAATGCCGGACACTTCTGATACACCGCATGCAGCATGTTGGGCAGCACGGTATCAATGCCAAACAATGGCTGTCCCGTCACCACCTTGAGATTGTCAACACCCGTATAACGCTTGCCGAACAATGTGTAGTCCTTGCGATCCTTGAGCTTGATGGCTTTTGCATCGGGCACGGGTAGCAAGGCTGCATCATCGGCAAGCGCAGCAAAGTCAATTGAGCGGCCATCGTTGCAATACACGCGGCTTTCTTTTGCATGACAGACGTCTGCTGTCGTATTCCATTTCTTTGCAGCAGCGCTGACCAACAGACTTCGCGCGACTGCACCCGCCTGACGAAGCACGGTCCAGTTGCGCGGAATGGAGGTAGAGCCACCTGCGCCCTGCCATCCATACAATGATTCATCAATGGGCGCCTGTTCAACATGCACATCACTCCATCTGGCATCCAGCTCTTCGGCAACGATCAATGCATAGGCGGTCTTGATGCCCTGGCCCAGTTCCGGCCCGACGGAATAAATGGTGATGACTCCGTCCGTGGCGATGTTGAGGTAAGCATTGGGTGCAAACTGTTTCGATGTGCTGGAGTCCGCAGCAACCGAATCATTCATGTAAAAAGCAAGTACCAGTCCACTGGCAGCAGTGCCTGCAATGCTCAGGAATGACCGGCGTGAAATCAATTGTGATTCGCCCAGCACCTGACACATCAATTCACGGATGCGTGCATCGTCATTGCCGCGTGCAGCAGAAACACCAACAGAGTGTTGCAGAGCATTCATTTTGCACCTCCCATTTTCTCAGCAGCGTCATGAATCGCCGCACGGATGCGTTGATACGTGCCACAACGGCACAGATTGCCTGACATGGCATCATCAATATCAGCATCAGTGGGTTTGGGATGTTGCTTGAGCAGGGCAGCGGCACTCATCAACTGGCCTGCCTGGCAGTAACCGCATTGTGGAACATCGTGATCAATCCATGCCTGCTGCAATGGATGCAGCTTGCCGTCCTTGCCCAGTCCTTCAATAGTGGTAATGGCTTGACCCACCACCGCCGCCAGCGGCACTGAACATGAACGCATCGGCGTGCCATTCACATGCACGGTGCATGCGCCGCACTGCGCAATACCACAGCCATACTTGGTGCCGGCCAGACCAAGATGATCACGCAGTACCCACAACAGGGGCGTGGACATATCCACATCATTGACGGTTCGCATTTCGCCATTTACCAGGAGCGTCGTCATGGGCCACCTCATGGATTATAGTAACCAGCACAGGCCGGTGAACGATAACACATCATGATTAACAGTATTAACAATGCCAAACGGCGGGGTGGAAACCGCGGCGTGCTGGCGGCTGCCGCTGATTTAATGAACATTGGCGAGCCGTTTGCGTTGGCCATTGTCACCGGCACACAGGGCTCGACCTATCGCAAGTCCGGCGCACTCGCCCTGTATTCGCAACAGGGCGCAAGCCATAGTGTTATTTCCGGCGGCTGTCTTGAGCCTCAATGGCACAACATCGCGGCAACGGTGATCGCAGACCATCAAGCGGTGTCATTAACACTCGACACGCAAACCGATGATGACCTGATCTTCGGCTCAGGTTCAGGCTGCCGCGGTTTGATGCGGATCATGATAATTCCGGTACATCCGGACAATGCACATCCTGCCTATTCAGCGATTGCAGAATCACATCAACAAGGCATTCCGCTGCGTATGATGCTGATGCTCGATCAACCGTATTGTGGTCAGGGGCTGGCGTGGAACGGCAACAAACAATGGGCTTTTTCTGATCACGCCAATGTATTGAAAAACCGGCAACAGGTTGATAGTGGCGAACATCAAATACAACTGCGACATGGAAAGTCATCCACCATTGCAGTGCTTGACATTCGCCCTGCTCCCCGCATTGCGCTGATCGGCGCAAGTGTGGAAACAACTTGTCTGTTGCGTTTCACGCAGTCACTGGGATGGCAGGTTACCGTGATTGATCATCGCGCAGCACCACTTCAAAAGCTGGAACAGGATGCAGACGAAATTGTTCATGCACGGCCAGCCGAATGGCTCAACAAGGCAAACCGGCAATCATTTGATGCAGTGCTGATCATGTCGCACAGTGCCTCCATTGATCTGGAAGCACTGCGTGCAGTATCCATGCACAGTGAACCGTATGTGGGACTGCTTGGACCACCGGCGCGCCGCGATGAATTGCTGGCGCAATTGACGGAACAACAACGTCAGGCATTGTTGCCCCGCCTGCATGCGCCATTGGGATTGCGTCTTGGTGGCGACGGACCTGAACCGCTTGCACTCTCCATTGCAGCCGAATTGCAACGCACCTTTTCGCAATGAACCACTTACCACTTCAACATGCCGTGGTGATTCTTGCCGCTGGCGCATCCCGAAGACTGGGCACATCAAAACAATTGCTTACCCTGCATGGCGAGTCCCTTGTCAATCGCACCATTCGCATTGCACTGGAAACACATCCCGGACAAACCGTGGTGGTTCTCGGTCATCAAGCCGGAGAAATCGTTGCAAGCATCAAGTACAACGATATCGAATGCGTGACCTGCACTGACTGGCAGAATGGCATGAGCGCCTCACTGCGCAGCGGCATTCAACACGTTCACTCCGGCTGCGAAGGCGCGTTGATTGTCCTGTGCGACCAGCGCCATTTGAACGCTCACCACTTGAATCGCCTGTGCGCAACATGGCGGCAACATCCTGACCACGCCGTTGCCAGCGCTTATGCCGGCATTATCGGCGTACCTGCAATCCTGCCGCGTACCTGGTTCAATCACATTGCCGCCATCCACGGCGATCACGGCGCTCGCGAACTGTTGCGCCAGCAGGACAATGTTATCCGGGTAGAAGCGCCGGAATTGGCGTGGGACATTGATACAGTGCAGGATTTACCGTCATAATTTCCGCCAATCCCGGGCTTTCTGCGTCAAGGCGTCTGGCAATTCCACCCTCAGAAGTTTATCCTTGCAAGCCGTTTGCGACGCTTCATTGCGCACCGTACCGCTGGTGTTTCCGCCAGCCATTCAACCGGTTTGTTTTGTTAATTGCTCTACAGGAAAACTGCACATGACTCCTTATAAATTGAAGCCCGGCGTTCTGTCCGGTTCTGCACTCACAGATTTGTTCGCCTATTGCCGCGAAGCGCAATGCGCACTGCCTGCCGTCAATGTCATCGGCACCAACAGCGTCAACGCTGCGCTCGCTGCCGCCAAGGCCGCCAACTCACCCATCATCATCCAGTTCTCTCACGGTGGCGGTCAATTCTATGCAGGCAAATCGCTGGACAACAAAACCAACGTCGCTTCGATTGCTGGCTCCATCAGCGGCGCGCATCACGTTCGCCTGATGGCTGAAGCCTACGGCGTTACCGCCATTCTGCACACCGACCATGCTGCCAAGAAGTTGCTGCCATGGATTGACGGTCTGCTGGATGCCGGTGAGAAGTATTTTGCACAAACCGGTGAACCGCTGTTCAGCTCGCACATGCTCGATCTGTCCGAAGAATCGCTCGAAGAAAACCTGGAAATTTCTGCGAAGTATCTGGCGCGCATGAACAAGATCAAGATGCTGCTGGAAATTGAACTGGGCGTCACCGGCGGTGAAGAAGATGGTGTTGACAACTCAGATGTTGATAATTCCAAACTGTACACCCAGCCCGCTGACGTACTGGCTGCTTACGACAAACTGAAGAATGTTGGCGCCTTTACTGTTGCGGCATCGTTCGGCAATGTGCACGGCGTGTACAAACCCGGCAATGTGAAACTGACGCCGGTGATCCTGAGCAACAGCCAGAAGCACATTCAGGCCGAACGCAAGACCGGCAACAAACCGGTCAGCTTTGTTTTCCACGGTGGCTCCGGTTCAACACAGGCAGAAATCCGCGAAGCGGTCAGCTATGGCGTGGTGAAGATGAACATCGACACCGATACGCAGTGGGCATTCCATCATCCGGTGAAGCAGTACATGGATGAAAAAGATGCCTATCTGAAGTCACAGCTGGGCAATCCCGAAGGTCCCGATGCACCGAACAAGAAGTACATCGACCCGCGTGCATGGTTGTACCTTGGCGAGAAAGGCATGACTGCCCGTCTGGTTGAAGCCTTCAACGATCTTGGCACCACCGGCAAGTTCGTTTACTGATTCAAGTACTCTCACCGAAAGCACAGTAGTTTAATCACTACTGTGCTTTTTTTATTGCTGGTGTAAATTGAACTCTGCCATCACGTCCTGCGATCATCCAATTACCGTGATTCCGCGGTGGAGACTCCAGTGAGCATTAGTGAAGATATTGCGCAGCAGTTCAATGACAGCCTCGAGCGTTGCAAACGCAACAGCCTGTTCATAAAAGAATTCTATGTGCATTTCTTTTCTTCGGATGCTCTGGTACGGCACATCTTTGCGCACACCGACATGGAACGGCAGATTGAAATGCTCAGAGGATCGTTACACATGATCATGCTGGTGTCACAGCAGCCGGAAACAGCAGACGAATGCCTGAGTCACACCGCCGAGATCCATCACCGGCTGAATATTCCACCCTATCTATATGATGTGTGGCTGGAAAGCCTGATCCATACGGTCTCAACAATGGATCCGAAATACGACGCTGACATAGAAAACGCGTGGCGAGCCATCATGCGAACCGGCATTGATTATATGAAGGCATACGGCAATCCCGATCAACCATAATTAACTGCGATGCAAATCCGCAATTCGCATCGCCAACTCCAGCGCTTGCTCATAATTCAACCGCGGATCAACCTGTGACTTGTAAGCTCGCTCCAGATCAATATCCGTCAATCCGCGCGCACCGCCGGTACATTCAGTGACATCATCACCCGTCAACTCGAAGTGAACACCGCCAAGGATGGAACCCAGCTCACGATGAATACGGAATGCAGACTCCACCTCCGACACAATGTTGTCAAACCTTCGTGTCTTCAGACCATTGCTTGCTGTTTCGGTGTTGCCATGCATGGGATCGCAGATCCACAACACCGGGCTGCTGGTTTCACGCACCCACCTGATCAAGTCCGGCAAATGCCTGTCGATCTTGGTTGCACCCATGCGATGAATGAAAGTCAATCGTCCCGGTTCATCGTTCGGGTTAAGCACCTTGATCAGTCCCTGTATCCATTCGCGCGTCATGGAAGGACTGACCTTCACGGCAACCGGATTGGCAATGCCACGAAAATATTCCACATGCGCACCGTCCAGCGCCGCTGTTCGCATGCCTATCCATGGCAGATGAGTAGTCAGGTTGTACCAGCGCTTCCATCGTGAAATAAAACGCGTTTGCGCCTGTTCATAGTACAGATGCAAACCTTCGTGGCTGGCGTAGAACTCGACACGATCCGATTCTTCGACTTTTTTGCCACGCATGGCTTCAAAAAAATCCAGCGCATCGGAAATGGAATGCACGATGCGTTCATAGCGTTCGTGCATGGGAGAATGTTTCACAAAATCCAGGTCCCAGTATTCGGGATGATGTAAATCCGCAAAGCCACCATCGATCAGTGAGCGCACAAAGTTCAATGTCAGTGCCGCACGTTCATAACCACGCAGTAACAATTGTGGATCAGGCTCGCGTTCTGCTGCCGTGAATCCGGGCCGATTAACAATGTCGCCGCGATAACTGGGTAACGTCACTCCATCACGCGTTTCCATATCCGCCGAGCGCGGTTTGGCATACTGGCCCGCCATGCGACCAACGCGAACCACCGGCATCTTCAAGCCATGCACCAGCACCAGCGACATCTGCAAAAGAATCTTCAGCTTCTTGGCAATCAGATCGGATTCGCATTCGGAAAACACTTCCGCACAATCACCGCCCTGCAAGATGAATCGTTCACCGCGTTGCGCGGCGGCAATATGTGACTTGAGCGCTTCTATTTCCCACGACACCACGATGGGCGGCAGATGAGAAAGTTGCGCCACCGCTTGTTCCAGCGCGGCTTTATCCTTGTATTCCGGCTGCTGCTGCGCGGGCTTGTCGTGCCAGCTGGCGGGATGCCAATCGGATGACTGTTTTGCATTGCTCATATCGCATATTAATGCAGAATGGCATGTAAAGCGCAATCAGCCATGCTCCTGCTCTCTATTGGCCATGAGAAGCACGGTCATCACATATCTATCTTGCATGAATCGGACTGTAATGTTCAGACAGAGGCGGTCACTTTCCAACTGGTACCACAACCAAACAGACAGGGACATTAATGCAAGCGCGTTGGAGCCGATATTTTCCTCATCGAGTGAAATTTTCCACATCTGGCAGCGATGTTGAGGAGGGAGATAACGTTGTAGTCGCAACGCGTGAAAAATGAGTAACCACCTTTGTTTCCTGACTTTATGCGATTCTTACGTCTCCCGCGAGAGAGTGATTAAGGGTGAAAAGGTGTGTAATTATATTCTAAGCCGCCTTTTGATATAGCTGCCTTGCTATCTGCACACCCTTGCCCCACTTGCGTTTGAATCGTTTGGCAAAGGCAGTGATGTTATCCGGCGCGCCAGCGCAGTGAGCATAGCGGTCGTGAAAATGCTGCACTTGATCCATGAACTGTTCCGGATCGATATTGAATCGCTTCAGGATGGGTTTCAGTTCGGATGAAATATGGCCAGTTTTGTCTTCTCTGATCAATCTGCCGGTTGTGTCCACTAAAGTGAAGTAGTCTTGTTGCGTAACAGGCAATGCATCGTGAATGGCATTGCGACGCACTTGATGCTGACGCTCAGGAATACCTTCCCTCTCCCCTACGAGGGAGAGGAATCATGCGCCCTGCTTTTCTGGCTGGATCGCCATGCATACAGTTGCGCAAGCTTCAATCCCAACGCCGAAGCCGTTGCTTCAACGCCTTCCTGATCTGATCGCAACACGGCTTGCCGTTTATACTCTGTACTGTAATGATTACGTTGCTTGCGCTTCACTTCACTCTGTTTCTTCATCTCTCACTCACCTC
>DASZSV010000056.1:0-4625 GCA_035548495.1 Steroidobacteraceae bacterium
TGGTGGGTTGGGTGGGAATCGAACCCACGACCAATGGATTAAAAGTCCAGTGCTCTACCGACTGAGCTACCAACCCTGACATTGGATATTGTCAATCGCCACGCAGCGAACGGCGCGGCGGCGGGCGCGCATGATACCGGATTATGCCGCCGTGTAAACCCAAAAATTGCGGTGTCGATTCGAGTTGGTTCCAGGGTCAACAATATCGCAAATTACCCGGGATTTTCAGCGATAGCGTGTTGGGTCAGCCACACCGGCCGCGGCAAAACCATCGCGCCGCAGGCGGCAGGATTCACACTTGCCGCAGGCCCTGCCCTCGCTGTCAGCCTGATAACACGACACCGTGAGACTGTAGTCCACGCCCAGTGACAATCCACGCTGGATGATCTGTGCCTTGGTCAGTGAAATCAGTGGCGCGTGAATGTTGAACTTCGCGCCTTCAACGCCTGCCTTGGTGGCCAGCGTCGCAAGATGTGCAAATGCGTTGATGAACTCCGGCCGGCAATCAGGATAACCGGAATAATCCACTGCATTCACACCAATAAAAATATCGGTAGCATTCAATACTTCCGCCCAGCCCAGCGCCAGTGACAGAAACACCGTGTTGCGCGCCGGAACATAGGTAACGGGAATACCGCTTGAAGCCGTATTTTCAGGAACCGCGATGGAGTTGTCGGTCAGTGCCGAACCACCGATACCTGCGAAATCAATGCGCATGGTGCGATGTTCAACGGCGCCCAAGGCCAGTGCAACGTGATCCGCAGCCAGCAGCTCGGTGCGGTGACGTTGCCCATAGTCAAAGCTCAGCGCGTGGCACGCGTAACCTTCGGCACGTGCAATCGCCAGTGTGGTCGCTGAATCCAGCCCGCCGGAAAGCAACACAACAGCATCACGATTTGAATTGGACATTGTCATCAATAATAAATATTCAAAGAACCCTGCGACAGGCCAAAGGCGAACTAAACAGAAATCAAGACGATGAAAAGCCGCATCGTCATGCCTGCAAAGGCGTATCCGGCAGGAAAATGATCTTACTGGATTTCCGTTTTCACGGAAATGACTGTGAGTGGTGTTTTGCCGATGGTTGGAACAACAGGATCTCTTTACCAAAAATGGTGAGCTTGTCGAACCATTCGATATCTCGATTGAAACAACGCTTCAAGAAGCAATGATTCATCGTCCCCGCTCTTCACCCCACAGCAGCTTATGCAATTGCACCTGCAGGCGCACCGGCAGACGGTCCTGCAATATCCATTCAGCGAGATCGCGCGCAGCCACCTGGTCATGCACTGGGCTGAACAACACCATACAGCGTTGATCAAGATGTTGTTGCCTGACCTGGTCTCTTGCCCATTCGTAATCGGCGCGATCGCACAACACAAACTTGAGTTGATCGTGTGCGTTCAGTAACGAAAGATTCTCGTAACGATTGCGTGACAGTTCACCGCTGCCCGGTGTCTTCAAATCCATCACGCGTGACACACGTGGATCAACTGCTGCGATATCCATCGCACCGCTGGTCTCCAGCGATACCTGATATCCGGCATCACACAATGCGGTCAGTAATGGATTGCATCCCTGTTGCGCCAGCGGTTCACCGCCGGTGACACACACATGCGTCACCCCATGCTCCTTGACCTTGTGCAGCACATCGGTGATGGCAAACCATTCACCGCCATAAAAAGAATACGTGGTATCGCAGTAACCACAGCGCAGCGGACATCCCGTTAACCGCACGAATACAGTCGGCCAGCCCACTGCATCGGCTTCACCCTGAATGGATAAAAAGATTTCGGTGAGCTTGACGCGTTGTGCGGCTGGCAGCGAAGCACTGTCGACTGGCGCGGACAAATCGGCGTTCACGGGAGATCAACACCAAACATCAATGACCTTCCGCAGACATCTTCGCCAGACGCTGCTGTGCCAGCACTGCGGTTTTGGTATCGGCATACTGCGTCGTCACGCGCATCAATGTGGCACGCGCCGCCTTGTAGTCCTTCATTTGATACTGGGTAAAGCCCAGCTTGAGCATGGCATCCGGCGCTTTTTCCGAGTTGGGATACTTGTCGAGCACGGTCTGGAAGTCATGCAACGCACCTGCATAGTCGTTGCCCACATAGTGCGCTTCACCCAGCCAGTACTGCGCATTGTCCAGCAACGGACTTTGCGGGTAGTCTTTCATGAACTGTGTCAGCGCAGCAATTGCTTCCGGATACTTGCCATCCTTCAATAAACCAAATGCAGCTTGATAGGCATCGTGATCACTCGTTGCCGGTGATGCAGCGCTACTGACTGCGGGTACGGTTGTGCCAGCAGCGGGCGCAACCGCCGCCGTCCTGGCGGTTTCCAGTACGGTTACACGCTTGTCGAGATCGGCAATCGCATCACGTACCTGCGCGCGCGCCTGATCCACCGAATGTTGCAGATCCTGCAGTTGTCCCGTCAGGACGCGCAATTGCTGCTGGAGTTCGTCATCACGTTGCGCCATCTCCAGCAGGCTTTGATTGTTGATGATGCGTTCAATGCGCAATACGCGGCCGTCGATTTCCGTGAGTTGCTGCCATACCGGATCTTTCTCACGCGATACGGCACCGGCGGTAAAAGTCATCAGCATCAATGAACATACCGCGATGATTTTAGGCAGGGCAACAGGTTTCATGGCATCTCCCGGCACGCGTCATGCCTTTATCAATTGTAAACGATGTCGACGCGGCGGTCTTTTGCGTAAGCCGCTTCATCATGACCCGGCACGGCCGGACGTTCTTCACCGTAACTCAAGGTGGTGATCTGTGATTCCGATACACCCAGCAACATCAATGCACGGCGCACTGCCTGTGCACGGCGTTCACCCAGGCCAATATTGTATTCGCGTGAACCGCGTTCATCGGTATTGCCTTCGAGACGCACCTTGATGCCGGGATTGCTGGTCAGGTACTTGGCATGTGCTGCAATGACGGCATTGTATTCCTGCCGGATTTCGGATTTGTCGAAATCAAAATAAATGACAAAACCGACCTGCTTCAACGCTTCTTGCGCCTGCTGTTCCGGACTGAGCTGCTCTGCCTGCGGCGTGCTGTTTGCCGGTACGGCGTTACTGGTGTTGTCGCTGGACTGGGCTTGTGATGATGTCTCGCCATGATTGACCGGCGGCGGTGTTTTGCATCCTGCCAGCAGCAGGGCTGCAAGGGAAAAAACAAGAAACTTGCGCATACATACTCTCCTCAAATTCGAAAAGAAAATTCAACAGAAAATAACCCATGAACACAGTTTGCCACAACAAGCGTCCGCAGCGTGTTCATTGTTTGGCCGGCAAAGGTCCCCATACCGGTTCGCGAACATCACCACTGGTTGCACTGCGTGTTTCCATTGAGCGATTATCAGCAGAACGACCATCTGTAGTGACCAATGCCAGCATCCCGAGTCCGCCTTTGCGGGTGGCAAAAATAAGTTGCGCACCATTGGGTGCATAACTCGGACTTTCGTCCTGAGTGCCCTTGGTTAATACCTGCAAGACACCGCTTTTCAGATCAAAAACGGCGATATTGAAACTCCCGCCGTCCTGGTGAACCACAGCTAATTGCTTGCCATCGGGAGAAACACGCGGACGAGCATTGTAATTGCCTTCGAAGGTGATGCGCCTTGGTGTATGGTGAACGTCATTGAGATCGGTTTCGTATACTTGCGGGCTGCCTGAACGATCCGATGTGAAGTACAGCTTGGTGCCATCGGGCGACCATGCCGGTTCAGTATCAATCGCCGGATCGTACGTCATGCGGGTCAGCATTTGCGTCGCAAGTTCAAGTGTATATACATCCACATCACCATCCTTGCGCGACAATGTGAGCGCCAGTTGCTTGCCATCCGGCGACCATGCTGGCGCGCCATTGATGCCGGCGCGCGCCGATACCCGCCGTATTTCACCGGTACGCAGGAAGACGACATAGATAGCTGCTGCCTTGTTGGCGAACGATACATAGGCGATGCTCGATCCATCGGGCGACCACGCCGGTGACATGATGGGATCCTTAGATGGAACTGCGACATACGCATTTGCTCCATCTGCATCACTAACGGTGAGCTTGAATATCTGATTCGGTGGATCGCCTTCCACATTGACATAGGCAATGCGCGTACTAGCCACACCCGGAATGCCGGTCAATTGCCGGAACACAATGTCGGATATCTGATGCGCCGCCATGCGCATATTGGCGGTGTTGGCCGCGATATGCATTCTCAGCAAGTTTTGCCCGTTCAACACATTGAAAAGTTCAAACTGTACATCGAAGTGATCAGGTGACGTATTGATGCTCTTGCCCACCAGAATGTAACTGGTTTTGAGCAGGCGCCAATCGGCAAACTGTATCTGATCACCCGACGATGGTTTGTCAATCATGTCACGGCGGCTCATCGGTGCAAAACGTTCGCTAAGCGCCAAATCATTGGCGACAACATCCGCGATATCCAGTGATGGCGCTGTGCCTTGCGCGCCAAATGGCACCACTGCAATGGGCACGGCATCGTTCAGTCCTCGTGTGATCTCGATAACCAGTTCGGCATGTGCACCGGACACACTGAACATGCCAAGCAACAACGCAGTAAAAAAACATAAAATTCGTTGCATTACT
>DASZSV010000057.1:0-6730 GCA_035548495.1 Steroidobacteraceae bacterium
GATCGGCGCTGACAAGTCGAATGCGATACAGCACGCGATCACCATCATGTACTGTTTCCGTCTTGATCGCCGTTGCATTGAAACGCTGCTGCACCATTGATACTGCATCATTCATGGACACACGAACCTGAGGTTCCGCCAAGGAGATGGGGCTGACAACCAGCCCCATTCCCAGCATGATGATCAACAACAATTTCTGCAGCAGCTTGTTCATTTTCACAGTGTACCGCATTCATCGTATCGCATCGCGCGGCGATCAGCCCAGTACTTCGATACCATGACCCACCCGGATTCTTACACGGTCGCCCGGATCGTATGACATCACCGTGGTGTATTCCCGGCCCTGGAATTCATAAGTCACGCGGTAGCCATCAACACGTCCACCCCTGCGATCATCCCGATAACCATCCCGATAATCATCCCAGTTGCCATATGATCTGGTAATGATGGGATCAACATCGACCACACGTGCGTATGTGATGTACACCGGTGAGGGTGCGACCACCGAGAACGACACATGCGGCGGACGGGGAATCGGAAGGAACCCTGTCGGGCGTGGAGGAAGTGGCAACACCAACCGGATTCCGCCGCGATGGTCATCACGATCATGGTCGTGGCGGTCGAAGTCACGATGACCCCAATCATCGTGGTCGCGATGACTGCGGTCTTGCGATTGGTGACCACCTCGACTATCGAAGTCCCGCCCATGACCGTGGTTGTCGGCAAATACGCTGGTCGCCATCAACAATCCCGCGCCCAACAACGTGGCCTGCGCCATTGATTTCACCTTGGATTTGCTGCTTTTCATAAACTGACTCCTGAGACTGAAACGGGGCTCATTTCGAGCTTGGAGCCACTATAAAACCCCGAACCTGAACGGTTCCTGAACGGCCTGAAATGAATCGAAGCCGCGGCTCCCAGTCCACCCGAACATTCACTCTTGATGAAGAAACCGCCAAAAATAGGGATATTTTTGCGGAGCCTACATGGACGTATTCACAGCGGTTTCGCAGTCACGAGTGAATGTTCGGGTGGACTCGGCCAATCGGCATACCGGTGCCGAATGCCATTAGTCTCAGCTGGAATTAGCATTGAGAACCACAGGTGTTTACAATTGCGCCCCTTTTAAGGCTCCCGGCGGAGAATTTGCAGTGAGCAAAATCCTGGTCTGTGTCAAACGTGTTGTGGACTACAACGTACGCATTCGCGTCAAACCCGATGGCAGTGGCGTGGTCACCGACGGCGTCAAAATGGGCATCAATCCCTTTGACGAAATTGCCCTGGAAGAAGCGTTGCGTCTGAAAGAACGCGGCGTGGCAAGTGAAGTGATTGCCGTTTCCATCGGTGCTGCGGAAACACAACAGCAACTGCGTACTGCACTGGCGATGGGTGCTGACCGTGCCATTCTGGTTGAACAGGCAGAAGCCATTGAACCACTCACCGCTGCAAAAGTATTTCTTAAGATTGCAGAAAAAGAATCGCCACTATTGATCATCACCGGCAAACAAGCCATCGACGACGACAACGGTCAAACCGGTCAAATGCTGGCTGCACTGTGGAATCGCCCGCAAGCCTGCTTTGCTTCCAAAGTCGAAATCAATGGCAATATCGCACGAGTCACACGTGAAGTGGATGCAGGTCTGGAAACGCTCGAGCTTGATCTGCCTGCCGTGATCACCACCGACTTGCGCCTGAACGAACCGCGCTACGTGAAGCTGCCGGAAATCATGAAGGCAAAGAAAAAACCATTGGACATCCTGACGCTCGCAAGTCTCGACATCACTACAAGCAGACAATTCAATGTCAGTAAAGTCACGCCGCCGCCGGTCAAACAAAAAGGCGTGATGGTGAAAGATGTGAATGAGCTGATCAGCACACTCAAACAAAAAGGAGTGCTCTAAATGAACAGAGTACTGGTTATCGCCGAACATGTTGACGGCATCGTCAATCTCAGCACTCACAAGTCCGTTGCCTGCGCGTTGCAAGTACCCGATGCGCAAGTGGATGTTGCCGTGCTTTCTGCAAACGGCAAGGCCGCTGAGCACGCCGCAAAGCTGGCAGGCATCCAGCGTGTTATTCTCGTCAGGCGTGATGAATTTGCCGAACCGGTGGCTGCGACACTCGCACCGGCCATTGTTGAACTGGCGGCAAACTACTCACATGTGTTCGCACCGTCCACCACCTTCGGCAAGGACGTATTACCTCGCGTCGCCGCACTGCTTGATGTGGGTCAATTGAGTGACATCATGGCTGTCAATGGCGCACACAGTTTCGTACGACCCATCTATGCAGGCAATGCGCTGGTACACATCACCACCAATGCATCGCAAAAAGTATTGGCCACCGTTCGCGTCGCATCTTTTCAACCTGTTGCGGAAACGGGCAATGCACCCATTGAACCAGTCACCATCAATGTAACATTGCCCACGCATACACGATTCGCTGGTCGCAGCAGCGATAGTACCGGCCGTCCCGATCTGCAAAGTGCAGCGCGCGTGGTCTCTGGGGGACGTGCTCTGGGCAGCGCTGATAATTTCAAACTCATTTATCAATTGGCGGATCAACTCGGTGCGGCAGTCGGCGCATCACGTGCGGCGGTGGATGCGGGCTATGCTGCCAATGATCTGCAAGTAGGACAGACCGGCAAGATCATTGCGCCGGATTTGTATATCGCAGTAGGTATTTCCGGTGCCATTCAACATCTCACCGGCATCAAGGATGCCCGCACGATAGTGGCCATCAACAAGGACCCCGAAGCGCCGATTTTTGAAGTGGCCGATGTGGGCCTGGTCGGCGATCTGTTTACAGTGTTGCCGGAGATGCAGAAGCAACTGGGCTAAGCAGACACAGGCAGCATGAACATGCAACTGTTTAAGCGGCCACTTCTTCGCTGTCTTTTTCCTTTGTCGTGTTCAATCCATTGAACACCGGTTGCGGCGTGTTGCAAAGCAGGCACACGCCATTTGTCGTGACCGTGAAGTGGATGGAGGTATCCGCAGTGCGATCACTGCCGTGATTGACCACGCTGCCATCGGCGATCACCACATCAGAATCAATCACTGCACGTTGCACGTGACAGCCACTGCCCACCACGGCATGGGGCAGCAACACGCTGTCTTCAACAATGGCACCGGACTTCACCTGCACACCCGGCGATAGCACGGAGTTGCGAATTACTGCGTCATGAATGATGCAGCCCGGACTGATCATGGAGTTGGATATCACTGCATTGCCGGTTGCCGACTCGACAACACGCGCTGGTGGCAGATGCAAGGGCCGCGTGATGATGGGCCATTGCGGATCAGACAAATTCAGCGGCGGCGATGACGACAGCAATTCCATGTGCGCCTGCCAGTAGGCATCCACGGTACCGACATCGCGCCAGTAACCGGGTTGCTGCGTGATGCGATCCTTGAATCTGAACGCATCTGCGCGGCCTTCGCGCACCAGCTTTGGCAGCACATCATGACCGAAATCGTGAGTGGATGATTCAAGACTGTTGTCCACAGCCAGCGCCTGCATCAACGCATTGAAGTCGAATACATAAATACCCATCGACGCCCACACAGTGGACTGATTGGGGAACAGCTCTTCAGGATGCACGGGCTTTTCGACAAAGCGTGCAATGCGCGGCGTATGTTGCCGCAGATGCACCACGCCGAACTCGTGTGCCGATTCGCGCGGCACCTCAATGCAGGCAATGGTCACCGCCACACTGGAAGCGGCATGCTGCTGGATCATTGGCACGTAGTCCATGTTGTACACATGATCGCCTGCAAGGATTAATACATACTTGGGATGCAGTGAACTCAGCATCTCCATGTTCTGGAACACTGCGTCGGCGGTACCACCATACCAGCCACGATGCAAGCGCTGCTGCGCCGGCCAGACGTCAATGAATTCACCCAGTTGACGCGGCAGGAAATTCCAGCCTGCATTCAGATGTTCAAGCAACGACTGCGATTTGTATTGCGTCAATGCCGCGATACGGCGAATGCCGGAGTTGACGCAATTGGAAAGGGAAAAATCGATGTTTCTGTAAATGCCGCCGAAGGGAACGGCAGGCTTGGCATGCCAGCGGGTGAGATTCCCCAAGCGTGTACCATTACCGCCCGCCAGCACCAGGGCAACGGTATTGTCCACCAGGTGTGCGCACTCGTTGCGATGATCGTAAGCCGTGACAGCCATATCCACTCCTCGTGACGTTGAAACTCAGCCCGTAGGAATCTGGCAAACTGGAAAATCAGGGGAGCGTTGATGCTACGCCCACAAATGGATGGCGCAGAGATGGGGAATATACCTAACTTGCATGCCTCACACTGACTTGCGATTCATCCTGAGTACCCTGGTTACTCGCTGATGCTGTTCGATACAGTGACAAATGCTGGCTAATCCGCATTTCTCACCATAGGGACAGACAAGTACAACGAGCGACTCGATTGATGTGTTACTTTCAGATCGCCGTAAACCCATCCATGGGAGCTCCGGCAAAAACATCCTGTTTTTGACCGTCTTCAAAATTACACATCAACCAGGTCACTCTGGATGAATCGCAAATCAGCGTGAGAAATGAGGGCTAACAGCCCTTAACAACGAGGACAACGGAGAGGTCATCCATAACAAGCGTGATATTGATGCACGTGCAGCTTGCCGGGACCTGTTTCCGGCAAACTGCGATTCAGTCAATGCAGCGATTCAATCAATGATGAACTTTCTTCCTGGACGCAGGTTTGGTTGCAGCTCCCTGCTTGTTGGCATCGCCAACCGGCGCACCGGTAGATGCCATTGCAGGATTGGGCATGCCACGCGCTGCGCGTTCTTTGGCAATCAGCAGATTGACCACCTGCAATTCGCGATTGGCCATGTCCAGTTCAGTGGGTACATTGCGCGGCGCCAGCAAGCGGTACCTGCCATCCACAATCAATGTGGGCACACCATCAATGCCATATGCAGGTGCGGCTTTTTCCGCACGATCCATGTCCATTTTGACGGCAAACGAGTTGTACATGTCGGTGAAGTCCCTGGCATTGATACCCTGTTTCGCCACCCAGTCTGCAATGGATGACAAGTCGGTCAAACGGATATTCTGCACATGAATGGCATTGAATATCGCCGTATCCATTTTGACATCAAGCTTGCCCATGGCCATCAAGGCATAGTACGCCTGACCGATACTGGCCCATTCGGGACGGCCAAACGAAACCGGAATGCGTTCGAATACCACATCGGGAGGCAGCCTGGTTTCCCAGTCATCAATGGCGGGAGAAAAGTGAAAACAATGCGGACACTGGTAGGAAAAGAATTCCGTCACCACAATCTTGTCCGGATGACTGGTGGGTTGTGCCGGACTCAGCAACTGATAGTCGGTTCCTTCAACCAGTTGGGCATTTGCAACAACGCCAGCCAGCGAGCCGAGCATAACTGCGCAAACCAAAAACCAACGTCGCATAACATCTCCACATACTTTGGGTTAACAGTTCAAGTTTACTGGTTATCGTACCCTGCCTGTCACATTAATTTCCCGTCAAGCATTTGCTGCAATGCAAATTTTACAGACGCGGGCGGAAAAACAGCAGTATGTTGCCGGTTCTGTGACTGCGGCACGCAATGAATAGAACCGCCTTGGGTACGCTGTCCACCAATACAGGCACCCGGCCGCAAGCACATGTCCGTTGCCACCGACAACAAGACAACGACCACCGCTTCGCGCAGGCTTGCCACATGGACTTCGCCTACATTGACCGCATCAGTGCCCGAAGCAGCGACAGAGACGAGACCACATCATGCAGTACCGCCGCCATGCCGGCAAACAGATGGCCATGTTGATTGTACGAGGCATGGCAACGGCTTTGCTGCTGTTCACCACTGCGATGGCACAGACTGGCAGTACTGAGGAATTGCATTCGCGCATCATCATCAAGTGGAAACAACATCCGGCGCATACTCACGCACAGATCCTTGAAGCAGCCAGCACACACTTGCGCAGCAGCATTGGCATTGGCATGTTGCAACGTCGCGGCATCAGCAGCGACATGGATGGCATGCAATTACAAACATCACTGAACAGAAAAGACTTCGCAAAGGCATTGGCAAAATTGAATGCCGATCCCGCTGTGGAATTTGCCGTGGAAGACAAACGCAGACATGCACTTGCGTTGACCAATGATCCATTGATCACTGCAACCAGCGGCCGCACAGGACAATGGTATTTGAATGATCCCGCCGCCAATTCCGACTGGGTTGCAGCCATCAATGCGGTGACAGCATGGAATTATTCAACGGGCGGAACTGCGGGCAGCGGGGTCATCGTTGCCGTTGTCGATACCGGCATACGTGCCGATCATCCCGATCTGGCAGGCAAGCTGTTGCCGGGGTATGACTTCGTCAACTGTGACCAGACCAACTGCACTGGATCGGGCCTCACATATTACGAAGCCAATGATGGTGATGGCTGGGACAATGATCCATCCGATCCCGGCGACTGGGTGAGCAGTCAGGACAAAACCAGTCATCCTGCGGTGTTTGACAGCTCATGTGCCATAGAAGGCAGCTCATGGCATGGCACACGAGTGGCGGGCATTATTGGCGCAGCCACGAACAACGGCATCGGCATTGCCGGCATTGGCTACAACGCACGCATATTGCCGGTACGCGCATTGGGCAAGTGCGGTGGATATGACTCTGACATCACTGCGGCGATGCGTTGGGCAGCGGGATTGTCCGTGCCGGG
>DASZSV010000058.1:0-7096 GCA_035548495.1 Steroidobacteraceae bacterium
TGGCGCTGGCCGGTTCGCGCATGGGCGCGGACCCGCACGACGAAGCGGCACATGCGGCACTGGCCGGGACCATGAACATCCGCTTTTCAGGCGATGCCTCTGGTGAAGAACAAATCTGGCTGGGTAACGTGGAAGTCAGCAGGGAAATCCGAACTGAGCAAGCGGGCGAGGGTGCATCACGGGTGGCGGCCATGCCATCGGTGCGAGTGGCGTTGCTGGAACGCCAGCGTCAGTTCGCCCAGGAGCCGGGATTGGTGGCCGATGGCCGTGATATGGGGACTGTGGTGTTTCCCGATGCCCGTTTGAAGGTGTTTCTCACCGCCAGTGCCGGGGAACGAGCCAAAAGACGCTATAAGCAGTTGAAGGACAAGGGTTTCGATGTTAGCCTTGCCGCCCTTTCGCAAGAGCTGGCCGACCGTGACCACCGCGATGCCAATCGCGCTGTGTCACCATTGAAACCTGCCATTGATGCCGTGTTGATCGACAACACCGGCATGACGGTTGAACAAGTGGTTCAAGCGGTGCTGGATCTGGCGAAAGCACGCAAGCTGTGTTGATCTTCCTGGCTACACCATAACCACCCTGATCCACGCCTGCGTCCGCTGGCGGAATTTCCGGTTTTATTCTTTCAGTAAACCTGATTCAGTCCACGGTTGAGTGTGCATCAGGCCTGTTCCACTGACAGAACAGCAGCACACCGGATGATTTCGAGACATCATGCAGGATGCGTGGTGATTTGCCATTACCCCAGGTCTTTTGGAAAGAGATTCGGGAGATTAACGGGTCAAAGACCCAAGAAGTTCACATGTCAGAAAGTTTTGCGCAATTATTGGAAGAAAGTCTGGCGATCCAGTCGGTTAAACCGGGCGCCATTCTCACAGGCGTTGTTGTATCCGTCAGTCCCGATGTCGTGATCGTCAATGCAGGCCTCAAGAGTGAAGCCGTGATTGATATTGCCCAGTTCAAGAATGAAATGGGTGAAGTGGAAGTGAAGGTCGGTGACGAAGTGGAAGTCGCACTCGACAGCATGGAAGACGGTTCGGGCGAAACCCGTCTGTCACGCGAGAAGGCCAAGCGCGCGCGTACATGGACGCGTCTTGAAGAAGCTTTTGAAAAGCAGGAAATCGTCCGCGGCACCATCAATGGCCGCGTCAAGGGCGGCTTCACTGTGGAAATCGATTTTGTCCGCGCCTTCCTGCCCGGTTCGCTGGTGGATGTGCGCCCGGTGCGCGATCCCTCGTACCTCGAAGGCAAGGTGCTGGAATTCAAGGTCATCAAGCTCGATCAGAAACGCAACAACGTGGTGGTTTCCCGCCGCGCGGTGGTTGAGCAGGAACACAGCGCAGAACGTTCTGAGTTGCTGGACAAGCTGCAGGAAGGCGCGATGGTCAAGGGCACCATCAAGAATCTCACCGACTATGGTGCGTTCGTTGATCTCGGCGGCATCGACGGCCTGCTGCACATCACTGATATGGCATGGAAGCGCGTCAAGCATCCTTCGGAAGTGGTGCAGGTGGGTCAGGAAATTGAAGTGCGCATTCTCAAGTTCGATCGCGAACGTCAACGCGTCAGCCTCGGCATCAAGCAACTGGGTAACGATCCGTGGCAGAACATTGCGCGCCGTTATCCTACTGGCACACGTTTGTTCGGCAAAGTCACGAACATTGCTGACTACGGCTGCTTCGTGGAAATCGAAGAAGGTGTGGAAGGTCTGGTGCACGTGTCCGAAATGGACTGGACCAACAAGAATGTTGCACCATCGAAAGTGGTACACGCTGGTCAGGAAGTGGAAGTCATGGTGCTTGATATTGACGAAGAGCGCCGTCGTATTTCGCTGGGCCTGAAGCAGTGCAAGCCCAATCCCTGGAAAGAATTTGCCGACAACTTCAACCGTGGTGATCATGTCAGCGGCCAGATCAAGTCCATTACCGATTTCGGTATCTTCATCGGCCTGAATGGCGGCATTGATGGATTGATCCATCTGTCCGACATTTCCTGGGATGTGCCCGGCGAAGAAGCCGTGCGCAACTACCAGAAGGGTCAAACCGTGGAAGCCATGGTGCTGGCCATCGATCCGGAACGTGAACGCATTTCGTTGGGCATCAAGCAACTCGCGAAAGACCCGTTCTCAACCTGGATTGCCGAACATCCCAAGGGCAGTATCGTTAAAGGCAAGGTGCGTGAAGTGGATGCCAAGGGCGCAGTCATCGACCTCGGTGGTGGCGTGGATGGTCATCTGCGTGCCTCGGAACTGTCGCGCGATCGCGTTGAAGATGCGCGCCTGGTGCTGAAGGTGGATGATGAAGTCGAAGCCAAGTTCACGGGCGTGGATCGCAAGCAGCGCACTATCGCCCTGTCGATCAAGGCCAAGGACATTCACGAAGAAGCAGAAGCAATGCAGAACTACCGTACTGCGGATGCATCGGCAGGCACCAGTCTCGGCGACCTGCTCAAGGAGCACATTGCAGGTCAGGACAACTAAGCATGAATACGGCAACCGGCAGCCAGTCCGCTGCCGGTTGCCGTCGATGAACTGATCCTGTTGTTTGTGGCAATACTCAGGCTGATCGATGACAAAATCGGAACTCATTGAATTGCTCGCGGCGAAACAGACACATCTGGCCACCAAGGATGTGGAGCTGGCTGTCAAGCAAGTGATGGAAATCATGAGCGACGCACTCGCCGAAGGTCAGCGCATCGAGATTCGCGGGTTCGGCAGTTTTTCGTTGCACTATCGTCCGGCCCGTCAGGGACGCAATCCCAAAACCGGTGAACCCGTGGCGCTGTCGGGCAAGTACGTTCCGCATTTCAAACCTGGCAAGGAATTGCGCGAACGGGTGGATGCCGGTATTGGCCTGCCCATCAGGGAATGAGCCATCGTCATAGTTTGAATGTTGCAAACGCGGGATAATACCCGCGTTTTTGTTTGTGGCGCTTTTATTGATCATCATTACTCATCGCATTGACAACACGGGCATGACGCGGACATCGTTGAGCCATTGTTGATTGATGATGAGTTGACCTTGAATTGATGATGACAGTCGTTGCGATGCTGGGAGGTAATACATGGCCCGCAGAAAATTCATGATGGTGCTGCTGCTGGTGATGCTGCTGGCACTGGTGTTCACCGCATTCAATCCGCAGCAGGTCAGTATTGAGCTGGCATTTGTCCAGGTTCACTTGCGTCTTGGTGTGGCACTGGTCATTGCACTGGCGCTGGGCCTGATAATCGGCATTGCAGTCAAGGGAATGTGGGTTACTGAACTGCTGAGTGAACGCGGCCGTTTGCGCCGCGCATTGAAAGCGGCGGAATCGCAGGTGCGTGCACTGGCGGAAAAGCAGAACTGATCAAGCATGTTTGACCTTTCTCCCGATCTTGTATTTGCGTTGCTGCTGGCAGCCATTGCCGGCTGGTTTGCAGGACGTCTGCGCCGTCAGTCACCAGCGCCACGCACGCCGCTCAACATCAGCAACAGTTATTTTGCCGGACTCAACCATCTGTTGAACGAGCAGCAGGACAAAGCGCTGGATGTGCTGCACAGCATGGCTGAGCAGGATGCCGATGCGGTTGAGATTCAACTGGCGTTGGGACATTTATACCGGCGTCGCGGTGAAGTGGATCGTGCCATCCGCATTCACGAAGACGTGGTCAATCGCAGCGATGTCACGCAGGAATGGCGCAATCAGGCAAGGGTGGCGTTGGGTGACGATTATTTGCGCGCCGGATTGCTGGATCGCGCGGAAAATTGTTTTCAGCAGTTGATCAACAGTGCTGCACATCGCAATCTGGCGTTGCGCAATCTGCTCAACATTTATGAACAACAGGGTGACTGGCAACAGGCCATTGGCATCTATCAGCAGCTTGCTGCCAACACTTCGCCGGAAAATCCCACTGCGCTGGCGCACTACTATTGCGAACTGGCGGATGATGCGCGTGCAGATGGCGATTTGAATCAGGCGCGCGAATGGCTGCACAAGGCCCGCGAAGTACAACGCAATTTTCCGCGCAGTGCCTTGTTGCGTGCGGACATTGCACTTGCCGAAAAAGATGCGCGACTGGCAGGCTGTTTGTCACGGCGCGTACTGGAGTTGCATCCGCATCTGTTGCACATGGCGTTGCCGCGCTATGTACAGGCATTGCGCATGGCGGGAAAAACGTTTGAAACGGCGGATGCGGACTTGCAGCTTCACGTGGCTGACGCTGCACAACGTGCGCAGCTTGCGTATGCCGCCATCATCATGGGCGTGCTGGATGATCCGTTCCTGATCGCCTGCGTGCCGGATTTTCTGGCGCGCGATGCCAATCTTGGTGAGCTGGTGACAGCACTGGCCGGTGATGTCAGGCAGGCAACATCTTCACAGATGCAAGCCATCGCCACTGCATTGTCGAGAATTTTCCGGCGCACGCAGAAATTCCGTTGCGTGGATTGCGGCGTAACCACGGGAACACATTTCTGGCAATGTCCTGGATGCCGCAGTTGGGATACGCTGGTGACCGTCGCCAGACTTGAATTGAGTCCCAGCAACAAGCAATGATGACGGCTGGCGTCATGTCCATGTGTTGCCCGGAGCTGGTAAATAATGCTGGATAGTGGTGTGAAATGCAGTCATTTGTTGCAACCGGACACCAGTATGATTGAACAAGTATTGATTCAGGAGTTGAGTAATGCAGAAGTCAAAGATTGAATTTGCAGTGTTTCCAGTTGCGGGACGCGGTACGCGTTTCCTGCCTGCTACCAAGGCCAGCCCCAAGGAAATGCTGCCCATCGTCGACAAGCCGCTGATTCAATATGCAACGGAAGAAGCCTTGTCAGCCGGCGCCACCAAGCTGGTATTCATCACTGGCGCAACCAAGCGTGCCATTGCTGATCATTTTGATGTCGATCATGAGCTGGAAGAAGAGCTGGCAAAGCAGAACAAGGATGATTTGTTGAAAGCGGTAAAAGGCATTGTTCCTTCGTGGGCGAGCTGCATCTTTATCCGCCAGGGTTCGCCATTGGGTCTGGGTCATGCAGTGTTGTGTGCACGTCCGGTTGTAGAACAGCAGCCTTTCTTCGTGCATCTCGCCGATGACCTGATTGATGCCGATGTTCCCTGTTTGAAGCAGATGGCTGATGTCTATGCCAGGCATGATGCCAGCGTTCTCGGTGTCGAACTGGTACCCAAGGAAGACACCCACAAGTACGGCATTGTTGCCACGGATGATCGCGTGGATCAGTTGAGCCGCGTGCGCAAGATTGTGGAAAAGCCCAAGCCAGAAAATGCGCCTTCCAATCTCGCGGTGGTGGGACGTTACATTCTTACCGGACGCATCTTCGACAAGTTGACCACCATTGGTCGCGGGGCAGGCGGGGAGATTCAATTAACCGACGGCATTGCTGCGCTGATGAACGACGAGCCGGTGTTTGCCTACGAATTTACAGGCAAGCGTTATGATTGCGGCAGCAAGCTGGGATATTTGCAGGCCACCGTTGAATATGCATTGAAGCACGACAGTCTTGGCGATGCGTTCCTGAAGTATCTGAAAGACTTTACCAGCAAGAAGCTGAATCAGAAATAACGGGTTGATGTTGCTACTCTTGGTGTTGTTTTATTCAGTCTTGTCCGCAATGCAAATACTGCGGCAAGACTGAGCAACCAGGTCAGGTCAAAAGAGCCGCCGCCCTTCGTGGCGCCGGTTATTGTATTCGATGATGCATTGCTGGTTGCCACTGCGCTGCTTGCAGACGATGCGGCACTGGATGAAGATGAAGCGCTTGACGAACTGCTTTGACTGATTCCACCTGTTATCGTAATTTGTTTCGACGCAGTCGTCATGCTTCCTTCCTGATCTGTAACCAGAAGCGTGACAGTTGACGTTCCTGACATTGCTGGCGCGTTGAAAGTCGTTGTCACGTTTGATGGATTTGACAACGTTCCAGAGCCGCTGGTGATGGTCCAACCATATTTTAATGATCCACCATCTTGAGCGCTGCTGCTGGAACCGTCCAGCGTAATGCTCTGATTCGCAACTACCGTGGAGCTGCCGGTAATGACTGCAGTTGGTGGTCCATAAACGTTAATTGTGTAGTTTTCTGTTGCATTATGTCCTTGTCCATCATTCAGAGTCAGCAGTAAGTTAATAGGGCCAGATGTGCCCGAGGAAGTAACGTTGATTTTTGCGCCCGTGGTAGAAGAAAGAATCGCTGTTCCGCTTTGTATGCTCCAGCTATAGGTTGCGGTGTTGTCAGTCAGCGTGCTTCCAGACGCGTCGAGCGACAACGTTCGGTTGGTTCTCATAACATTGCCACCGCTGATGTAAGGAACAATTGGTACTGTAGAGTCTTGAACGGCGGTCAGTGCATTCACCATGCCCGCGCCACACAGGCTGGCGGTGCAATTGCAAGGTCCTGCGTTAATGTCTGTTGACGGAATGGGCGCAGTGCCCGGGGAGGTACACGAATCTGTTTCAGTTTGCGGGAAAGGGGTTGCAGTCACTTTCAATCGCGACAGGATCGTATCGGGTGTCAAATTCGGGTTCGCGCCCAACATCAAAGCAATCGTTCCTGAAACAATGGGTGCTGAAAAACTTGTGCCCAGATTGGGATTGGTTTGATCGGTGTAATCATTTGTCCCCGGCGTTGTTGTGCCTAGATTGACAGTTGTATCAATGGAAAATAAACAGGGTCCTGTCAGATTCACACAATTGCCACCCGGTGCTGAAATAGATATTTCTGGCCCCAGACTACTAAATCCCACCTTGGTGCCAGTATTGCGAAGAGCAGTAACGCCGATAACACCAGAACAGTTTGCGGGTGCATTTACTGCAGCGCTGTCGTTGCCGGCGGATGCCACAATCGCCACTCCTGCTGCACGTATTTCGCTGACGACGGCTGGATAAGCGGTTTGAGCACAGGTGTCCTGACCACCAACACTGAGATTGATGACCTTTGCCGGATTGGGATTTACAGGCACACCCGGCACGGACAATCCCGCTGCCCAACGCATCGCCGCAGTGATGTCAGAGTCATATCCACCGCACTTGCCCAATGCGCGTACCGGCAATATGCGTGCGTTGTAGCCAATGCCGGCAATGCCGATGCCGTTGTTCGTGGCT
>DASZSV010000059.1:0-36090 GCA_035548495.1 Steroidobacteraceae bacterium
TCAATGATGGCATCCTAAGCGCGTTGCACCCGATTATGCAATACAGGGAAAGTATCACTTGGTGTGGCTACAACCACCTGCGCTGGCTTCGCGGCAGTTTTGCTGGCACGTCCGGCACCCTTTACTTCTTGATTGTCGTGACAAGCGGGCGGCCGATGGATGACGTGCGGCCCAAACAACACCGGCATCGCGCCGGTGTTGTGTGAATGTGTCAGTTGAGTTCAGCGGCCGCCAAACAGGCGCGCAAGCCACGAACGTTTGTTCAGGCCATCAACATGCAAGTCGTTCATCTTGGGAATGGAAAGATCCGATAAATTCAGGTTCAGGAGTTTTTCTTCCTGATCGCTGAAACCAATGCGTGGTCCATGGTCGGCGCGATGAACCGGTGAAGTGGCGGCATGCGGCATGGATGTGGCGGTGGCAGATCGCATAGTGATTCCCCGTGACTAAGTGACAAACCAGAGTGAACAGCTTGACTCAAGTGTGTGCAGCATGGCCGATACGCCGGTGGCTTCGCGTGTTGCGTTTCACGCTTGAGTGAAGCCAGTTCAGCACAAACCCGGCTCTGGGTGGCACTGTCGTCATTCACCAACGAAAATCATTATGTCGTTTGACCCGTCAGCAGCGATAATTAATCAATTGCCAGATATCTCTGACACTATTTTGTGGAGCCTGTCATGAATTTTCGCTTGCCACTGTTATTGATTGCATGTATCGCACTTGCGTTGAGCGGATGCTCGGTGCGCAAATCTTCCGCAACGGCCATTACCGGCACCATCATCTACAGCACACCGGTAGACTTCAGCGGCGGTGCACAATTGCAGTTGCTGCTGCTGGATGTATCGGCGGAAGGCGCGTCACCGCAGGTTGCAGATACAACAACGGACATCGGGCATCTGCCTTATCAGTATTCGTTGCCCTACGATGCATCGAAAATCAACGCAGCACACCGCTACACCATTTCTGCACGCATCTATGTCAACAAGTCATTGCAATATGCCACTGACAGTTCGAACGAAGTGTTGACCCAGGGCAGGGGCAATCATGCCGACTTTGCAGTGGTCCGCGCGGGCGGCAATGAGATTGCTGCTGCCAGTACCGTGACCGCGCCGGAAATCTTTTCCGGTGAGTTGCACAACAAGGATGGTGTGACACTGTATCGGGCCGGACTGACGGATGGCCATGTCAACTGGCTTGAAGAAGATCGCAGCAATGGCACGCCAACACCAGCGCACAACCGTTATGAGTTCAAGGGCGCGTTGCTGATTCACTATGTTGACGGTTCGCCAATGGAAATCATGTTCGATGATACCGGCAAGCCCCGGTCCGTTACGCGTGCCGGAAAATCCGTTGCAGTTGCCGATGCGATGAAGGATATCAACGCGGCCCGCAATCGCGGCGCCATGTTGCGCTCCCTGGCGCTTGCACAACGCGAATCACAGTTGCATCGCAAGGAAACGAAGAATGATCTGGGCGGTTAAAAGCGGTCGTGCTGCGTACTGCGCCAGTACATCAGCAACAGGAAGCCTGCCAGCATGCCACCAAGATGAGCGAAATGCGCCACGCCTTGCTCGGTTCCCAATACGCCCATTGCCAGTTCGGCCAGACCGTACAGTGTGACAAACACCCATGCGCGCATGGGAATGGGTGGAATGAGCAGCAAGATGCGGCGTTGGGGAAAGAACATGCCAAAGGCAAGCAACACGCCGAAGATGCCGCCGGATGCGCCCAGCGTTGGCTCCAGTTGAATACCGGTTACTTGCATGACACCCAGATGCAACAATGCAGCACCAACCACGCATACAAAATAGTAAATAAGGAAACGCTGTGCGCCTAAAGTGCGCTCGACATCCGGTCCAAACATGTAAAGGCCGAACATGTTGAAAAAAAGATGACTCCAGCCGCCGTGCAGAAAGGCATAGGTAATCAATTGCCACGGATGAAACAACGGGAGTTGCCACGGCCATAGTGCGAATTGATAGACGAGATTATCGCCCATCAGCATTTGCAGAATGAACACTCCGACATTGGCAATGATCAGCGCGCGCGTAATGGGGGTGAGAAAATTCATCACGACACTTCGCTATCGTCAAACCAGCACACGTTCAATGCCGCCATTGTTTGCGCGTTGCACGTAATCCACCAGCCAGTTCTCACCAAGAATGTGACGTGCAATTTCCACTACCACGTAGTCGGCATCGGTGCCGGCATCGTCGTTGTAACGTTTCAGGCCCTGCAGACATGATGGGCATGAAGTCAGTATTTTCACATCACCGCTGAAGCCATCCTGGCGCAGTTGTGCAGCGCCATTGCGCATCTCGGCTTCCTTGCGGAAACGCACCTGGGTGGAAATGTCGGGCCGTGTGATTGCCAGTGTGCCCGATTCGCCGCAGCAGCGATCATTCTTTTCGATCTTGCCGTTGGCCTTGTCATTCATCAATGTATTTACCACTTTCAGCGGATCATAACTCTTGATCGGTGAATGGCAGGGGTCGTGATACATGTAACGCACGCCGGTGACATTGCTGAGCTGTAAGCCCTTTTCCATCAGGTATTCATGAATGTCGATGATGCGGCATCCCGGAAAAATGTCTTCAAATTTGTAATCCTGCAATTGATCATAACAAGTGCCGCAACTCACCACCACGGTTTGAATGTCGAGATAGTTGAGAGTGTTGGCTACGCGATGGAACAACACACGATTGTCGGTGACAATCTTGTCTGCCTTGGTGGATTGACCTGCGCCGCGTTGTGGATAGCCACAGCATATATAGCCCGGCGGCAAAACAGTTTGCACACCAACATGCCATAGCATGGCCTGCGTGGCGAGACCTACCTGCGAGAACAATCGTTCTGATCCACAGCCCGGAAAATAGAACACGGCCTCGCTTTCCGCGGCACTGCGCTTTGGATCACGAATGATGGGCACGTAATGACTGTCTTCAATGTCGAGCAAGGCGCGCGCAGTTTTCTTCGGCAGATTGCCGGGCATTTTCTTGTTGACGAAGTGAATCACCTGCTCACGGATTGCCGGCTTGCCACCCGTTGTTGCCGGCGGGCGTTTGGTCTGTGCCTTTGCAAAGGCGCCAAGCACATTGCTGCCAACGCGTTGCGCCTTGTAACCCCAGTCGATCATCAGTTTGCGCGTCAGCTTGATCGTTTGTGGGCTGGTGGCATTCAGAAAGAACATTGATGCCGCAGTGCCGGGATTGAAACGCTTCTTGCCCATGCGACGCAGCAAGTCACGCATGGCCATCGAGACATCGCCGAAGTCGATATCGACAGGGCAGGGTGTTTCGCATTTGTGGCACACGGTGCAGTGATCGGCCACATCGCTGAACTCATCCCAGTGCTTGATGGATACACCGCGACGGGTTTGTTCTTCGTACAGGAATGCTTCAATCAACAGCGATGTGGCAAGAATCTTGTTGCGCGGTGAATACAGCAGGTTGGCGCGCGGCGAATGTGTGGCACACACCGGCTTGCACTTGCCGCAACGCAGGCAATCCTTGATGGCATCGGAGATGGAGCCAATGTCCGATTGCTTCATGATCAAGGATTCATGTCCCAGCAGATTGAAGCTGGGTGTGTAGGCAAATCGCAGATCGGCGCCGGGCAACAGCTTGCCCTTGTTGAAGCGGCCATGCGGATCGACTTTCAGCTTGTAATTGCGGAACTCGGCGGTTTCCGCTTCCGTCAGGAATTCCAGCTTGGTGATGCCGATGCCGTGCTCGCCGGAGATGACACCATCCAGGTTGCGCGCGATGTGCATGATGCGTTCAACCGTTTCGGTCGCCACTCTCAGCATTTCATAATTGTCGGAATTGACCGGAATGTTGGTGTGCACATTGCCATCGCCCGCATGCATGTGCAGCGCAACGAACAAACGGCCACGCAGTATCTTCTTATGAATGGCTTCGCATTCGCTGGTGATGGGTGTGAATGCGCCGCCCGCGAAGATATGCCGCAACTCTGCACGCACTTCCTGTTTCCACGACACACGGATACTGCGGTCCTGAACAACATCAATGATGCGCAGTGATGAACCCTGCGCGCGTGAATTGATTTCATCCAGCACAGCGCCATAACCAAGATCACGCAATGTTCTTGATGCTTCATAGAGCGGTTGATCGAGATGCTGGTAAAGATATTGCCAGCGATTGCGCACCTTGTTGAGCAACTGCCGTGCTTCAGCAGTGCGTTCGTGCAGCATTTCGCGCGCAGAGACATCCGCCAGTTCAGGGTCATCACTTGGCGCCAGTTTCAATTCGCCGCTAAGGTAGTTCTCAAGTGCATCCAGTAATTGCAGCTTGTTCTGCAATGACAGTTCGATGTTGATGCGCTCGATTTCATCGGTGTATTCGCCCATGCGATGCAATGGAATCACCACGTCTTCATTGATCTTGAAGGCATTGGTGTGTTTGGCGATGGCCGCAGTGCGCGAACGATCCGCCCAGAATTTCTTGCGCGCATCGGCATTGACGGCAACAAAACCTTCGCCGGTGCGGGCGTTGGCCAGCCGTACCACTTCAGAGGTGGCAAGACCCACTGCGTTTTCATCGTTGCCGACGATGTCACCGAGCAGCACCATCTTGGGCAGTGAACCGCGTTTGGATTTTGTAGTGTAGCCAACGGCTTTCAGATAACGTTCATCGAGATGCTCAAGGCCGGCCAGCAATACACCGGTGCGTGCGCTGTTCGTGTCAAGATAGTTCTTGATCTCGACAATGGATGGAATGGCGTCGCGCGCCTGACCAAAAAATTCCAGACACACCGTGCGCACATGCCTGGGCATGCGATGCACGATCCAGCGTGCCGAGGTGATCAAGCCATCGCAGCCTTCTTTCTGAATGCCGGGAAGGCCGCCAAGAAATTTATCAGTGACATCCTTGCCCAGTCCCACCTTGCGGAATTTACGGCCGGCAATGTCAAGCCGTTGCGTGCGCAATACGCGCGCCTGCTCAGGTGCTTCGTGACCGTCTTTCCAGGTGAGTTCAAACGATGCAGTTTCAACATCGTGAATCTTGCCGCGGTTGTGCGCGATGCGTTCCACTTCAAGCCAGTTACCTTCGGGGTCCACCATGCGCCACCATGCAAGATTGTCCACTGCGGTGCCCCACAGCACGGCTTTTTTGCCACCGGCATTCATAGCGATGTTGCCGCCCACGCAGGATGCATCGGCAGAAGTGGGATCAACGGCAAATACATATCCCGCTTTCTCCGCAGCATTGGCAACACGACGTGTGACTACACCAGCTTCTGTGAAGATCGTCGGCACAGGTTCATTGACTTCCGGCAGATTGCTCATCTCCACCGCAGAAATGGTTTCAAGTTTTTCCGTGTTGATGACGGCGGACATTGCAGTCAGCGGAATGGCGCCACCGGTGTAGCCCGTGCCGCCGCCACGTGGAATCACCGTCAGTCCCAGTTCAACACAGGCGCGCACCAATGCCGGAATTTCAGCTTCGCTGTCCGGCATCAACACCACGAAGGGAAACTCAACGCGCCAGTCGGTGGCGTCGGTGACATGCGAAACACGCGCATAAGGATCGAAACAGACATTGTCGCTGTGTGTAAATCGGGTCAGCAGTTTTTTTGCGCGGCGGCGCAGTTCGGCTGCTTGCTGAAATGAAAAGGCAAAATCCTGCACCGCCTTGCGTGCAGCAGTCAGCAGTTCAAGCACTTTGCGATCGCGTTCAGCATCGCCATCATCACGGCGCTTGTCGATTTCATTCAGGCGATGATGAAGAGCATCAATCAGCATGCGGCGGCGCTTGGTGCTGTCGAGCAGGTCATCCTGCAGGTAGGGATTGCGTTGCACCACCCAGATATCACCCAGCACTTCATACAACATGCGCGCCGAACGTCCTGTGCGGCGTTCCGCACGCAGTTGATGCAGCACCCGCCACAGCGGTTCACCAAGCAGTCGAATGACAATTTCCCGGTCGGAGAACGAAGTATAGTTATATGGAATTTCGCGCAGCCGTGGATGAGGCTCGAAATTCAGGCGTGTGGTGGCAAGTTCGTCGTCGTGAAAAGGCAGCGGCAGGGAAGCGTTCATCGATGTGCATAACACCAGCAAGACGGGTGCATAGTGTAATCGTTGCCGCGGTTACAACAAAGCATCCGTCACCGAATGTTGCGCACAATAATGGCGTGCTTACCATCCGCATTGCCGGTTTTTGTTCTGTTCGCGCAGATAGTTCATCAACGGCTGGAAGTATTCGATGATGGCCGATGCGTCCATCCGTCGCGAGCCGGTCAACTGTTGCAGCGTGTCCTGCCAGGGTTGCGACGCGCCCGCGCGCAACATGGCCATGAATTTTTCACCGGCAGCCTTGTTGCCATAGATATCGCACCTGGCGAGTTCGCCCTTGTAGCCGGCTGCATCACACAACGCTTTCTGAAACTGGAACTGGATGATGAAGGACAGGAAGTATCGTGTATAAGGCGTGTTGCTGGCGATGTGATACTTGGCACCCGGATCAAAATCGCTTTCATCACGCGGCGCTGGCGGCATTACGCCCTGATATTTTTCACGCAGTTGCCACCAGTCAGCGTTGTAGCGATCGGGTTTGGTCTGGCCGGAGAACACCTGCCAGCGCCATTGATCCACCAGTTTGCCAAATGGCAGAAAGGCAATCTTGTCCAGCGCTTTTTTCATCTGCGCATTGATCAGCATGCGCGGATCATCCGATGCGCTGTCAAGCAGACCGATTTTCACCAGATGTTGCGGCGTCAATGACAATGTAATCGTGTCACCGATGGCTTCATGAAAACCATCATGGGCGCCGCGCTGGAACAACGGCGGTTGCGGTTCATAGTTCATGAAGTAATAGATGTGTCCCAGTTCGTGATGCACCGTGAACAAGTCCTCTTCAGTGTCTTCGATGCACTGCTTGAGACGCAAATCGTTGTGCGAAAGGTCAAAATCCCAAGCGCTGGCATGACACACCATGTCGCGATCGCGCGGCTTGACCAGCGTTGAATTTTTCCAGAACGAATCGGGCAGCGCAGGCATGCCCAGCGAGGTATAGAAATCTTCGGCAATGTGCGTCATCTTCACTGCAATGGCTTTGTCCGCAGCGTGTTGCATGTCTGCATCATCGCTGACCGATGGCGTGCCTTTGAAAGCCTGACGCAATTGCTGATAGTCCGTATCACGCATGGCTTTCAGTCTGTTGGTGACGCTGCCGCTTTGCAGTCCCGGATAGGGTTCAACCAGCGGATACACATTGCTCCAGTCCTGTGCCCACATGTCACCCAGCAAATCAGCAGGAATGGGACCGGTTTTGCTGACCACCGCATCACCATATTTTTCATTCAATCTGGCGCGCACATAGCAATGCAGTTGTGTGTACAGCGGTTCGACCTGATGCCACAACCGCTCGACTTCATTGCTGAATTGCGCAGCGCTCATGTCGTAACCGCTGCGCCACAATTCGCCGGTGTCGGCAAAACCGAAGTTGCGTGAACCTGCATTGGCGAGTGCAACAAATTGTTCATAGTCCTTGCGCATGGGTCTGGCTGCGTCATGCCAGCCGGTCCACGCATCGGCCAGTTCCTGCGGTGTGTGCGTGAAGCCATCATTGCGCAGAATGTCTTCAATGTCCTGCAGCGATGAACAGCGCTGATTGCCCTGCGCGTCCTGGTGACACCATTTGGCGGCACTGTAGTCCGATTCCATTTTGGTTGTCAGTCTGGCAAGTTCGGCGCGTTGTGCATCACTGGCCGGTGCCAGCAATGTGTTGCCCAGCTTGATCAGGTTCAATGCTCTTGCAGTCGAAGCGGACAGTCCTTTTACATGATCGAAGCGTCGGGCTTCCTTGATGATGCGCGTGGTGTAGGCCAGTGCGTCGTCGTTGGCCATGGCGGCAAGGCGTTGCGTATCTTCAGTGATGTAATTGGCAGCAACCCAGTCGGCGGTTTGCCAGTACAGTCCCTTGGCGACCAGTTCCCTGTTTACCTTTGCAACAAACTCGTCAGCGTCCTTTGCAGTGGGAGGCGCGGCATTTGCATTGAAACAGACAAGGGCATTGAAGATAAAGAATGCGGTCGTCCATTTTGCAAACTGATAACGCATGTCATGCTCCTGTCAGCATAAGTATACGGGGTGTCACTGTGGATCTGGAATCCATCTCGGAATGTAGCGAGCACTGTGTGAACGAAAACTATCGAGCGCAGCAATTTTGAGATGGGTTCTAGTTATCATCAAGTTTGTTGATCCAGCGGGTCAACAGCAATAACAACAAGCCTACACCAGCGGTTCCGGCAAATACCATTAAAAATCGATACGGCATTTCATTCACGGCATCGCTGCCCAGATGTCCGGCAATCAATCCCCCCAATGCGTTGCCCATTGCAATCGACATGAACCACGTGCCCATCAATTGGGCTGCGTATCGCTTTGGCGCCAGTCGCGAAACTTCCGAAAGGCCGACTGGCGACAGACACAGTTCACCGGTGCTGTGCAGCAGGTAGGTGGTCACCAGCCAGCCCGGGCTTACTTTGTCGCCGAGCACAACAAACCGTGATGCAAAGTACAACACCAGAAATCCCAGCCCCAGCTGAATCAACCCCAGACCAAACTTCACCGGTATCGAAGGATCCATTTGCCTGGCGCCGAGACGCAACCACAACGAGGCGAATACCGGCGCCAGCGTGATGATGAAAAAAGAATTCACTGACTGTAGCCACGACGCGGGCATCTCCCAGCCGGAGATGAAGCGATCCGTGTAGCGCTCGGCAAACAGGTTGAAGGAGGAACCTGCCTGTTCGAATCCTGACCAGAACAGGATGGAACCAGCAACCATGATCAGTATCAGTGCTACGCGCTTTAATTCATGCGCTGTCAGTCTGCCGGCGTAAAACAGGTAAATGAAATAACCGAAAGTGATGATGGCAATGACACCGCTGGCGTTTTCGGCGACGCGAATGGCATCAAAAATCCACCAGCGTTCCATCACGCTGGTGATGATGACCAGCAGCACCAGCAACGCCGACGCCAGTACCACGCCGGTTCTGCGCAGCAACGCTGCATCCGGCTTGTCCGCAGCGTTCAGAATTCCCGCGTCACCGAGGTGGTGTCGCGTAATCCGGAATTGCACCAACCCCAGCAGCATGAAAACACCGGCGGCGCCAAATCCATAGTGCCAGCCGATGCGCTCACCCAGGTAACCGCATACGATCTGACCTATTAATGCGCCAACGTTGATGCCCATGTAAAAAACAGAGAATCCGGCATCACGTCGTGCACGCGTGTCGCGACTGTATAGTTGGCCAACCATGGTGCTGATGTTCGGTTTGAACAGCCCGCTACCAAGTGCGATGAATAACATGCCAAGGTAGAACGTGATGGTATGCGGTACGGCCATCGTGAAGTGGCCCAGCGCGATAATCATGCCGCCGATAAGCGTGGCGCGTTGTTGACCCAATATACGATCAGCGAGCCAACCTCCGGCAAGTGACAGCACATAAATGCCCGCGGTGTACAAGCCATATATCGCGGTGGCGTTCTGATCGTTAAGCCCCATGCCGCCATGTGCAACTGCGTCCACCAATGCCAGCACCAGAATGGCGCGCATGCCGTAGTAGGAAAACCGTTCCCACATTTCGGTGAAGAACAGCGTTGCCAATCCGCGTGGATGTCCAAACCAGGTGGGTGAGGTGTTCAAGTTGGTTGACTCACGCAGTTGCACTTAAGGGACTAAGATACCCGAGCCATCATTATGTGATCATATATGAAGACAATCCGCCGTTGAACGTTGCATCATGCACACCAATCGGTGCATCGGATTCTGAACTCGACATGACATTGACCATCAATACGCGCAACTTGCTGAACTCCTGGCCGGGCCCTTTCGGTGGAGTGCCGCCATTCGATCGCGTCGCTGTTTCGGCATTGCAGCCTGCACTGGAAGCGGCGATGCAGGAGCAACTCGCCGAACTGCAGGTGATTGCCAACAATCCGCAGCCGCCAACGTTTGCGAACACCATTGAAGCATTGGAAAACAGCGGACGAGCACTGGATCGCGTGCTGACCATCTATCATGTTTACAGCTCGACCATGAATGACAATGCCATGCAGGAAGTGGAACGCGAGATGGAACCAAAGCTGGCTGCTTTTCATGATGCCATTACCCAGAACGTGGCATTGTTCAAACGCATTGCCGCTGTGTACGACAAGCGTGAACAGGGCAATCTCACGGCAGAACAGCAACGGCTGTGCTGGTTGCACTATCAAAGTTTCGCACGCACCGGCGCCAGATTGAACGATGCCGACAAACAAACGCTGTCAACAATCAATCAGCGGCTGGCGGCGTTGTATACCCAGTTCAGCCAGAATGTATTGAAGGACGAGAATGATGTGCAAGTGGTGCTTGACAGCGAAACGCAGCTCGCAGGTTTGCCCGAATCAGAACGTGAGGCCGCCGCATCCGAAGCAGCAGCGCGCGGACTGAAAGGCAAGTGGGTGATTGCCAATACCCGCTCCAGTGTGGAGCCTTTTCTGACGTATTCCACACGGCGTGAACTGCGCGAACAGGTATGGCGTAACTTCATTCATCGCGGTGATCATGGTGCCACTGACAACAAGTCCATTGTCAGCGAGATACTTGCGTTGCGCGCACGACGCGCCAAGCTGCTGGGTTATGAAACCCACGCACACTGGCAGCTCGAAGATTCGATGGCAAAAAATCCGGCCGCTGCATTGCAGTTGTTGCGCGCCACGTGGAAGCCCGCGGTGCAGCGCGTGCGCGAAGAAGTGGCCGACATGCAATTGCTCGCAGACAAGGATGGCATCAAGATCGAAGCATGGGACTATCGTTTCTATGCAGAACAAGTGCGCAAAGAACGCTTTAACCTGGATGCCAATGAATTGAAGCCGTATTTGCAACTCGACAAGTTGCGCGAAGGCATGTTCTTTGTTGCCAGCAAGTTGTTCGGTGTGAAGTTCATCGCACTGGGTTCGGTGCCGGTTTATCATCCGGATGTCAGCGTGTTTGAAGTGCAAAACGCCAATGATGATCACGTGGGGTTATGGTACTTCGATCCCTGTGCACGCCGCGGCAAACAATCGGGCGCATGGATGAGCGAGTATCGTCATCAGGAAAAATTTTCCGGTCGCATCAGTGCCATCGTGTCCAACAATGCCAACTTCATCAAGGGCAAACCGAATGAACCGGTGTTGATCAACTGGGAAGATGCAGTAACCTTGTTCCATGAATTCGGTCATGCATTGCATGGCTTGTTGTCCAATGTGCAATATCCCTCGATGTCGGGCACCTCCGTGACACGTGACTTCGTGGAGTTTCCGTCGCAATTGCTGGAACACTGGTTGCTGACGCCCGAAGTGCTCAATCGCTTTGCATTGCATTATCAAACTGGCCGGCCCATGCCGCAGTCATTGATCGACAAGATCAGGACGGCGCGCAACTTCAATCAGGGTTTTGCCACGCTGGAATATTTGTCCAGCGCATTGATCGACATGGAGCTGCATCTTGCCGGTGAAGTGGATATTGATGCGGAAAAATTCGAACGCGACACCTTGCAACAACTCGGTGCGCCCGCTGAAGTGGTGATGCGTCATCGGATACCACACTTCGGTCATATATTTTCTGGTGATGGTTATGCGGCGGGTTACTACAGTTATCTGTGGGCCGACACACTGGTGGCTGATGCGTGGGAGGCCTTTGTAGAAAGTGGCGATGTGTTTGATTCGGACATTGCCGCGCGTCTGCGCGATCACGTATTCAGTGCAGGTAATCAACAGGAACCTGATATAGCTTATCGCGCCTTCCGCGGCCGCGATGCAGATGTGCAGGCATTGATGAGGAAGCGGGGATTTGTATAGCAGCAGGAAATCATGTGCATGCGGTGATGAACAACGGCGCGGATTGCTATGCCGGCCCCCTCATGTATTGCTTCAACTGCGTCTTCTCAGCATCGGCAATGTGCGTCTGAAGTTGCCGGATAGTCCGGCGATACGTGCAATGGCCTGCCGCCGTTGTTCACCATTCAGGATGAAGGGCTGGAAAGGTGCATCCGGCCAGTTGGTGTATTGCACCGGTATGATGCTGGCACTTACGTGCCGCCGGGTTATATGCAACTGTGCAATCATGGTCAGCGTATCGGGGGGATTCTTGACGCCACCGTATACAAAATTGCCGAGTGAATAAAACACGGGCGCACCGCGATACACTTCAACGCCCTGCAAGCGGTGCGGGTGCGCACCCAGCACTGCGCGCGCGCCCAGCCTGACACACCGATGCGCCAGTTCAATCTGGTAATCGCGCACAACATACTTGCCTTCCTTGCCCCAGTGGAAAAATGGAATCACGGCATCCACTTTTGGAACCAGTGCAGTGATGTCTTCGTCAAGCATGGCCTGCATCTGTTCGATATCCGTGTAACATCCCGCGACGCCGGGATGATCTTCGAGTGCATATATGTCACGCGGTTCGATCATGTCTTCGGCATTCTGGAAGTAGTAACCGAGAAAACCAATGGATAATCCGTTGCGCTCGATGATCAGGGGTTGTCGAGCCTCCTGAAGATTGTCGCCGGTGCCGAAGTGGCCGATGCCCGCGGTCTCCAGTATCTGCCGCGTATCGTTCATGCCGGTGGCACCGTAGTCCATGGCGTGATTGTTGGCCACCGTCACTGCATCAATGGAACCGCGCTTCAGTACTTCGATCATCTCCGGGCGCGCACGGAAGTTGAAATTCTTTTGCAGCTTGTCGCCGCGATCGGTAAAGGGACATTCCAGATTCACAATGGCAATGTCGGCGCGGTCCAGTACATCGTGCACACCGCGAAAATACAGATCGTACAACTCATCGCGGGAATGCCCCTGTGCAAGTTGCTCGTCAAAGTGATCCTGCAGATTGAAACCGAGCACGGTATCGCCGCCCGCGGCGATGGTGACTGACGGCGCGTGTTTTGTGCGGCCGGATTTTGATCCCGCCGCCAGCACGGGAAGGCCGGTACCAAGTTGTCCCAGGGCGGCAATGGCCTGAAAAAGGAAAGTGCGGCGTTTCAGCTTCAGCATGAATGATTCCAGTGTGTCCTGTACCGGATCATAGCGCAATGATTTGCCCGCCAGTATCCGCGTTGCTCACGATGTGATGCCGATACCGCGGACGCAAATCATCCTTATGCAGTCAGTATCAACTACAACGATGCCCACATCTCCCTGATGTCTGAATTTGGATCATCCACCACGTGACACGCTGTGTTCACCAGCATGGTTGGCCGCGTGTGCGTGTTGTAACGCGGCCACTCAGGAACGCCGCGTGCAGAAGGTTTGCCGGTGCGCGCGAATGAAGTCCACAACGCTGACAAGTTGCGTGATGTCTGCGCCACGCCGGGACCATTGCCGTGCAAGCCGGGTTCATCATAGTTAAGAAAGGTGGGGCCGATGTCAGTGGCGTGTCCTGCCCGTAAAGTCGATGATGTTCCGGCAACCGGGAAGTTGGATTCGTAGTCATACCGGTACAAGTACACCGCAGCCGGTTGCGCTGATTTGCGGCTGGCAAGCGTGATGGTGTCGTTGCCAAAACCGACTGAACGCGCGGTGGCAATGGCGATAAATATTTCCGATGGTGAAGCGTCGGGCATGGCTTTGTGATAGGCAGTCAATACGCGATCTGCGTTGTCGCCAAACTGGGCGAGCAGGCGGGTCACGAGCTGCTGGTTGTTCATCGAAAATATTTCCGGCTGATCCCGGAAAAAGAATGTGGCTTCATCGTGATTGGAACCGATCATCAATGGAACATGCGCTGCCAGTGCCGGTGCTGCGGGATCGAAAGGTTGTACCGGCAAAATTTTTCCATCCACCAGCGGCGCAAAGTGTCCGGGGCTTTCATCATCGGCAGGGTTGTGCTTGATGGGGTTCGCCGGATCGGTGGCATTCATCAAGGGTCCCTTGTGGTCTTCGCCTTCGATCTGCAAGTCGAGCAGTGTCTGTGCCGGTACTTCAGTCAGGCGAAGCAGTTCCTTGCTTGGAATGTTCAATGCCTTCAATAAACGCAGTGCGGTTTCTGTCGCTACGTCCTTGTTCATGCGCGTCAGCCATGCGCCGCTTTCAATGCCGGCCTTGTGATAAAGACCAGCGGCCTGTGGCATGGCCATCAAGGTGGCAACTTTGCCGCCGCCACCGGATTCGCCGAAGATGGTGACATTGTGTGGATCACCACCGAAGGCAGCAATGTTGGTTTTGACCCAGTTCAATGCGGCAACAATATCCTGCATGCCCGCGTTGGCGTCACTCGCATAAGATGGATCGAGATCACCAAGATACAAATAGCCCATCAATCCCAGACGATGATTGCAGGCAACGACGATGACATCATATGTTGCCGCAAGCCGCGAACCATCCTGAGTAGGTGAGCCCCCAGAACCGGTAACGTAGCCACCGCCATGAATGTAAAACATCACCGGCCGTTTGCGATGATCATTGACTGCGGGCGTCCATACATTCAATACCAGGCAATCTTCAGCGGGTGCAGGCTCCTGTTCGCCGTAGGTATTCTTGGGACGTTGCAAAGTCGGTGGACCCAGATGTGTTGCATCGAATACACCTTGCCACGGTTTGAGCGGCGGTGGCGCTTTGAAACGATTTGCACCGCTTACATCACCTGCATACGGAATGCCCTTGAATACCAGGGCGCCACGGCAATGTCCGCCGCGCACCCAGCCACTCGCCGTTTCCACTTTTACATACGGCGCGGCGGGAATGGTTGATAAGGAAAGTTTTGCATCTGCGAGATCAGGCAGCAGTGATAACCCGGCGGCGGCAGCGCCGATACTAATAATCTCGCGGCGATTCCAGAATGTGGACATTGCGTGTGCTCTCTTGTTGCGAACCAATTGTCCGAGTTTAGGAGTCTTTTTTGTTAATCGCTAACAATGAATGCCTGAAATTATTTACGAATGTGTAATGCACCAATACTCTATGGATGGTTCAAGTGTTGAATGAGGGAAAGGGTGGAAAAGTTGGCACTCTGCTAACAGTTAAAACCCTTCACCTATCTCTCTCTCACAAGGGGCGAGAGAACGTTGTGTTTTGACTTGCGCAGCTTCGCCGGTATCGACTATCCGAAGTAGGGTGGGTTAGCGGTTCTTCCGCGTAACCCACCAAGATGATTAATGGCGGGATGCATCCCGCCCTACGCGCTCCTCCACAAGGGGCGAGAGAACGTTTTGTTTTGACTTGCGCAGCTTGGCCGGTATCGACTATCCGAAGTAGGGTGGGTTAGCGGTTCTTCCGCGTGACCCACCAAGATGATTATTGGCGGGATGCATCCCGCCCTACGCGCTCCTCCACAAGGGGCGAGAGAACGTTGTGCTTTGACTTGCGCAGCTTGGCCGGTATCGACTATCCGAAGCAGGGTGGGTTAGCGGTTCTTCCGCGTAACCCACCAAGATGATTAATGGCGGGATGCATCCCGCCCTACGGAGAGTTGGGCCTCACTGCGTTCAGCACCAACCTACATCAAATGCATCTACGCTCTTACGCCGTCAACCTGCCACTCTGATAATCACTCACTGCGCGTTCAATCTCTTCGCGAGTGTTCATCACGAACGGGCCATATTGCACGATGGGCTCATTCAACGGCATGGCCGCCAGCAACAAAAATTTTGCATCGCGGCTGGCGGTGACTTTCACTTCTTCACCCGGGCCCAGCAACGCTGCGGCATGCGAAGGTACAGACTCATCACCCAGTTGCAACTCGCCTTCGTACAAGTAAATAAAAGCGTTATGCGCAACCGGTGTGGTCTGCGCAAAGCTTTGTCCGGCAGGCAGATGCACATCAATGTAGATGGGCTCAGTCGTCAAGCCATTGATGGGGCCAGTCACTTGCTTGCCATCCAGCGTTGACGTTCCTGCAATCACCTTTACCCACACGCCTTGCTCATTTTGCACCGTGGGAATTTGTGATGAGGGAATGTCGCGATAACTGGCTGGCTTCATCTTTTCTTTCGCGGGCAAGTTCAGCCACAACTGAAAGCCGCGCATCAGGCCATGTTCCTGCTGCGGCATTTCTGAATGAATGATGCCGCGTGCAGCGGTCATCCATTGCACATCGCCGCTGCGCAGGTCGCCGCGATTGCCCATGTGATCCTGGTGCAGCATGTGACCATCCAGCATGTAAGTAACGGTCTCGAAACCGCGATGCGGATGCGGCGGAAAACCCGCAATGTATTCATTGGGTTTGTCGCTGCCGAATTCATCCAGCATCAGAAACGGATCAAGGCGAAACTGATGATGTTGTCCCAGGCTGCGGCGCAGGCGCACGCCAGCCCCATCGGATGTTTCCACCGAAGCAATGATCTGGTTGATTTGACGTGTGCTCATGATGATTCTCCCGAAGCTTTACAAATTCACAATCAACAGTCACGCTGCTGCCAGTTTGACTCCCTGTTCACGCGCGCGGATCAACTGATTCTCACGCGTGACCGCATCGATTGACAGGCCTTCGGCATACACGAATTCGATATCGGTAATGCCCAGCAGCTTGAAAAAGTTGCGTACCTGAGTGGTCACGCTTTCATTGTCACTGCCGAGATACTTGCCGCCGCGTGTGGCAAACACCACCGCGCGCTTGCCCTGCAAAAAGCCCACCGGACCATTGGCAGTATATTTGAAAGTAACACCGGCACGCGCAACATGGTCAAAGTACGCCTGCAACGACGAAGGAATGCCGTAGTTGTACAACGGCAAGCCCACCACGATGACATCGGCCTGTTTCAGCTCATCAATCAATCCATCTGAAAACGCAGTCACCTCGTGTTGTTCTGCAGTGCGTTGTTCGGCTGGCGTCAGGAATGCCTTGAAGCGTTCGCCACTCAAGTGAGGAACGGGATCGGTGGCCAGATCGCGTACGATGACGCGTGATCCGGGATGCTGCCGCTGCCAGTTCTGCACAAACTCGCGCGCCAGTTGTGATGACTGTCCTGCTTCGGAAAACAGGCTGGTATTCAATTGCAATAACGTTGTCATGATGTTCTCCAGTAACGGGTTTTGTTTCATCTCCCGTTGGGGACTATCTAACTATTTACTGGATGAATAAAAAAGCTCAATATTTAGCCTGAATCAATCTAACCAGTAGATATATTGAGTTGACCAGCATGACTGAAGCCGATATTCATCCGCATATTTCCATTGATCAGTGGCGTTCCTTGCTGGCCGTGGTGGATGCCGGTGGTTATGCGCAGGCGGCGGAACATCTTCATAAAAGCCAGTCATCGGTAACCTATGCCGTGAAGAAAATGGAGTCGCTGTTGCAGGTGAAGCTGTTCGACATTCACGGCCGCAAAGCGGTGCTTACGCCCACGGGACAGTTGCTGTATCGGCGGGCGCGCGCGCTGTTGCAGGAAGCCACCGGCATTGAACGTGCGGCAAGAAAGTTGTCTGCGGGATGGGAAGCGGAGATTGGTCTGGCCGTGGAACCGCTGTTTCCCACGCCGCTGTTGTTTAAGTGTCTCGCACAATTCGGCGAGGAAAGTCCACATACGCGCATTGAAGTGATTGAGTCAGTATTGAGCGGCACCCAGGATGCCTTGCATCAGGGCAAGGTGGAACTGGCCATCTCGGGGATGGAGATGAAGGAGTTCAGCAGTGAAGTGTTGTTGCAAATGCGCATGATTGCGGTGGCCAGTCCTCTGCATCCCTTGCATCAACTCAATCGTGCACTCACCCTGCGTGACTTGCGCCAGTATCGTCACCTGGTGGTGCGTGACAGCGGTGTAAGCCGCAACTTCAATGTGCTGGCGCTGGAAGCCGTGCAACGCTGGACGGTAACCAACATGAGCACTTCAATTGATGCTGTGAAACGCGGTTATGGATTCGCCTGGTATCCCGAAGACAAGATTCGTGAAGAGTTGAACACGGGTCTACTCAAGCCACTCAACCTGCGCGAAGGCAGCGTGCGCATTCGCTCGTTGTATCTTGTGTATGCAGATCGTGATGCGGCAGGGCCGGGCGTGTCGCGACTGGCGCAAATCATTCATGACGCAGTGAAAGCTGAGTGTCCACCATTGATGGCTCACGTGGAAGCTGGCAAGCAGGTGGAGAAGGCCAGCGAAAAGAAATCAACTGCAAAGACCCGGCGCAAAGCAAAATAGATCACACACATGCAATCTGTATCCGCTGTGAATCAGGACCCTGAATTACTTCGCCGTCTATTGCGCGCCAAGGATCACATGGACGCAGCATCACACGAACACTGGCCGGTGCAGCGGCTTGCAAAAGTGAGTCACGTGTCCGAGGCGTACTTTGCACGATCCTTCAAAGAAGCTTTCGGATTGCCGCCGCACCGGTACTTGCTGATGCGGCGCATCGAACGGGCGACAGCACTGTTGCGTGATACCGATTTGCCGATTACCGATATTGCGTTTCAAACCGGTTGGAGCAGCCTTGGCACCTTCGGCCGAACTTTCTGTGATATCACTGGCGAAAGCCCAAGTGCATTTCGTCAACGCATGAGCGCTGCAGATCATCAGCTCGAACATGTACCCGCCTGTATCGTGAAAGCAGCGCACCGGCCCAAACTGACAATCGCAGTTTCGGAGAAGCGTCGCCGAACGGCGCGCGGTAAAAAGGACTTTTAAACGTTGTGGAGAATCAGATGAGTCAAGGTATCGATGTGGCAGGTATATACGTGCGTGACCAGGATGAAGCGCTGGCGTTCTATGTAGATAAGCTTGGATTTAAAGTTCACACCGATGTGCGCAATGGGGACTATCGATGGCTTACCGTGCAACATCCGGAGCAGCCATCATTCCAGCTTGGTTTGTTTGTGCCCGGACCGCCAGTGGTTGATGCGGCAACGGCACAATCCATCAAGGCCATTGTGGCCAAAGGTGCCATGCCGCCGCTGGTGCTGGTGGTCAATGATTGTCGCGCTGCGTATGAGCAGATGCGTGCCAAAGGTGTGGAGTTTACGCAGGAGCCCGTTGATCGCTATGGCACAGTTGATGCCGGCTTTCGTGATCCATCGGGCAATGGCTGGAAGCTGATTCAGACGCGTCGTTGATAAGTATTGCGCTGGCGTTCTTGTTGTTGAGGGCGCTAGCGCCAGTTGATTGGCGAGACCCGTATTTGAAACAGTTTGTGACAGGGCAATTGCCTTTATTCAAGTCCCGGTGTTTACTTGCAGGCAGCGTTAATCAGTCTAATATAAGCAAATTTGTAATCATGTATCGATCACTCACATTTGCCCTTCTGGTTCTCATCTTCAGCGTCAGTACAGTTGCTGCAAGCGATTCCACAACCATCAAAGTAGACCTGAATGGAGATGGCGCTCTTGACACAGTCACGCTCGTGCAAAGTCCTCATAAAATCACTATTTCCGCAGATTTGGGGGCGACGCATAGCGCATCGCAAACACTAACCTTTGGAATTGATGCTTCGTCGCAAGATGCTGTTTGCGGCCTGCCGGTGAAGCTTACAATTGTTCCTTTAGATTGCGGCACCGATGACGGAGTGCTTCCCGGTTGCCGGGCAATTAGGGATGCAAAGGGTCTGGAGTTGAGCGGCAGTGACTGCGATCCAATTTATTTGTACTGGGATCATCAAGCAAAGCGTTTGGCCTGGTGGCGCAATTGATGACTTTTTCTGGTAGCTGCATACTTTCGCCGTCCTCAAAAATGAGGTCCATAAGGTTGACTTTAATGGTGGCTTGCGTTTATTTCGGTGCCAATGTTAATTTGCCATCACGTTGCCAGTCAGACCTATTAAAACAAGTTCGAGGGTGCAGATGATGTGCATTGCCAGCCATACAATTACAGCATTGCGTATTCTCGTTTCTTAAATGCAGCCATCATCGTGTTGACCGGTTAGGTCTGGGACAGCCGGCACCAGTTGGAGTAATTTATGCAGATAGAAGTCTCTAAAGGATTCGTGTCCAATTACTCCGGCAGTTCCGACTACGTTCTGAGAAAGAAGATTTCACCCAAGGTGTCGTTCTCTGTGGGCTAGCCACCTATTGAGTTCTTCTATTTAAGTTGTGGTTCGGAACTGCTTCGTGCCGGAGACTACGTTGCCGTAGCAGGTATACGTACCTTAGGTGCGCGAGGTTCTCGCGCGGCATTGGCATATCGTCGTCTGGGTGATATGGGAAGCGCACACTTTATGGGTGTCTGCTTGTTAAGCGTCTGTATTCTATTTGGAATCATTGGCATGTTTGGGTTTGTTGGTCTGTATCTCGGACAGTTTAGTCCAGACCTGAAAGGGTTCACGGCAGGGCTTCTTGCTGTTGGAGCCTTTGGAGTATGGTGGTTATGGTCAATGCGTAAGGCGTGCCGCATGTTGGATCTTTTGGAATCATCAGTATCAACGTCTTCTCAGGGCCAGTGAGCGGCGAGTGCAACCACAAGGAGACGTGAGTGAGGCGCTCACGCCACATGGGAATTTAGCCTAAAACCGACGCGCAAAGTCCGCGCGGCTATCCTCAAGGAATCTTGAACACTCTATCCAATGACCATTTGCCGCCGCCCTTGGCGATCAATGGCAACAGAATGGCGGCCCAGCTTAAATGCGTCGGCCATGCATCGGGATAAACAAATATTTCAATGACCAGCGTCATGCAGAACATGCCCAGCGCAGCGAAGCGTGTGAACAATCCAAGCGCCAGCAATAGTGGAAACAAATGTTCACAATAGGTCGTTACATGTGCGGCCACGTAAGGCGACAACAGCGGCACTTTGTATTCCTCCTCAAACAGGGCATACGCTGAGTCTGTGATGTTCAGAAAGCCGGTGACCTTGGTTCTTCCGGAAAGGAAGAATACGAAGCCAATGCCGTAACGCGCAACCAGCAGCAGGAATGATTCCGGTATGCAGTTGCCGATGCGGGCCAGCAATGCAAAGGGTGATCGCCAGAGGGAAGTGGATGAGGTCATGATGTTTTCTCTTGTGTTTGCCAATTGTTGAACTGGATTCCCGCCTTCGCGGGAATGACGTTGTGGTGGTTTAACGGTCTCGCATAAATTCTGGAAAGGAGATCATAATCAAAGGTCGGCAAAGCATCCTGCAGTTATCAATTTTGCAAGCGTGCCTGCCAGCGGAAATTGCGCATCATCAGCAAGTGCCGTCATGGCAGCTTCACCCAGTGTTGCGCCCTGTTCAATGTGTGCAACAAATTCATGTTCAATGGATGACAGCGGCAGTACTTCGATATCGTGCCTGCGTGTGATCAAACCAAATTCATCCGTGTCGCTGACAATCAGTTCCGGTGAAACGTTCGATGCGTGATTGTGCGACCAGATGGCAAGCGCCGAGTGATGCACCGCGCACAAACGTGTCGCGGGATGCAACAAAAGGCGTGTATTGAGCAGTTGTTCGCCATCCAGCGCCTGCAATGTGGCTGCATGCAGTGCGGGTGCGTCCGGCGCTGTGTACGATTCAATCCAACGCCAATCAATTCGGGCCACATCGCACAAGTATGGAATCTCTTTTGCCGGTGGAAAATGCTCCAGAAATGCTGCGAATCCTTTTCCATATTCAGCAAGCACCGGCGTGGTTGCAGGGGCACTGCGGACGAAGCGCAGCGCAGCGGCTTCAAACCATTCTTCGCCGACCAGTTTCAGTACCGTGGGATAGTTTGCGGCCAGCGCGTCGATGAAGCCCTTGGTGACAGTGTTGCGATACACCGTCATCGCCGCCATGTCACGATTCGATAATGTGGCGAGATGTGCGGACAGTAATTGGTCTGCAAATGCCGATTGAAATTCAGCCAGCGATGGCATGGCGTGCCTCCAGTGACATGGACTGAGCCATCAATTGCGTCGCATGATTTCGTTCCAGCAGCAATTCGTCGAACGCGGGAATGTTGTCATCGCGTTCAATCAGGGTCGGGCGTGGTCCGCTGCGTTTGATGAGGTATTGATACAGTTCCCATACTTCGTCGCATATCGCCGCACCATGTGTATCAATCAGCAATGTGGTGTCGAATCGCGTGTCGCTGACATGACCGGCCAGATGAATCTCGCCAATGGCATCTGCCGGCAGTTGATCAATGTAATCGTATGCATCGCCGCCGATGTTGTGTGTGCTGACATAAATGTTGTTTATATCCACCAGCAATCCGCAGCCGGTGCGTTTCACCAGTTCGTTCAGAAAATCCGTTTCGCTCCATTCATGTGTATTCAGTGACAAATACAACGAGGGATTTTCAATCAGCAAGCGGCGCTGCAAGGCGTTTTGCACAATGTCAATATTGCGCGCGATGATCTGCAATGCTTCCGTGGTGCGGGGAAAGGGCAATAAATCGGGAAAGTGCGAACCCTGCCAGCGCGTCCATGCCAGATGTTCCGACACGGCAAACGCTCGGGTGCGTTCTGCAACGCGTTTCAATTTCAACACATGTTGAAGATCGGGTTCATCAGCACTGGCCAGTGATAACCCAACACCATGAACCGAAACAGGGTGCCGTTCTGCCAGAGCATCCAGCATCGCCATGCGCGTGCCACCCGCCACCATGTAGTTCTCGGCATGAATTTCATACCACATTCCCGCTGCCGTACATGCCAGTGCATCGGCAAAATGCCCGGGCTTGAAACCCAGTCCGGCAGCGGGATGTGTCATGACGTTACAGGGATTACTTGGGGATTACTTAGAGATTACTTGGCAGGTGGTGTCAGCGAGCCCATGCCATTGGGAGTCTTGATGGTGGTGCAGGTGCCCTTGGGTACAAACTTCCACGCATCGGCCTGATAGTCTTTCTTTGAGGTACCGGCGCAGCTCAGCGAACCCGCCTTGCAGTCGTTTTTACCGGCCAGCGCCACGCCATAGCATTTTTCCATTTTGGCGCCTTCCATCTTGTCACCCGCCATTGCGACGCCGGTGGTCAGCGCGCCCAGGGCCAGGGTTGCCAGTACTGTTTTGCTCATGTTCATGTTGAATGTCCTCGGTCAGATAAGTTGTCACATGTTTGCGGTTATGCGCCGCGGGGTAAAATCAAATGCGATGATCAATTCGCATCATCTGAATAACCGGTTACAATGCACCTTCATTTTGTTGTCATGCGCATGACAGTGTTGTAAACAGCGTTGTAACCGGGCGCCATACCGATACGAATACCAATGAGCGAGTCCTTATTTATCGCCGAACTGAACACCGAAGCGGAATTGCGCGCGCTGATGGTGGCAGCCCTGGCGGGTGATGGCAATGCGCATCATGCGTTGCTGAGCCGGCTCGCGGTGAAATTACGCAGTTTTTTTGGCCGCCGGCTGGGGCGCGATGCAGCCGATATTGAAGATCTGGTGCAAGAAGTGTTGATAGCCGTGCATACCCGCCGCGATACCTATGATGCCACACGGCCTTTTACGAGCTGGGTGTATGCGATTGCGCACTACAAACTGGCCGATTGCCTGCGACGCTCAAGCCGTCGCGAATCCGTGCCGCTGGATGACAGCATGGAACTGTTCGGCGCTGATGAAAGCGAACAACGCAGTGCGCAGACCGATCTTGCAAAGATTCTCGCGATGCTTCCGGAAGCGCAGCGTCTGGCGATTCAGTTGACGCGCATTGATGGTTTGTCCACCTCCGAAGCATCGCAACGCTGCGGTCAGAGTGAATCGCTGATCAAGGTGAATGTTCATCGCGGCATGAAGCGTCTGATGATGTTGCATGCCTCGCCGCAAGGTTCGGGTTGATATGCAGACCAGTGATCTCATCAAGCAGCTTTCCACGCAGGTGACGCCGGTACGGCAGTCATACTCGCGGCGATTTCTGCTGGCGTGGATGACTGGAACGGCGGCATCATTGTTGCTGCTGGTGCTCACCATCGGTGTGCGCGGAGATCTTGGCGAAGCCGTGTACACCTGGCCGTTCTGGATGAAGTGGCTTTACACCATCGGTCTGGGTATTGTGGGCATGATGTTGTCGTTGTATTTCGCGCGGCCGGACAATCGTTCTGCACGCGGGTTATGGTGGTTGCTGGTCCCGGTCGCATTGCTGTCGTTGCTTGCCGTGCACGAACTGCAAGATGCTCCCCCTGAAGCGGTGCATCGCATATGGATGGGCCACTCAGCGTTGATGTGCCCGTGGAATATTTTCGGCATTTCCATTCCGGCGTTCATTGCGGTGATGTGGATGATGCGCAAACTGGCGCCCACACAATTGCGTCTTGCCGGTTTTGCGGCGGGCTGCCTTGCAGGCGCCAGTGGCGCCACCGTGTATGCACTGTTGTGCAATGAAAGCACTGCGCCCTTTGTGGTGGCATGGTATTCGCTTGGCATGTTGTTGCCGGGATTGCTGGGCGCATTAATTGGGCCGAAAGTACTGCGCTGGTAATCGGCTGGATTGCAAGTGAAGTATTCAATTCTTGATGTCCATGACTGCGCTTACACTCTACGTTGATTCGCAATACGCCAGCCCTTACGCCATGTCGGCGTTTGTTGCGCTGACCGAAAAGCAATTGCCGTTTGACATCAAGACTGTCGATCTCGCGGAAAAAGAACACTATCAGACGTCTTATTCAACCGCTTCGTTGACCCATCGAGTGCCAACGCTGATACATGATGAATTCACACTGTCGGAATCATCAGCAATAGATGAATACATTGATGAAGTGTTTCCGGGAACGATGCTGTATCCGGCCGATGTTAAGCAACGTGCACGTGCGCGCCAGGTGCAGGCATGGATGCGCAGTGACTTGATGCCCATTCGCATGGAGCGCGGTACGACTGTGATTTTCTACCAGCGGAAAAAGCCATCGTTGTCATTGGAAGGGCATGAAGCGGCGCGCAAGTTGTTTTTCTTTGCCGGGCAACTGTTGCCACAGGGTGCGAAGAGCCTGTTTGGTGAATGGAGTATTGCCGATGTGGATTTGTCGTTGATGCTGCAACGTCTGATTTGCAATGGCGATGAGGTGCCGCCGCGACTGGCAGATTATGCAAATTACCAGTGGCAACGGCCTTCCATTCGCGCGTGGATGCAGATGCAACGGCCGTCTCTCAAATAAGGCCAATCAGCAAAATGAACTGCGATTAACGGCTTTTGACGGCTTTGTGGCATTCATCGGCCATTTCACCATAAGGTTTTGCATGGTGCCGCCGATGACTGGGTAAACCCGTATAACTGAGGTACGTGTGTCACCCCTTGCCCAAAACCTGTTGCTGATCGTGGATGATGATCCGGCATGGATCAACACTGTGTCCGAAGTGGCCACGAAGCTCTCTTATTCAGTGATTACTGCTGACAGTGCGGCTGCATTTCGTCAGGCTGTGATGCAGTTCAAGCCGGCACTGGTGATGCTCGATCTGCAAATGAAAGGTGTGGATGGCGTTGCCGGATTGCGTTATCTCGCCAGCACCGGGTTGCCCACGGAGGTGATGCTGGTCAGTTCGCTGGATGCGCGTGTGCTGTCAACGGCCAGACAATTTGGCGGATCACTGGGATTGAAAATTCTCAAGGCGCTGCAAAAGCCGTTATCCGCATCCGATCTTGAAAACTATCTCGCCAGCCGCAGCACCGATGCCTCGGTGATCACGGTGGCCGAACTTCAGCAAGCCATCGACGAGTACGAATTGCTGTTGCACTATCAACCCATTCTGCATCGTGATCACGACAGTTGGCATGTGGGCGCGGTGGAAGCGCTGGTGCGCTGGCAACATCCCACACGTGGCCTGTTGTATCCCGCGCAATTTCTGCCATTGGCAGAACAGTCAAAACTTTCCGCAAAGCTGACTGACTTTGTGCTCACTGAATCATTGCGTCAGGTGGGTCACTGGCGATCACGCGGCATGGACTTGAATCTGGCAGTAAATCTGCCCGCGCATACCGTGGGCGATCTGGATTTTCCTGATCGCCTGTCGAAAGTGCTGCGCGAACACAGTGTTGATGCCGGTGCGCTGTGTTTTGAGGTGACAGAAGCCGCCGCAGTGGGCGAAATAGAAACCGTGATGGACAGTTTCGCGCGTCTGCGTGTGCGCGGCGTGGGATTGGCGCTGGATGATTTCGGTGTCGGCACTTCATCGCTGACACAGTTGTACAAGATGCCTTACAGCATGCTGAAGATTGATGGATCGCTGATTGCGGAGATGGTGCATGCGCCTGAAGCACACACCATTGTGGAGGCCATCATTGATCTTGGCCACAAGCTCTCATTGACGGTATGTGCCGAAGGTGTTGAAGATGTGATGACGTTTGACGCACTGGATCATGCCGGCTGCGATCAGTTGCAGGGCATGCACATCAGCAAACCGGTGCCCGCCTCGGCGCTGGAAACCTTCCTGCTCGCATGGGGACATGCTGCGTAGTTGACTTTCTGCCGAACCGGCTCCACAGGGAATGTGGATATCAGAGTTGCTTTGACGTATGTTTACGCCTTCAGTGTCATCGCTGGAGGTTGCATGCGTTTATTAACGGCTGTGCTGATCGTGATAACGTTCGTGCTGAGCAGTGGCGTGATTCGCGCAGCAACTTCTGATCATTGCGATACCCCGGAACATCACACGTTCGATTTCTGGGTGGGTGACTGGCAGGTCAGGACTCCCGACGGCAAACTTGCGGGTCGCAATCATGTCACTCAGGAATATGGATCATGCGTGGTGCATGAACACTACACGACCATGCATGGTTACAGCGGCGAGAGCCTGAACATCTACGACGTCAATCGCAAAGTGTGGCATCAGACATGGGTGGACAGCGACGGCATGCTTCTTACGCTTGAAGGCACGTTTCATCATGGCAAGATGATTTTGCAGGGCCGGTTAGTTGACCGGCACGGCAAGTCCACCAGGCAGCGCATCACATGGACTCCAAGTGCGGATGGCAGCGTGCGTCAATTATGGGAAGCCGCGGGACAAGACGCAAAGTGGCATGTGGTCTTCGACGGGATATACACCAGAATACAGACCTGAATGCAGCAGCAGTTTCAGCGCGTCGTTGACACTTCCTGTTCAACAAATTGCAACAACGACTTGCTGCCTGCGGCAATGGTTACCGATTCAGGAACGGTCACGACGCGCCATTGAACATTCCATGGCAACGCATCACCGGCATTCAGTGATGTGTAACGTCCCTGTACTTCCAGTTCCAGAAATTCCCCGTCAGCATAAATTTCAATGTCGCCTTCACCGGGTGCGGTCGCCTCCGGTGTTACATCATCAAACCGTTTGATGTACAACTTGCCTTGTGCAACATAGGCCAGCCAGCCGCCACGGCCATCGGCAATCAACTTCGCGCCACCGGATAATGGCAACACTGGCATGCCAGTATCATCAAACCACACGACATTGCCTGCAATGCTGACGCGCGATGCCAATGGACCCGCAGAAAGTTTGTTCCTGTCACCCAATGGAAAAAAGGCAATGCCGCCGCGTTTAACGCGCGTGATTTCCCACGGCGCGATGTGCTGTGCACGGGATGCGTTGATCGTGTAACGCAAATCGACAATGCAATGTTCGCTGTCAATGGAAAAATCCTTGTTGATGCTTGCGCCAAGCAATGCATTACCGGGGCCATTCAACAGCAAGTGATCATTTTTGACATGTGCGGTATAGGCTTCACCATCCACCGATGCAACCGGCGGCCATCCGCCATTGGGCCACGCTTTTTGCGGACTGGTCCAGAATGTAGAACCGGAACCATTGCAGCCCGAATTGGGTTGATATGTGTCTGCAGTGCAAGCGTAAGGCCAGATTACCGGTTTGCCGTCGAACAGCAATTGCGTGATGCGTCCGCCGATGTGTGCGTTGACATCCATGGCCAGGCGGCAGGCGTTTGAAGTGAGGTGATATTGATTGGCAGAGGTTTCTTTCACGCCTGTGGTAGTGCCTTCGGCTGCAAGCGCCGGGTTGCCAATCAATGCAAATGCCAGGGCTGCCAGCAGGTTACAGTGCAGTGTCCGGAATGACAGTGAACGATGGGCTTTCATGTTGATGTCTGGTTATCGGCGGGGTCTGGTAATCAGGTGCTGGTTTGATAACACCGAAAATGTCCGGTTGCAAGCCGATGGAGCTTTACAACTGTATATAAACACAGTACCATGATTTCATGGTGCTGCATGATGAACAACAGGTGCATACCGGCCGCGGCGCGGTCAGCAATCCTGCCGGCCGCTTTGAGCTGAAGCAGGTGGTTGGCTTTGATGATGGCTGGAGTCATGAAGAGGAAGAGCAGTCATCCGTCGCCACCACTGTCCAGCCCGATGTCAGCCGCAGCATCATCACACGCAACGAATCACCCGATATTCCGTTTACGCAATCCATCAATCCGTATCGAGGTTGCGAACACGGCTGCATTTATTGTTTTGCGCGGCCGTCGCATGCGTATTTCAATTTGTCGCCGGGCCTCGATTTTGAAACCAAACTGTTTTACAAACCAGATGCCGTGAAATTGCTGGAAGCAGAACTGGCCAAGCCGGCCTATCGCTGCCAGACCATTGCATTGGGCACCAACACTGATCCCTATCAACCCATTGAACGTGACTATCGGGTGATGCGCGGTATTCTTGAAGTGCTGCATGCCTGCAATCATCCCGTGAGCATTGTTACCAAGGGTGCATTGATTGAACGCGATATGGATTTGCTTTCTGCCATGGCGGCGAAGCGATTGGCTTCGGTGGCCATCAGCATCACGACATTGCGCAATGAAGTAAAACGTACACTCGAACCGCGCACAGCATCGCCACTGGCGCGCCTGCGTGTCATCAAATCACTGAGCGAAGCCGGAGTACCGGTCACAGTGCTGGTGGCGCCGGTGATTCCATTGCTGACTGATGGCGAGCTGGAGCACATTCTCGACGCAGCAGCGCAAGCCGGTGCGCGCCACGCGGGATACTTGCTGGTACGTTTGCCTCACGAAGTGAAGCAATTGTTCCGCGACTGGCTGAATGCGCATGAGCCATTGAAAGCACGGCATATCATGTCGTTGATCAATCAGATGCGTGGTGGCCGTGACAATGATCCGCGCTTCGGCTCGCGGCAAAGCGGCGAAGGGATTTATGCGGAGCTACTGGCCAGACGCTTTGCCAATGCGTGCGAGAAGTTCGGATTGAATCGTGGAGAGCGTTATTCGCTGGATACAAAACAATTTGTGCCACCGATTATTGAAGGCACACAGTTGTCATTGTGGTGATTATCGAGGGCGATGTGGTGACAAACATGCTCGCTACTGTTTAATGCCGGAATTATTTCGTGTGTTGATGCTTGCAAAATATGCAGCAGCGCCATCAGGTTTGTTTTCTTCCCTGAACAATCGTTCGATCCATTTTTTCAACTCCAGCACGGTGGGATCTTTCTCGCCGCGCGCCTTGAGAACGGTTTTGTAATTGTCGAGCAGCAGGGATTTGCCGGCAGCGTATTGGTGTTGTGCAATGAGTGTCGCACCTGTTCCGGCATCAGCCAGACTGGACAATTGATTGTCTCCCGGCATGCTTGTCTTCAAGATTGGAGCGGCAATTTGAAATTCTTTCCTGGCTTCAGCGTATTGCGTCAATTCCAGCAGTGATATTCCTAAATACAAATGGGCAACTCCAGCGTATACGTGATTGGCAGGTAGTGAACTCTTGTATATGTCGAGGGAACGCCGCAGCTCCTGTTCGGCTTCTTGTGGATGATGTTCGTCAAGCAAGACCAGGGCAAGATTCTGGTGACTGTAACCGACATAAGGATGTTTCACTCCGCGCACTTTTTCCTGTAAGGGAATGGCTGTTCTTAACACGGCTTCAGCTTTGTCCAACTGGTGATTCTTTCTGAGAAATTTTCCATAGTTGATTGAGGCTTCGATGGTCTCCGGATGTTCCGGGCCGAAAATCTTGTTGTACAGAGTCAACGACTTTGAAAACAGCGGCGCGGCTTCCTGCAGCTTGCCCTCCTGTTCCATGGTAACTGCGAGGTTCTGCATTTGCATGGCAACAACAGGGTGATCTGTGCCATACGCCTGATGGCTGAGTTCAAGCGCGCGTTTAAGTAAAGGCTCGGCTTCTGTGTAATCTCCTTGCAGCAAATAGAAATTCGCAAAGTCAGTCAGCAAATTCGCCGTCTGCACATTGGCAACGGCGCCATGTCTCGAAAAATCGGCCAGAGCTTCCTGATAAAGTGACAATGCTTCCTGCATGCGTTGCTGTTTTTCCCGCAGGTTGGCCAGTTCCTGAATACTTTTCGCAACTTCCACGCTGTCCTTGTCGTATAAGTGGTGTGCCAGTGTCAAAGAGCTTTGCAGCACAGGCTCAGCGGCAGAAAAATTGCCTTTCTTGATCAGGGTATCTCCCAGCAACTGCTCAATTTCCACAACCTCCGGATGATCCTTGCCGCTGGTGAGTATGCGCAATTGCAGGGACATATCAAGCAATCGCTCTGCTTCCGAGTAATCACCCAATCCGCGGTATACATCCCCAATAACTTTAAGCAGACTGGCTCTGATATCGGGCTGATCGGCCAATCCATTGAGAATTCTCTGTGCGCCAATATCCAGCATTTCCCTTACTTTTATCTCGTTGCCGCGGCTGTGGCCTGGATCGGCTTGCTGGAACAGATCAATCATGAATTGAGAGACTTGTTCGGCACGTAGATGTGCACGTTCAATCTTTCTGGATTGAACTGAGGTGGTGATTGCAAACGCAACCAGTGACGTGGCGACAACGGTGGACAACAGGCTGGCAGCCGCATTACGTTGTACCAATTTCTTTGTGCGATAGAACCATGTGTCCTTGCGCGCAATGACCGGCTGGTTGCAAAGGTAACGTTCAATGTCCGCAGAAAATTGTTCCACTGAGCTGTAACGTCGATCGGCTTCCTTGCGCAATGCTGTCATTACAATGGCTGACAAATCTCCACGCAGATCGCGCCGCAATTTTGCAGCCGTCGTCGACCGTTCTTCGCACAGTCGCTGAACGATGTCCTGATCCCTCTTGTTGATGACTTCATACAGACCCATGTCCATGGGAATGGCTGGACTGTCGCAGATGGCGCGCTCCAGTTCCGCAAGTCGTGTCTGTTTTATCTCGAACGGTCTGCGCCCGGTCAACAATCCATACAACAGTACACCAAGCACATAGATATCACTGGCCGTAGTAATTGGCTCGCCACGCACCTGTTCCGGACTGGCATGATCCGGTGTCATCAGCCGGTAGTCCATGTGAGTCATCGCCACCGTTTGAGTGAAGGTATGCGCGTCGAGCAGCTTGGCGATACCGAAGTCCAGCAATTTGGGGGTGCCGTCTGTGGTGACCAGAATGTTGGAAGGCTTGAGATCGCGATGCACGATCAAATGCTGGTGTGCGCACTGAACTGCGGAACATACTTTCTGAAACAAGCGCAGGCGTTGCTCAATGGTCAGACGATGATGATCGCAATAGATGTTGACCGGTACGCCGTCCACATATTCCATGACGATGTAGGGCGTGCCTTCCGGCGTGGTGCCGCCGTCAAGCAGCTTGGCAATGTAGGGATGTTCCAGTGTGGCGAGAATCTGGCGTTCCAGTTTCAATCGCGTCTGCAATTGGTGGGAGCTGGCGCCACGACGCAACAACTTGATGGCCACACGCTGCTTGAATTGCTCATCGGCGCGTTCCGCCAGCAATACCTGGCCCATGCCGCCCTCACCGATGACACTGACGATGCGGTATGGACCTATGCTCTCGTAGCTCGGCTTGAACTCTTTTTCGTCAGTTGCTTCGGCATCCAGATTCCAGTCCCACCAGGCATGAACTCGCGTGGCCAGTTCACCGGCAACTTGTCGCAGCAGCTCAGCGTTATTACCGCAATTACGCTGGACAAACGCCATCCGCTCTTCCGGCGGCAGTATCAACGCCTGCTCGAGAATCGACTCCAAAGTTGGTTGTTCTGATTTGGCCTGCATGCTTTGGGGAGTACATCTTGAGGATGTAAGCTGATCATAGGTACTGGGCTATCAATAGGCAAACATTGGTCATTTAACGCTTGCATACGGGCGCGCATGGTATAGATTGATTCCCGAGCGTAATACGGTTCAGATAAACAGTTCCCGTGTATGACGTTTGGATTCACCGCAACAATAATTTGAGGAGAATAATCATGCCTGAAACAGCTCACCCTCCAGCAATTCGTAGAGCGGCCATGATCGGCGGCATTGTCGGTGGCGCAATTGGCACGATCATTGTGCAGTTGATCTGCTGCTGGTTATGCCACAGGTACCAGCTGCCTCTGAGATAATATAGCCAAGAAATAAGTTGGAATTTCCGGGCCAGGGACGGCTGAATCAGGGCTGCTTCAATTTCAGTTCTCTGCTTTCCGGGACAAATTCCATGGATACGGAATTCAAACAATAACGCAGACCAGTGGGACGTGGACCATCTTCAAATACATGTCCCAGATGACCATCACAGCGCTGGCAGCGAATTTCCACGCGCACCATGCCGTGACTCAAATCCTGTATCTCGCGAATATGCTGTGGATCATAGGGCTGATAAAAGCTCGGCCAGCCCGTGCCGGATTCAAATTTTGCACTGGATTTGAACAATGGCAGCCCGCACAAGCGGCAGCAATACGTACCGGTTTCCTTGTTGTTCAGCAAGCCGCCGCAAAACGGTGGTTCCGTGCCCTGATTGAGCAACACGCGTTTTTCTTCTGTGCTTAAATCCCTGGCCAATGCTTCGCGTTGTGCAACATCCAGTTTCGTCAGATCAAATCCGCTGGCAGAAGTGGTGCTCATAAATACCTCGGATCAGGTTCAGAAAATTCAATCGTCTTTACGGTTGTGACAAACGATCAATGAATCAGCCATTGCGCCTTTCAAACGCCGTCAATGTGTTTTGCAACAAGCAGGCAATGGTCATCGGACCAACGCCACGCGGCACCGGCGTAATTGCCCGTGCAATGTTCATCGCTTCGTGTGTGGCCACATCGCCGCACAATTTCGATTTGCCATCTGCATCGGTGATGCGATTGATGCCCACATCAATGACTACGGCGCCGGGTTTGATCCAGTCGCCGCGTACGAGATTGGGTTTGCCAACTGCGGCAATCAGAATGTCCGCACTGCGGCACACAGCTGGCAGATCATTCGTTCGTGAATGCGCCATGGTGACCGTGCAATCCGCCTGCAGCAACAATTGTGCAATGGGTTTGCCAACGAGATTGGAGCGGCCAATCACCACGGCATGCAATCCGGATAATGACGGCATTTCATCTTTTAGCAACAACATGCAACCACTGGGTGTACAGGGTACCAATCCGCGCTGACTGGTCATCAAGCGGCCCGCATTGATGGTGGTCAATCCATCCACGTCTTTGTCGGGATCAATGCTCTGCACTACGCGTTCTGCAGAGATATGTTTGGGCAACGGCAATTGCACCAGAATGCCATCCACCGCAGGATCAGCGTTCAATTTTGCAACCAGATCAAGCACGGTACTTTCAGCGGTATCTGCAGCCAATTTGTGTTCAATGGAGCGCATGCCCACTTCGATGGTCGCCTTGCCCTTGTTGCGTACATACACCTGACTGGCAGGATCATCGCCAACCAGCACCACCGCCAGTCCTGGTACGCGACCCAGGCGCACATTCATTTCTGCAACGCGCGTTGCAATGTTCTGGCGCAGACGCGCCGCAGCAGCGGTTCCATCAATCAACTTGGCAACCATGAATTCAACCTCGCTACCCCGAAAAAAGGTTTAGTGTAGGGCCCGCTGTGCGCTGCGTCACGCGTTGTCGCGTCGGGAGTGACCGACAACCCCGAATCCGCAGCCGCACGTGGCAGAATCCGCAACATCGTGTCCACAGATTATGGAAGCCAATCCCTATGTCCGTGAGTTTTTGCCGGGTTGTTTGCAGTGTCCGCCCTGTTGCATTCATCGTGTTGGGATGGCTCTCGCTCACTGCACATGCGGATGAATCCCAAAAGCCCTGGGAAAGTGAACCGCCGCCGTTGATCGTTGAAGATCGTGTGCGTCTGCAAGTGTCCATCTGGAATACCAGCATTGATACCATTGTGCGTGCGGATTCGTCGCCAACCGCACAGAACAACACCATCACTACCGGCACCACGTTTAATGGCGAACGTGACCTGGGATTGAAGAAAAAGAAAGTCACGCCTGACTTTGAATTGACATTTTTTCCCGGCGAGCGCCACATCCTGCGACTCAGCGGATTCAGCTCGGAACGTACCGGCGAAGTAACACTGACTGCGCCGGTGCAATTTCACAATGACACCTACAAGGCTGGTGACAGCGTAAAAAGCGAAGTGGACATCAATCTCGTCGGACTTACGTATGGGTATCGAATTTTCAAGGCGCCGCGATATGAGCTGGCAGCCACCCTGCGCATACAGGCAGGCACCTTCAGCACCAACTTGCAGGGTCCCGCCAACTACACGCGTCAACCCGACACCATCACCTTGCCATTACCCATGGCGGGCGGTGAAGGCCGTGTGGAGATATACAAGAAACTGAATTTCACCGCACGTTATCAGTGGCTTGGTGCGACGGTCGTCGATACCAAGGGTGTCATTCGCGAATGGCAGGCAGGCTTGATGTATCAGTTCTTCCAGAACTTTGGTGTTGAACTGGCTTATCGTGGCTACAGCATCCATGTCGATTCCAATTCCACCGATCATCCCGGCACGCTGGATATGCGTTATTCGGGACTGCAACTCGGGTTTCGCGCCAGTTTGTAAGCTGAAATTGATGTTACCCGGGCGTTTACGCGGGCATATTTCCGCATAAACATCCCCGAACCTGTTTTCGATCATCACAAACTAATGACAACCTGATGCGGCCCGCATAAAATGCGCGCCCTTCAAATCGAACAACTTTTCTCTTGATACGTGCTTGATTGCAACGTATGCGGATGTGGGTAAAGGAGACTCATAATCTCTTGGTTGCAGGTTCGACAAAATTGTCGGGAACAATTTTGAACATCGCTTGCGATGGCCCGTAGCGACAGCGAAGGGTGAGGCGCAGGAAGTGCCGAATAATCCTGCCGGGCAGGATGAGAATGGTTTGGACGATCTAGAAGATTTCACAGGCGTGGGCCTGTAGCACAACGGTTAGTGCAGGAGACTCATAATCTCTTGGTTGCAGGTTCGAATCCTGCCGGGCCCACCATTTTCCTCATGGACAAAAGCCCATGAGGAAAATGATCATCAGGCAATGGAATGAGAACCTGCAACACATAAACAAACAGGTTCGACAAAATTGCCGGGAGCAATTTTGAACATCGTTTGCGATGGCCCGTAGCGAAGCGAAGGGCGAGTCACAGGAAGTGACGAGTAATCCTGCCGGGCCCACCATTTTCCTCATGGACAAAAGCCCATGTGTGTGCCGTCCACCATAGTTTGGATGTTTTTTCCAAACTTGGATGGACGTCCGGGATAGTTTGGCACTGCGGCATCGATCTCAATACAATAGTCCCGAGAAATCGAGCCTATTGTGTTTGCTATCATCCTTTGAGAGTCTACTTCGGGCAACCCGGAGCTACTTGACTATTGGAAAGGTGAGTCATATGAGTGATCGAGTAAGGCTACGCTTGGTGATTAATAAAGAGCTCGATGACCTGCTAGAGCAATGGGCAAAACAAGGTGCCACCAACAAATCGGAAATTTTGCGCCGTGCATTTTATTTGTATGAAGTCGCTGCACAGGCTCGCGGCAAAGGCCAGCACTTGGGCATCTTTAATGCCGATCGCCGAGTTCTTCGTGAAATCGTAGGTATTTAAAAAATTTGCACGCCAATTGGCGTCACCCGGAACCGGTCGTTCAAAGTCGCGTAAGCGGACAGGCTGTACTAAGTCACAATGTTATAGAAGCTTAAAGCATATCTACCAAGCAATAAAATCACTAGGGAGTCGGAAATTGATCGATAAGCAGAGCTGTTTCTTATCAGATTAACCGTCCTGAAAGCGTTATTGCTTTTTTGCGCTAGTTTCTTCGGAAGAACGGGCAACACGGATTGAACGCAGTACAGCAATTCAACTGTACTAGTCACAACCAGATCTGACAGTTACCCGATTTGATGGACTGATTGTCAGATGAAGTTACGAGAGTGACTTCTCCTTACAGATACGTTTGCCATCTTCGAACGTTGCCATTGGCGTTCGACCACAGCACATCTTGCCTTGATGCGTGCGCTCATGATTGTACGCATGCAGCCAAAGGTCAAGATCA